>NZ_JAFIQY010000018.1 GCF_022271435.1 Streptomyces monomycini | reverse complement strand
AGCCGGGGTGGATGGCGTCGGCGCCGGAGTCGGCGGCGGCGGTCAGGACCTTGGTGATGTCGAGGTAGCTGGTGGCCGGGGTGTCACCGCCCAGTGCGTAGGCCTCGTCCGCCGCGCGTACGTGCAGGGCGTCGCGGTCGGGGTCGGCGTAGACGGCCACACTCCCGATTCCGGCGTCCCGGCACGCCCGGGCAACGCGGACAGCGATTTCGCCTCGGTTGGCGATGAGCACCTTGCGCACGACGTGGTCAGCCTTTCTGGGCCGGAGGGAGGCGGAGGGGGAGGAGGGACGAGGGCGGTGAGCTGAGGGCTGCGGGGTGTCCGGGAGGCGGAAGGGATCAGCGCTGCCAGCTTGCCGGGGAGCGGTACGGGCGGCCGAGGTCACCGGCGCCCCACGGCGGGGCAGCCGGGGCGGGCCGGGACGGCGCGTCCCGGTGGTCGCGCCCACGGGTGAGGAGGAGGGCGGTCAGTACGGCGATCTCGTCGCCGCTGGGACGGCCGCGCACGATACGGAACAGGCTCTCCGCCCGCGGCAGAGGCCCTTCGGCGGCATCAGCGGTACTGGCGGCATCGACGGTCACAGGCGCACTCCTCGATGAAGACGTCACTGGGGCTGGTTGCCGTGCTTGCGGCTCGGCAGTCCGGCGTGCTTGCCGCGCAGCATGGCCAGCGAGCCGATGAGGACCTGCCGGGTGTCGGCGGGGTCGATCACGTCGTCGACGAGGCCGCGCTCGGCCGCGTAGTACGGGTGCATCAGCTCGGACTTGTACTCCTTGACCATCTGGGCGCGCATCGCCTCGGGGTCGTCCGCCGCCGCGATCTGCTTGCGGAAGATGACGTTGGCGGCGCCCTCCGCGCCCATCACCGCGATCTCGTTCGTCGGCCAGGCCAGCGAGACGTCCGCGCCGATGGAACGCGAGTCCATGACGATGTACGCGCCGCCGTACGCCTTGCGCAGCACCACCGAGATCCGCGGCACCGTGGCGTTGCAGTACGCGTACAGCAGCTTCGCGCCGTGCCGGATGATGCCGCCGTGCTCCTGGTCCACGCCGGGCAGGAAGCCGGGCACGTCCACCAGGGTCACCAGCGGGATGTTGAAGGAGTCGCAGAACTGGACGAAGCGCGCGGCCTTCTCGCTGGAGTGGATGTCCAGGACGCCGGCCATGGCGCGGGGCTGGTTGGCCACCACGCCCACGACCTGTCCGTCGAGCCGGGCCAGCGCGCACACGATGTTCTGCGCCCAGGTGGCGCTGATCTCGAAGTAGTCGCCGCCGTCCACGATCTCGGCCACCACCTCCCGCACGTCGTACGGCTGGTTCCCCTCGGCCGGCACCAGGTCGCGCAGGATCTCGGTGGTGCGGCCGGGGTCGTCGGCGCAGGGCTCGGACGGGGGGAGCTCCCGGTTGTTCTGCGGGAGCATCGAGAGCAGGTAGCGGACCTCCTCGATGCAGGTCTCCTCGTCGTCGTACGCGAAGTGGGCCACACCGGAGGTCCGGGCGTGCACGTCCGCGCCGCCCAGGCCGTTCTGGGTGATCTCCTCGCCGGTCACCGCCTTGACCACGTCGGGGCCCGTGATGAACATCTGCGAGGTGTCGCGGACCATGAAGACGAAGTCGGTGAGCGCCGGGGAGTAGGCGGCGCCGCCCGCGCACGGGCCGAGCATCACGCTGATCTGCGGGATGACGCCGGACGCCTTGGTGTTGCGCTGGAAGATGCCGCCGTACCCGGCCAGGGCGGTCACGCCCTCCTGGATGCGGGCCCCGGCGCCGTCGTTGAGGGACACCAGTGGCGCGCCCGCGGCGATGGCCCGGTCCATCAGCTTGTGGATCTTGTCGGCGTGGGCCTCGCCGAGGGCGCCACCGAAGATCCGGAAGTCATGGGCGTACACGAACACGGTCCGGCCGAACACCGTGCCCCAGCCGGTGATCACACCGTCGGTGTACGGCTTCTTGTGCTCCAGGCCGAAGCCGGCGGCCCGGTGGCGGCGCAGCTGCTCCACCTCCTGGAAGGAACCGTCGTCCAGGAGGAGGCCGATCCGTTCCCTGGCCGTCAGTTTTCCCTTGGCGTGCTGGCGCTCGGTGGCGCGTGGGTCCGGGCCGTCGGCCGCCGCCCGGCGTTTGTCCCTGAGCTCGCTGAGAGATTCCTGCATCATGCGTTGTCCCCGTCCGTGTGAACCAGAAGTGGGCCCGAAGGTGCTCCGCTGGTGGTGGGCGAGCGGCGGGCCGGTGCCGCGGCGACGCGCCTGGGCCGGTGCGTCGCCGCGGCGTCCGGCCGCGATGGTGCCGGACGTACGAGGCGGGCCGGGTGGAGCGCCGGCCCGCCCGGCGATCACGCGGCGGCCGTGACCCGGGCCAGCTGGCCGTTGACGTAGTCGACGAGGGCCTGCGGGGTGGTCAGTTCGTCCATCGGGGCCTCGTCCGCCGCCACCCCGAGTTCCTGCTCGATACGGGAGAGGGTCTCCAGCAGGGCGATGGAGTCGTAGCCGAGGTCCTCGAAGGTGAGCGTGGCGACATCGCCGTCGAGGTCGCCGTTCTCGGGCTCGCCGGCGCAGTCGCGCAGGATGGTACGGAGCCCGCCGAGGGTGAAGGTCATGTCTGGGTCCTTTCGGTGAGGAACGTGAAGGTCGTGGTGCCGTGGGCCGGGCACATGGGTGCAGGCCGGTGAGGGCCGGGCCGCCCGGGCAGGCCGGTGGGGGCCGGTCAGGAGACCCGCGAGACCACCGCGGCGGAGTTGAAGCCGCCGTCTCCGCGGGCGAGCACCAGCACGTGGTCCAGTGCCGCCGGACGCGGGCCGCCGAGTACCAGGTCCAGGCCCAGTTCCTCGGCGAGGCCGCCGGTGCCGACCGCCGGCGGGATCTCTCCGTCGCGGATGGCCAGCAGGGCGCTGACGACATCGGCCGCGGCACCGGCGCCGTACATCCGCCCGGTCATGGTCTTGGGCAGGGCCACCGGCACCCGCCCCGGGCCGAACAGGTCGACGATGGCGGCGGCCTCGGCCCGGTCGGCGCCGGCCTCGGCGGCGCCGTCGGCGAAGACCGCGCCGATGTCCTGCGGGGCCAGGCCGGCGTCGTCCAGGGCGATCCGGGCGGCCCTGGCCAGCGTCGGCGGCTGTCCGGTCGCCGGGTGCGGGTCGAAGGTGGACCCGTAGCCGGTGATGGCGCCGTAGATGTTCCGGGCACCGCGTTCGCGGGCGGCGCCGAGGGGTTCCACGATCATCATGGCGCTGCCCTCACCGGGCACGTGGCCGCGGGCGGAGCCGTCGAACGGGGCGTACGCGGTGGCCGGGTCGGCGCCGGTGCTCAGGTTTCCGGCGGTCATGGCGGCGGTGAGGCCGTACGGGCAGACCGGGGCGTCGGCGCCGCCGGCGACCACGAACCGCTGCCCGGAACGCAGCCGCCGCCGGGCCTGGGCGAGGGCGTCGATGCCGCCGACCTGCCCGGTGACCACCACGCCGCTGGGGCCCTTGAGCTGGTGGCGGATGGAGACCTGGCCGGTGTTGACGCCGTAGAACCAGGCGTAGGACATGTACGCGGTGACGTAGCGGGGGCCCTTGCTCCACAGGCTCTGGAGCTCCCGCTGGATGAACTCCACCCCGCCGACGGCGTTGGCGGTGACCACCGAACCGGCGAATTCCTCGAAGGCGGCGGGGTCCAGGTCCGCGTCGTGCAGCGCCCACTCGGTGGTGGCCAGGGACAGCTGGGTGGCGCGGTCCGTGGCCGGGAGGAGCCGGCTGGGGATGTGCTCCCGGGCTTCGAAACCGTCGATCTCACCGGCGACCCGGACCGGGTAGGAGGAGGCGTCGAAGCGGGTGATGGGGCCGAGCCCGCTGACGCCCTTGCGGGTCGCGGTCCAGAAGTCCTCGGTACCCAGCCCGTTGGGGGCGGCTACGGAGACGCCGGTGACGACCGGCAGTTCGTCGTCGGTCACCGCACGGGGCCCGGTGGCCGCCGGTCCGTGTGCTGTCCGGTGTTCCGCGTTCATCGGTTGGCGCCTTCCTTGACGAGTACGGCCGCGCTCTGGAAGCCGCCGAAGCCGCTGCCGACGCTCAGGGCCACGTCGACCCGCTGCTCGCGTGCCTCCAGGGGCACGTAGTCCAGGTCGCAGTCCGGGTCGGGGGTGTGCAGGTTGGCCGTGGGCGGGATGACGCCGTGCTCGATGGCCAGGGCGCAGGCCGCCAGCTCGATGGAGCCGATCGCGCCCAGGGAGTGGCCGATCACGGACTTGATGGAGCTGACCGGTGTGGTGCGCGCGGCGTCGCCGAGGCTGCGCTTGTACGCGGCCGTCTCGTGCCGGTCGTTCTGCTTGGTGCCCGAGCCGTGGGCGTTGATGTAGTCGATGGCCTCCGGGGCGATCCGCGCGGTGGCCAGCGCGGAGTCGATCGCGGCGGACATCTCCCGGCCGTCCGGGCGCAGCGCCGTCATGTGGTGGGCGTTGCACCGGGCGGCGAACGCCGCGACCTCGGCGATGACCTGGGCGCCGCGGGCGTGGGCGTGCTCGGCGGTCTCCAGGACGAAGACCGCGGCCCCCTCGCCGAGCACGAACCCGTCACGGTCGCGGTCGAAGGGCCGCGAGGCGTGGCCGGGGTCCGCGTTGTTGGCGGAGGTGGCCTTGATCGCGTCGAAGCAGGCCACGGTGATGGGCGTGATGGGGGCGTCGGTGGCCCCGGCGATCACGACGTCCGCGCTGCCCTCGCGCAGGATGTCGCAGGCGTACCCGACGGAGTCCAGCCCCGAGGTGCAGCCCGCGGAGATCATGGCGGCCGGGCCCTGGGCGCCGGTGAGCCAGGCGATCTCCCGGACCAGCGAGCTGGGGGTGTTGTAGTCCGCCAGGTACGGGCCGGCCTTGCCCGGCGTCAGCTCCCAGGAGGCGCCGTCCCCGCTGATGTCGCGGTAGGCGCGGTCGAGTTCGCGTACCGAGCCCACGGCACTGCCCAGGGCGACGCCCATCCGGGCCGCGACCCGGTCGGTGACCTCCAGACCGGACTGTTCCAGGGCCTCCCGGGCGGCCACGTGGGCGAACTGGGAGGAGCGGCTCATGCGCTGTGCCTGTTCCTCGGTGAGCCCGTTCTCCTCGGGCCGAAAGTCGCACTCGGCCGCTATGCGTGAGCGAAAGCCGGTGGCGTCGAATGCGGTGATGTTCCGGGTGGCGCTCCGCCCGCTCGTCAAGGTTTCCCAGAAATTCTTGACACCGATTCCACGCGGGGCCACCACGCCGATTCCGGTGATCACTACGCGCCTTGGCGGCAGCATGCTCGAATCCCCCTAAGCCTTACCGTCTTGAATTGCGGATGTCCGCTACGTGTTCCTGAATGCTGACGGTGTCGCGGTGGCTGCTGGAAGGGTCCGGGGGCCCAACGGGGAAATGTTGTCAGGCGGCACGGATTCTGTGTGCCCGGCCGTGGCCACTCCTGGCCCATGACCCGGACACACCCCTGTGACGTGGTGTTTCGTCACCTCGGCGGCTCTTTGGGCCCTGAGACCCTGTCTCGCTCCGGGCGCACCTGGAAGGCTGCGTGAAAGACGGGCCATTTCGTGCTGCATTCGAGGAGGCAAGGGGACACGGTGGAAATCTGTGACGTGGCCGTGGTCGGTTACGGCCCGGTGGCACAAGTGCTGAGCGCCCTGCTGGGACAGTCCGGGTACAAAGTCGCCGCCTTCGAGAAACAGCCGGGCATCGCCTGCTCGCCGCGCGCCATCCATATCGATGACGAGATCATGCGGCTCATGGAGAAGATCGGTGCGGGCGCGGAGATCCGTGAAGGCGCCGTGTGCTGGGACACGTACGACACCAGGACCGCGGCATTCGGCGGTGAACTCCTGCGCCATTTCGACTGGAGCGGCATCGGCCGGCACGGCTGGCGCGAGCACTGGAGCTTCTACCAGCCCCGTCTCGAAGCCGCCGTCGACCGCCGGGTGCGGGACTGTCCCTCGGCCGCGGTCCACTTCGGCACCGAGGCCGTGGCGCTGGCGCAGGACGCGGACGGCGTGACGCTGACCGTGGCCGACTCCGCCACCGGTGAACGCCGTACCGTACGGGCCCGCCACCTGGTCGGCGCCGACGGTGCGGACGGCTTCGTCCGCGAGGCGCTCGGCATCGCCGTCACCCGCGGCGGCGGCGGTCCCCGCCGGCTCGTGCTGGACGTCGAGGAGAAGCACCCGATGTCCTTCGCCTTCGAGAACGGGCACTTCCTGGACCCCGAGCGGCCCGGCTGCCTCTTCCGTCTGGGCGCCGCCCACCGCCGCTTCGAGTTCCAGCTCTTCGACCACGAGGCCGCCGAGGACTTCACCGAGGAACGGGCCTGGGAACTGCTCTCCCCGTGGGGCGGGCCCGACGACTTCACGCTGCTGCGCCGGCCGGTGATCGCCTTCCGCGAGCTGATGGCGGAGACCTGGCAGGCCGGCCGCTGTTTCCTGGCCGGTGACGCGGCCCACGCCATGTGGCCGTTCGCGGGGCAGGGCATGTGCTCGGGCATGCGCGACGCCGCGGCGCTGGCCTGGCGGCTGGACCTGCTGTACCGCGGCGCCGCCGACGCCTCGGTCCTCGACACCTACACGGCCGACCGCAAGGACGACGTACAGAGCTGCATGGACCAGGCGCGGCAGGTCGGCGAGCCGTGCATCGTCCTCGACCCGGAGCAGATCGAGCACCGCAACGCCACGATGCGGGCCCAGCTGGCCGACCCCGCGCTGCGCCCGGTCCCCGCCCAGCGGCCCGGCCCCCGGGCGTTCGCCCGGGGCGGCGACCCGACGGCGGGCCGGCCCGGCATCCAGGCGGACGTCCGGGCCGGCGGCCGCCAGGGGATGTTCGACGAGGTCGTCGGGCACGGATTCGTCCTGCTCACCAGCTCCGCCGAGGCCGTCGCCGCCGTCTCCTCCCTGGCGCCGGAACTGCGCGCCGTGCTGGACGCGGCCGGCGTGACCGTCGCCCATGTGGGCCCTGAGGGTTCCGCGGCCCCGGTCACGGACGTCACGGGAGCGTACGGCGACTGGCTGGCCGAACTCGCCGCCGACTGCGTACTGGTCCGCCCGGACTTCGCCGTGTACGGCTCCGCCATCGGAGGGACCGGCAGCCGGGACCTGCTGACGGACTTCGCCGCTTCCCTGACGGCCCGGCACCTCGCCCAGGCGTGAGGCGGCCCCGCAGGCCCTCGACGGACCGGCCCGCCCCGGCCGCCGGCTCACCCACCACCGCCGGCCCACCCACGACCAAGGAAACCGTCATGCCGCACACACCGGAATCAACTGTCAGCATTGCCCACCACTCACGCCAGGGCCACACGGCCGTCCTGGCCGCGGCCGTGGCAGACGGCGCGCTGGAGGCCGGGGCGCAGGCCCATCTGATCGCGGTCGACCGTCTCGACGAGGACGGCTGGCGCCTGCTGGACGCCTCCGACGCGATCGTCTTCGGCTGCCCGACCTACATGGGCAACGTCTCGTCGGAGTTCCAGGCCTTCGCCGAAGCCACCTCGCGCCGTTGGCTGGACGGAGTGTGGCAGGACAAGGTCGCGGCGGGCTTCACCAACTCGGGCTGCCTGAGCGGCGACAAGCTCCAGGTGCTCCAGGCACTGACCATCCTGGCCGCCCAGCACGGGATGCACTGGGTCAACCTCGGCCTCAAGCCGGGCTTCAGCGCCAGTACCGACACCATGGACACCCCCAACCGCCTGGGCCTCTTCCTCGGCGCCGGCGCGCAGTCCCCCGCCGACCTGGGGGACGAGGGCCTGCACAAGTCGGACCTGGAAACCTGCCGGCTGCTCGGCGTGCGGGTGGCCGCGGTGAGCGCGGCTCTCACCGCCGGAACACGGCTGCTGGCCGACGGCGTACGGGCGGGGGCGGCATGAGCGTCGAAGCCCACGACCCCGTGGCGGCGACCTGCTGCGCGACGGCGGAAGAGCCGCGGGACACGGCCGAACTGGGGCGGCTGTCCCCGGTGGCCGACCACGTCTACGCCTTCACCCAGCCCGACTGGGGCTGGGGCCTCAACAACAGCGGAGTGATCGCCACCGACGAGGGCGTCCTGCTGGTCGACACCTGCTTCACCGAGCGGCGGACCGCGAGACTGCGCGAGGAGACCGCGCGGGTCAGCGACGCGCCGGTGCGGTACGTGGTCAACACCCACCACCACGGGGACCACACCTTCGGCAACTGTCAGTTCCCCGAGGCCGCCGTCATCGGCCACCCGTACTGCCGCGACAAGATCCTCAGCGAGGGCCTGGCCGTGGTCCCGTACTTCGACACCGTGGAGTGGGGCGACATCAGCGTCCGCCCGCCGACGGTGCTGTGCGAGGACCGTCTGACGCTCCAGCTCGGCGGCCTCACGGCGGAGATCATCCCGGTCGCCCCGGCCCACACACTGGGCGACGTGGTGGTGTGGCTCCCCGGGCCGCGGGTGCTCTTCGTCGGGGACATCATCTTCAACGGCTGCACGCCGGTGATCACCGACGGCTCCCTGTCCGGCATCCGTGCCGCGCTGCGGACCCTGCGCGCGCTGCGGCCCGAGGTGGTGGTCCCCGGCCACGGCCCGCTCGCGGGCCCCGAGGTCTTCGACGCCGCCGACGAGTACTTCGACTTCGTCGAGGACGCCGCCCGTAAGGGGCGCGCCCGCGGACTGAACCCGCTGGAAGCCGCCCGGGCGGTGGACCTGGGCGCGTACGCCGCCTGGAACGACAGCGAACGCCTGGTGGCCAACATCGCGCGGACGTACTCGGAGATGGACGGCGAGCCGGTCGGAACGCCGCTCCAGCGCAAGGAGATCGCGCCGATGATGACGGCCTTCGCGGGCCGGCCGCTGCGCTGCCGGGCCTGACGGCTGCCGGGCCTGACGGCTGTCGGCCGACCGCTGATGCCTGACGGCGCACTTTCGCACACCACTCTCGTACGAGGAGAACGGCATGAAGATCGGACGCATCCTGCGGGACGGCGTGGACGGGCCGGTGCCCCGGCTGGTGTCGGTGCACCCGGAGACCCACACGGTGCTCGACCTGGCCGCCGAGGAGCGGCGCAGGCTCGTCGATGCCGGTGCCTCGGCGCGCCGGGCGGCCCGGCTGGCCGCGGCGCAGTTCCCCGGCAGCCTGACCGAGGCGCTGGAGACCGGGCCCGCTTTCGCCGAGGCGGCCCGCCGGGTACTGGCGGAGGCCGACCCGGCCGCGGGCATTCCCATGACGCAGGTGGACTGGCTGCCGCCGGTGGACCCGCCCGTGCTGCGGGACTTCAACGCCTTCAAGAACCACGAGGCCACCGCGCCCGACGTGTGGTTCGAGGTCCCGCTCTTCTTCAAGATCAACCCCTCGACGCTGGTCGGCCCCGGCGCCGAGGTGGTCTGGCCGGCCGGCTGCGAGCACCTGGACTACGAGCTCGAACTGGGCCTCGTCATCGGCCGTCCGGCCCGTGACCTGACGCCCGGCACGGCCCGCGGCGCCCTGTTCGGCGTGACCGTCTTCAACGACTTCAGCGCCCGCAACCTGCTGCGGTACGAGATGGAGGGACGGCTCGGCCCCGCCAAGGGCAAGGACTTCTCCACCGCGGTGGGCCCGTGGGTGGTCACCACCGACGAACTCGACCTGACGGACCTGACGATGACCGCCCACGTCAACGGCGAGGAGTGGTCCCGCGGCAACAGCGGCTCGCTGGTGTGGAGCATCGAGGAGATCCTCAGCTACGCCTCCCGCTCGGAGCCGCTGGTTCCCGGCGAGGTCATCGGCACCGGCACGGTGGCGGGCGGCAGTGGCTGGGAGCTGGGCCGCAAACTGCGGCCCGGCGACACCGTACGCCTGGAGATCGCCGGAGCGGGCTGGCTGGAGAACACCGTCGGCAAGCCCGACCCGGTGCGCTGGCAGCCGACCCCGCGCAAGAAGGCGGCGGCCGGATGACGGCCACCGGAGCGGTCCGAGACGCGGGCGGGACGGCGGCCGCGGGCCGGACGGAGGCCGGGTACGGCCTCGAAGACATCGGGACGAAGACGAAGGACGGACACGCCATGACGGACACCGCGGCCATCGCCCGCAGACTGTTCACCGCGCTCCAGGACGCCGACGTACCGGTGATCCACGAGCTGATCGCCGAGGATCTGGTCGACCACAGCCCGATGTTCGGGCGCAACGCGTTCGAGCGGGAGAACCTCAAGGAGTCCGCGGTCCGCTTCAAGACCGCGTTCCCCGACGTCCGGATCCACACCGAGCACGTGCTCGCGGACGGCGACAAGGTCCTGGTCCACGAGATCGTCACCGGCACCAACACCGGCCCGTTCGGCGAGCAGCCGCCCACCGGTCGCGCGATGCGGGTCCAGGCCGCCCACATCCTGCGGATCGCCGGCGGCCGGGTCGTCGAGCACTGGTCCGTACGGGAGTTGGAGACCATGCGTGCCGCGCTGGGCATCGGCGAGGACGGTACTCCGCATGGCGGTCAGTGAGGGGCGGGGCGGGGGCCGCGCCGGGCGGGATTCCGCCGGGCACGGCGACGGACAGCCCGGCGCGGTCGGACATGGCCACGAACACGACGGCTCGGGCGGCGGGCACGGCCACGACCGGCCCGGCGCGGGCTGGATCGACGTCCACGCCCACCTGGTGCCGCCCTCCTTCGACCGCGCCTGGCACGCGGCCCCGCCGGCCCACCGGGACGGCATGCCCGGCCTGCCGAAGTGGTCCCTCGACACGGCGCTGGCGGACATGGACCGTACGGGCGTGAGCGCCGCGGCCGTCAGCGTCCCCTCGCCGGGGGTGAACTTCGGCGACCCCCGGAGCGCCGCCGGCCTGGCCCGCCGGATCAACGACGAGAGCGCCGGGATCGTCGCCGGCTCCGGAGGGCGGCTCGGTCTGCTGGCCTGCCTGCCGCTCACCGACCCGGACGCCGCGCCGGCGGAGATCGCGGCCACGGCGGACCGGCCGGAGGTCCACGGATACGTCCTGTTCACCAACAACGGCGGCCGCTACCCGGGCGATCCCGCGTTCCGGCCCGTCCTGGCCGAACTCGACCGCCGGAACGCCACCGTGCTGCTGCACCCGACCTCGGCGCCCACCGTGGAGGTGCCGGGGGTGCGCCGGCCGCCGAGCGCTCTGCTGGAATTCCCCTTCGACACCACCCGGGCCGTCATCGACCTGGTGCTGTCGGGCTCGCTGGCCGAGTTCCCCGGGATCCGGTGGATCGTGCCGCACGCCGGAGCGACGCTGGGCGTGCTCGCCGACCGGGTGGACGCCCTGGCCGCGGCCATGCTCCCGGGCAGCCGGATCGACGTGCTGGGCGCACTGCGCTCGCTGTACTACGACCTCTCAGGGCCGGTGCTGCCACGGCAGTTGGAGACGCTGCTGCGCATCGCCGATCCACAGCGCCTGCTGTACGGGAGCGACCTGCCGTTCTTCCCACGGGACCTGGTGTACCGGTGGCGCGACGAGCTGGCCCGTACCGAGGTGCTGGACGAGCGGCAGCGGCGGGCGGCGGCCCGGGAGACCGCTGCCATCCTCTTCCCGAGGCTGGCCACGGTCTGAGGCGGCCGACGGGGCCGTGGCCCCGGACCGACCGCGCGGGCGGCGCCCCGGCACCCGGCCGGAGCGCCGCCCGCGGGCGGTTGTCCGTTGTCTCAGGTGTCTGTTCTCTCAGGCGGACACCTTGCAGCGGTCCCGGTCCGCCTCCCACGGCACGGCGGGACGGTTCGCGTGGTCGCACCGGCCGTCGCCGGCCGCGACCGCCACGCCCGCCCGCTCGTCCGGCTGCTCGGTACGGGCCAGACCCAGCCAGATCGCCATGGCCTCGGCGCGGTGGCGGGCCCCCAGCTTGGCGAACAGCCGGTTGATGTGGTTCTTGACGGTCTTCTCGCTGATGAACAGCGCCTGTGCGATCTCGGTGTTGGTGAAACCGCGCGACAGGCCGTTCATGATGTCCCGTTCCCGGTCGGAAACGCCTTCCCGGCCGGCTCCGGCCGTCGGGTGTTCACCGCCCGGTAAATAGGTGAGCGCCGGTGCGGCCAGTGCCTCCGGTGCGCCCGCGCTCCTTGCCGCGCGCGGGCAGACCAGGACGGTTCCCCAGGTGGAGACCAGGCACGGTACGTGTGCGAGGTCCTTCTTGTGGTCCTCGCGGATGTGCCACAGGACCAGGTCCTGTCCACCGGTGCCCGCCGTGGCCCGCGGCTGCCCCGCGCACGTTCCCGGCGTCCCCCGGGGTGCCCGGTCGGCGGCCTCGGCGGCGCCGTTCGGCACGACCACGTAGGGGGCGACCGGAGCACCGCAGGAACAGTTCGAGATCGGCCCGGACGGAAGGTTGACGGAGAGGGAATCGCTGCGAGAACTTATGGTGAATTTTCGTCCGGGTTTGCCTGACATCCTTTTGGTCCCCCATCTGGTGAGCTAAGCGTTCCCTGCTCAGAACCCTTCCAAAAAACATCGTCGGCCGACAGTGCCTGCAAGGAATGGCACACGGTCGGCCACAGCGTCGAAAACATTACCGTGTTCTCCGGTTCCGGCAACTGTGGTGAGACGGAGATCACCCGTCTCGCCATCTCAGCGTAAATATGGCGCCAACGGCCCGGCTGACATGACTCGGCTTTAGCCGTCTTTTGCTTTTCCATGGTGATCGCGTAGGTGAATATCGGCCGAGGCGGGGGCGATCTGCCCCATTCCGCCCCTCGGCGGGCGATTTTTCACCGGTGAATGGTCGCCTGAGGCGACGTATCCCGCTGCGCTGTGCGGTTTGCCGTAACTTTTGAAAGTCATGGGTGAAATTCGACTGGAGGTGCGCGAAAAAGCCGTGTGGACCGCATGGTGGCAATTCGGTTCATGCCACGCGCCAAACTACTTTCCTTGTACAGTAAGCCGGGGCAGGGCTTGTCGTCCACATCAATCCTGATAACCGGAGGTTGTGCCAGGTGAAATCTGTCGACCTGAACCTCCTCATCGCGCTGGACGCCCTGCTGGAGGAAGGCAGCGTCTCCGGCGCCGCGGAGCGCATGCGGACCTCCACCCCGACCATGAGCCGGACCCTGGCCCGGCTGCGGCGCGCCTTCGGCGACCCGCTCCTGGTCCGCGCCGGCCGGCAGATGGTGCCGACGCCGCGCGCCCTGGCCGTGCGCGAGCAGGTGCGCTCCCTGGTCGAGCAGGCCACGGGGATGTTCCTGGAGACCGGTGTGCCGGAGCTGGGCTCGCTGAAGGCCACGTTCACCGTGCAGGCCAACGACATGGTGGTCGGGGCGCTCGCCCAGCCGCTGCTGAGCGCCGTCCACCGCCAGGCGCCCAACGTCACGGTGCGGTTCGTGCCGGAGGACTCCGGCGACAGCACCCCCAAGCTGCGGGAGGGCGGCACCGACCTGGTGATCAGCGTGGCCGACTCCGCCTCCGGGGAGGTCAACAGCGAACGGCTCGTCGTCGACCGGGTGCTGGCCCTGGTCCGCGCCGGGCACCCGCTGCTGCGCGGCGAGGTGACCCTGGAACGGTTCGCCGGCGCCCAGCACATCAGCGTCTCCCGGCGCGGCCGGCTCACCGGGCCCATCGACGACCACCTCGCCGAGCGCGGGCTGCACCGGCAGGTGGTCTCCGTCGTACCGAGCTGGGTGGCCTCCTGGCACATGCTGGCGCAGACCGACCTGGTGGGGCTGGCCACCGAGAAGCTGAGCCGCCAGGCCGTCCGGCTCCTCGACCTGCGCACCGTGCGGATCCCCCTGCGGCTGCCGCCCATCGTCATCGCGCAGTCCTGGCACGTCCGGCACCAGGCCGACCCCACGCACACCTGGTTCCGGCACTGTGTCCGCGGTGTCTTCGAGAGTCTGCACGCCGACCGCGGCGGCGACCGGGACGAGCCCACCGCCTCCTGAGTTGGTCTGTACCAGCCAATTGCCGCCGAAGGCAACGCTGCCTTATCGGAATTGCATTTTGTGATGCCTGGTGCCGCGGATACCGTGGGATCGATACTGATGAATTGGCGACTCCGCCGCGGGGACTGAAAGACAATGGCCCGGGCGGCAGCCGCATTCCGGGCAGCCGGAATTCCCGCGTGTTTTTTTATTCATAGATAGGCGGCTGGTGCTGGTCATGCAGCGCAACGATTACGACGTCCTCATCGCCGGTGGTGGCCCGGTCGGGCTGATGCTCGCCTGTGAGCTGCGGATGTACGGGGTGTCCACGCTGGTCGTGGAGCGCCTCGTACCGGGCGCCAACGAGCCGAGGACGCTGACGATCCACGCCCGTACCCTCGAAATCATGGACCGCCGCGATCTGCTCACCGATTTCATCGCGGCCGAAAAGGACACGGCCAATCTGGACGAGTACCGACGCCGCCTGGCGAACACCTCGGCGCGCGGCCATTTCGCCGGAATGTTCGTACTGGGCCGCGGCACCGTCACCGCCGAACAGCCCCAGGAATTGGCACTGACCCGCGAAGCCACCGAGGCCGTGCTGACCCGCCGCGCGACCGGGACCGGGGCCGTCGTCCGCCACGGCGCCGAGGTCGTGGGGCTCGACCAGGACGCCGACGGGGTGGCCGTCACGGTCCTGGACGAGCAGGGCAGCAGCGTGATCCGGGCGGGCTTCGTGGTCGGCTGCGACGGCGGACGCAGCGCCGTACGCAAGCTGGCCGGCATCGGCTTCCCCGGCACCGAACCGCAGCTGGTCAACTGGATGGGGCTGGGCACGATCACCGACGTCGACCGCCTGCCCATGGGCTGGCAGCGGCGCGAGCGCGGCTGGTTCATGCGGATGCCCGACGGCCGGATCTCCACCACCGAGTGGGACCGGCCGGTGCCCGAGACCCCGGCCACCGCCGAGGAACTGGTCGAGTCCGTCCACCGGGTCACCGGCGAGCACATCGAGTTCACCGACGTCCGCTTCGTCTCCCGGTTCACCGACAGCACCCGGCTGGCCGCGCGGTACCGGGACGGGCGCGTCCTGCTCGCCGGGGACGCCGCGCACGTGCACTTCCCCGCGGGCGGCCAGGGAGCCAACCTGGGCCTCCAGGACGCCGTGAACCTGGGCTGGAAGCTCGCCGCCGCCTGCCAGGGCCGCCCCGGGCCGCTGGACACCTACGAATCCGAGCGCCGCCCGGTCGCCGAGCGGGTCCTGCAGAACACCCGCGCCCAGGTCGCCCTGATGCGCCCGGGCTCTCAAGTCGACGCGCTGCGCGAGCTGTTCACCGTCCTCATGGAGTTCGACGACGTCAACAACTACCTGACCGACGCGATCTACGGCACCGACATCCACTACGGCGGCAGCGACGACCCGCGCGTCGGAACCTTCGTCGCCGACCGGCAGCTCAAGACCGACTCCGGGACCGTACGCCTGGCGGAACTGCTGCGCGGCGGACGCCCGTTGCTGCTGGACCTCACCGGCACCTCCGACGCCGTACGCGCCGCGGAGCCCTGGAGCGACCGCATACGGGCCGTCACCGCCCTGGACCCCGACGCCGAGGCCGCCGTGCTGCTCATCCGTCCCGACGGCTGCGCCGCCTGGGCCGGTGACGCGCCCGTCAGCGGCGAGGGCCTGCGCGCCGCCCTGACCGAATGGTGCGGCCCCGCCCGCACCTGACCGCCCGTCGGCGGCCCCGCGTCCCGGCCCGGCACGGCCCGCACGGCCCCGGCCGGGACCCCGCCCCGCCGCCCCGCCCGCTCCACGCAGGAGGACCCGTGCCCCTAGCGCTGGCCGCACTCACCCTGGCCGCCTTCGGCATCGGCACCACCGAGTTCGTCGTGATGGGCCTGCTGCCGACCGTCGCGCACGACCTGGACGTCTCCATCCCCGACGCCGGATACCTGGTCTCGGCGTACGCCCTCGGGGTCGTCATCGGCGCCCCGCTGCTCACCCTGGCCGCCCGGCGGCTGCCCGCCAAGACCACCCTGCTGTCGCTGATGGCGCTGTTCACCATCGGCAACGTCACCACCACGCTGGCCCCCAACGAACCGGTCATGCTGGTGACACGGTTCGTGGCGGGGCTGCCGCACGGGGCCTTCTTCGGCGTCGGCGCGGTCGTCGCCGCGGGCATGGTCTCCGCCGACCGCACCGCCAAGGCGGTGTCGATGATGTTCCTCGGCCTCGCCCTGGCCAACATCGCCGGCGTACCCCTCGGCACCTACCTCGGCACCACGCTGGGCTGGCGCTCCGCGTTCGTGGTCGTCGCCGCCATCGGCGTCCTCAGCGTGATCGCCATCGCGCTCATGATCCCCCGGCAGCCGAAGGCCGCCCCCACCTCCGTCCGCGACGAACTCGCCGCGTTCCGCCGCGGCGACGTCTGGCTGGCGCTGGGCACCGTCACCGTCGGCTTCGCCAGCATCTTCACCGTCTACAGCTACGTCGCCCCCCTGCTGACCGAGGCCAGCGGCTTCTCCGCCACCTCGGTCAGCTATCTCCTGGTCCTGCTCGGCGTGGGCATGACGGTGGGCAACGTCATCGGCGGCCGCGCCGCCGACCGCGCCCTGGTCCCCAGCCTCTACACCGCCCTGGCGGTACTGGCCGTCGTCCTGGCGCTGTTCGCCCTCGCCGCCCCACTGAAGATCACCGCGGCCCTCGGGCTCTTCGCGGCCGGCGTCGCCGGCTTCAGCCTCGGCCCGATCATGCAGACCTACATCATGAGCAAGGCCCCCGACAGCGCCTCGCTGGTCTCCGCGTCCGTCCAGTCCGCGTTCAACATCGCCAACTCCCTCGGCGCCTACCTGGGCGGCCTCGTCATCACGGCCGGCTTCGGCTACACCGCACCGGTCTGGCTTGGCGTCCTGCTCGCCGTGGTCGGCCTCGTCCTGGCCGTCGTCGTCACCGCGGCCACCCGCCGCGGACAGGGCCCCGGGGCCCTGCCGGTTCCCCAGCCTCAGCTGAACAATCAGAACTGACCGAACGGAGGCAGCAATGCCCGAAACACCAGCAGCGCCGGGAGCGCCGACTGCACCGGCAGCTTCAGAAGTGACCGACGGCCTGATGCTCCACCCGGGCGACGGCGACCGCATCACGATCGGCGGACTCCGGATCGAGGTGAAGGTCTCCGCGAAGGACGCCAAGCTCACCTCGGCGTTCGAGGTCGTCGTCCCCCCGGGCTTCGACGTCGGCGCCCACCGCCACGACCACGGCGAGGAACTCTTCTACGTCCTGGAGGGCGAACTCGACCTCCTCGCCTTCGAACCGGTCAGCATCACCGGCGACAACTGGCGCGAGTGGCGTTCCCGCGACGGCCGCTCCGTCCTGCGGGCAGGCCCCGGCAGCATGATCTTCGTACCCCCGGGCTGCCCGCACGCCTTCGCCAACCCGACCGACGCCGAAGCCAGGATGCTGTTCCTGTCCTTCCCGGCCGGCCACGAGGACTACCTCCGCGAACTCTCCGACCTCGTCAACAACCAGGCCGCCCCTGAAGCCGTCGTCGCCCTCCGCAACCGCCACGGCATCGAACAGCTCACCACCATCACGGCCTGACCCCACCCAGGGCCCGCCCTCGGGCCACCCGAAGGCCCAGCTCGGAGACCGACTCCTTGAGCTGGGCCTTCGTCTGTGGAGCAGGCGACGGAAACCGCCCCCGTTCCCTGGCTGCCGGCATCGTCGGGCAGCTGATCACAGTGGTGGAAGCGGTAAGCGCCGCCGCCATGGCCTCCTCGTCGGGCCCGACACCGCCCGAAGCCGTTTTCCTCCCTACCCGACACGCAAAAATCTACCTCGGCCAGGGTAGACATTGGCCGGTACCGTAGCTATGGTTTCTCTCGTAACCCAGAGAGACCGCAGGGCCCGGCAGAGACGAACTGCCGGGCAGCAGGATCCGCACATGCAGCACGCAGGACGGTGCGGCGGTGGAGTCCCGAAGCCAGGGTTGGTAAGGACGGCGACGGGGCTGACGGCCGCAGCGGGTGGCCCGCAGTGATCAGGGGCCGCCGTGAGCAGGACCCGGTGAAGGCGTCGGCTGCAGGCGCGCGCACCGGAACATGAGGCAGTGAGTCCCACGCCGCAGTACGGGCAACGGGGCCGGCTGCCGGAGAGCGGTGCTGGCACAGGCCGCTGAGCAGTTCGCATCACCGCAGTACGCAGTAGAGCAGTTGATCACTGAGGGAAGAACGGAGGAGCGGTCGCCATCAGGATCGCCCGGGCGGGCAGTGAGAACCCGGGTACCGCAGGACATCCGATAGTGAGGTGGTCTCCGGTCAAGCAACCGCGATCCCCGCAGTCCCGGCAGCCTTTCGGCCGGGCCGGCGGACACAGAAGGCCGGCGCACGACCAAGGCCGGCAGATGGTGTAGCTAGTTCCTTCGGGGCCCGGGTGCCAGTACGGCATCCGGGCCCCTCGACGCGTTTCACGAGAGAGGTTCGATGACAGCAGACGACTCGTACGGCCGGCTCGACGACGAGGACTACCCCGCCTACACCATAGGGCGGGCCGCCGAAATGCTCGGCACCACTCAGGGCTTCCTCCGCGCCATCGGCGAAGCGCGCCTGGTCACCCCGCTCCGCTCCAGCGGCGGCCACCGCCGCTACTCCCGCTACCAGCTGCGCATCGCCGCCCGCGCCCGTGAACTCGTCGACCAGGGCACCCCCATCGAGGCCGCCTGCCGCATCATCATCCTCGAAGACCAGCTCGAAGAAGCCCAGCGGATCAACGCCGAGTACCGCCGCGCCGCCGAACCGCCGGACCAGTCCACCGCGACCTGAACCGCCGGACCAGTCCACCGCGACCTGAGACGACGGGCCGGCAACCTTCACAGAAGCCCAGGCCTCCGGCCGCGCAAGATGTCCGGAGCGCCCAGCGTTCCGGACGCCTCGGCCTCCCCGGACCCCCGAGCCAGAAGCAGCCTCCGGTCACGAGCGTGCCAGGCCCGAGCGGGCGGGGAAGCCAGGACGCCCGGAAGAGGGCTGCGGCCCGTCAACTCCGTACGCCGATCGGCACTTTGCGGCACGCGAAGAGCCCGCGACCCTGAATCGCTCTGGACAACAAACAAGTCCCAGGTCGCTGACCTGGGACTTCGATATGGAGCGGGTGACGGGAATCGAACCCGCGCTCTGAGCTTGGGAAGCTCATGTTCTACCATTAAACTACACCCGCTTGAGCGCCGCCCGTAGTGAGGGCGGTGCAGCGTCGCACACTCTACCCCATCGCGGACCCCCGGTGCAGTTGGCCGTGGGGTCCGGTGGTGTGTCCGGGGTGGGTTGCGGTGTGGGGTGCGGGAGTTGGGGCGTACGGTGGGGGCGCGGAGTGCCGCGTGTGGTGGCGCCCAGTTCATCCCCTAATGTGGCTTTTGTTGTCCACGCATTCGGGAGAGGACTTGATGGAGCGCACCGTCGTACGTTGTGCCGAGGGGCACGTGTTCAGCACCGCTTCGTTTCCCATGCAGACCACGGACCGGCTCGGCCCCGCCCGGCTGCTGCGGTGTCCGCGCTGCGCGCGGCTGCGGCATTCGGTGCCGGTGGGGTGCGAGAAGCGCTGAGGTCGAGGACGCCGGGCGCCGGCCGTACGCCGCGGGCGGCGGTCCCCCGGTGGGGCGGAGGCGAAACGGACGGCAGTCGGTGGAGCGGCTGTGAGATGTGTGGGCGAGGGCCCGGTCCCCTGTGGTGGGGGCCGGGCCCTCGTCGTACGGAGGGGCGGGGCGGACCCTTGTCGTGCGGCGGGCCGGGGCCGGGCCGGGCGGTGGTGTGCGGGGAGGGTGGGGGCGGGCGCGTATCCTCGATGCGTGCTTCTCTCAGACAAGGACATCCGGACCGAGATCGACGCGGGCCGGGTCCGCATCGATCCCTATGACGAGTCGATGGTGCAGCCGTCGAGTATCGATGTGCGCCTCGACCGGTACTTCCGGGTGTTCGAGAACCACCGGTACCCGCACATCGACCCCGCCGTGGAGCAGCAGGACCTGACGCGCGAGGTGGTGCCGGAGGGGGACGAGGCGTTCATCCTGCACCCCGGCGAGTTCGTGCTGGCGTCGACGTACGAGGTCATCACGCTGCCCGACGATCTCGCTTCGCGGCTGGAGGGGAAGAGCTCGCTGGGGCGGCTGGGGCTGCTGACGCACTCGACGGCCGGCTTCATCGACCCGGGCTTCAGCGGACATGTCACGCTGGAGCTGAGCAATGTCGCGACGCTGCCGATCAAGCTGTGGCCCGGCATGAAGATCGGCCAGCTGTGCATGTTCCG
Source organism: Streptomyces monomycini (assembly GCF_022271435.1). Classification (GTDB taxonomy): domain Bacteria; phylum Actinomycetota; class Actinomycetes; order Streptomycetales; family Streptomycetaceae; genus Streptomyces; species Streptomyces monomycini. Next base: position 133,447 of record NZ_JAFIQY010000018.1, on the reverse strand, counting down.
GCTGACGTCGGCCGCCGAGCACCCGTACGGCTCCGCCAAGTACGGCTCGCGGTACCAGGGCCAGCGGGGGCCGACGCCCTCGCGGTCGTTCCAGAATTTTCACCGGACCCAGGTCTGAGAGTGCGAGAGAACCAGTGAGTGGTGTGCGGGAGAACCTGACGTACGAGCGCTTCGGCGGCGCGATCCGTGAGCTGGCGCAGACGATCGCCGACGACGGGTACGAGCCCGACATCGTGCTGTCGATCGCGCGCGGCGGCGTCTTCGTGGCCGGCGGCCTGGCGTACGCGCTGGACTGCAAGAACATCCACCTGGTGAACGTGGAGTTCTACACGGGCGTCGGTACGACCCTGGAGATGCCGGTCATGCTGGCGCCCGTACCGAACGCGATCGACTTCTCGGACAAGAAGGTGCTGATCGCGGACGACGTGGCCGACACCGGCAAGACGCTGAAGCTGGTGCACGACTTCTGCCTGGGGACGGTGGCCGAGGTCCGCAGCGCGGTGATCTATGAGAAGTCGCACTCGCTGGTGAAGTGCGAGTACGTGTGGAAGCGCACGGACGAGTGGATCAACTTCCCGTGGAGCGTCGAGCCGCCGGTGGTGCGGCGCGAGGGGCAGGTCCTCGACGCCTGAGGGCTGTCGGAGACGTAGCGGCGCGGGGAAGCGCATCGGGCGGTGACGGGCCCGGTGCGCTTCTTGTTGTTTAGAGCGCGGGCTGTGAATTCGGGCCAATCCTGTTCCGGCTGTTCCACCGTTGACTACCTACGAGTAGAAACCGGCGGAGACAGCAGACCGGAAGCCGGGGAGGCCCAGGGGTGCGTGTGAGAGCGGGGCGGCTGATGGCCGCCGCAGCGGCGTTGGCGGTGGGGTTCGGCGGAGCGGGCGGAGTCGCGGGGGTGGGCGCCGGTACGGCGGTGGCCGCCCCGGCCGGCTCCGCGGCGGCCAAGCCGCTGCCGCCCGAACTGGAGAAGATCCGGGCGGCCGAGGCCGTCAAGCTGTACGGGGACGCGGCCGAGCGGCCGGTCGCCGAGCGGAAGTCGTCCCTGATCTCGCTGGGGGACAGTGAGATATCGGGGGAGGGGGTGGGGACGTACGAGCCCGGGACGAACGGGCCGGACAACTGGTGCCACCGTTCGCCCGACGCGGCCGTCCACCGGACCGGGATAGCGACGGACGTGACGTACAACGTCGCCTGCTCCGGGGCGTACACGGGGAACATCAACATCGGCGGTACGAAGCAGTACGCCGACGAGCTGGTGCAGAGCGACAGCCTGGCGATCAAGGCCAGGAACACCCGGCTGAAGATGGTGCTGCTGGTCGCCGGGGCCAACGACGACCTCCAGTTCGGGCCGGTGATGACGGACTGCGTCACCCGCTGGTTCACCCTCCAGGGGCCGTGCGAGCCGAAGTACCAGCCGGGGTGGCAGGGCCGGGTCGACGCGCTGGTCCCCAAGGTCGAGAAGAGCGTGCGCGACCTGCGGACCGTGATGCGCGACGCGGGGTACGCGGACGGCGACTACAAGCTGGTCGTGATGGGTTACCCGAGTCCCATCGGCCCGGACATCGAGGACAACCCGAAGTTCCCGGGCAAACTGCCGGGCGGGTGCACGGGCTACACCTCCGACTCGGCGTGGGGCCGCAACACGGCCGTACCGGCCTTCGAGAAGGGGATGCGGAAGGTCGCGGCCGACACCGGCGCGACGTACCTCGACAACTCGCGGCTCTTCCACGGGCACGAGGTCTGCATGGAGGACACCTGGGCCCGCGGCCTGTACGTGGACCTGGCGAACCCCTTCCCGCCGAACGCCAACTCCGTACGGCAGTCCTTCCACCCGAACGCGCGCGGCCACGCCGCCTTCGCCTCCTGCCTCACGCAGCTGTACGCGTCGGACCGGCGCGAGGCGTCCTGCGCCGACCCCGCCAGCACCGGGCAGCCGCAGCTGTACCCGCTGGCCTGGGACGACGAGTACAAGCCGCTGAAGAACGCCGCCACCGGCAGCTGTGTGGACGCCAAGGGCGCGAGCAGCAGTAACGGTACGGCGGTGCTGGGCTGGGACTGCAACGGGCAGCGGAACCAGGACTGGTGGCACGACACCCAGCGCCGCTCCCTGCATGTGGGGCTGACACAGGACCGCTGCCTGGACGTACCGGGCGCGAAGTACGAGGCCGGGGCCGGTCTGGTGCTGTGGAACTGCTCGGGCGCGGCCAACCAGCAGTTCACCAAGGACGCCGCGAGCGGGTCGGTCCGGCCGGCGGCCGCGCCGGGGCTGTGCCTGACGCTGGGCTCGGCCAAGGACGCGGTACGGCTCCAGAAGTGCGACGGGTCGGCGGCGCAGCGGTTCGTGTAGCGCGCCACATGCGGAAGGCCCCGCTCCGGGTGCGGAGCGGGGCCTGGCGGGCACGGCAGGGCGTACGGTCAAAAGGGGCGTGCGGTCGAAAGGGGCGTGCGGTCAGAGCGTTCCCAGCTTTACCAGGGCCAGCAGCGCGACCAGCTGGATCGCGGAGGCGCCCAGCGCCTTGGGCCACGGCAGGTCGTGCGACTTGCTCACCATCGAGGTGAAGAGCGCGCCCGCGGCCAGCCAGGTGGCCCAGCCCACCACCTGCACCAGCGTGCTGTCGCCGCCCAGGAACATCGCGAGGAGCAGCCGTGGCGCGTCCGTGACCGACATGATCAGCATGGACAGGCCGACGGTCGGCTGCCAGGCACCGTCGCCGCCGAGCTGGCGGGCGAGGGTGTGGGTGACCGCCCCGAGGATCAGACCGCCGATGACGAACATCACGGCGGTGATCAGCACCCAGGGGATGCTGTTGGAGAGCGTGGCGTTCAGCACGTCCTCGCGGGCCTTGTCGAAGCCGAAGACCGCGAGCAGGCCGTAGACGAAGGTGACGATCAGGGCCGGGCCCCACACCGGGTGGTCGCGCATCTGCCAGAACGTCGGGTTCGGGCGGGTGACCAGGCCGGTCAGCAGATGCTTCCAGGGCAGCCGGGGGCCGGCCGGCGGGGCCGAGGTCTGGCCCGCGCGGTAGGTACCGCCGTCGCCGTACCCGTCGTCGCCGTACGGGCCGCCGTTGGGGCCGTTGGGGCCGCCTGGGCCGCCAGGTGCGTACCCGCCGTTGTCGTACCGGCCGTTCGACGGCCCGCCGGGCGGACCGTACGCGTCCGGGGCCTCGCCGACGCTGAACTGCTGCGTGTGGCCCGGGCTGTTGTCGTTGGCGTACGGGGCGTAGGACTGCTGCTGCGGCTGGTAGCCGCCGTCACCGAAGTACTCGGGCTCGCCGTGCCGGTCACCGCCGTGCGGGCCTGCGGGATGCGGTCCGCCGTACGGCTGCGGGGGCTGCGGCGGCCGGTGCGCTTGCTGCTGCCACTGCCCGTGCGGAGACGGGGGCTGCTGCCCGTACGGCTGTCCCTGCTGCCCGTACGGAGCCTGCTGCCCCTGCTGCTGCCCCTGTTGCGCGGAGCGGGCGTCCCGTCCGCGACCCATCCTGAATCCAGCCACGCATCGAACGTACCTGGTCTCGGAGGCCGCGTGGCCGGGCCCGGGGGCCGGGGGCGGCTTTGCTGCCGACCTGTGACATCCCCTAGGGGAGCGGTGGCGGATCCCCGAGGGGACACGGAGGGGGCGGGGGAGACGGAGGATGCGGGGGAGGTCAGGGAGGGGGGAAGGAGGGTGGGAACGGTCCGGAGGGCGACCCGCAGGAGGGCCCGGCGCGGTGGCCCCACCAGCCCATGAGGCGCCGGACCGTCGCGGTCCGACGCCTCATGGGTGGGGGTCCGGCTGCGGTTACGGGGGGATACCGGCCGGCACCCAGGGGTCGGCCACCGGTGAATGCCACCGTCGGTGTGCACTGACGGACAAACGCATCGGTGTCGCCGACTCGGCCCTGGCACTCCAGACCGTAGCGGTGCGGAGGCAGGAGCATGATCCATTCTGCGCAGCCGGTATCCGGATCACGCTGCGTGTTCGTCGCGGGGGGGGGGAAGGACGCGTACAGGTCGCGCCCGGTACGTCACTCAGTCAGCTGCTCGGTCGGCCACCCAGTCGGCCACCCGCCGGCCGCCCGCTTCACGGCGCGTGCAGCGTCTGGGAGGGCGTCTCCCCGAACCGCTCCCGGTAACTGCGGGCGAACCGCCCGAGATGCACGAACCCCCACCGGTACGCCACCTCGCCCACACTCAGCTCCCCCGGCCCCGCCCGCCGCAGCTCGTCCCGTACGCGGCTCAGCCGTACGTCGCGCAGATAGGCCATCGGCGACATGCCGACGTGCCGGCGGAACCCCTCCTGGAGCCACCGCGCGCTGACCCGTGCGACGGCGGCCAGCTCGGCGGTGTCGAAGGGATGCTCCGGCTGCCCCTGGATGGCGTCCACCGCGCGCTTGACGGGCGCCGGGCGGTAGGACGGCGCCGCCGGGGCCGACGGCTGGGTCAATTCCTCGCGGTGCGGGTGGTCGGCGGCCAGCAACAGGCCGCTCAACAGCGCCTCTTGCAGGGGCGCCGCGACCAGCGGCTGGCGCATCAGCTCGCCCGCGTCCTGGATGTCCCGTACGGCGGTCCGCACCAGCCGTGCCCAGCCGCGCCCCGGGCCCCGGGACACGTCGAGGTCGGGGGCGAAGCGCACCGGTGTGCGGACGGGCCTGCCCAACAGGTGCTGGAGATGCTGTTCGAGGTCCGTCGTATAGATCTTCACCGCCAGCAGCCGGCACCCGCCGCTCCACCGGTCGATGGTGGTGACGCCGTCCGGCTGGAACACGCCGGCCCGGTCCGGTGTGGTGGTCCGCGGCTCCCTCGCCCCCTGCCGCCACTGGATGGACCCGCTCAGCGGTACGTCCACGTGGTACGCGCCCAACTCCCCGAACCGCAGCCGCAGCTCGGCGGCGAACCCCACCTCGCCGACGGTGACCGCCCCGAACCGCACGACGTCGAAGCACGCGCCCAGGTCGTCGTCCCGCGACAGCTGGTCGATGCGGCTGGCGTAGAAGGTCTCGGCGATCGCCCACCGCGCCTCGTCCAGGTCCGCCGTCCGCAGGGACAGGACCGAGGGCACCGGCGGGACGGCGGCCCCCGGCTCCGCAGACATGTTCAGTACGACCCTTTCCCCCCGGGCAGACAGAACCGTCCGTCCGGTCCCTGCTGCCTCACCTGCGCACGGGGGAAAGAATAGGTGCACGCTCGGATGGCGGGGCGGAATATCCGTATACGGGGTTTGCGCGTACGGGCCTTCCGTGTACGGCGCACCGGCCGGGTCGTGATGCGGTGCGGTGTGGTGTGGTGAGATGCGGTGCGGTGCGGTGCGACCGTACCGGTCAGGACGACTTCGCCGCGCCCCGCGCCACCTGCTCGTACAGCTCCCGCGCCCCCTTGTCGAAGAGCACGGCCGTCGACTCGGCGTCGGTGTCGCCGCCGCTCAGGACGCCGATCAGGCGTCCGGGGCGGCGGGCGTCATGGTGGTCGGCGAGCCAGGGGCCGCCGCTGGTGCCGTCGTGGAAGCCGCCGCACCGCATCTGGAGCATGTACGGCTCGTCGTCGTCGCGCCGGGTGTCCGTGGTGCAGGTGATCGGGCGGTTCCCGGGGTTGTAGGACTCGTTGGGGTAGCCGACGACGGTGACGTGGCGGTCGGGGCCCGAGGACCAGTCGGGGGTGGCGGCGCCGACGACTTCCTGCACGGAACGGCCCTGGGCGTCCGGCTCGACGGTCAGGAAGGCGTAGTCGCCGCGGTCGTCGTCCTCCTCGGTCCATGCCGTGGGCACGTGGACTCCGCTGACCTTCCACTTGCCGTACGGGAACGTGCCCTCCCCGGCCCCCGAGAAGCGTGGCGCGAACTGTATGCCGCCGGTGATCGGGCCGGGCTCGTACCCCTCGGACGCGTCCTCGCCCTGGAAGTGCACGCAGTGCGCCGCGGTGGCGAGCATGTTGCCCTTCGGGCTGTCGATGACGCTCGCGGTGCAGTAGTGCTCGCCGTCCGCGATCAGCACCCCGGTGAAGGGCAGGCCTTCGAAGGGCCGGGCGGACGGCTGCGCGGGATCCGCCGCCCGCGACGCGCCGCCGCAGCCGGCCAGCGTGACGAGTGCGGTGAGCGCGGCGGCTGTGGCAAGAGCGGCGGAAGCGGATCTCATGTACGGGACGGTACGTCGTGAGGGCTGCCCGCGTCGTGGCGACTTCAGCACCCGGTGGTGCCCCCGCCCCACAACGAAACCCATGCGAACCGCGCGTCAGCCAAAACCACTCACGGCCGGCCCCGCCGAAGCGGGACCGGCCGTGGGGCCGAGCAAAAACCGGTCGCTACTTCACCGGCTCCGGCTCAGCCGCGTCCGACACCGCGTCCTCACCCGCCGGGTCGCCCGGGGTCTTGACGGAGTCCAGCAGCAGCTGCGCCACATCGACCACCTGCACGGACTCCTTCGCCACGCCGTCGTTCTTCTTGCCGTTGACGGAGTCGGTCAGCATGACCAGGCAGAACGGGCAGGCGGTGGAGACGATGTCCGGGTTGAGGGACAGCGCCTCGTCGACACGCTCGTTGTTGATGCGCTTGCCGATCCGCTCCTCCATCCACATGCGCGCACCACCCGCACCGCAGCAGAAGCCGCGCTCCTTGTGGCGGTGCATCTCCTCGTTGCGCAGGCCCGGCACCTTGGCGATGATCTCGCGCGGCGGTGTGTAGACCTTGTTGTGGCGGCCCAGGTAGCAGGGGTCGTGGTAGGTGATCAGACCCTCGACCGGAGTGACGGGGACCAGTTTGCCCTCGTCGATCAGGTGCTGGAGCAGCTGGGTGTGGTGGATGACCTCGAATTCGCCGCCCAGCTGGGGGTACTCGTTCGCGATCGTGTTGAAGCAGTGCGGGCAGGTCGCGACGATCTTCTTCGCGGACTTCGGCTTCTTCGTCGCCGGGTCCTCGTCGTCCTCGCCGAAGGCCGCGTTGAGCGAGGCGACGTTCTCCGCGCCCAGCTGCTGGAACAGGAACTCGTTGCCCAGGCGGCGCGGCGAGTCACCGGTGCACTTCTCGTCGCCGCCCATGATCGCGAACTTCACGCCCGCGATGTGCAGCAGCTCGGCGAACGCCTTGGTGGTCTTCTTGGCGCGGTCCTCCAGGGCGCCCGCGCAGCCGACCCAGTACAGGTACTCGACCTCGGTGAGGTCCTCGACGTCCTTGCCGACGACCGGGACCTCGAAGTCGACCTCCTTGGTCCACGCCAGGCGCTGCTTCTTGGCGAGGCCCCAGGGGTTGCCCTTCTTCTCCAGGTTCTTCAGCATCGTGCCGGCCTCGCTGGGGAAGCTCGACTCGATCATGACCTGGTAGCGGCGCATGTCGACGATGTGGTCGATGTGCTCGATGTCGACCGGGCACTGCTCGACGCAGGCGCCGCAGGTGGTGCAGGACCACAGGACGTCCGGGTCGATGACGCCGTTCTCTTCGAGGGTGCCGATCAGCGGGCGCTCGGCCTCGGCCAGTGCCGCCGCCGGGACGTCCTTGAGCTGGGCGGCGGTCGCCTTCTCGGCGCCCTCCTCGTCCTTGCCGCCGCCGGCGAGCAGGTACGGGGCCTTGGCGTGCGCATGATCCCGCAGTGCCATGATCATCAGCTTCGGCGACAGCGGCTTGCCGGTGTTCCAGGCGGGGCACTGCGACTGGCAGCGGCCGCACTCGGTGCAGGTGGAGAAGTCGAGCAGGCCCTTCCAGGAGAAGTGCTCGACCTGGGAGACGCCGAACTGGTCGTCCTCGCCCGGGTCCTCGAAGTCGATCGGCTTGCCCGCGCTGGTCATGGGCTGGAGCGCGCCGAGCGCGACGTCGCCGTCGGCCTCGCGCTTGAACCAGATGTTCGGGAAGGCGAGGAAGCGGTGCCAGGCCACACCCATGTCGGTCTTCAGCGCGACCGTGATCATCCAGATGAAGGACGTGGCGATCTTCAGGCCGGCGAAGAAGTAGGTGAGGTTCTGGAGCGTCGCGACGTCCATGCCCTCCAGCCACGAGACGACCGGGTACGAGATGAAGAACGACGCCTCGTAGCCGTCCACGTGGTGCTGGGCGCCCTCCAGCGCGTGCAGCATGAAGATGCAGACGCCGACGATGAGGATGACGGCCTCGACGAAGTACGCCTGGCCGAAGTTGGAGCCCGCGAAGCGGGACTTGCGGCCCGGCTTGCCCGGCTTGCTCAGCTGCCGGATGACGATCAGGGCCAGGATGCCGAGCACCGTCATCGTGCCGATGAACTCGACGAAGACGTTGTACGGCATCCACTCGCCGACGACGGGCAGCAGCCAGTCGGCCTTGAAGAGCTGGCCGATCGCGTTGACGATCGTCAGCAGCAGCGAGAAGAAGCCCACCGCCACGAACCAGTGCGCCACGCCCACGACGCCCCAGCGGTTCATCCGGGTGTGGCCGAGGAACTCCTTGACCACCGTGACCGTGCGGCGCGTAGGGTCGTCGGTCCGGGTGCCGGCCGGTACGGGCTGGCCGAGCCGCAGCTGGCGGACGATCTGCAGGATGGCACGGCCGAACAGTGCTACGCCGACCGCGATTAGGACCAGCGACACGATGATCGCGGCGAGTTGCATGGGTGGCTCCTCGGGCCTGCGAGTGCGGGGGTTACGGGGAATACTTGAGGGGCTGCGCGTACGTACGAGGGGTACGCGGAGTCCGCGGTACAAGGACTACAGCGATTACTAAGCAGTAACTTTTCGGGTCTGCGCTGAGGTTACCCAGTATCCCGAGCGCCATGAAGCCGCCCGGCCGGTGATCTGTGTCGCGCAGGCAACCCTTCCCGCCCCGAGCGGCGTCCTCCGAAGAGGGAGTGACGGTAAGCCCGACATAAAAGTTGAGCGGGCCCGGCTCAGGTCAATTGACAGGCTGGCGATGGTGCTGCACGCTTGAGTCTGTTCCACTCAAGTCACTGGAGGAATCGAAATGGCACGTGCGGTCGGCATCGACCTGGGCACGACGAACTCCGTCGTCAGTGTTCTCGAAGGCGGTGAGCCCACCGTCATCACCAACGCCGAGGGCGCCAGGACCACGCCGTCCGTCGTCGCCTTCGCCAAGAACGGCGAGGTGCTGGTCGGCGAGGTCGCGAAGCGCCAGGCGGTCACCAACGTCGACAGGACGATCCGTTCGGTCAAGCGCCACATGGGCACTGACTGGAAGGTCAACCTGGACGGCAAGGACTTCAACCCGCAGCAGATGAGCGCCTTCATCCTGCAGAAGCTGAAGCGGGACGCGGAGGCCTACCTCGGCGAGAAGGTCGCGGACGCGGTCATCACCGTTCCGGCCTACTTCAACGACTCCGAGCGCCAGGCCACCAAGGAGGCCGGTGAGATCGCGGGTCTGAACGTCCTGCGCATCGTCAACGAGCCCACCGCCGCGGCCCTGGCCTACGGCCTGGAGAAGGACGACCAGACCATCCTGGTCTTCGACCTCGGTGGCGGTACCTTCGACGTCTCGCTGCTGGAGATCGGCGACGGTGTCGTCGAGGTCAAGGCGACCAACGGCGACAACCACCTCGGTGGTGACGACTGGGACCAGCGCGTCGTCGACTACCTGGTCAAGCAGTTCAACAACGGCCACGGCGTCGACCTCTCCAAGGACAAGATGGCGCTCCAGCGCCTGCGCGAGGCCGCGGAGAAGGCGAAGATCGAGCTGTCCTCGTCCACCGAGACGACGATCAACCTGCCCTACATCACCGCCTCCGCCGAGGGCCCGCTGCACCTGGACGAGAAGCTCACCCGGGCGCAGTTCCAGCAGCTCACCTCGGACCTCCTGGAGCGCTGCAAGACCCCGTTCCACAACGTCATCAAGGACGCCGGCATCGAGCTGTCCGAGATCGACCACGTGGTCCTGGTCGGCGGCTCGACCCGGATGCCGGCCGTCGCCGAGCTCGTCAAGGAGCTGACCGGCGGCAAGGACGCCAACAAGGGCGTCAACCCGGACGAGGTCGTCGCCATCGGCGCGTCGCTGCAGGCCGGTGTCCTCAAGGGTGAGGTCAAGGACGTCCTCCTGCTGGACGTCACCCCGCTGTCCCTCGGTATCGAGACCAAGGGCGGCATCATGACCAAGCTCATCGAGCGGAACACGACGATCCCGACCAAGCGCTCGGAGATCTTCACCACCGCCGAGGACAACCAGCCCTCCGTGCAGATCCAGGTCTACCAGGGCGAGCGCGAGATCGCGGCGTACAACAAGAAGCTCGGCATGTTCGAGCTGACCGGTCTGCCCCCGGCCCCGCGAGGCGTGCCGCAGATCGAGGTCGCCTTCGACATCGACGCGAACGGCATCATGCACGTCGCGGCGAAGGACCTCGGCACCGGCAAGGAGCAGAAGATGACCGTCACCGGCGGCTCCTCGCTGCCGAAGGACGAGGTCGACCGGATGCGCCAGGAGGCCGAGCAGTACGCGGACGAGGACCACCGCCGCCGCGAGGCCGCCGAGTCCCGTAACCAGGGCGAGCAGCTCGTCTACCAGACGGAGAAGTTCCTCAAGGACAACGAGGAGAAGGTCCCCGCCGAGGTGAAGACCGAGGTCGAGACCGCCGTCGCCGAGCTGAAGGAGAAGCTCAAGGGCGAGGACACGGCCGAGATCCGCACCGCGACCGAGAAGGTCGCCGCGGTCAGCCAGAAGCTGGGCCAGGCCATGTACGCCGACGCGCAGGCCGCGGGCGGTGCCGAGGGCGCCGCCGGTGCCGCGGGTGCCGCGGGCGGCCAGCAGGCCAAGCCCGAGGACGATGTCGTGGACGCCGAGATCGTCGACGACGAGAAGCCCAAGAAGGACGGTGCCGCGTGACGGAGGAGACTCCGGGCTTCGACGACAAGAAGCCCGACGTCCCCGCCGAAGCCGCACAGACCCCTGATGACGCGGCGCAGGCCGAGTCCGCCGACACGGCGGGCTCGGCCCCGGCCGGGGAGACGAACCAGGACGTAGCCGCCACGGCGCAGCTGGACCAGGTGCGTACCGCGCTCAACGAGCGCACCGCGGACCTCCAGCGGCTCCAGGCGGAGTACCAGAACTACCGTCGCCGGGTGGAGCGGGACCGGGTGTCGGTGAAGGAGATCGCCGCGGCGAACCTCCTCACCGAGCTGCTGCCCGTGCTCGACGACATCGGGCGGGCCCGGGAGCACGGCGAGCTGGTCGGCGGCTTCAAGTCGGTGGCCGAGTCGCTGGAGACGGTGGTCGCGAAGCTGGGCCTGCAGCAGTTCGGCAAGGAGGGCGAGCCCTTCGACCCGACGATCCACGAGGCCCTGATGCACTCGTACGCTCCGGATGTCACGGAGACCACGTGCGTCGCCATCCTGCAGCCGGGGTATCGCATCGGTGAACGAACGATCCGCCCCGCGCGGGTCGCGGTCGCCGAGCCGCAGCCGGGCGCGCAGCCCGGCAAGGCTGCCGGTGAGGAAGACGTGAAGGCTTCGGACGAGGAGAGCGGTGGCCCGGAAGAGGGCTGACGCGGCGACGGAAGAAGCAGTTCGGGAGGAGGGACGTCGGGGATGAACACCAAGGACTTCGTGGAGAAGGACTACTACAAGGTCCTCGGCGTCCCGAAGGACGCCACCGAGGCGGAGATCAAGAAGGCGTACCGCAAGCTGGCCCGGGAGTTCCACCCGGACGCCAACAAGGGGGACGCCAAGGCCGAGGAGCGCTTCAAGGAGATCTCCGAGGCCAACGACATCCTCGGTGACCCCAAGCGCCGCAAGGAGTACGACGAGGCGCGGGCGCTGTTCGGCAACGGCGGCTTCCGCGCCGGCCCCGGCGGCGCCGGTGGCGGATCGTTCAACTTCGACCTCGGTGACCTCTTCGGAGGCGGCGGCGGTGCCCAGGGCGGCACGGCGGGCGGCGGCTTCGGCGGCGGGCTCGGCGATGTCTTCGGCGGCCTGTTCAACCGCGGCGGCGGCGGTACTCGTACGCAGCCGCGCCGCGGCCAGGACGTCGAGTCCGAGGTGACACTCAGCTTCACCGAGGCGGCGGACGGGGCCACGGTCCCGCTGCGGATGTCCAGTCAGGCGGGCTGCAAGGCGTGCTCCGGCACCGGCGACAAGAACGGCACCCCGCGGGTGTGCCCGACCTGCGTCGGTACCGGGCAGGTCAGCCGCGGCGGCGGTGGCGGCTTCTCGCTCACCGACCCGTGTGTGGACTGCAAGGGCCGCGGCCTGATCGCGGAGAACCCGTGCGAGGCCTGCAAGGGCAGCGGCCGGGCGACCAGTTCGCGCACGATGCAGGTGCGGATCCCGGCGGGTGTCTCCGACGGGCAGCGCATCCGGCTGCGCGGCAAGGGCGCCCCGGGCGAGCGCGGCGGTCCGAACGGCGATCTGTACGTCGTCGTGCACGTCGAGGCCCACCCGGTCTTCGGCCGCAAGGGCGACAACCTGACCGTCACCGTCCCGGTCACCTTCCCGGAGGCGGCGCTGGGCGGCGAGGTGCGGGTGCCGACACTCGGCGGCCCGCCGGTGACGCTCAAGCTCCCGGCCGGGACTCCCAACGGACGTACGATGCGCGTGCGCGGCAAGGGAGCGTCGCGCAAGGACGGCACCCGCGGCGACCTGCTGGTCACCGTCGAGGTGAGCGTCCCCACGGACCTCGGCGACACCGCACGGGAGTCGCTGGAGTCCTACCGCGAGGCGACCGCGGGTGAGGACCCGCGGGCGGAGCTGTTCCAGGCCGCGAAGGGAGCTTGAGTCGGATGGATGGCCGGGGCGGGCGTCGGAACCCGTACGAACTGACCGAAGAGTCGCCGGTGTACGTCATCTCCGTCGCGGCTCAGCTCTCGGGTCTGCATCCGCAGACCCTGCGTCAGTACGACCGCCTGGGGCTGGTCTCGCCCGACCGTACGGCGGGGCGCGGCCGGCGCTACTCCTCCCGGGACATCGAACTGCTCCGGGAAGTGCAGCGGCTGTCGCAGGACGAGGGCATCAACCTCGCCGGCATCAAGCGCATCATCGAGCTGGAGAACCAGGTCACGGCCCTGCGTCAGCGGGTCGCCGAGCTCCAGCACGCGGTCGAGGGCGCGGCCGCCACCATCCAGCAGCGGGAGGCGGCGGTGCACGCCTCGTACCGCCGGGACCTGGTGCCCTATCAGGACGTGCAGCAGGCCGGCGCGCTGGTCGTGTGGCGTCCGAAGAAGCGGTCCGAGTAGCCCGCCGTTGTCCGCGGAGCGGGGCCGGGGCGCACAGCGCGCCCCGGCCCCGCTGCCGTTTCAGCAGCCGTGGTGGCCGGCCGCCCGGCGTTCCCCGGCGGCCGGGTGCCGGTGCGCTACGCCCGGCCCAGCGCCTTGTTCACGGTGATCTCGATCATCACCCGGTCCGGCTTGGGGGTCGGGGTGCGTCCGTACCGCTCGGCGTAGCGCCGTACCGCGTCCGCCACCACGTCCGCGTCCGTACGGATCCGGGCGACGCCTTCCAGGGTGGCCCACCGCGCGCCGTTCAGCTGGCACACCGCGACCCGGGCGCCGTCCGGGCCGCCGGCGAGGACATGGCCGACCTTGCTGCTGTCCTTGCGGGTGATCACGCGGGCGATGCGCTGGTTCGCGTCGAAGGTGACACCGACCGGGACGACGTGCGGCGTGCCGTCGGGGCGCAGGGTGGTCAGCGTGCACATGAGGTGCTCGCTCCAGAAGGCGAGGTACTCGGGGCTGAGGTCGTCCAGGTCGTGGGCCATGACCGGAAGAGTAATTGGGGATCCTGTGGGGGCGCCGTGCGGAGGGTCTGCAAAGGGACAGCGCAGGGAACGTGGAGGACACGTGAAGACGCTGCGGCGCTCTCGTACGGCCCCGGGAAAGGGCGTCTGACTTCGGCAGGTTCCGCCACGGCGGCGGCATGATCCGGGCCGTCCGGTGCACCCGGAGAAGGGCCGGAAAACCGAAAGATGTCAGGAAGGTACCGGGAAGATGCCGGTGTGGCTCCCCGAATGGCCTTGAGTGGAATAGACTCAACTTATCGGACGTTGAGCTGAGCAGGTTCACTGCCGGACCACGGCACCGATCACGCACCGAGCCCAAGGAGGAGCGCGCGAGTGGACGCCGAGCTGACCAACAAGAGCCGTGAGGCGCTGAGCGCCGCCAACGAGCGGGCGGTGACGGCGGGACACGCGGACATGACCCCCGTGCATCTGCTGCTCGCCCTCCTCGCCGGCGCGGACAACGAGAACATCACCGACCTGCTGGCCGCCGTCGGCGCGGACGCCGCCGCGCTGCGCTCCGGCGCCGAGCGCCAGCTGGCCGCCCTGCCCAGCGTGCAGGGCTCCACGGTCGCCCCGCCGCAGCCCGACCGCGACACCCTGGCCGTCATCGCCGACGCCGCGCAGCGCGCGAAGGAGCTGGGCGACGACTTCATCTCCACCGAACACCTGCTCATCGGCATCGCCGCCAAGGGCGGCCGCACCGGCGAGCTGCTGGCGCAGCAGGGCGCCACGGCCAAGAAGCTGCTGAGCGCCTTCGAGGACAGCCGGGGCGGCCGACGGGTGACCACCCCGGACCCGGAGGGCACGTACAAGGCGCTGGAGAAGTTCGGTACGGACTTCACGGCGGCCGCGCGCGACGGCAAGCTGGACCCGGTCATCGGCCGTGACCAGGAGATCCGCCGCGTGGTGCAGGTGCTCTCCCGGCGTACGAAGAACAACCCGGTGCTCATCGGCGAGCCCGGCGTCGGCAAGACCGCCGTCGTCGAGGGCCTGGCGCAGCGGATAGTGAAGGGTGACGTGCCCGAGTCGCTGCGCGACAAGCGGCTGGTGGCCCTGGACCTGGGCGCGATGGTCGCGGGCGCGAAGTACCGCGGCGAGTTCGAGGAGCGCCTCAAGACCGTACTGGCGGAGATCAAGTCCAGCGACGGCCAGATCATCACCTTCATCGACGAGCTGCACACGGTCGTCGGCACCGGCGCGGGCGGCGACTCCGCCATGGACGCGGGCAACATGCTCAAGCCCATGCTGGCCCGCGGTGAGCTGCGGATGGTCGGCGCCACCACTCTCGACGAGTACCGCGAGCGCATCGAGAAGGACCCGGCGCTGGAGCGCCGTTTCCAGCAGGTGCTGGTCGCCGAGCCGACCGTCGAGGACACGGTCGCCATCCTGCGCGGCCTCAAGGGCCGCTACGAGGCCCACCACAAGGTGCAGATCGCGGACTCCGCGCTGGTCGCCGCCGCCACCCTCTCCGACCGCTACATCACCTCCCGCTTCCTGCCGGACAAGGCCATCGACCTCGTGGACGAGGCCGCCTCCCGCCTCCGCATGGAGATCGACTCCTCGCCCGTGGAGATCGACGAACTCCAGCGCTCCGTCGACCGGCTGCGCATGGAGGAGCTGGCGCTCAAGAACGAGACCGACGCCGGGTCCGTCCAGCGCCTGGAGAAGCTGCGCAAGGACCTCGCCGACAAGGAGGAGGAGCTGCGCGGCCTGACCGCCCGCTGGGAGAAGGAGAAGCAGGGCCTCAACCGCCTCGGCGAGCTGAAGGAACGGCTCGACGAGCTGCGCGGCCAGGCCGAGCGCGCCCAGCGCGACGGCGACTTCGACACGGCGTCCAAGCTGCTGTACGGGGAGATCCCGGGCCTGGAGCGGGAGCTGGAGGAGGCCGCCGCGGCCGAGGCCGAGCAGGAGGCGACCCAGGACGCCAAGTCCTCCATGGTCAAGGAGGAGGTCGGCCCGGACGACATCGCGGACGTGGTCGGCTCCTGGACCGGCATCCCGGCCGGGCGCCTGCTGGAGGGCGAGACGCAGAAGCTGCTGCGCATGGAGGACGAGCTGGGCAAGCGGCTGATCGGCCAGACCGAGGCCGTCCGGGCCGTCTCGGACGCGGTGCGCCGCACCCGCGCCGGCATCGCCGACCCGGACCGCCCCACCGGCTCCTTCCTCTTCCTCGGCCCGACCGGTGTCGGAAAGACCGAGCTGGCCAAGGCGCTCGCCGACTTCCTCTTCGACGACGAGCGGGCGATGGTCCGCATCGACATGAGCGAGTACGGCGAGAAGCACAGCGTGGCCCGGCTGGTCGGCGCCCCGCCCGGCTACGTCGGCTACGAGGAGGGCGGCCAGCTCACCGAGGCGGTCCGCCGCCGCCCGTACAGCGTCGTCCTGCTGGACGAGGTGGAGAAGGCGCACCACGAGGTCTTCGACGTGCTGCTCCAGGTGCTGGACGACGGACGGCTCACCGACGGCCAGGGCCGTACGGTCGACTTCCGCAACACGATCCTGATCCTGACCTCCAACCTGGGTTCGAACTTCCTGATGGACCCCCTGCTCAAGGAGGACCAGAAGAAGGAGAAGGTCCTGGAGACGGTACGGACGTCGTTCCGGCCCGAGTTCCTCAACCGGCTGGACGACCTGGTGGTCTTCCACCCGCTCGGCACCGACCAGCTCCAGCGGATCGCGGGCATCCAGCTCGACCACCTGCAGCGCCGGCTCGCCGACCGCAGGCTGACGCTGGACGTCACCGACCGCGCCCTGACCTGGCTCGCCTGGCTCGGCCAGGAGCCGGTCGTGGACCAGCCGCAGAGCGCGCCGGACCTGTCCTACGGCGCCCGCCCGCTGCGCCGCCTGGTGCAGACGGCCATCGGCGACCAGCTGGCCAAGGCGATCCTGTCGGGCGAGGTGCGGGACGGCGACACCGTACGGGTGGATGTCGCCGAGGACGGCAGGTCGCTGGCGGTCGCTCCCGTACGGTGAGCCGCACCGGACCGCCGGAACCGCACCGCTGACCTCCGGCCGTCGCACGAGGCGTCCCGCCGCCGGCTCTCCCGCCGGGTTTTTAGCCCGCAGCGGAGAGTGGGCGGCGGGCTTGCCATGACAGGGCCGGGATGGGAGAGGATGGCGGAGACCATACGAAGGGAATTCCACGGTGAGCATCGACCCGTCCTCGATCCCGAATTTCGGGGGCCAGCCCGAACCGCAGCCGTCGGGGCCTGATGGTCCCGTCCTGCCCGACCAGGACCTGGTCAAGCAGCTCCTCGACCAGATGGAGCTGAAGTACGTAGTCGACGACGAGGGTGACCTCGCCGCCCCGTGGGAGCAGTTCCGCACGTACTTCATGTTCCGCGGCGAGGAGGAGCAGCAGATCTTCTCCGTCCGCACGTTCTACGACCGCCCGCACGGCATCGACGACAAGCCGAAGCTGCTGGAGGCGCTCGACGACTGGAACCGCCGGACGCTGTGGCCCAAGGCCTACACCCACACCCACGACGACGGCACGGTCCGGCTGATCGGCGAGGCGTCGATGCTGATCGGCACCGGCGTGGCGCTCGAACACTTCGTGTCGAGCACGGTCAGCTGGGTCCGCGCGTCGATCGAGTTCGACAAGTGGATCGTCGAGCAGCTCGGCCTGGAGGCCGACGCCGAGGGTGAAGGCGACGAGAAGCCGGGTGACGCGGAGGCGTGAGCCTTCCCGTGGCCAGGTGACCGGCGGGCCCCGGAGCGATGTGCTCCGGGGCCCGCCGCCGTGTGCGGCCGGTGCCGGTTCACAGCGGCAGCGGCGCCATGGCCAGCAGGTACACGCCGTATCCGAGGGAGAGCGCGGCCAGCGAGCCCGTCGCCAGGACGACGGAGCGCGGCCGGGCGCGGGCCAGCGCGACCGCCGCCGGTACGAGCAGCGGGAAGGCCGGCAGCAGGAACCGCGGCTTGGAGGGGAAGTAGCCGGTGCCGCCCAGCGCCATGACCACCAGGACGGCGGTGTAGGCGAGCAGCGGCAGGGGCGGCCGTTCCAGCACCAGCAGGACGAGGAGCAGGATCGATACGGCGACGACCGCGGCGGCCATGTGCTGCACCAGCGGCTCGCTGTGCAGGAACAGCCGTTTCACGGACCGCAGGGTGTCCCGGCCGAAGTCGAAACGCGAACCCCAGATGCCCTGCACCCGGAAGTAGCCGCGCGGCCCGGCGCCGGTGCGCGCCCCCACCCACAGGACGTAGCCGAGCCAGCCGGCGGGGGCGATCAGGGCCGCGGCCCAGTAGGGCCAGAGAGGGCGTGCGCGCCGCAGTACGGGGCGGTACGGGCCGCACCCGCGCCCCCAGGTACGTACGGCCGCCGTCACCATGACCGCGGCCGCGACCATGACCGCCGCGGCCACCGCGAGGCCGTTCGGCCGCGCCAGGCCGGCCAGGACCGCCAGGGCGCCGGCCCACAGCGGACGGTCGGTGAGCAGGGCGTACAGCGCCCACGCGGCCAGCGCGGTGAGCAGCGGCTCCGTATAGCTCAGCGACTCGACGACGGCGTGCGGCAGCAGCGCCCACAGCACCACCAGGAACGTGCCGGCCCGCCGCCCGTACAGATGCGCGCCGACCGCGAAGATCCCCCAGGCGGCCACGGCCGAGGCCGTCCACGCGATCAGCAGCCCGGCGTTCAGCGCGCCGACCGGCACGACGGCGGACAGGCCGCGGATCAGCCCCGGATACAGGGGGAAGAAGGCCAGGTCGGCGAGGTGGTCCGGCGGCCACATGTGGTGGGGCGCCGGGGAGCCGTACCCGTACCGGGCCACCCCCAGGTACCAGTTGGAGTCCCAGGTGGCGCCCAGCAGGTTCCGCGGGTGGCGGCCTGTGTGCCACGCCCAGAGCGCCGCGCACAGGACCCCCGCGCAGCGGACGGCGGCGAACAGCACGAGGGCGGGCGCCGCTCGGCGCAGCGCCGCCCGGACATGGACGCGTACGGAACCGGGCCGTTGCGCTGCGGCGGCTGCGGTGTCAACGGTCTCGGCGGCCACGGAACACCTCCGGTACGCGCGCGGCGGTCACCCACCGGGCCCCGCGCGCCCGGCCCACTCCGACACCACGACTCTCGGTGCCGCCCGCCCGGCCCGCGACCCCTGTGGGGTGGCTGTGGGCCGATCGGGTGGCGGACGGGGGCGCGGGGCGCTGCCCGGTCGGAGCGCGCCGGGCCCGGGGGGGCCGGTCAGAGGGCGCGGAGGCGGTCGACCGCTTTCTGGAGAACTGCCTCCTGCTTGCAGAGGGTCAAGGTGCGCGCATCAGAAGCCGGTCGACCTCCCCTTGAAATCAGATCGTAATCTGAGTACGCTCTGATTATGTCTACCGCACGTCTGGAAGCGGAAACGGAATCAATCTCCTTCACCGATCTCTCCCGAAATCCCAAGGGTGTCGCGGCTAGAGCTGCTGCCCTGGGGCGGCTTCGGGTCACACATCGGGACGCGCCGGACATGATCCTGACCACGGCTGCGCGCGCGGAGGGTGCGGAGGAGAACCTGACTACTGCCTCACGGCTTTTCCTCGCACTGATGAAGCAGGACGACGGTGCCAAGGCACTCCTCCTCGCACTGCCTGAGGTGTTCCCCTGGGCGCGGCACCTGGACGCGGAAGAGGTTCGGGCCTTCACCGTCGAGCTTCTTGAAGCGCTGTCGGACGCCGCCGAACTGGGGGCAGGAGAGGCCGTGCAGCGCGTGATCATCTCCTGGCGCGCCACGGCTCGTATCAACGCCGACCCCGAGCAGCTCAGGGAATCACTCCGTCCGCTCGATGGTGATGATCTCGGCCAGGTCGAGGTACGTGGGTGAGCCCGAAGAAGGGGGACCGAGTCAGCGTTCCACCCCTCAGCGGGTGGAACGTCGTCTTCGGGACCACCGAGGCGGTGACGGGCTGGGAGGAACTGTGCCGTGTGGCGCTGTCGAACGCGCATCGCTGCCTGGACGCCCTCCGAAGCGATCCCCTGTCCCGGACCAACTGGAGTCGCCGGCATCAGCTACGAGGCAGGCACGCGACCAAAGTATGGAAGGGCTCCGACCTTGAGCAGTGGGAGTACGAGGTCACCAGTGGCGGCCGAGTGCGCTACTTGGTCAGCGCGGAGACTTCCACGGTGATCCTCGTGTATGCCTCGCCGCGGCATCCGAAGGACACCGAGTGAACCTGAGCCGCTTCTTGGACGGGGCCCGCGAGCAGGCCCCGTCCCTGTACCTCGGCGGACCGCCTTCCACGCGCTTCGTCAGACCGCCAGCCGCTTGAGGCGGGTAACCGCTTCTTCCAGCACACCCTTCCGCTTGCAGAAGGCGAAACGGACGTACGGGGCGCCCTGGTCCTGGTGGTCGTAGAAGACGGCGTTGGGGATGGCGACGACGCCGGCGCGTTCCGGGAGGGCGCGGCAGAAGGCGAAGCCGTCCTTCTCGCCGAGGGGGCGGATGTCGGTGGTGACGAAGTACGTGCCGGACGGGCGGAAGACGCGGAAACCGGCGGCGGCTAGGCCGTCGGCCAGCAGGTCGCGCTTGGCCCGCAGGTCGTCGCGCAGGCCGGTGTAGTAGCTGTCGGGCAGGGCGAGTGCCTCGGCGACCGCGTACTGGAACGGGCCGGCGGAGACGTACGTGAGGAACTGCTTGGCGGAGCGGACGGCGCCGATCAGCTCCGGGCTCGCGGTGACCCAGCCGACCTTCCAGCCGGTGAAGGAGAAGGTCTTGCCGGCCGAGCCGATGGTGACGGTGCGCTCGCGCATGCCGGGGAAGGACGCCAGCGGGAGGTGCTCGCCCTCGAAGACGAGGTGCTCGTACACCTCGTCGGTGATCACGAGGAGGTCGCGTTCGCAGGCGAGGCGGGCGATCTCGGTCAGTTCGGCGCGGTCGAGGACGGTTCCGGTGGGGTTGTGGGGGGTGTTGAGGAGGATGAGGCGGGTGCGGTCGGTGACGGCGTCCCGCAGTTCGTCCAGGTCGAGGCCGTACGTGCCGTCCTCGGCGGACGGGCGCAGCGTCACCGGGACGCGGGTGCCGCCCGCCATCGCGATGCACGCGGCGTAGGAGTCGTAGTACGGCTCCAGCGCGATCACCTCGTCACCGGGCTCCAGGAGGGCGAGCAGCGAGGCGGCGATGGCCTCGGTGGCCCCGGCGGTGACCAGGACCTCGGTGTCGGGGTTGTACGCGACGCCGAGGTGGCCGTAGAAGCGGTGCTGGTGCGCGGCGACGGCGGTCCGCAGTTCGGGGACGCCGGGGCCGGGCGGGTACTGGTTGCCGCGACCGTCGCGCAGTGCGCGGACCGCCGCCTCCCTGACCTCCTCCGGGCCGTCGGTGTCGGGGAATCCCTGCCCCAGGTTGATCGATCCGGTGCGTAGGGCGAGCGCGGACATCTCGGCGAAGATCGTCGTACCGAACTCGGCGAGGCGGCGGTTGAGCAGCGGTCGTGACATGTCCGCCATCCTCCGCCGAACCTCTGGACTTCCTCAACTGTGCTTTGCGGTCCGGGCGGCCCGGGCATGAGCCCCGCACCGACAGCACGGTGCGGGACCGGACGGCCCGAAAGAGGACGCCGGAACCGGAGTGGATCAGCGCGGACCGGAGAGGGATCGAAGGACACGGACGACACGTACGACGGCGCTTCGGCCGGGCCGGGGAACACGGCGGCGGACGGAGCGGGTGCCTCGCTTCGGGGGACGGAAAGGAGTGTGGGGCAACGATGGGTTTTGTGGTCTTCCTCGTGATCTGTGTGGTGGTCGCGGCCCTGGTGGTCACGGCGGCGCAGAGCCGCGACGGCGGCGGCCGCCGCAGCCTCGGCAAGCGCGGCCGGGACGGCACCGGCTGGTGGGTGGCCGGCGACCCGGGCGTGGGCGGCGGGCATCACCACGGGCAGTCCTGCGGCGGGCCGATGTCGTGCGGCAGTGGTGGGCACCACTCGTCGTCGTCCTGCGGGGGTGGCGGCGGCTGCGGCGGGGGCAGTTCCTGAGGGGCGGCGGCCACCGTCGAGGCGCGCCGGCGGCAGCTTTCGCAGTGCGGTCGCAGACGGGTCCCGGGGCAGTCGCCGAGGTGTTGCTGCCCCGTACACATGCAGGGGGCCCATGCCGGTCCGCATATGCGCCCAGCAGGGTCAACGGCCGCTGGGGAGTGGGTTGTTGAACAACTGAACTGAGTGGCCCTCTGAGGGATGGAAACCCGGCGAAGATGGGTAAAAACGCTGTGGGCCCCGCTCGTTTCATGATTCCCTCTCCCTAGAGAATCCCACTTCTCGGACCCCACGTGGGCACGAGCCGGCAGACAGTCGTAACCCTGATCCCGTCTCCGGGGCAGGCCGGCCCACCATCCACTGCGTGCTTGCGGAGCCGACCCATGCTCACGACCCTGAAAACGCCCTACACCGATACCCGCGCATCCGACCTGGCCTGGGCACTGGGCAGGGAGCCGCTGCCGGCCCTCGCCGTGCTGGACCTGCAACTCGCCGATGCGCGCGTGCAGTTGAGGCTGCTCGGCGCCTCGCACCAAGTCCTCCTGGAGGAGGAACGCGGCACCTGCTCCGAGACCGTCGCCTGCATACCCGGCAGCAGCACCCCGCTCCCGCTGGGCGTGGCGAAACGCATCGGCGACTGGGAGTACGAATTCGCTGCCCACGTCGAGACGCTCTCCCAGGGCTCGTTCGCCGGGCGCGCCCAGGAGTTGCTCGCCCTGGTCGCCGAGCACCCCCTCGGCCTTGCCGGAACGTTCCCGGGCTCGCCGCACGCGTTCACCGCGATGCTGGCCCAGCGCGAGGAGGGCCAGGTGCGCTGGCGCACCTGGCACGCCTACCCGCAGGAGGGGCGGCTGGTCGCGACGCGCACCCGGGTCGGGGTCCGGGTGGCGGCGGCCATCTGAGCGGCGTTACCCGCGGGTGCTTTTACCGGCTCGCGGGGCGGACCGGGCGTCCGCCGCGCTCCAAGTCGCCCGTGTGGGACGCTCACTACGCTCGTGTGGGTGACATAGGGACATCATCGCGTCACGTAGCGTTGCCCGACATGATCGACCCGCCTGATCCAGTCCACCGCGGTTCCCCCGAGCCGCCCGAGGCGGGGAGTCCGGCATGGCTGCCCGTCCCCGCCGGCCTCGGCCGGCTGCTCGTCCTGGCCACCGTCTTCGTCTGCGCCGCCTGCGGCCTGGTCTACGAACTCGAACTGGTCGCCCTCGCCTCCTACCTGACCGGCGACTCGGTCACCCAGGCATCCGTCGTGCTGTCCGTCATGGTCTTCGCGATGGGCATCGGATCGCTGCTCGCCAAACGGCTGCGCTGCCGGGCGGCCGTCGGCTTCGGCGCGCTGGAGGCGGTCCTCGCACTCGTCGGCGGTTTCTCGGCGATGGCGCTCTACGCCTGCTACGCCTGGTTCGGCCAGTCCCGCTCCGTCCTGGTCGCCTTCTCGCTGGCCATGGGCATGCTCATCGGCGCCGAGGTGCCGCTGCTGATGACGCTCATCCAGCGGGTCCGCCGCCAGGACGCGGGGGGCGCCGTGGCGGACCTGTTCGCCGCCGACTACGTGGGCGCCCTGGTCGGCGGCCTCGCCTTCCCCTTCCTGCTGCTGCCGGGGCTGGGCCAGGTCTCCGGCGCCCTGATCACCGGTTCGGTCAACGCGGTGGCCGGCGGCGGGCTGGTGCTCTGGCTCTTCCGCAGCGATCTGTCCGTACGGGCCCGCTGGGCCCTGATCGCCGCGAACGTGCTGGTGCTGGCCCTGCTCGCCGCCGGGGCGGCGCTGGTCGCCCCCTTCGAACGGGCCGCGCGGGACGCGGTGTACGGGTCGGCGGCGCGGGTCGCGGTCCGCACCGGCATCCAGGAGATCGTGATCACGGGCGGTACGGGACCGGCCGCCACGGGCCGGACCGGGGCCGCGGACGGACACCTGGACCGGGCCGGCCGCGGCGGGGCGCCCGGGCCCGTACCGGGTCCGGGCGGGAACGGTGCCGGACCCGGCGGGCCGCTCGGGCTCTACCTGGACGGCCGCCTACGGGCCGGCGCGGACGACGCTCGCCCGTACCACGAAGGGCTGGTGCACCCGGCCATGGCGGGCGGGCCGCACCGCCGGGTCCTGGTGCTCGGCGGCGGCGACGGCCTCGCCGCCCGCGAGGTCCTGCGCCACCCCGGCGTCACGGCCGTGACCGTCGTCGAACTCGATCCGGGCCTGGCGCGGCTGGCCCGTACGGACCCGGGCCTGTCCGCGCTCAACGGGCACGCGCTGGACGACCCGCGGGTACGTGTGGTCGCGGGCGACGTGTTCGAGTGGCTGCGGCGGGGCGGCGCGGCGGCCGGGAACGGCGGCCCGTACGACGTCGTGATCGCCGATCTGCCCGACCCGGGGAGCACGGCCAGCACCAAGCTCTACTCGCAGGAGTTCTACGGTCTCGCCTCCCGCACGCTGGCCAGGGGCGGCCGGCTGGCGGTGCACGCCGGCGAGCCCGCGTCCCGGCCCCGGACGTTCTGGACGGTCGACGCGACCGTACGGGCCGCGGGCCTGAGCACCGTCCCGTACCGGCTCCCCGGCCGGACCGTGCCCCGGACCCCGTCCCGCGCCGACGCGGCGGAACGCTCCTGCGGAACGGGCCGGTCCACGGACCGGCTCACCGGCCACCCTGCCGACCATCCCGTCGGCCGGCTCACCGGCCACCGCTCCGCCTGCGGCTGGGGTTTCCTCCTCGCGGCCCACCGCGCCCCCCGCCTGACCCTCTCCCCGGCCACCCCCGCCCTGCGCTCCCTGACGCCCGCCGCCCTCCAGGCCGCCGCCCGCTCCCTCGCCCCCACCCGCGTCCCCGGCCTCCCGCCGTCAACGCTGATGCATCCACGGCACCTGGACTGACCCGGCCCGGCCGCCCCCGGCCCACCGGCGATCCACCGGCCCGACGCCCGCGGCGATCCGCTCCCCTCGCTCCCCCATTCGGCCGGGGGAGAAAAAGGTGCCGGACCGGGCACGAGTGCCGGGAGGGCTGGGTAGGCTCCCATGCCATGGAGCACGAGGTGTACGTTCCGTTTCCCGTCGAGACCGTGCGGCAGGCGCTGGCCGAGCCGGAGCGCGTGGCGCGCTGCATCCCCGGATGCCAACTCGACGCCGACGCGGACCCCGGCACCCCCGGCGGGCGGCTGCGGCTGCGCATCGGGAGTTCCACCATCACCTACCGCGGCACCCTCACCGTCACCCTGCGCGGCGCCGACACGGTCCTGGTCGAGGCGAGCGGCATGGAGTCGCGCGGAGACGGCTCCGCCGAGCTGTCCCTCACCGTGCGGCTCGCCGCCGGGCCCGACGACTCCGCCACCACGGTCCTGAGCTGCGCCGGTACGGTCACCAGCACCGGCCGCCTCGCGGAAGCCACCGGCCAGGCGGCCGAGTCCGCCGGACGCCGGGTCCTGGACCGCTTCGCCGCCAACCTCGCGGCCGACCTCACCGACAACCCGCCGGACACCCAGGACAGCGGTGCCCCGGCCACGCCCCCCGCCACCGCGGCCCTCTTCGACACCGAGGTCCCGCCGCCGTCGCTCGACCCGCTCACGGAAGCCGACGACCAGGACGGCACACCGCCCGCCGAGGCCGCGCACGCCCGCCGCACGATGATCGGGCGCAGCGCCGAGGAGGTCGACCACGCACCGCCGCGCGGCCGGTACGCGCCGGTCCCCGCCCCCCAGTCGGCGACCACCTCCGCCACCCTGCGCTGGGCGGCACCGGCCGCGGCCCTCGCCCTCGCGTCGGCCGTCGTGGTGGGGCGGGTACTGCGCCGCCGCCGCTGAGGGGCGGCGCGCGTTCGCCGTACCGCGTCGCCTCCCCGCCTCCCCGTTAGGGTCGGACCGTGAGCGACAACGACACGCGAGACATCGCGCAGGGACAGGTACGGCTGGCGGCCGGCGACACCGAACTGACCGTGGACCCGGCCAACGGCTGCCGGCTCGCGAGCCTGCGCATCGGCGGTACGGAACTGCTGCGGCAGGGCGCCAAGTACGGCTCCTTCCCGATGGTGCCGTGGTGCGGCCGCATCGAGAACGGGCGCTTCCGCAACGGCGGCGAACTGCACCAGATGCCGGTCAACTCCCCGCCGCACGCGATCCACGGCACCGGCCGCAACGTCGCCTGGACGACGGCCCGCACAAACGCCACCAGCGCCGCCTTCACCTACGAGCTGCTCGACCCGGACGCCGCCCCCTGGCCGTACCCGGGCCGCGTCACCCAGCTGGTCGAGCTGGCCGAGGACGGCGGCTCGCTCACCCTGACCATGGGCGTCGAGGCGAGCGCCGACTCCTTCCCCGCCCAGGCCGGCTGGCACCCGTGGTTCCTGCGCAGCCTGGACGGCGCCGGCGAGGACGTACGGATCGACTTCACCGCCGCGTGGCAGGAGGAGCGGGGCGACGACCACCTGCCCACCGGACGGCGCATCGACCCGGAGCCCGGCCCCTGGGACGACTGCTTCGGCATGCCAGACGGCGTGGACGTCACCCTCACCTGGCCGGGCCGGCTGGAGCTGAAGGTCACCAGCGGCGCCGAGTGGGTGGTGGTCTACGACGAGCAGGAAGCGGCGGTCTGTGTGGAGCCGCAGTCCGGCCCGCCCAACGGCCTCAATACGCTGCCGCGCCTGGTCACGCCCATCGACCCGCTGGAGATCTCGACCACCTGGACCTGGCGCGCCCTGTCCTGACCCACCCGCCGACCGGCGTCCGGCCGGGCCCCGGCACACGCTCTAAGCTCGTGCGCATGACTGACGACGTACGCGGCGATCTGCTGCAGCAGATCAAGGACAAGGCCGTGGTGCACGGCAAGGTGACGCTCTCCTCCGGCAAGGAGGCCGATTACTACATCGACCTGCGCCGGATCACCCTCGACGGAGCGGCCGCGCCCCTCGTCGGGCAGCTGATGCTGGACATCACCGCCGACCTGGACTACGACGCGGTCGGCGGGCTCACGCTCGGCGCCGACCCGGTCGCGGCCTCGATGCTGCACGCCGCCGCGGCGCGCGGCCGTCGGCTGGACGCGTTCGTCGTCCGCAAGGCGCAGAAGACCCACGGGATGCAGCGGCGGATCGAGGGCCCGGACATCAAGGGCCGCCGGGTCCTGGTCGTCGAGGACACCTCCACCACCGGCGGCTCGCCGCTGACCGCCGTCGAGGCGGCGCGCGAGGCGGGGGCGGAGGTGGTCGCGGTCGCCACGATCGTGGACCGCGGGGCGGAGTCGGCCATCGCCGGCGCGGGCCTGCCGTACATCACCGGCTACCGCCTCGGCGACCTCGGCCTCGGCTGAGCCTTTGCCGGTTCCTCGGCGCTGACCAGCGCTTATCGCAAACGGGTGGGTGGTTTCACGTGAAACCGGCCACCCCTTTGCGTGCCGGTGGCGTGTACGGGATGTGGAGCAAACCGCCGAGTCTGGGAAGATGAGCTACGGCGATGTCGTCGCCCCCTGGTCAGGGCCAAGAACGCACACCCGCACATCACAAGGAGCGGACAGATGCCCATCGCAACTCCCGAGGTCTACAACGAGATGCTGGACCGGGCGAAGGCAGGCAAGTTCGCCTACCCGGCCATCAACGTGACCTCGACGCAGACTCTGCACGCAGCGCTGCGTGGTTTCGCCGAGGCCGAGAGCGACGGCATCGTCCAGATTTCCACCGGTGGTGCGGAGTTCCTGGGCGGCCAGCACAACAAGGACATGGTGACCGGCGCCGTCGCGCTGGCGGAGTTCGCGCACATCGTCGCCGAGAAGTACGACATCAACGTCGCGCTGCACACCGACCACTGCCCCAAGGACAAGCTGGACGGCTACGTCCGTCCGCTGCTGGCCGTCTCCGAGCAGCGGGTGGCCAAGGGCCAGAACCCCCTGTTCCAGTCCCACATGTGGGACGGCTCGGCCGAGACCCTGGCCGACAACCTGTCCGTGGCCCAGGAGCTGCTGGCCCAGGCCGCCGCCGCGAAGATCATCCTTGAGGTCGAGATCACCCCGACCGGTGGCGAGGAGGACGGCGTCACCCACGAGATCAACGACGAGCTGTACACCACCGTCGACGACGCGCTGCGGACCGCCGAGGCGCTGGGCCTGGGCGAGAAGGGCCGCTACCTGCTCGCCGCCTCGTTCGGCAACGTGCACGGCGTCTACAAGCCGGGCAACGTCGTGCTCCGCCCCGAGCTCCTGAAGGACCTCCAGGAGGGCGTGGGCGCCAAGTACGGCAAGCAGTCGCCCTTCGACTTCGTCTTCCACGGCGGCTCCGGCTCCACGGCCGAGGAGATCGCCACGGCACTGGAGAACGGCGTCGTGAAGATGAACCTGGACACGGACACGCAGTACGCGTTCACGCGTCCGATCGCGGACCACATGTTCCGCAACTACGACGGCGTCCTGAAGGTCGACGGCGACGTCGGCAACAAGAAGACCTACGACCCGCGCAGCTGGGGCAAGCTCGCCGAGGCCGGCATGGCCAAGCGCATCACCGAGGCCTGCGCCAACCTCCGCTCCACCGGCACCAAGATCAAGTAACCCTCCCGGGTTCCCAAGGCCCCGAGCCCGCCTCCCCGGCGGCCCGGGGCCTTCGTGCGCTGCGCACGTTGTGCGCGATGGTCCGGTGATCGGGGCGCGCGTCTTGCGCAATAGGTCCGGTGGGTGGGGGCTCGGGGGCACTCCGGGGTCACTCCTCAGCATCCTTTAGCTGCGGTGAATCCCAGGCGTTGGCCAGCGTGCGGACTGCCTGCGGGGAGACCCCTGCGTACCCCCGAGCCCTGGCCGTCGGGCGACTATCCCGTGCGATCGGGCTGGGGTTTTCACAAGCCAAGCCCGACGCGAGCCCCTGGCGTACGGCCAGGCCAGCACAGCCGCCTTTCCGCCCTCCACCCCGTGCGCCTCTCCACCAGGTGGGCGGGCGCCCGGGTGATCGAAAAACTCCCCCCACCGACCTCGGCTCGCCAATCCGGCCGGAGGGGGCGGGTAGGGGGCCATCCCCGCAGGCAGCCGGGAGCCCTCGTTCACAACCAACCCTGGGCGACGTACACGGTGCTGAGGAGTTGGCCCCCTGCGCGCCCCCGCCACCACAACGCAAGCAATGCGAGCCAAACGTCAACCCAACACCCCCGCGCGAAGCGCGAAAGGCCCCCCAGGCCCCCCACCACGGGGCGAGCCGACAAACCGGCCCAGCCCCCTGAGGTACGTAACCGACCGGCCCCTCCGGGAAGATGGGAGCATGGCCATTCATCAGAATCTCCTCGGGGGCCCGCCCCCCACCGAACTCCCCGACGACCCCGAACCCCGCGAGCTCCTCGCCTCCGGTGCCGCGCCGACGGACGTCGCGGCGAAGTACCCGACCTCCTCGCTGGCCTGGGCGCAGCTCGCAGACGACGCGTTCCAGGCGGGCCGTACGGTCGAGTCGTACGCGTACGCCCGTACGGGTTACCACCGCGGCCTGGACGCGCTGCGCCGGGCCGGCTGGAAGGGGCACGGCCCGGTGCCGTTCGAGCACGAGCCGAACCGCGGGTTCCTGCGGGCCCTGCACGCTCTCGCCCGTGCCGCGCAGGCGATCGGCGAGCAGGAGGAGTACGAGCGGTGCTCGACGTTCCTGCGGGACTCGTCGCCGACCGCGGCCGACACCCTTTCGTAGGGCGCTGAGCTGCGTTTCCGGCTGACCGCCGGGGTGGAATCCGGGCCGGCCGCGCAAGCGCGGCCGGCCCTTCGCACGCCGTGGGCAGCCTCTTGCGCGCCCTTCGTGGAGCACGGATGATGCCAGTGGGCCGGAAGATTCCGCGCCTGAGGGGACCGGGGCTCCGTTTGCCGACGGGAAGGAGCGGACCGCTACCCGGAAGCCAGCAGCATCGAGGAGTTCCTCATGTCGCAGCAGTCCGCCCCGCAGTGTCAGCCGGAGACCGATGAGGTCCGGCGGCCCGACCTGAGCATCGGCAGTGCGGGGACGACGCCGTACGAGGATTACGTCCATGCGGACGTGCTCACCCACCTCCAGCATCCGCTGTCCGACGACCCGGGCGAGATGGCTTTCCTGGTGACGACCCAGGTGATGGAGCTGTGGTTCACGGTCGTCGTCCACGAGTGGCACACCGCGGCACAGGCGTTGCGCCGGGACGACCTGCCGGTGGCGATGGAGGCGCTGGAGCGTTCGACGCACCAGTTGGAGGCGCTGAACGCGGCGTGGAGGCCGTTGGCGCGGCTGACGCCCGCGCAGTTCAACGCGTTCCGGGGCGCGCTGGGGGAGGGCTCGGGGTTCCAGTCCGCGATGTACCGGCGGATGGAGTTCCTGCTGGGTGAGAAGTCGACGTCGATGCTGGTGCCGCACCGGGGCGCGCCGCGTGAGTACGCGGAGCTGGAGAAGGCGCTGCAGGAGCCGAGCCTGTGGGACGAGGTGCTGCGGCTGCTGGCACGCCGGGGGTACGGGATACCCCGTGAGGTGCTGGAGCGTGAGGTCACGGCGCGGTACGAGCCGGACGCGCGGGTCGAGGCGGTGTGGGCCGAGGTGTACGCGGGGCCGCGCGACGGTGAGCTGGTGCGGCTCGGTGAGGCGCTGACGGACGTCGCGGAGCTGGTGTGGCGCTGGCGGAACGATCATTTGGTGGCGACGCGGCGGGCGATGGGAGCCAAGATGGGGACCGGTGGTTCGGCGGGCGTGGCATGGCTGGAGAAGCGGGCGAGCAAGAACGTTTTTCCGGAGCTGTGGACGGCGCGTAGCCATGTCTGACCCGGCGGAGCGCGCCGCGGCGCTGGACGAGCGGGACGCACTGCGCCCGACCAGGGAGAAGTTCGTCCTGGACGACACCGTGTACCTGGACGGGAACTCGCTGGGCGCGCTGCCCGGCCACGTACCCGGCCGCGTCGCCGACGTCATCACCCGGGAGTGGGGCGAGCTGCGCATCCGCTCCTGGGAGGAGTCGGGCTGGTGGACCGCGCCGGAACGCGTCGGCGACCGGATCGCCCCGCTGCTCGGCGCCGCGCCGGGGCAGGTCGTGGCGGGCGACTCGACCAGCGTCAACGTGTTCAAGGCGGTGGTCGGCGCGGTACGGATGGCGGGCGCGGGCCGCGACGAGATCCTCGCCGACGAGGCGTCCTTCCCGACCGACGGCTACATCGCGGAGTCCGCGGCACGGATGACGGGCTGCACCCTGCGGGCCCTGCCGGCCGCGCGGATCCCCGGCGAGGCCGGGCCCCGGACCGCGCTCGCGCTGGTCAACCACGTCGACTACCGCACCGGGCGGCTCAACGACCTGCCCGGCATCACCGCCGCCCTGCACGAGGCCGGGGCCCTGGCGGTCTGGGATTTGTGCCACAGCGCGGGCGCGCTGCCGGTCCGGCTGGACGCCCACGGTGTCGATCTCGCGGTGGGCTGCACGTACAAGTACCTGAACGGCGGACCGGGCGCGCCCGCGTACCTGTATGTGCGCGAAGAGCTCCAGGCCCGCTTCGACTCGCCGCTGCCCGGCTGGAACTCGCACGCCGTGCCCTTCGGCATGGATCCCGCGTACGCCCCGGCCGACGGCATCGTCCGCGGCCGCGTCGGCACGCCCGACATCCTGTCCATGCTCGCCCTGGAGGCGGCCCTGGACGTCTGGGACGGCGTGTCCGTCGAGGCCGTACGGGCCAAGAGCCTCGCGCTCGGCGACTTCTTCCTGGAGTGCGTGGACGCGTACGTCCCCGAGGGCCGGGTGCGCTGCGTCACCCCGCGCGAACACCCGCAGCGGGGCAGCCAGATCGCGCTGGCCTGCGCGGACGCGGGCAAGGTGATGACGGAGCTGATCCGGCGCGGGGTGGTCGGCGACTTCCGCCACCCGGACGTGCTGCGCTTCGGCTTCACGCCGCTCTACACGTCCTTCGCGGACGTGGCGCGGGCCGCGCGGGTGCTGGGCGAGGTCGTGGGGTGAACGTTCCGGGCGCCGCGGACGAGGAGGCGGCCCTGCTCGGCCTCGCGCCCGTGGCGCCCGACGCGACGCTGGCGTACGGACCGCACCCGGACCAGGTGATCGACCTGTACGGGCAGCGGAACGCGGGGCCGGTGGTGCTGCTGTTGCACGGCGGCTTCTGGCGCGCGGCGTACGACCGTACGCATCTGTCGCCGCTCGCCGCGGAGCTGGCCCGGCACGGACTGCCGGTCGCGCTGGCCGAATACCGCCGCGCGGGCGCGGGCGGGGGCTGGCCGGCCACGTACCAGGACGTGGTGGCCGCGACGGCCGCGCCGGAGCGGCCCGTGGTGGCCGTGGGCCATTCCGCGGGCGGGCACCTCGCGCTGCTCCTCGCGGCAGCGCACCCGCACCGGCGCACCACGGACGCGCCGCGGCGGATCATCGCCGTGGCACCCGTCGCCGACCTCGCGCACGCCCACGAGGTGGGGCTCAGCGACGGCGCCGTGGCCGGCTTCCTGGGTGCCGGGCCCGGATGGGCGGACCGGCTCGCCGCGGCGGACCCGGTACGGCGGCTGCCGAACACGGCCCCCGTGACGATCCTGCACGGCACCGCCGACACCGACGTGCCCGTCGGACTCTCCCGCCGCTACGTACGGGCCGCCGAGGCCGCCGGAGGCACCGCGCCGCTGCTGCGGGAGCTGGCCGGAACCGGCCACTACGCGCCCGTCACCCCCGGCACCACCGCCTTCCGCGTCCTCCTCGACACCCTGCGTAGTACTTGAGGAGGACGGCTCCAGATCCGCTCAGGAGGGGACGACCGGGGGCCGCGCGCTGCTTACCGTGGTAAGCGTGAACCAGACGACCCACACGCAGCGCGACGACCTGCGCTCGGAAGCCCGACTCGTCCGCGGCGCGCTGAACCGGCTGCACCAGGACCTGGTCGTGGACGCCTTCGCCTTCCGCCCGATGCTGCCCCTGGACGACGCCCGCCTGTCCGGGTGGTCGTGGGTCCCCCAGCGGCTGCGCCGCCATGTGCGCTGGGCCCCGCACGTCGTGCTCACGGCCGTCGCGGCCATGGTGTTCCTCGGGACCACCAGCGTGATGGCCCGCGACAGCGCGCTGAGCTTCCTCATCACGACGGTCTTCGCCTTCCTGCTCGCCGCGCCGATCGTGCTGACCCTCTTCCGGCCGGCCGGTGCGTTCTGGCTGTCGGGCGGAGCGGTCGGCTTCGCGATGCTGGCCTACGCCGTCACCGGAACGGGGTCCTCCGGGTACGAGATCGGCCTCATGACCCACACCGCGGTGATGGTCCTGGTCGTGCTCCGTACCCGGCCCCGGCTGGCCGCCGAGATGTGGCTGGTCACCATGGCCGCGGCCGGGGTGCTGGTGCTGCTCGTGCCCCGGACGATCTCGCACATGGCACCGTTCGCGGTGCTGGCGGTGCTCGTACTGACCCCCGCCGCCGCCATCCGCGCCTGGCGCGAGGAGCGGCGGAACGTGGTCGAGACGCAGACCGCCACCGCCGAGGAGCGCTCGCGGCGCACCCTGCTGGAGGAGCGCGCCCTGATCGCCCGCGAGCTGCACGACGTGGTCGCGCACCACATGTCGGTCATCGCCATCCAGGCCGAGGCCGCCCCGTACCGCGTCAAGGACACCCCGCCCGAGCTGGCCACCTCCTTCTCGACCATCCGGGAGAACGCGGTGGCGGCGCTGACCGAGCTGCGCCGCATCCTCGGTGTCGTCCGGTCCGAGGACCCGGACGCCTTCGCCGACGCCGACCCCGAGGCGCCGCAGCCGACCCTGGCCAGCCTCGACTCGCTGCTGGCGAGCGTGCGCGGCGCGGGCCTGGAGGTCGAGGCCGTGATCACCGGCTCGCCGCGGCCGCTGCCGCAGGGCGTCGAGCTGTCCGCGTACCGCATCGTCCAGGAGGCGCTGAGCAACGCCCTGCGGCACGCGCCGGGCGCGGAGGCACGGGTGGAGATCTCGTACGTGCTCGGCGGGCTGGGACTGCGTATCGTCAACGGCAAGGCGAGCCGCCTGGCCAAACCGTCACCGGGGGCCGGGCACGGCGTCCTGGGAATGCGGGAACGGGTGCAGATGCTGGGCGGGGAGATGACGGCGGACCACACCGAAGAGGGCGGGTTCGAGGTCGCGGCCTTCATCCCGGTGTCGGCGGCGCAGAGCGCGGCGGAGGGGAAGACGGCGTGATCCGGGTAATGATCGTGGACGACCAGGTGATGGTCCGTGAGGGCTTCTCGGTGCTGCTGGGCGCGATGCCGGACATCGAGGTCGTCGGCGAGGCCGTGGACGGCCGGCAGGCGGTGGCCAAGGTCGCCGAGCTGCGGCCGGACGTGGTGCTGATGGACATCCGGATGCCGGAGATGAACGGGCTGGAGGCGACCCGCGAGATCGTCGCCGCCGACGCGGACGCCAAGGTGCTGGTGCTGACCACCTTCGACCTCGACGAGTACGTCTACCAGGCGCTGCGGGCCGGGGCGAGCGGCTTCCTGCTCAAGGACGCCTCGGCGGGCCAGCTCGCGGAGGGCGTACGGATCGTGGCGAACGGCGAGGCACTGCTCGCGCCGGCCGTCACCAAGCGGCTGATCTCGGAGTTCTCCAAGCTCGACACGCCGCGGGCGCCCACCCAGGAGCGCGTCGGCGACCTCACCGAGCGGGAGACCGAGGTCCTGGTGCTGGTGGCCCAGGGGCTGTCCAACGGTGAGATCGCCGAGCATCTGGTCGTGGCCGAGTCGACGGTCAAGACGCACGTCAGCCGGATCCTGGTGAAGCTGGGACTGCGCGACCGCACCCAGGCGGCGGTCTTCGCGTACGAGGCCCGGCTGGTCACGCCGGGCGGGTGAGGCGCGGCGGGCCGGGCCGGCGGGTCACAGTCGTGCGATGTCGGACTTGGCCCGCAGCAGGGTGTCGCGGGTGATCACCACGATTTTCTCGTAGTCGGCGCGGCTCGCGTCGTCGGGCAGCTTTCCGTCCAGGTCGGCGGTCATGTCGGTCCCGATGACGGCGAAGCGGCCGTCGCTCAGTTCGAAGAGGTCGGGGCAGCTGCCGTTGCCCATGCTGCCGCGCTCCTGAGGGGTGGCGCCCAGCCGTCGGGAGATGTCGAGTGTCGTCATCGGGCCGGAATACCCCGGCGGTACGCGGCAGCGCGAGCCGAATTGCGGGAATGTCCCTTTTCGGCGCAGGTCGATACACCTGTGAGCGCTTTACGGCTCGGTGTGTTGACCTTCGATCAAACGCAGGTTCGGGGAATGCGGTGCCTGTGCGTTCGACTGGGTCAGCGCCTCGTCGACGAGAGCGGCGAAGCGGTGTTCGTGGGAAGCCGGATCCATTTCGGCGCGCATGGAGCGCGCCGATTCCCAGTACCCGCGGAAGGCCGGCGTCCGGACGATGTAGCGCAGATGACCCAGCGCCTCGCGGTCGTCGGTCATCTCCAGCTTGTGCGCGAGCATGGAGTGACAGTAGATCAAATTGGCGTACAGGTACTGCCGGTTCTCCTTGGGCGACAGTTCCGGCGCGAAGGCGGGCCAGACCTCGGCCAGTTCGGGGTCGCCGATGCTCATCTTGAGCAGGTCCATGTGCAGGTGCCGCAGGTCGGCC
Source organism: Streptomyces monomycini (assembly GCF_022271435.1). Classification (GTDB taxonomy): domain Bacteria; phylum Actinomycetota; class Actinomycetes; order Streptomycetales; family Streptomycetaceae; genus Streptomyces; species Streptomyces monomycini. Next base: position 98,379 of record NZ_JAFIQY010000018.1, on the reverse strand, counting down.
TCGGCGCTGCGGTGCAGCTCCCTCGCCGACCGGCGCATCTCGTCCCGCTGCAGTTCCAGTTCGGCCCGTTGCAGGCGCATTTCCGCGCGCTGCAGTTCCAGTTCCTCACGTTGCAGCGAGGTCTCGTCCCGCTGCAGACGCAGCGTCCTCGCCATGTAGAACAGCACCAGTACGGCAGTGGAAGAAGCCGCGGCGCCATAGGCCTGGCCCGCATTCCCACTGCCCGGAGTACGCAGTCCGGGCACCATCGTCATGATCAGGCTGAACAGCACACAGGCTGCTCCGGCCGTCAGGACGACCCCCAGATTCCGCATCACCCAAAGCGCCCTGCGTGGTCTCATCCGATTCACGGACACCTCCGCCCGCCCCTGGGCCCTGTCGTCGAATTCCCGCCCTTCGGGCGAACGACGGGAGTGTGACGACAGGACCTAGACGTAGTAATGCGGCGCGCCGGCCCATTTCGCGCCGTCATCGCCGCCCGCGGGAGTTGTGCCCAGCCGGAAACGCGGACAACCGCGCACCGCGGCGTGGCCCGCGGCACACCGGCGCGGAATGTCCCACTCTTGCTCCACTGGTCGTTCCGGGGCGCTCGTGGAGCAGCGGTGGCGGCAGGAGGTCTCTACCAGTTGGAGCGGGTGGGGAGTGCGGGCGCCGGACCGGCGTACGCCCCCGGGCGGACATCGCTCCCGCCGTATGACGCACCGGCGGCGTACGGGAAAGTGCGGCGCCGGAGTCCGCCACGGACCCGGCGCCGCAGGCCGCGGGGCGGTCCCCGCCGACGGGCCCTCAGCCGATGTCGCGGCGGCGCAGCGCGGTCAGGCCCGCCGCCACGAACACCGCTGTCAGGGCGAGCAGCCACAGGAAGGGCGCCGCGGTGGCCTCGCCGCCCGGCAGCTTCGGCAGGTGGCTGAAGGGCGAGAGGTTCATCGCCCACTGGGGGAGCTGGGCCGCCGGGCCCACCCAGCCGATGCCGAGGCAGCCGCCGACCACGGCCCAGGTGGCGGCGGCCGCCTTGGGCAGGGCGCCGACGAGCAGCACCGCGAGGCCGGTGAGGGCCCAGACCGCGGGCGTCTGGGCCAGTGCCGCGCCCACCGCGGGACCGAGTCGGCCACCGATGTCGCCGACGGTCAGGCCGTACGTGAGGCCGAGGCCCAGGCCGCCCAGGAGGAGGATGAGGGCCGTCCCCAGGAAGGCGATGGCCAGGTGTCCGGCCGCCCAGCGCAGGCGTCCCACGGCGCCGGCCAGGACCGGTTCGGCGCGGTCGCCGGTCTCCTCGCCGCGCAGCCGGAGCACCGCGCCCGCCGCGTAGAGGGCCGCGACCATGCCGAGCATCCCGGTCAGCGCGGCGACGAACGCGTCGGTCAGGCCCTGGTGCCCGCCCATCCGCTCGAAGATCTCGCGGGTCTGCTCGTTGTCGCCGACCAGGTCGGACGCGCCGTCGGTGATGCCGCCGAAGACGGCGCCGGCGAGGAGGAAACCGGCCGACCAGCCGAACAAGGTGGTCCGTTGCAGGCGCCAGGCCAGTCCGGTGGGGCCGCTCAGGGAGGCGGGCGCGCGGGCCGGTCCCGGGCGGGCGGGCAGGAAGCTCATGCCGAGGTCGCGGCGGGCGGTGAGGGCGTACGCGGCGGTGACCGTGCCGGCCGTGGCGGCGAGGAAGAGCAGCAGCACCCACCAGCGCTCGCCGGCGAACGCGCGCAGGTTCTCGGCCCAGCCGGCGGGGGAGGCCCAGGTGAGCGGGGAGGAGGCGTCCTCGGTCGCGGTGTCGCCCGCGGCCCGCAGGACGAACGCCGCGCCCAGTACGGCACCGGCCAGGCCCTTGGCGGCCCGCGCGCTCTCGGTGAGCTGCGCGGTGATCGCGGCCACCCCGGCGAAGACCAGCCCGGTGCCGCCGACGGCGAGGCCGAGGGCCAGCGCCCCGGCCGCCGGGTGTCCGGAGGCGGCCAGCCCGGCGGTGATGAGCAGGGCGAGCGCGGCGTCGGCGACGAGCGCGGCGAGCAGGGCCGCGGTGAGCGGGGCGCGCCGGCCGACCATGGCGGCGGAGAGGAGTTCCTGGCGGCCCGTCTCCTCCTCCTCGCGGGTGTGGCGTACGACGATCAGCAGGCTCATCACGCCGGCCAGCAGGGCGGCGATCCCGCCGATGCGCCAGGCGGTCAGGCCGCCCAGGGAGTCGCTGAACACCGGCCCGTAGAGGGCGCGCAGTGAGCCGTTGCCGGTCATCGACGCCGCCACCTCCGCGCGCTTGGCGGCGGTGTCGTAGAGCTTTTCCAGGGTGCTGCCCATGCTGACGACGGTCAGTCCGAGCACCACCACCCAGGCCGGGATCATCAGCCGGTCGCGGCGCAGTGCCAGGCGCAACAGGGTGCCGGTGCCGGCCAGGTCGCGGGAGCCGCCGGTACGGGCGGTGGCGGGGAGCGTCACGGCGGTCATCGCAGCGTCGCCTTCCCGGAAGCGGAAGCAGCGGCGGCGGTGGAGGCCGCGCCCTGGGCGGCGTGGCCGCCGTCCTGGTAGTGGCGCAGGAACAGCTCCTCCAACGTCGGCGGCGTGCTGGTCAGGCTGCGCACCCCGGACGCGCTGAGCGAGCGCAGCACCGCGTCCAGCTTGTCGGTGTCCACCTGAAGCCGGACCCGGTGGCCCTGGACGTCCAGGTCGTGCACGCCGGGGAGGCCGGAGAGTCCGTCCGGGGCGCCGGCCAGTTCGGCGGCCACGCTCGTACGGGTCAGGTGGCGCAGGTCGGCGAGGGAGCCGGACTCGACGGTACGGCCGTTGCGGATGATGCTGACGCGGTCGCACAGCGCCTCGACCTCGGACAGTACGTGGCTGGAGAGCAGCACCGTACGGCCGCGGTCGCGTTCCTCCTCGACGCAGTCCTGGAAGACCTCCTCCATCAGCGGGTCCAGCCCGGAGGTCGGCTCGTCCAGGATGAGCAGGTCCACGTCGGAGGCGAACGCGGCGACCAGGGCGACCTTCTGGCGGTTGCCCTTGGAGTACGTGCGGCCCTTCTTGGTGGGGTCCAGCTCGAAGCGCTCCAGGAGGCTGTCGCGGCGGGCCGTGTCGAGGCCGCCGCGCAGCCGCCCGTAGAGGTCGATGACCTCGCCGCCGGAGAGGTTGCGCCAGAGCGTGACGTCGCCGGGGACGTACGCGATCCGGCGGTGCAGGGAGACGGCGTCGTGCCACGGGTCCCGGCCCATCAGCCGCGCGGCACCCCCGTCGGCGCGCAGCAGTCCGAGCAGGACGCGGAGGGTGGTGGACTTGCCCGCCCCGTTGGGGCCGAGGAAGCCGTGCACCTCACCGGTCTCGACGTCGAGGTCGAGGCCGTCCAACGCGTGGGTCCGGCCGAAGGCCTTGCGGAGGCCGGACACCGAGATTGCCTTCGTCATGGTTTTGAACGTACGCTTCTTTCACAAACTTGTGAAGTTAAGAAACCGTATAAAGTCGACGGTGGTGAAGCGTCCGGCCGGGGGAGCGCGGGAGAGGATCAGAGGGTGAGCGAGCAGGCAGAGCAGGGGCAGGCCGGGGGCGCCGGGCGCGACGAGGAGGCGGTCTCCCGGTTCGTGGAGCGCTTCGCCTCGGAGCTGACCGAGGCGGGCATGCAGCGGATGGCCTCCCGGGTCTTCGCGGCGCTGCTCTCCTCCGACTCCGGCGCCCTCACCTCCGCCGAACTCTCCGAACAGCTGCAGATCAGCCCCGCCGCCGTCTCCGGCGCGATCCGCTACCTGGTGCAGGTCAACATGGTCCGCCGGGAGCGCGAGCCGGGCACCCGCCGGGACCGCTACCGGCTCCTGAACGATCTCTGGTACGAAACGCTGGGCAACCGCGACAACGTGCTGACGCGCTGGGAGGACGTCCTGCGGGAGGGCGCGAAGTCGCTCGGGCCGGACACCCCGGCCGGTGCCAGGGTCGCCGAGACCGTGGCCTTCTTCGAGTTCATGCAGGACGAGCTGACCAGGATGCTGGAGCGCTGGCGCGAGTACCGGGACAAGGAGCTGCGCGGCGGAAGCGGAAGCGGAAGCCGAAACGGAAGCGGAAGCCGAAACGGAAGCTGAGGCCGGCCGCCCGGCGCCGCCGCGTCAGTCGTGCGGCAGCGTCAGCCGCCACGCGTCCGGATGCACCGTCCACGTACGGGTCCGGACCGGGCCGCCGACGACCACGTCCGCCCGGTAGCGGAAGTCCGCGCCCGAGACGGTCACCGCCCGCGCGCGGGCCCGTACCGGCGGCTCGGCCTCCTGCCAGTGCACCACGACCTCGGCCAGCCCGCTGCCGTCGTCGCCGTCACCGGGCGTCACCGAGACCCACCGCACCGGCCGGTCCAGGTCGGCCAGCACCACGCCGTCCGCCTCGACCCGCAGCCGGTGGCCCGCCGTACCGGAACGCCGCCCGCCGGGCGGGGCCGAGGGGCCCGGCAGGCCCGGGAGACCGGGCGAGACCGAGGTGACGGACGGGTCCGAAGGGCCGGGTGGTGCGGCCGGCCGCGACAGCGCCGTACGGGCCCTGCGGGCCGTGCGGACGAGCCGGTCCCACCACGCCGCCGCGCGCGGGCCCGGCAGAGGCAGCGCTTCCGTGCCGTCGCGCCGGCCCGGGAGACACCGCCCCGGACGTCCGCCGAGCCCTTCCCACCGCCGCCGGCTCCGCCTGCCGGGCGGCTCCGGCTCCGTACCGGACGGGATGTCCAGGCCGCCCAGCACGATGCCGTCGCTGTCGTCCGTGAGCAGGTGCAGGCTGTGTTCCGTACCGTCCAGGACCGCCCGGGCGGCGGCGACGGTGTCCGTCGGCACGCCCAGCGCGCGCGCCAGCGCCACCGCCCCCGGCGCGCCCACCGGCACCACCGCCAGCGCCACCCCCGCCAGATCGCGCTCCTTGTGCAGCAGCGCCACGGCGCGCAGCAGCGCGCGGTCGTCGCCGATCACCACGGGGCGGCGATGGCCACGGCGGGCGAGCGCCCGCGCGTACTCCTCGGGGCCGTCGGGGAAACAGATTTTCGCGGCCGCGCCCGCGCACAGGACGTCCTTGGCGATCCGTACGGATTCCCCGTCCGTACTGCGGGCGGCCGGGTCGATGACCACGAGCAGGGGGTGCCCCCGGACCCCGTCCGGGAGAGAGTGCCCAGAAGGCTGCGCCGACACCTCGGTCCTTCCTCAGGTAGCATCTCGGTGCAAGAGCCCCTTGCGCTATTGCGCCAGGGGCTTCGTCTATTCCGGGGCACCGGTTCGACGGCTTCAGTGATGTCGTACGCGTACACCTGCACGCATACGGCCTCACGCACGTTGGACATGCCCCGCCCGGAAGGGGTGTACGCCTGTGCCCGCACTTGTGCTGCTCGGTGCTCAGTGGGGTGATGAGGGCAAGGGAAAGGCCACCGATCTGCTCGGTGGGTCCGTCGACTATGTGGTGCGTTACCAGGGCGGCAACAACGCCGGTCACACGGTTGTCGTAGGCGACCAGAAATACGCGCTGCACCTTCTCCCTTCCGGAATCCTCTCGCCGGGGTGCACCCCGGTCATCGGCAACGGTGTCGTCGTCGACCCGGCGGTCCTGCTCTCCGAGCTGAGCGGACTCAACGAGCGCGGCGTCGACACGTCCAAGCTGCTGATCAGCGGTAACGCGCACCTGATCACGCCGTACAACATCACGGTCGACAAGGTCACGGAACGTTTCCTCGGCAAGCGGAAGATCGGCACGACGGGCCGCGGCATCGGCCCGACCTACGCCGACAAGATCAACCGCACCGGCATCCGCGTGCAGGACCTCTTCGACGAGTCGATCCTGCACCAGAAGGTCGAGGCGGCCCTCGACTTCAAGAACCAGGTGCTGGCCAAGCTCTACAACCACCGCGCGGTGGTCGCCGAGCAGGTCGTCGAGGAGATGCTCAGCTACGCGGACCAGATCAAGGGTTACGTGGCCGACACCACCCTCCTGCTGAACAACGCGATCGACGACGGCAAGGTCGTCCTCTTCGAGGGCGGCCAGGGCACGCTGCTCGACGTGGACCACGGGACCTACCCGTTCGTGACCTCCTCCAACCCGACCGCGGGCGGCGCCTGCACCGGCGCGGGGGTCGGCCCCACGAAGATCAGCCGGGTCATCGGCATCCTCAAGGCCTACACGACCCGGGTCGGCGCGGGCCCGTTCCCGACCGAGCTGTTCGACGCGGACGGCGAGGCGCTGCGCACCATCGGCGGCGAGCGCGGTGTGACCACCGGCCGGGACCGGCGCTGCGGCTGGTTCGACGCGGTCATCGCCCGGTACGCGACCCGCGTCAACGGCCTGACCGACTTCTTCCTCACCAAGCTGGACGTGCTCACCGGCTGGGAGCAGATCCCGGTCTGCGTCGCGTACGAGATCGACGGCAAGCGCGTCGAGGAGCTGCCCTACTCGCAGACCGACTTCCACCACGCGAAGCCGATCTACGAGACGCTGCCGGGCTGGTCCGAGGACATCACCAAGGCCAAGACCTTCGCCGAGCTGCCGAAGAACGCGCAGGCGTACGTCAAGGCGCTGGAGGAGATGTCCGGCGCGCCGATCTCCGCGATCGGCGTGGGCCCGGGCCGGGACGAGACGATCCAGATCAACTCGTTCCTGGACTGACGTCCGTGTCCGGACCGACCGGTCCGGGGCCCGCGCGGCGACAGCTGTGCGGGAGCCGCGGCTCCGCTCCCCGAGGGAGCAAGGCCGCGGCTTTCGCGTTGTCGCGGGCGGCGGGCCGTCGACGGGAGCTACTGCCGGTCCTGGGCGCCGCCGACGATGGAGGCCCGCTGCTGCCTGAGCCGGTAGTTCTCGTCGAGCAGCCGGTGGTTCTCCTCGATCAGTGCCCGGCTCCGGAGCACCAGCTCGCGGGACGAGGCACGGGTGTCCCCCAGTTGCCGGGCCAGGGCTTCGTGCCAGGGGTCCACTGTCACGTCATACACATGCCCGATTCCGGTACCGCCATGTCCCGCGGGGGCCGGCATCAGTCCTTCTTCGTGTACGTGAAGGTCGGCTTGCCGTCGTCGAAGACCCGGCGGAGCTTGCCGTCGGACTGCAGACGCAGGGTGCTGGGGGCGCCCGGGCTGCAGCTGGTCGCCGGGCCCGCCACGACGGTGGTCGGGCCGAGGCGCGGCGGCGGTCCGCCGTTCATGAGGATGGCCTTGAACTCGCAGCGGAACTTGGCGCCGCGCACCTCCATGGCCAGGACGGTGTCGCCGACCGCGCCCTGGGTGACGGTGAAGCGGTAGGTGTCGCTGCCGCCCTTGCCGCGCTTGGTCTCCCAGGTGCCCAGGAACTGCTGCGGGATGACGCCGGGCTCCTTGCCCGCCGCCTTGCCGACCTTGCCGTCCGCCGCGGTCACGGTGCCGCCGTCGGCCTTCGCGGCGCTCCCGTCGTCCCCGTCGGGGCTGAACCAGACGTAGGCGATGCCGATGCCGGCGGTGGCGAGGCCGAGACCGACGGCGGCGGCCAGGCCGAGGGTGCGGGCACGGGGGCGGCCGGTGGAGCGGGGGGTTCCGGCGGGGCGGCCGCGGCCGGTGGTGCCGGAACGGTTGCTGTGACTGCTGTGACTGCTGTGACTGTTGGGGCTCGGGCCGTTGCCGGGGCCGGTGCGGCCTGCGGGGCTCTTGCGGCGGCGGCCGTGGGTGGTGGCCCCGGAGGACGGGGCCATGGTGGCGTCCCGGGCGGCCGGCGCGGGCGTCGGGGCGCCGGCCGCCGCGTAGGGCGGCTGGGGCGCGGAGCCGGGAGCCAGCGGAGGCAGCGGCGCCGAGGCGGGCCCCGGGGCGGGCGTGGGGGGCTGCTCCCAGGACGGTTCCGCGGGCTTGTCCCAGGACGGGGCCCCGGGCTCCTCCCACGCGCCGTTCGGGTTCTCCGCGTCGAGCAGTTCGACGGCGTGCCTCCCCAGCTCGGCGATGAGCGCGCCCGGCAGCCACGGCTCCTGGCCGTCGTCCTCGGCCCCGGTGTAAGCGATGAGCTGGTCCGGCGTCGGGCGCTGCGCCGGGTCCTTGGCGAGACAGGCCGCGACCAGGCTGTGCAGCCCGTACGGCAGCCCGGTCAGGTCCGGGTCCTCCTGGGCGATGCGGTACATCAGCGCGTGCACACCGCTGTCGGACGTACCGAAGGGCAGCCGTCCGGTGGCCGCGAACATCAGCACCGAGCCGAGGCAGAAGACGTCGCTGGCGGGCGTGACGGGTCTGCCGCGCACCTGCTCGGGCGACATGAAGCCGGGCGAGCCGACCGCCTGGTTGGTACGGGTGAGGCCGCCGCCGACGGTCACCGCCTCCAGCGCCCGCGCGATGCCGAAGTCGATGACCTTGGGGCCGTCGATGGTGAGCAGGATGTTGGACGGCTTGAGGTCGCGGTGGACGATGCCGGCGGCGTGGATGCTGCGCAGCGCGCCCGCCAGGCCGCCGGCGAGGATGCGTACGGAGCGTTCGGGCAGCGGCGTACGGCCCTCGGTGATCACCTGCCGGAGCGAAGGGCCCGCGATGTAGCCGGTGGCGACCCAGGGCGTCGCGGCCTCGGTGTCGGCGTCCAGCACGGGCGCGGTCCACTCGCCGCCGACGCGCCGCGCGGCCTGCACCTCCTGCCGGAACCGGGCCCGGAAGTCGTCCTGGCCGGACAGTTCGGTCTTGACCAGCTTGACGGCGACCGTGCGGCCGCGGTCGGAACGGGCGAGGTAGACGCGGCCCATGCCGCCCTCGCCCAGCCGCCCCAGCAGCCGGTACGCCCCGATCCGCGGCGGGTCCTGGGGGCCGAGCTGCCCGAGGCGGCCGCGCTCTGCGCGCTCATTCACGTTCCGCTTGCCCTTTCACCTTGTTCGCCCTGTGCTCCCGGACGTGCCCTGCGGGGACGGTGCCGCAGGCGCGAACGTATCGGACGACGCCGCCGGTCCGGTTTCGGTTCCCCGGTGTCCGTACGGGGCCCCGGTGTCCGTACAGGCCGTGGTCGGGCCATGGTCGGGCCGGGGAGGTGCGGCCGGTGTGCGGTGTGGCCGGGCCGGGCGCGGACTTCGGAACGGTCGTCAGGACGCGGGCGCGAGCCCACACTTCGGTGCACTCAGTAGCCGAGGTTATCGAGCGCGCGCGACAGCGTCTCCACCGCCTCCACGGCCGCGCGGAAGTCCGGTGTGCCGCCGAGGTGTTCGGCCAGTTCGGCGGCGAACACGGCGTGTTCCGGAGTGATACGGCGCAAAGCGGACAGACCGTCATCGGTCGGTGCGAGCAACTTGGCCCGGCGGTGGGCCGGGTTGGGCCGGTACTCGGCCAGCCCCTCCGCCACCACCAGGTCCGCGACCCGCTGCACGCTCTGCCGGGTGAGGCCCAGCACCCGTGCGATTCCGGCCACGGGCAGCGGTCCGCCCGCCACCGCGCCGAGCACCTGCCGGCGGGCGGTGGTCAGCCCGGCCGGACGCGCCAGCCGCTCCGACACGGCGAGCAGCTGGCCGTTGAGCCGGGAGACGCCGAGGGCGGTCCGGGTGAGGAGATCGGGGGCGTGCGGGGGCGCTTGCATAACAGCAGCCTGTCGATGTGACAGGAGGCTGTCAATGAGGGGGCGCGGCGTCGGCCGTCCGGGTGGGCGGCGCGCGTTAACCCGTGGAGTGGGGTGGAGTTAACCCGTCCGTTCCTAGCGTCTGACGCGTACCGATCAGCGACCGGCCGATCAGCGACCGGCCGATCAGCGACCGGCCGATCAGCGACCGACCGATCACGGCTGACCGAATCACGACCGACCGATCAGCGACCGACAGGAGACACGCCATGGAGACGCTGGGGCAGCTCGCCGCCCACCTCGTGCTCGACCTCGCCGCGGTGAGCGTGCTGACGTTCGCCATCTACTACCCGCGCCACCGGCGCCGCGACCTGGTGCCCGCCTACCTCGCGCTGAACGTCGCGCTGTTCGCGGTCGTCTCGGCGCTGGCCCAGGTCGGCGAGGGCGGCACGGCCCTCGGATTCGGCCTGTTCGGAGTGCTCTCGATCATCCGGCTGCGGTCCGACTCGATCCAGCACGAGGAGGTCGCGTACTACTTCACCACCCTGGTCCTCGGCCTGCTGTGCGGCCTGCCGCACCTGGGCTTCGCCATCGCCGCGACGCTCGCCACCCTGCTGCTCCTGGTCATGTACGGCGCCGACCACCCGCGGCTGATGGCCCGCACCTGCCGGACCGTGGTCACCCTCGACGCCGTCCACACCGACCAGCGGGCGCTCTGCGACGACCTGGCGCGCCGGCTCGGCGGCGAGCCCCGCACCTGGACGGTCAAGGAGATCGATTTTGTCCGGGACCTGATGGTGGTGGACGTCCGCTTCCGTCTGCCGGAACCTTTCGGCAGGCCCGCTCGTACGACCTCACAGCGCACCGGCCGCAACCGGCCCCGCACGATCACCCGTTCCCCCGCGCACCCGCAGCCCCGTCCCCTTTCCGAGGAGACCGTGTGATTCCCGCCGTACGGGCGATCGCCCGCGCCGCCATGGCGGCGCGCCCGATAACCCTCTCCGAGCTCCAGGCCCGCGCGGAGCTGATGGCCCGCATCGACCGCAGCTACCTCGTACCGGTCGAGATCTTCGCGGACTTCGCGGCCCGGCTGACCGACCCGCGGCGCCCCGGCGGCCCGTTCCGGGCGCTGTGCATCAACGGCCGCCGCTGGTTCGGCTACCACTCCGTCTACTACGACACCCCCGGCCTCCAGACCTTCCACGACCACCGGCAGGGCCGCCGCCACCGCTACAAGATCCGCGAGCGGCTGTACGAGGACTCCGGGGAACGGCAGTTCGAGATCAAGCTCAAGGGGCGGCGCGGCGAGACACTCAAGCGGCGGCAGCCGCTGCTGCCCGGGGAAGCGACGCTCGGGCGCGGCCCGCGCGGCTTCCTGGCCTCCGTCCTGCACGGCACGTACGGCATCGGCGCCCCTGAAGAACTGGTGCCGTCGCTGGTCACCGACTACCGGCGCGCCACCTTCGTCGCCGACGAGCAGCGCATCACCTGCGACGCGGACCTGGTCTGCCGGGACGCGGGCACCGGCCGCAGCGTACGGGCCGACGGCGGACTGGTCCTGGTCGAGACGAAGACCTCGGTCACCGGCCACCTGACGGAGGCGGACCGGCTGCTGCACACCTACGGGCTGCGCGCCGCCGAGTTCACCAAGTACTGCGGGGCGATGGCGGCGCTGCGGCCCGGGCTGACGGCCAATCAGTGGCGGCGGGCGGTGCGGGAGGCGTTTCCGCGGGCTGCGGCTTAGGCCCTGTCGTCACATTCCCGCCTGCCGCGCGCCGCCTGGCACGCACTCCCCCAGCTACCGCTGGGAGGGACCCCCACGCGGCGTTGCCGAAACGCCCGCGTAGCTCCTCCCCCAAGGCCTGAAAGGCCAGGGGGTGCCCCCATCGAGGGCGCTCCGGCGCCTTGCGATCGGCTCGGCTTCCGAAGGACAAACGAAAGAGCCGAGACGGAGCGCAGCGAAGTGCACCAGACGCCGCGCGGCCGTCCTTCGGGCGAACGACGGGAACGTGACGACAGGACCTATGGGCAGGCCGCACGTCTCAGGCGCGGCGGTCCGTGGCCGCCGGGCCGAAGCGGGCTGTGACGCGGGCACCGCCCCCGGACGCCGCGCCGCACTCCAGCGAGCCGCCCGACTCCTCCGCCGACCGGCGCACGATGTCCAGGCCCAGTCCCGTCGATCCGCCGCCGCTGCGGCCGCGCTCCGGGACGTGCCCGGCGGGGAAGCCGGGCCCGTCGTCCTCGACGGTGAGCAGGCATCCGCCGGAGTCCTCACGGGCGACCGTGACGCGCAGCCCCGCGCCGTCCGGGGTGTGGTCGAAGACGTTGCCGATCAGGGCGTCCACGGCTGCGGCCAGTCCGGCCGCGTCGGCCCGTACGACGGCCGGACCGGCAGGGGCCTCGAAGGCCAGCTCGCGGCCCTGGTCCTCGGCCAGCGGGCGCCAGAAGTCGGCGCGTTCGCGGGCGACGGCGGACAGGTCGGCGCGCGGGGGGTGCCGGGTGCCTGCTGCCGGCGCCGTACCCGGGCCCGCCGTAACCGCATCCGTCCGGACGGGGCCTGACGCGCCCCGCCGGGCCGCCGCCCCCGGACCCGCCGCGCCGCGCCGGGCCGCCGCGCGCAGCGGTTCGCGCGCCGTACGGATGATGTCGTCGACGCTGCGCTCCAGCGCCGCCACGTCCGCCGCGATCCGCTCCGCCTCCGCCGGGTCGCGCAGCCCCTCCGCGTTCAGGCGCAGCGCGGCGACCGGGGTGCGCAGCCGGTGCGCGAGGTCGGCCGCGTCCTCCCGTTCGGCGGTCAGGAAGCCGTCGATACGGTCCGCCAGGTGGTTCACCTCGCGCGCCACCGCACGCAGCTCGGGCGGCCCGGACGGCTCGGCGCGGGCCGCCAGGTCGCCCGCGGCCAGCCGGTCGGCGACCCGGGACAGCCGGCGCGCCGAGCCGACCAGGCGGGCACCGAGCCGGTCGGCGACCAGCAGCCCCAGCAGGACCAGGGCCACGCCGATCCCGGCGAGCTCCAGCGAGGAGGCCAGCGTGCCCGCGTACAGCTGGCTCTCCGACAGCGCGACGAGGACGACGGCGGTGCCGTCCGCCACGCCCTGCACCGGCACCAGGACGGTTCGGCCCCCGGAGGGCGGCTCGTACGTGAACGCCCGCCCGTACCGGGCCAGCCGTACCGCGTCGGTGACGGGCGTGGCGGGCCCGAGCACGGCGCCGTCGGCGAGCACGACCGAAGTACGGGGGAGCCCCGGGCCGTTGGCGGAGTCGACGATGCCCGCGGCGGCCCGGCGCGCGTCCGGCGCCCCGTTCGACGGCCCGCCGGACCCCGCGCCCCGCCTCCCGGCCAGCGCCTGGCCGACCCCGGTGGCCAGCGAGTGGGCGCGCGAGGTGGCGTCGGCGGTGGCCCGGTCGGCGGCGTGGCTGCGGGTGAGCAGGGCGAGCGGGACCAGCAGGGCGGCGAGGACGAGCGCGGTGGTCGCGGCGGTCAGGAGGAGCAGGCTGCGGCGCATGGCTACGGCTTGCGGGAACGGGTGGGGCCGCTGGTGTGGCCGGGGCCGTCAGGAGCGGGGGCCGGGCCGTCCGCCGTCTCCGGAGCCGCCAGCTTCACGCCCACCGTACGGACCGTGTGCAGGTAGCGCGGCCGCTGTGCCGTCTCGCCCAGTTTCCGCCGCAGCCACGACAGGTGGACGTCCACCGTCTTGTCCGCGCCGCCCAGCGGCTGCTGCCACACCTCCGCCAGCAGTTCCCGCCGGGAGATCACCTGCCCCGCGCGGCGCGCCAGATAGGCGAGCAGGTCGAACTCGCGCGGGGTCAGGTCCAGGGGCTCGCCGTCCAGGGCCACTTCGCGCGCGGCCGCGTCCACGCGCAGGCCGCCGACCCGGAGCGCGGGTTCCGGTTCCGCGGTGCCGAGGCGGCGCAGCACCGCCTTGATGCGGGCGTCCAACTGGGCAGCCCCGAAGGGCTTGACGATGTAGTCGTCGGCACCGTCACCGAGGACCGCGACCATGTCCGGCTCCTCGTCGCGAGCGGTGGCCACGATCACCGGTACGTCACTGACGGCCCGCAGCATCCGGAGCACCTGCGCGCCGTCCACGTCCGGCAGACCGAGGTCCAGGACGACGAGGTCCGGGCGGTCCGTGACGGCGGCGTCCAGGCCGGACATGCCGGTCGCCGCGGTGGCCACGGCATGGCCGCGGTCGCGCAGCGCGCGCAGCAGAGCGCCGCGCAGCTGGGGGTCGTCCTCGACGACGAGGAGGTGGGACATGCCCGTCACCGTAACCAGGCACCCCGGCCCGGCGGGAGACGCCGCGGGCGACGGCACGCTCCGGGCCAGGGGTTTGTCCGCGTCTTAACCGGACGTTAGGAAAGGGTGCGGGAAGGTGCGGCAAGGTGCGGGGGACGGTGACGCGGGCCGTACGGGCGCCGGAGCCGTAGGGCGGACCGGCAGGAACGGCAGGACCGGCAGGATCGGCAGGATCGGCAGAAGGGACGGCGCGATGGCGTGGCGCAGTGTGGCGGCGACGGCGGCCTGGGTGTGCGCGGTGGCCGCGGCGGGTGGTCTCGGTGCCTGGTCGCTGGCGAGCGCCGACACCGGCGGCCGCAACGCGCGGGCCGTACCGCTGGACGACGGGGGCGTACGGGACAAGCTCGCCGCGGCCCGCGCCGCCTCGCCGGAGCCCGGGCCGGGGTCGGGGCCGGGGCCGGGGGTGCCCTCGGGGTCCGCCGGGACCGGCCCGTCGGCCGGATCGCCCTCGGGCGCGCCGTCCGGATCGCCGTCCGGTTCCGGGCCCGCCTCCGCGTCCCCCTCCCGGCCCGGGGGCGGCGGAACGATCCGCCTGGCCGGGGGCAGCGCCACTGCCGAGTGCCGTACGGACGGCCGGGTCTACCTGACGGTCTGGAGCCCGGCCACCGGTTACCGCGCGGACGACGTACGGCGCGGGCCGGCCGCCACCGCCGCGATCGAGTTCGAGCCGCTCGACGACCACTCCGGCGACGACCACTCCTACACGCTCCGCTGCGCCGCGGACGGCCGCCCGCAGGCCGCACCGGCCCCGGACGACGACGATGACGACTGAGCGCCGCCCGGAGCCGCCCGCCCTGGAGCTTCCTACAGCCCCACCGACAGACTGTCCGCGCCCGTGCCGAGCGCCATACACAGTGTCGGTACCTCGCGCCGCGCGGCGGTCCCTAGGCTGAAGGCGTCCGCCGTACCGTGCCCCTTGGCGGGCCCGAGCGATCCGAGGTAGTGCCCGTGACCACGACGCAACCCGACCCGGCAGCCGGCGCGGCGGTGCACGCCGCCGACCGCGCGCACGTCTTCCACTCCTGGTCCGCGCAGGGCCTGATCGACCCGCTGCCGGTGGCCGGCGCCGAGGGCTCGTACTTCTGGGACTACGACGGCAACCGCTACCTCGACTTCTCCTCCCAGCTGGTCAACACCAACATCGGCCACCAGCACCCGAAGGTCGTCGCCGCGATCCAGGAGCAGGCCGGCAAGCTGTGCACCCTCGCGCCGGGCTTCGCGGTGGACGTCCGTTCCGAGGCCGCCCGGCTGGTCGCCGAGCGCACCCCCGGCGACCTCGACAAGATCTTCTTCACCAACGGCGGCGCCGAGGCCGTGGAGAACGCGGTCCGGATGGCCCGGCTGCACACCGGCCGGACCAAGGTGCTGTCCGCCTACCGCTCGTACCACGGCGCCACCGCCGCCGCGATCAACCTGACCGGCGACCCGCGCCGCTGGCCGTCCGACACCGCGTCGGCCGGTGTCGTGCACTTCTGGGGCCCGTTCCTGTACCGCTCGCCCTTCCACGCGGAGAACGAGGCCCAGGAGTGCGAGCGCGCCCTCGCGCACTTGGAGGACACGATCGCCTTCGAGGGGCCGCAGACGGTCGCCGCGATCATCCTGGAGACCGTCCCCGGCACCGCCGGGATCATGGTCCCCCCGCCCGGCTACCTGGCCGGCGTCCGCGAGATCTGCGACCGGTACGGCATCGTCTTCGTCCTGGACGAGGTGATGGCGGGCTTCGGCCGTACGGGCCACTGGTTCGCCGCCGACCACTTCGGTGTCACGCCGGACCTGCTGACCTTCGCCAAGGGCGTGAACTCCGGCTACGTACCGCTGGGCGGTGTCGCCATCTCGGCCGAGATCGCCGCCACCTTCGACCGGCGCCCCTACCCGGGCGGCCTGACCTACTCCGGCCACCCGCTGGCCTGCGCCTCCGCCGTCGCCACGATCAACGCGATGGCCGAGGAGAAGATCGTGGAGAACGCGGCGGAGATCGGCGAGCGGGTCATCGGGCCCGAGCTGCGCGCCGTCGCGGAGCGCCACCCCTCGGTCGGCGAGGTGCGCGGCCTGGGCGTCTTCTGGGCGCTGGAGCTGGTCAAGGACAAGGAGACGCGCGAGCCGCTCGTCCCGTACAACGCGTCGGGAGAGGCCAACGCCCCGATGGCCGAGTTCGCGGCGGCCTGCAAGCGCGGCGGCCTGTGGCCCTTCGTGAACATGAACCGTACGCACGTCGTGCCGCCCTGCACCGTGACGGAGGCCGAGGCGAAGGAGGGCCTTGCGGCTTTGGACGCGGCGCTGTCGGTGGCGGACGCGCACACGAGCTGAGACGGGTACGGGCACGGGTTCGCGCCCGTACCGGGGGCCGGGTACGGGCGCGCGGCCGGGGCTCCGGCCCCCGGCCGTCCCGTGCCACTCCCGCGCCACCGTCGCCCCGCCCGTCCCCCCTCGCCTATCGTGAGGGCGAGGGCCGCTCTCCTTACGCGGTCTACGGACCATGCGGTCGCACGGGCCCCCGGGGCCACGAGGCCGCCGAAGGAGACGGACACGATGCCCGCCGGCCCAGGCAGCGGAGTCATACGGCGCAACACCCTGCGCCAGCAGATCGCCGACGCGCTGCGCGACGAGGTGCTGGCCGGACGGCTGCCCTGCGGAGACCAGTTCACGGTCAAGGAGATCGCCGAACAGTACGGGGTCTCCGCGACGCCCGTCCGCGAGGCGCTGCTCGACCTGTGCGCCCAGGGGCTCCTCGACGTCGAGCAGCACCGCGGTTTCCGGGTGCACGCCTTCACCGCCGCCGACTACCGGGCCATGATCGAGGCCCGCACCCTGATCGTCGAGGGCATCTTCCGTACCCGCGCCGAGCGGGCGCTGAACACCGTGTCGCCCGCGGTGATGATGTCCATCAGGCGCCGTGCCGAGGAGGCCGAACGGGCCGCCCGGGCGGGCGACATGGACGTACTGATCGGGTACGACCTGCGCTTCTGGCGCGAACTGGGAAGTCTGGTGGGAAACCCGTACATCAGTGATTTCCTGGACCGGGTACGGGTCCAGAGCTGGGTCTTCGCCGTGCCGCTGCTGCGGCGCGAGCCGGACCTGCGCGGCCGGCTGTGGCACGGCCACCGCGATCTGGTCGGCGCCGTCGTCCGGCGCGACCTGACCGAGGCACAACGGCTGGTACGCGAGTACAACGAGCACTCCCTCGCCCTCGTCGGTGGCCCCGGGTAGCACTACGCTGTCCCGACCGCCCCCCACCCGACTGGAAGCGAGTCTCGTCTCGTGGCATGTGACCTGTGGCTGGTCCCCCTTGTCGATGTGCTGTGCCACAGCCCCGACAACCCCTTCTCCGAAGAGATCGCCGCCTACGACCAGGCCCTCACGGAAGCGGGGCTGCCGCCGGTCCCCGTCTTCAGCTACATGCCCGGCCTGTCCGGGGACGTCGCCCCGGTGGCGGGCTTCGACTACGACGCGCTGCACTTCCTGCGGCGCGCGTACCTGCTGAAGATCTGCGGCCTCGAAGTGACGCCGGTGGACGAACTGGGCGGCGACTACGAGCAGTTGCTGGAGATGTTCGAGACCACGGCCCAGCAGTCGCACCTGGTCTGGCACTACGACCACGCCGGGGCGTACGTCCCGGTCGACTTCCCGCACCCGCTGGCCACCGACGAACTCCTGGAGGGCGGCGGGCCGCTGGGCTCCGCGCACGGCCTGCTGCGCGACCTCGAACTGGTCGCGCCGGCCATCGGTATCGATCCGGCCAATCCGCCGGCCGCCCCGCAGGCCCCGTCGCGCCCCACCACGCTGGAGGAACGGGTGGAGGGACTGCCGCCGGACGACAGTCCGTTCGCGCGGGAGCGGCACGTCTGGCTGGGGCTGCACGCGGCGGCGACCCGCAGCCTGGGCCAAGGGTCGATGATCGTCTTCAGCTGACGGTGGCCGGCCACGGCCGGTACGGGGGCGGCCGCCGGCCCGCGCGAGCGGTCGTACGCCTCAGCGCGGCGACTCGGGCGGCCGCTGCCGCGGCATGTTCGGGCGGGTGCCCGGCGGGAGCGTGATCCGGCCAGGTTGCGGACCGCCGGGCTCCGGGCGCTGCCCCCACTGCGCCGTCGCCCGCGCGGCCGGCGGCAGCGGGCCCGGACGGAACTGCGCCATCCAGTCGGCGGTCTCGGCCCGCACCAGCTCCGCGATGTCCTCGTTGAACCGGCGCAGCACGCCCAGGCAGCGCTCCGCCGCCTCACCGGCGGTGCCCTCCGTCGGGCCGAGGACCTCGCGGACGTTCTCCGACGCCCAGTCGAACTGGAGGATCTCCAGCCGCCGTTGCACCGCCTGCGCGGTCGCCACGTCCCGCATCCAGCCCGCGGTCACCCCGAAGAACCGGTCGCCGGCCACGCACACCGCCGCGACCAGCAGCGCCAGATACCCCCACTTCGCGCCCCCGGGCACCACCCCGGTCAGGTCGAGCAGCGGCAGCAGGCCGCCCACCGCCACCCCGGCCGCGGCCCCCAGGCGCAGCGCCCGCGCGCCGCGCCGTTTGGCCACCCGGTCGTGCAGGTACCAAGAAGCGGCCCGCAGGGCGCCCTCCTCGACCCAGTGGTACAGCTCGTCGAGGCGCTCAGCCGGCTCGCCCCAGTCCCCGAGCGGGAAGGTGCGGCTCCCCAGGTCGCCGCGCCCGCCCCCGCGCTCCTCCCGAGGGAGCCCCTCGGGCTGCATCTCCGGCTGACTCACCCGTGCACTCCCTCATGCAGATACGTGCGATGCGCGCGGTACGTACGAGACGGCCGGTGCGCATCCTCCTTCCTACCGCCGAACGGTGGGCCTCGCCCCCAAGATCGCTTTATTTCCGCCCGGAAGTGGTGCGGAATCCGGTATAGGACCATGCCCGCTCTCACTCGAAAGAGTTGCCACTGCCCGGTGGCGTACGGTTTCCACGGCTTCCGGCCCCTTTGGTTGCCACCTCCTGGTCCCCGCCTCCTGCCCGGCCCGCCCCGACCACCGCCCGGCCGCCGGGGGCCCGTGGGGGCGCCGCCCCGCGCCCACGCCCGCGCCGACTAGGCTGCTCACGTGAAGGTCCTCGTCATCGGCGGCGGCGCCCGCGAACACGCCCTGTGCCGCTCACTGTCCCTCGACCCCGACGTCACCGCGCTGCACTGCGCCCCCGGCAACGCCGGCATCGCGGAAGTGGCCGAGCTGCACCCCGTCGATGCCCTCGACGGCGCGGCGGTGGCAGACCTGGCACAGCGCCTGGAAGCGGACCTGGTGGTGGTCGGCCCCGAAGCGCCGCTGGTCGCCGGGGTCGCCGACGCCGTCCGCGAGCGCGGTGTCCCGGTCTTCGGGCCGTCCGCGCAGGCGGCCGTGCTGGAGGGCTCCAAGGCGTTCGCCAAGGACGTGATGGCCGCCGCCGGGGTGCCCACCGCCCGCAGCTACCTGTGCACCACCCCCGCCGAGATCGACGCCGCGCTGGACGCGTTCGGCGCTCCGTACGTGGTCAAGGACGACGGTCTGGCGGCCGGCAAGGGCGTCGTGGTCACCGAGGACGTCGAGACCGCGCGTGCCCACGCACTGGCCTGTGTGGGGGCACCTCCCGCGCCGTCCAGGCAGCGGGGGAGTGTGGTCATCGAGGAGTTCCTGGACGGCCCCGAGGTCTCCCTGTTCGCCGTCACCGACGGCGAGACCGTCGTGCCGCTCCAGCCCGCCCAGGACTTCAAGCGCGCCCACGATGCCGACGAGGGCCCGAACACCGGTGGCATGGGCGCCTACAGCCCGCTGCCCTGGGCCGACCCCAAGCTGGTCGACGAGGTGCTCCAGAGCGTCCTCCAGCCCACCGTCGACGAACTGCGCCGCCGCGGCACGCCCTTCTCCGGGCTGCTGTACGCGGGACTGGCGATCACCTCGCGCGGCGTGCGCGTCATCGAGTTCAACGCGCGCTTCGGCGACCCGGAGACCCAGGTCGTGCTGGCCCGCCTCCGTACCCCGCTGTCCGGGCTGCTGCACGCCGCCGCGACCGGCACGCTCGCCGCGCTGCCGCCGCTGCGCTGGAGCGACGACGCGGCGGTGACGGTCGTGGTGGCCTCGCACAACTACCCCGGTACGCCGCGCACGGGCGACCCGATCGGCGGTCTGACGGAGGTCGCGGAGCAGGACGCGCCCGGCGCGTACGTCCTGCACGCGGGCACGAAGAAGGACGCCGCCACGGGCGAGGTCGTCAGCGCGGGCGGCCGGGTGCTGTCCGTGACGGCCACCGGCACCGACCTGGCCGCGGCCCGGGAGCGCGCCTACCGGGCGCTCGGCCGGCTCACGCTGGACGGGTCGCACCACCGTACGGACATCGCGGCGCGGGCGGCGGGGGAGAGCTGAGGGCCCGTCCCGGCGCTGTCGCGGCCCGGATCGGCCCGCTTCCCGGGTCGGGCCGGGCCGCTTTCGGATCGCTTTCGGGCCGGGCCGGGTCGCTTCCCGGGTCGGGCCGGGCGGTGTCCGGTGGGGTGCGGGCCGTGTCCGGCCGGGCCCGCGTGGCGTCCGCTGCACGCCGTTCCGGGCGTACCGGACGATTTTGGCCGGGAAATGGCTCCCGGCTTTACCCAAAGCCATTCCATCGAGTGACCGCACCGCCATCCGGCTGACGGGGAGGGGAGCCCCAACTAGGGTTCCCCGCAAGCGTCGTGTGGCGCCCGTGCCGCCCGGCGGCGCGGCTGTCACGGCGGCGTCCGGCAAGTGGCTCACCGGCATTGCGATGTCAGTGGCCGGTGCCACAGTGGTGAAGAGTGAGCGACGCAGCCGGAAGCCGTCCGCGGCCCCGGCACCGTCGCCCCGCTCTCGTCTCGACCCGTGTTCTCTCCGTCCCGTTGATCAGGGCAGCAGGGGGTGTACAGGCTGGTGGCAGGTCCGGAAGCAGGAGCAGAGGCGGCGCGCGCCCGCGCGCTCGCGGTGCTGCGGATCCGCGGCGCGGCGCTGGGCGTGGCCCTGGTGCCCGCGGCGGTGGCCGTGGTGCTGCTCGTCGGCGGCCTCACCGGCCGCATCGGCCGCGCCGACCCGGTCACGAGTTCCGGCGGCTGGGACACGGCGCGCTGGGCCGTGACCGGCCTCGCGCTGGTCGTGCTGCTGCTGGCGGCGCTGGTCACGGCCGTCGTCGTCCGGGCGCGGCCCGCGCTGAGCCCGTCGGTACCGATAGCCGAGTCCTCGGCCCCCGACCTGTACCGCCTCGTACGGGACCTGGCCGACCGCCTGGAGGTGCCCGCGCCGTCCGCGATAGCCCTGACGCCCGACTGCGACAGCTGGCTGGAGGACCGTACGCACCGTGCGCACGCCCCGCCCCGCGGCACGGCGGCGCGCGACGGCCGGGGCGCGGGAGCGCGCGGCGGCGCGCGTGCGGTGCAGGCGCCGGTCCTGGTGATCGGTTCGCCGTTCATGTGGTGGATGCGGGTCGCCGAGCTGCGGGCCCTGCTGGCGCCCGTCGTGGCCGGCACCGGCCCCTCCGCCAACCCGGACATAGCCGCGGCCCGCCGCTTCGTACGGGGCCTGGACGCCGCGGTGGCGGTCTCCGCGAACGCCAGGAGCCCGCTGACCGCACCGGCGCCGGCGTTCGTCGGCTGGGTCGCGCGGCTGCTGCTGCGGGCCTGCCGCGAGCACGCCCTGGAGATGGAGCGGTGCGTGGCCGCCGCCGCTTCCGAGCGTGCCCAGAGCGTCGACTACGGCCTGCGGATCGTCGCCCAGGAGCAGGTCGGGCTGGCGTACGCGGGCTGGGACCGGCTGCTGACCCGGGTCGCCCTGCCCGCCTGGCGGATGGGCCGCTGGCCCTCCCGGCTGGACGCCGGGGTGGTCTCCGCCCTCACCGAACTCTCCCGCCGCGACCGGCTGGCCGAAGGTTTCGCCTCCCGCCTGGGCGAGCGCCCGGCGTGCGACCTCCTGGAGGAGCCCGGCGCCGTGGACCGCGCCGCCTCCCTCCTCGCCGCCCGCCTCTTCCACGGCGGCCCGGCCGAGCCCGGGCCCGACTGGTCGCCGGTCGGCTGGCAGCAGTATCCGGAGGAGGTCGTGGACCGCAAGTGGCGCCAGGAGGCCGCCCGCCTGCACCGCGTCCTGGACGCCCTCCCGCCGGCCCCGGGCGAGGGCGCGCAGCCGTCGCGCCCCCCGGCGGCGCCGGAGCGGCCCGCCCGGCCCGAGTGCCGCATACCCCACCCGGCTCCGCAGTCTCCGGGCGCGCAGTCCCCGGACGCGCTGAGCCAGGCGCCGCGATCCCCCGGTCCGGGGGAGCCGCCGGCCCCGCTGTCGTCAGGTCCGCTGTCGTCAGCACCGCAGTCATCAGGGCCGCAGCCCCCGGTGCCGGGCGAGCGGTCCGCCGATCCCGGGCCGGAGAGTTCCGGTCCGACGCTGATACGGGTCATCGAACGCCTGATGGCGGACGAGGGCGCGGGCGACCTCGTGGCCGCCCGGCTCGGCGCCGAGCTGGCGCGGGAGGAGCGCGCGGAGGCGGAGCGTCAGGCGGCCCGCGCGCCGGCGGCCGACGGCCCGGACGCGGGCGCGGACGCTCCGGGTGCGCCGGGCATCCCCGGCATCCCTGGTGTCACCTGGGGTGACGGCCTCGCCGACGGGCTGCCGCTGTTCCCGATGCAGCCCCCGCGCACGGGCCGTGAGCTGCTCGCCGACCATGTGACCGCGATGGTGTGCTGTGCCGCCGTGGACACCGCCGGCGCCGCCCCCGGCCTGGACTGGCTCGACGGCCCGGTGCTGCTCGTGGACGGCGTGCGCCGTTCGGACCTGGGGCACCCGGTGCACCGGCTCGTCGACGACGGTGACGCGGGCCCGCTGGGCGACTGGCTCGGCGAGGTCGGCGTGCGGCCGGAGAAGCCGGTCCGGCTCGTGTGAGGGGCGCCAAGGGCGCGCAGGGAGCGTACGGGGGCGCATTCGGGGGCATGAAGGAGCCGAGTGCGCCTGTTGTCGGCACCTGCCGGGCATCACCCGCACGACCGGGCTGAATGTTCCCCTCCAGTTCGCCGTTCATGGCCGGAACCCTTGCGAATTCACGACGAAGGGTGACGGAGCAAGTGCGTAATGTGATGTGCTGGGGTCGGCCCCAGTCGTTCAATCGAGCACGACATCTGAGTGCCGCGGCGGCCTGCTCAGTCGGCGGGGGGACGCAGGGAGGGGAGTACGAATGGGGACGGAGCAGATCCGGCGCTGGGAGTCGGGTGCGCTTGCGCACGCGGTCACGGATCCCTTCGGACAGGGCCCGCTGCCCTGGCTGCGCGGCAGCGAGAACTACTTCGACTCCGGTCAGGTGGTCCCCTGGTACGTCGACCCGGCGGTCGCCCCCGGCGAGAAGCGCCTGCCCTCGCCCCGCTCCAGCGCCGGACCCCGTACGGCCGACGACGTCCGGCAGCAGATCAAGGGCTTCGTGAGCACCGGCGCGGTCGCCCCCGGCGAAGCCATCGACTTCCGCGTCTCGGTCGACCCGCCCCAGCCCTTCAGCATCGACATCTACCGCATCGGCCACTACGCGGGCACCGGCGCCGCCAAGATCACGACCAGCCCCCGGCTGGCCGGCATCGTGCAGCCCGCGCCGCTCACCGCCGACCGCACGGTCTCCTGCCACCACTGGTGGCTGTCCTGGCGCCTCCAGGTCCCCACGTACTGGAAGCTGGGCGCCTACGTCGCCGTCCTGACCACCGCCGACGGCCACCGCAGCCACGTCCCGTTCACGGTCCGCGACGCCCACCCCGCCGACCTCCTGCTGCTCCTGCCCGACATCACCTGGCAGGCCTACAACCTCTACCCGGAGGACGGCCGTACGGGCGCCAGCCTGTACCACGCCTGGGACGCGGACGGCTCGCTCCTCGGCGAACCGGACGCCGCCACCACCGTCTCCTTCGACCGCCCGTACGCGGGCGCCGGCCTGCCCCTGCACGTCGGCCACGCCTACGACTTCATCCGCTGGGCCGAGCGCTACGGCTACGACCTCGCCTACGCCGACGCCCGCGACCTGCACGCCGGGCTGGTCGACCCGTCCCGCTACCGCGGCCTGGTCTTCCCCGGCCACGACGAGTACTGGTCCCAGCCGATGCGCCGGACCGCCGAACTGGCCCGCGACAGCGGCACCTCGCTGGTCTTCCTGTCCGCCAACACCATGTACTGGCAGGTCGAACTGGCCCCCTCGCCCGCCGGACCGGACTCGCTGCTCAGCTGCCGGAAACGGCAGGGCCCCGGGCGGCCCGCCCTCTGGCGCGAGGCCGGGGACCCGGAACAGCAGCTGATGGGCATCCAGTACGCGGGCCGGGTGCCCGAGCCCGCGCCGCTGGTCGTGCGCAACGCCGACCACTGGATGTGGGAGGCGACCGGCGCCCACGAGGGCGACGAGCTGCCGGGTCTCGTCGCCGGCGAGGCGGACCGATACTTCCCGCGCACGCCACTGCCCGAGCACAGCCACCGCATCCTGCTGGCGCACTCCCCGTACGAGGACAGCGAGGGCGCCCGCCGCCATCAGGAGACGTCGCTGTACCGGGCCCTCAGCGGCGCCCTGGTCTTCGCGTCCGGCACCTTCGCCTGGTCACCGGCGCTGGACCGCCCGGGGCACGTGGACGAACGCGTGCAGCGCGCGACGGCCAACCTGCTCGACCGCATCTGCAAGCGGGACTGAGGCGAGGGTCTTCAGGGGGCCGCCGCTACCTCGCCGCGAACGCCCCCAGCTCCCGTGCCAGCGCCACCGTCAGCGCCCGGAAGATGCGTACCTCCGGGTTGGGGTCGCCCGCCCGCGTCGCCAGCACGCTGTGCGCGCACGGCGCGTCCAGCACCGGCACGTACACCGTCCCCGGCCACGGGTAGTAGCGGGCGAAGGACTTCAGCCCGGAGCCCGCCCCGCGGCCCGCCGCGACACTCGTCAGCACGTCGTGCGGGGTCAGCGCGCAGTCCGGGGCGCGGCGCTCGCCCTCGTCGAAGTACAGGTAGTCGGTGAACGGCCGCGGCGTGTGCCGGGGCAGCCGCAGGTACGGCAGGTCGATGATGTCCGCGACCCGGACCCCCGTCGCCGCCGCGTCCGCGAGCTGCGAGGCCGCCGGGACGGCGACGATCCGCTGCTCGGTGGTCAACACGTCCACCTCGATGCCCTCGGCCTGGATCGCGGGCCGTACGAACGCCACGTCCACCCGGTCCTCGCGCAGCGCGCTGCAGTGCTCCGTGAAGGTCAACTGGACGAGCTTGAGCGGGACTTCCGGGCGGGCCCGGCGGAAGGCGTTGACGGACGCCGGGGTGACCTCGGCCGAACCGTGGCCCATCACCCCCACCCGCAGCCCGCGCGCCGCCAGCGACGACGCCGCCGAGGCGTGCTGCGCCGCCTCGGTCACGTCCTCCACGGCGGCGTTCGCGGCGGCCAGCAGGGTACGGGCGTGGGAGGCCAGGCGGCGGCCGGCGGCGGTCGGCTGCACGGGGCCGTTGCCGCGGTCCAGCAACCGGGTGCCCAGTTCGCGCTCCAGCTGCTGCACGTGCTGGGTGACCGCGGCCGGCGAGAGGAAGAGCCGCGACGCGGCCCGCCCGAAGTGGCTTTCCTCGACCACCGCCAAGAAGGAAGACAGGCGTCGCAGGTCCATGAGTGCCACGATAAAACGATCCGGCGTCCGGTCGCGGGGGCCGTTCACGATTCCTGAACGGAGGCGGCGCCCAGGGCCTCCGGCCTCGTACAACGGCTCTCATGAGCACGCCCGCCGCCGAGCCCCGTACCGACCCGCATACCGGTCCCCGTACCGATGCCCGTACCGACCCACGCACCGGTCCCCGTACCGGTCCACGCACCGGCCCCCGTACGGATTCCCGTACCGGTCCCCGTGCGGATTCCCGTACCGGTCCCCGTGCGGATTCCCGTACCGGTCCACGCACCGGTCCCCGTACGGATTCCCGTACCGACCCCCACCGCCGCCACTGGCTGCGTGCCGGCTGGATGATGACCGCCTCCGGCTGGAGTGCCAACCAGTTCTCCGCCCTCCTCGGCGCCTACCGCGACGACCTGGGCCTGACCACGGCCACCACCACCGCCCTCTTCGCGGTGTACGTCCTCGGCCTGATCCCCGGGCTGCTGCTGGGCGGCCCGCTCGCCGACCGGCGCGGCCGCCGCCCCGTCGTCTACACCGCGCTCGCCACCGCCGCCGTGGCCACCTGCCTGCTGATGGCGGGCCCGGCCGCCGCCTGGCTGCTGTGGCCGGGCCGCTTCCTGACCGGCCTCGGCGCGGGCGCCCTGCTCACCGCGGGCAGCGTGTGGATCAAGGAATTCTCGTCCGCCCCGTACGACCCGGCCACCGCGCCCGGCACGGCGGCCCGCCGCTCCGGGCTCTTCCTCTCCGCGGGCTTCGCCTCCGGCGGGCTGGCCGCCGCGCTGATCGCCCAGTGGGCACCGCACCCGATGGTCACGGCGTACGTCCCGCACCTGGTGCTCTCGGCGGCGGCCGCGGTGGCGGCCGCCCGGGCGCCGGAGACGGGCCGGGCCGGGCTCGCGCACCGTCCGGACGCCGGGGAGACGCACTCCGCCGCCGGCGAGCCCCGGTCCGTGGTCCATGGGCCGTCCGCCGCCCCCTTCCGGCGGCTGGTCGCCCCGGTGGCCCCCTGGGTGTTCGCCGCGCCCACCATCGCCTTCGTGACCCTCCCCGGCCTCGTCGGCGACCGCCTGGACGGCTGGCAGACCGTGTACGCGGGCGTCGCCACCGCCGTGACCCCGGGCGCCGGGCTCCTCGTGACGCCCCTCGCCCGCCGGCTCGCCGCCCGGCACCGCCTCGCCACCGCCGCCGCCGGACTGGCGGCCGTCGCCCTCGGCCTGCTCGTCGCCGCCGGCGCCGTCGCGGCCGGGCAGCCCGCCGTGGCGCTGATCGCCGCGGTGGTGCTCGGCGCCGGATACGGGCTGTGCGTGGCGTACGGGCTGACCGAGGTCGCCGCCCTGGCGCCGCCGCACCGGCTGGCCCGCCTCACCGCCCGCTTCTGGACCCTCGCCTACCTGGGCTTCTTCGCCCCGTACGTGATCACCCTGGTCAGCGCGGCGGTGCCGCCGGCCGTCATCCTCACGGCCGCGGCGGTGCTGGCCCTGCTGACGCTGGGCGCGGTCGGCCGCGCGGCCCGCCGGGACGGGGTGTGACCCGCACCCGATCCGCTCCCGACCGCTCCCGGACGCTCCCGACCGCTCCGATCCGCTCCCGGACGCCCCCGACCCGCACCCGACCGCTCCCGATCTCGCCCCCGACCAGCACCTGAGCCGGCCCCCACCCGACCCTGCGCCGCCGTTCCCGCTCCGCATACGGGAGAATCGGACCGAGGGGCCTGGATCAACCTACGCGGAGGCAGCGTGTCCGGTTTTGTAGAAAAGCCCGAGGCAGTGGAGGTACCGGGGCTCACCCATCTCCACACCGGCAAGGTGCGGGACCTCTACCAGAACGCCGACGGCGACCTGGTCATGGTCGCCAGCGACCGCATCTCCGCCTACGACTGGGTACTGCCCACCGAGATCCCCGACAAGGGGCGGGTGCTGACCCAGCTCTCGCTGTGGTGGTTCGACCAGCTCGCCGACCTGGTCCCCCACCACGTGCTCTCCACGGACCTGCCCCCCGGCGCCCCGGCGGACTGGGCCGGCCGCACGACGGTCTGCACGTCCCTGGCGATGGTCCCCGTCGAGTGCGTCGCCCGCGGCTACCTCACCGGCTCCGGCCTCGCCGAGTACCAGCAGACCCGTACGGTGTGCGGGCTGGCGCTGCCGGAGGGGCTGGCCGACGGCTCGGAACTGCCCGGGCCGATCTTCACCCCCGCCACCAAGGCCGCGGTCGGCGAGCACGACGAGAACGTCCCGTACGAGGAGGTCGCCCGCCAGGTCGGCGCCGAGGTCGCCGCCCAGCTCCGGCAGACCACCCTCGCCGTGTACGGCCGCGCCCGCGACATCGCCCGCGAACGCGGCATCGTCCTGGCGGACACCAAGTTCGAGTTCGGCTTCGACGGGGAGCGGCGGCTGACGCTGGCGGACGAGGTCCTCACGCCGGACTCGTCGCGCTTCTGGCCCGCGGACGTGTGGCAGCCGGGCCGGGCCCAGCCGTCCTTCGACAAGCAGTTCGTCCGCGACTGGCTCACCTCGCCCGCCTCCGGCTGGGACCGCAAGAGCGAGCAGCCGCCTCCGCCGCTGCCGCAGGAGACGGTCGAGC
This sequence comes from Streptomyces monomycini, assembly GCF_022271435.1. Lineage (GTDB taxonomy): Bacteria > Actinomycetota > Actinomycetes > Streptomycetales > Streptomycetaceae > Streptomyces > Streptomyces monomycini. Next base: position 70,500 of record NZ_JAFIQY010000018.1, on the reverse strand, counting down.
GCACCCGCGCCAAGTACATCGAGGCGTACGAGCGTCTCACCGGGCTGCCCTGGTCGTGACGGCGGGGACGGGGTGACGCCGGTCTCCGGCCGGGGGACCGGCGTCACTCCTCGCGCCTACGCGAAGGGCCCCGTACGCAAAAGGCCCCGTACGCAAAAGGCCCCGGTCATGATGACCGGGGCCTTTTCCCTGAGCGGACGACGAGGCTCGAACTCGCGACCTCAACCTTGGCAAGGTTGCGCTCTACCAACTGAGCTACGTCCGCCTGCCCCGCGCTCAGCGGCGCGGTGCGGGCTCCACTATAGCCAACCTCGGGCGCGCGCGATGCGCGCCGCCGCGTGCCGGTTCTCCGCGCACAGTTTCGCGGCGGCCGAGGAGAGGTAGTTGCGCACCGTTCCCGGCGACAGTGCGGCCCGCTCCGCGATCTCCGCGATGGGCGCGCCGTTCTCCGCGTACTCCAGCACCTCCGCCTCCCGTACGGTCAGCGGCGAGTCCCCGGCGCTGATCGCGTCGGCTGCCAACTCCGGGTCGACGTAACGGTTTCCGGCGTGCACCGAGCGGATGATCTCGGCCAGTCGCTGGGCCGAGACGGTCTTGGGGACGAAGCCCCTGACGCCCGCCTCCAGGGCCCGCTTCAGATGTCCGGGACGCCCGTGGCTGGTCACGATCATGGTCCGGCAGCCGGGCAGCCGGGTGCGCAGCGATGTGGCCACCGCCACACCGTCCAACCCCGGCATCTGAAGATCCAGTACGGCGATGTCGGGACGCTGGGCCAGCGCCATCGCCAGGGCCTCCGGACCCGAAGCGGCCTCCGCCACCACCTGGAGATCGTCTTCCAGCGCCAGCAGCGCCGCCAGCGCGCCCCGGATCAGATGCTCGTCGTCGGCGAGCAGCACTCTTAGCGGCGCCGGGGCTCCGGCCGCTTCCGGAGCCTTCGCCGGGTCCGCAGCCGTATCCCCATACGGGCCCGCGGCCGCGCGTGTGTCCGCGCCAGTGGTCACGCCTGCGCCCGTGCCCGTGGTCATGTCCGCGCCCGTCTCCGTGCCCGGCCCCCGGCCGCCCGCGCCTCCCGGCACCCTCGCGGGCATCCGCCCCGGCTCCTCCACCATGATCTCCGCTTCTCTCCCGGCGCTCCGCGCCCGCCACGTGCCGCAGCCGTCCGGCCGCACGCCTTGTCCTTACCCGATGCCCGGCGTCCCGGCCGGCCGGCCGTCCGCGGGCGCCTCCGGCCCGTACCCCAGCAGCTCATCCTTCTCCAGCGGCACGTGGGCCCGCAGCCAGAATCGCCCGCCCGGCCGGGGGCCGACGGTCAGGGTGCCGCCGAGGGCGGTGAGCCGTTCCCGCAGTCCGGCTATGCCGCTCCCGCCGCCGCGGCGCACGGCGTCCGCCACCACACCGTCGTTCTCCATCGTGAACACCACCGCAGGTCCGGTCCGTACCGTCGTGGCCGCCCGCCCGGTGCCGTCCGGACCGTCACCCGTCACCCGTAGCGTCATCCAGCAGGTGACCGCGTCGGCGTGCCGCAGCACATTGGTGGTGCCCTCCCGTACGACCCAGGCCAGCACCGACTGCACCTGCTGCGGCACCCCGGCGCTGCCCTCCTGGTCGATGAGGCACTCCACCCCGGCCGCCTGGAGCACGGCCCGGGCCCCCGCCAGCTCCACCTCCAGGTCGGCCTCCCGGTAGGCGCGCACCACGTCCCGTACCTCCCGCTGGGAGTCCTGGGCCAGCTGCTGGACCTCCGCCATCTGGCCGGCGGCCTCCGGACGCCCCTTGAGCGCGAGCCGTTCCGCCAGCTCGCTCTTGAGCGCGATCACGGCCAGGTTCCGGCCGACCACGTCGTGCATGTCGCGCGCGAACCGCAGCCGTTCCTCGGTGACGGCCAGCCGGGCCTGGTCACCCTTGGCCTCGTCCAGCTCCCGCATCGCGGCGAGAATCCAGGCCCAGCTGCGGCACGTCAGCGCGGCGAAGCCCGCGGAGAAGGCGAAGACGGGCGGCAGCCCCCCTGCGTACTCCAGCGGGACGCCCACGAGGGCCAGGGCCCCCACGGCGACCACCGAGACCACGACGCACACCAGGGCCTGCCAGCGCTTCTTGACGACCAGGGAGAGCAGGGAGCCGGCGGGCAGGGTGGGGAACAGCATCGCCGTGCAGTAGACCGCCACCCGCAACGGCAGGGTGACGGCGACCGCTGTCAGCAGGCCCACGGACACGGCCGACAGCACCCCGGACACGGCGATCAGCCGCCACGGCGCGGGAGTGCCGTACACATAGTGCGAGAGTCCGCGCCGGACACCGGGTACGTAGATGCCGCACTGCACCAGCCCCAGGACCACGGTCGCCACGAGCAGCGGCGGCACCCGGTGCATCTCGGCCGCCGCGGCGCCCAGGGGCGCCGCGAGCCAGCCGAGGAACAGCAGCCACGGTGTGACGTACAGCGTCCACCGCGCCCACAAGTACACCTGAGCGACCCTGCCGCGCCCCCGCAACTTGCGCAGCTGCCCGTGGATCACCGGCTCCGCACCCCCGTCGTCCCCATCGCCGTACATCGTCAGTGCCGTGGCTCCCAACGGAACCACCGGCGTACAGCAAACACCGCGAGACCGGCCCAGACCAATGCGATGACCAGCCGCTTCACCGTTTCGGTGAGGTCGCCCCCGCCGATCCAGCCGTCCCGGACCAGTCCCATCACCGGGGAGAGCGGCAGCAGCTCCAGGATGTTGGCGATCTTGTCGGGCAGGATGTCCAGCGGCAGGATCATGCCGGAGCCGCCCATCGAGACGAAGACGAACGGCATCGTCGTCAGCTGCGCCGCCTCGGCGCTCTTGGTGATGCCCGTGGAGGCGGCGGCCATCGCCACCGCGATCAGCATGCCCAGGGCCACCCCCAGCACGACCAGGTGCGGGGAGCGGGGCGCGCCCGCGTCCAGCGCCAGGGAGCCGAGGACCGCCAGCAGGACGATCTGAGCCAGCCCGAGGAGGACCGCCGGCAGTGCCGATCCGGCCAGGATCTCCCGGTCCGACAGCTCGCCGCAGCGCAGCCGCTTGAGCACCAGTTCCTCGCGCCGCGTCACCAGCGACCCGGTGACGGACGAATACACCGCGAAGAGCAGGACGAAGCCGATGGTGCCCGGCAGCAGCACCGTGCCGACCGACAGGCCGTTGGCCTGCAACGGCATCTCGGAGACCGCCTGCCGCATGGCGAGGGCCATGATCAGCGGCATCAGCAGCGTCATGAACAGCGCGGCCTTGTTACGGCCCAGGAGGATCAGTTCGGCACGGAACAGAGCCGCCAGCCGTTCCCGTGATCCCCTGCGGGCGGCCGCCTCGGCACCCGTACCGGGCCGTTGCCCGGCGGCCTTGACGTCGGTGACGCTCACTTGTCCTCCAAACCCTTGGCGATCCGCAGGAACGCCTCTTCCAGCGATGCCGAGCGGGCGTCCAGCCCCCGCAGCTCGACGCCCTCGTCGCGCGCCCAGAGCAGCAGGCCGGTCGCGGCCCGCTGCAGGTCGGACGTCTGCAGCCGCAGGGTCCGGCCCGCCGTCTCGTGCCCGTCGACGCCCAGTGCCGCCAGCGGCGGGAGGTCGCCCGGCGTGTAGCCCGGGGGCAGTTCGAAGGAGATCTGCGCGGGGTGGGTGGCCACCACGTCCGCGACCGTGCCGGCCGTCGCGATCCGGCCCTGGTGCATGATCGCGAGACGGTCGGCCAGCTCCTGGGCCTCTTCCAGGTAGTGCGTGGTCAGCACGACCGTCGTGCCGCCCGCCCGCAGCTCGCGGATCAACTCCCAGGTCGTGTGGCGGGCTTCGGTGTCCAGACCGGTGGTCGGCTCGTCCAGGAAGAGCACCTCGGGCCGTCCCAGCGTCGCCGTGGCCAGGTCCAGCCGCCGCCGCTCACCGCCGGAGAGCTGCTTGACCCGTACGTCCTTGCGCTGGGTCATGCCGACGGTGGCCAGCGCCTCGCCGACCGGCCGGGCGCCGGTGGTGGCCCCGGCCCACATCCGTACGGTCTCCTCCACGGTCAACTCCGCGGGGAACCCGCCCTCCTGGAGCATCGCGCCGACCCGCGGCCGGACCTTCGCACGCTCCGTGTACGGGTTGTGGCCCAGCACCCGCACCGTGCCGCCGGTCGGCGCGGCCAGCCCTTCCAGGATTTCGAGGGTGGAGGTCTTGCCCGCCCCGTTCGTCCCCAGCAGGGCGAACAGCTCTCCGCGGTCGACGGAGAAGTCGATGCCCCGCACCGCCTCGAAGGCCGCGGTGGCCTTCTTGCTCTTCCGGCCGCCCCCGGACGGCCCGTAACGCCTGCGCAGACCCGTGACGTCAATCACGCGCTCGCTCGTGTCCCCGATGTCCATGCTTCAAGGCTCCCGTCGGAACCCGGCTGCGGGCAGTGCGGGTTGTCATCACCCCGGATGACAAATGTCAGGAGGGGAGGGAGCGGGGGCCCGTGGGCGGGGGACCGGTTGGGCGGGGAGGCGGCCGGGGCCGGCGCGCGGTCCGGGCCGGGGGCGAACAGAGGTCCACCACCGGGCCGGGTAAAGCAAAAGACCCCGGTCGAGATGACCGGGGTCTTTTTTCTGAGCGGACGACGAGGCTCGAACTCGCGACCTCAACCTTGGCAAGGTTGCGCTCTACCAACTGAGCTACGTCCGCAGGCATCCGACCGGCTTTCACCGGGCGGCGCGACAGCTACTCTACCTGATCCACCGGAGTGGTCGGTACTGTCGGAGCGGGTGACAGGGATTGCACACTGCGCCTCCCCCTTGGAAAGGGGGCGCTCTACTACTGAGCTACACCCGCATGACCACCATCAATCGGTCCGTACGGACTTCTTGATGCTGTCAGAGCGGGTGACAGGGATCGCACACTGCGCCTCCCTCTTGGAAAGAGGGCGCTCTACTACTGAGCTACACCCGCGTGACTCCTCGGGATCCGGCCTTTCGGCCTCGCCCCTCGGCGTGCTCCAGACTCTAGCTGATCAACTGGGGTGCTGCGCAACTCCGCTGCGGGACAGCCGGAACCGGCCGCGGCGGGGTCGTCTTCCGGCCGTCGCCCGGCCGCCGCCCGCCCTCCGTCCGGTCCTTCCGTCCGGTCCTTCCGCCCGTCCTCTCGGCGCGGCCGTCTCCGGGCCGTCTCCGTCCCCACCCGGCGATTCCGTTCCCACCACCCGGCGCTTCCGCCCCCGGCCGCCACCTCCGTCCCCGGCCTCGTCTCCGTCCGGCCGCGGACCGGCGGCCGGACGGAGACGGGTGGGGCGCACGAGAAGGAGGGGGCGGGGGAGAGGGGTGAGGGGAGGGAGGGGGCGGGCCCTCCGGATCAGCTGTTGGCCGCGTCGAAAGCCTCGTAGACCTTCTTCGGGATCCGGCCGCGCGGGGGCACGTCCATGTGGTGGGAACGGGCCCAGGCACGCACGGCGGCGGGGTCCGGGGTCACCGAGGTGTGGTGGTACGCCTTGCCGGACTTCGACCGCTTGCGGCCGGCCTCCACGAACGGGGCGAGGGTGCCGCGCAGTTTCTTCGCATTGGCGGGATTGAGGTCGATCTCGTACCACTTCCCGTCCAAACCGAAGATGACCGTCTCTGCGGCTTCTCCGCCTTCGATGTCATCGGAGAGCGTGACTACTACGCGCTGCGCCACGGATATCGGTCCTTTCGAGCAGCAACCCCGCCTTGACATGGGGGGATGCTGCAGATCCGGCTGATTGGGATCAATGCATTTTCATTTGTACAGCGGCGGGCATTGCATGGTGAAGCCCAGTTAATTTCCTCAGCGTGTCCTTCCGCAATGCGGACCCTAGGTCTTTTCTGAGATTTTCCCCACCACTTACCGCGGCCGACGCCGTACCGTGACCGCACCGTCACGATATCTATGCGCGTAGATTTTCGAACACGGTACTGTGATGGCACCGCCTTACGCACCACACCATCGGGAGTGCCAGTGGCACGCGTCGTAGTCGACGTCATGCTCAAGCCGGAGATCCTCGACCCGCAGGGCCAGGCGGTGCAGCGCGCACTGCCACGCCTGGGATTCGAGGGGATCGGCGACGTCCGTCAGGGCAAGCGTTTCGAACTTGAGGTGGAGGGCCCGGTCGACGACGCCGCCCTCGCCCGTATCCACGAGATGGCCGAGACCTTCCTGGCCAACACCGTCATCGAAGACTTCACCGTCCACGTCGAAGACCAGGCCGGGTCATGACAGCGCGCATCGGGGTCATCACCTTTCCTGGCACGCTCGACGACCGTGACACCCAGCGCGCCGTCCGGCTCGCCGGGGCCGAGGCGGTGCCGCTGTGGCACCGCGACAAGGACCTCAAGCAGGTCGACGCCGTGGTGCTGCCCGGCGGCTTCTCCTACGGCGACTACCTGCGGGCCGGCGCCATCTCCCGCTTCTCGCCGGTCATGGAGACCGTGATCGAACAGGCCAGGGGCGGCCTGCCGGTCCTGGGCATCTGCAACGGCTTCCAGGTCCTGACCGAGACGCACCTGCTGCCCGGCGCCATGCTGCGCAACGACAGCCTGCACTTCGTCTGCCGCGACCAGAAGCTGCGGGTGGAGAACGCGGGCACCGCCTGGACCGCCGACTACACCGCCGGCCAGGAGATCTCCGTACCGCTGAAGAACATCGACGGCCGGTACGTCGCCGACGAGCGCACGCTCGACATGCTGGAGGCCGAGGGCCGGGTCGCCTTCCGCTACCTGACCGAGGGCGACTCCGCCGACGGCTACGGCAACCCCAACGGCTCGCTGCGCGACATCGCCGGCGTCACCAACGAGGCGGGCAACGTCGTCGGCCTCATGCCGCACCCGGAGCACGCCGTCGAGCCGCTGATCGGCACCGGCCGTACGGACGGCCTCGGATTCTTCACCTCGATCCTGAAGAAATTGGTCAACGCATGACGCTCGACACGGTCAAGCACGCAGCCGAGACGCCGGACACCGACCAGCCGTGGGCCGAACTGGGCCTGAAGCAGGACGAGTACGAGCGCGTCCGCGAGATCCTCGGCCGCCGTCCCACCGGCGCCGAACTCGCCATGTACTCCGTCATGTGGTCCGAGCACTGCTCGTACAAGAGCAGCAAGGTCCACCTGAAGCAGTTCGGCCAGAAGGTCCCCGAGAACGACGCGATGCTCGTCGGCATCGGCGAGAACGCGGGCGTCGTCGACGTCGGCCAGGGCTACGCCGTCACCTTCAAGGTCGAGTCGCACAACCACCCGTCCTACGTGGAGCCCTACCAGGGTGCGGCCACCGGCGTCGGCGGCATCGTCCGCGACATCATCGCCATGGGCGCCCGCCCGGTCGCCGTCGTGGACCCGCTGCGCTTCGGTGCCGCCGACCACCCCGACACCAAGCGCGTCCTGCCGGGCGTCGTCGCGGGCATCGGCGGCTACGGCAACTGCCTGGGCCTGCCCAACATCGGCGGCGAGGTCGTCTTCGACGCCTGCTACCAGGGCAACCCGCTGGTCAACGCCGGGGCCATCGGCGTGATGCGGCACGAAGACATCCATCTCGCCAAGGCGTCCGGCGCCGGCAACAAGGTCATCCTCTACGGTGCCCGGACCGGCGGCGACGGCATCGGCGGCGCCTCCATCCTGGCCTCCGAGACCTTCGACGACGCCAAGCCGTCCAAGCGCCCCGCCGTCCAGGTCGGCGACCCCTTCCAGGAGAAGCTGCTCATCGAGTGCACCCTGGAGGCGTTCGCCGAGAAGCTCGTCGTCGGCATCCAGGACCTCGGCGCGGCCGGGCTGTCCTGCGCCACCAGCGAGCTGGCCTCGAACGGCTCCGGCGGCATGCGCGTGGAGCTGGACGACGTACCGCTGCGCGACTCCACGCTCTCGCCCGAGGAAATCCTCATGAGCGAGTCGCAGGAACGCATGTGCGCCGTCGTGGAGCCCGAGAAGGTCGAACGGTTCCTGGCGATCTGCGAGAAGTGGGACGTCACCGCCACCGTCATCGGCGAGGTCACCGACGGCGACCGGCTGGAGATCTACTGGCACGGCGAGAAGATCGTCGACGTCGACCCGAAGACCGTCGCCCACGAGGGCCCGGTCTACGAGCGTCCCTACGCGCGTCCCGCGTGGCAGGACGCCCTCCAGGCCGACGACGCGGGCAAGCTGCCGCGGCCGCGGACCGGCGACGAACTGCGCGAGCAGGTCCTGAAGCTGGTCGCCTCGCCCAACCAGGCGTCCAAGTCCTGGATCACCAGCCAGTACGACCACTTCGTGCAGGGCGGCACCGTGCTGGCCCAGCCGGAGGACGCCGGCATGATCCGGATCGACGAGACGACCGGGCTGGGCGTGGCCATCGCCACCGACGGCAACGGCCGCTACGCCAAGCTCGACCCGTACCACGGCGCGCAGCTGGCGCTGGCCGAGTCCTACCGCAACGTCGCGGCGACCGGCGCCAAGCCGCTGGCGATCTCCGACTGCCTGAACTTCGGCTCGCCCGAGGACCCGGCGGTCATGTGGCAGTTCTCCGAGGCCGTCCGCGGTCTCGCCGACGGCTGCCTGGAGCTCGGTACGCCCGTCACCGGCGGCAACGTCTCGCTCTACAACCAGACCGGCGAGGCCGCCATCCACCCGACCCCCGTGGTCGCGGTGCTCGGCGTCATCGACGACGTCAGCCGTCGCACGCCGATCGCCTTCGCCGACGAGGGCCACCTCCTCTACCTCCTCGGTGACACCAAGGACGAACTGGGCGGCTCCGCCTGGTCCCAGGTCGTCCACGACCACCTCGGCGGCCTGCCGCCGCAGGTGGACCTGGGCCGCGAGAAGCTGCTGGCCGAGATCCTGATCTCGGCCTCCCGCGACGGCATGGTCGACGCGGCGCACGACCTCTCCGACGGCGGCCTGATCCAGGCCCTCGTCGAGTCGTGCCTGCGCGGCGGCAAGGGCGCCCGGATCGTCGTCCCCGACGAGCTGGACCCCTTCGTCCTCCTCTTCTCGGAGTCGGCGGGCCGCGCGATCGTCGCGGTCCCGCGCAGCGAGGAGCTGCGCTTCACCGACATGTGCGGTGCGCGCGGCCTCCCGGCCACCCGCATCGGCGTGGTCGACGGCGACACGATCGACGTCCAGGGCCAGTTCACCCTGCCGCTGAGCGACCTCCGCGCAGCACACGAGGCAACCATCCCGTCCCTGTTCGCCTGACCCACCCGGACGGCGCCCCAACCGGCGCCGTCCGGGCGCACGGTGGCCCACTTGGCGCCGCCCGCCTTCACGGTGGCGGCCCAGTCGGCGCCGTGCGCTTGTGCGGTGGTCCACTTGGCGCCGTTCGTTCGTGCGGTGGCCCGCCTGGCGCAGTCCGTTTGTACGGTGGCGGCCCAGTCGGCGCCGTTCGCTCGTGTGGTGGCCCACTTGGCGCCGTCCGCTTGTGCGGTGGCCCGCCTAGCGCCGTTCGCTCGTACCGTGGCCCGTCCCTTCTGGGGCGGGCCACTGGCGTAGGCCCTGCCGGGGCTGGCCTCTCCCGGGCCAGATCTTCCTCCCTTCCCCCGGCCCCCGCCCCCGCCCCCTCCCCTTGCCCCTGCCCCTCTTGTCCTTCCTCGCCCTCGGGCTCCCCGCCTTCGGGCTCCCCGCCTCCGTCCTACTCGTCCCCCGGTGGCTCCCCTCCCCGAGCCACTCGTCCCACCGGGCTCTCTGCCCCGGCCCGCACCCCCCCAGGGCTCCCTGTCCCCGGCCCTTTCGTCCCCAGGCACCTCGTCCCCGCTCCCTTCGTCCCCGGGCACCTCGTCTCCGCCCCCTTCGTCTCTCCGGGGCACCCTGTTTTCGCGCCGCTCATCCCCCCAGGGCTCCCCGTGCTTGACCGACTCGCCCCCGGGGCACCCTGTCTCCGCGCTACGTGCCCCCCTGGGCTCCCCGCGCCAGACCCACTCGCCTCCCCCCCCGGGGCACCACGTCTCCGCACCACCCGTCCCCTCGGCTCCCCACGCCTGACCCACTCGCCTCCGGGGCCCCACCCCCGCCTCCCTCGCCTCCCGGGGCCCGTACCTCCGTCCTACTCGCCCCCGTACGCCGTCTCCCCCCATCTACCCTGTCTGCCCTGTCGCCCCCGGCCCCCCAGTCGTCTCCCCTCCCCGTATGCGGAGCGCCAGGAGTGCTGCCAGTACCAGTACGGCTGTCGAGCAGAGGAAGACGACGGCTATGGAGGAGCCGAAGGCGTCCACCGCTTGGGTGTGGGCCTCGCCTTTCAGGGCCGGTATGGCGCTGGTGGAGCCGCCGGGGCCGCGGTCGGCGTAGACGCGGGCCAGTACCGTTCCGAAGAAGGCCACGCCCAGTGAGCTGCCCAGGGTCTGGAAGAAGCGGATGCCGGTCGTCGCCACTCCGAGCTGGTGGCGTGGTGCGGCCTGCTGGGCCAGCACGATCAGCTGGCCCAGCGTCTGGCCGAATCCGGCGCCGAGCAGGAGGAGTTCGGCCTGTACGGCCCACAGGGCGGTGTCGGTGCCGTTCGTCGCGAGCAGGAGCGTGGCCACGGCGGCGCAGGCCGCACCGCTGACCACAGAACGCTTCTCCGACCAGCCGTGGGCGCCGAGCCTGCTCGTCACCAGGCCCGAGACGGCGATGCCGAGCGCCACCGGGATCATGAACAGGCTCGCCGAGGCGGGCTCGACGCCGCGCACCAGCTGGAGATAGATCATCACGTAGACCAGCGAGCCCATCAGGGCCACGCCGATCAGGCCCTGGACCGCGAAGGCGGCGCGCAGCGTACGGATACGGAACATCGACAGCGGGAGCAGCGGTTCGGCGGCGGTGGCCTGCCGCCACAGGAACAGCGCGAGCAGTGCCACGGCCCCGCCGGTCAGTCCCAGGATCACCGGGGAGCCCCAGGGGTGCTCCCGGCCGCCCCACTCCGTCACCAGCAGCAGCGCCGTGGAGAACGCGGCCACCAGCGCCGCGCCGAGGAAGTCGATACGGCGCCGCTCGCCGTGGTGGGGGAGTTTGAGGACGAGTGCTGCCGCGACGAGCACGACCAGACCGATCGGCAGGTTGACGTAGAAGATCCAGCGCCAGTCCGCGTGGTCGGCGAGCAGCCCGCCGACCACCGGCCCCAGGGCCATGCCGGCCCCCGCGACCAGCCCGCCCAGTCCGGCTCCCTTGCCCGCGCCGTGCTTCCCCGGGCCTCTGAGCTGGGCGATGACGACCATCGTGACGCTCATCAGCCCGCCGCCGCCCAGCCCTTGCACCGCGCGGAAGGCGATCAGCTGGTCCATGTCCTGCGCGGCCCCGCACAGCGCCGAGCCGAGCAGGAAGGTGGCGACGGCGCCGAGGAAGACCCGCTTCGCGCCGAGGGTGTCGCAGAGCTTGCCGTACAGGGGCAGCGCGGCGCTGGCGGCGAGCGAGAACGCGCTGACCAGCCAGGGGATGCGGTCGATGCCGTGCAGCGGGTCCAGCTCGCGGACGATCGGGACGGTCGCGGCCGAGACGATGTTCTGGTCGAGGACGGCGAGCAGCATCGTGGCGAGGCAGACGACGAAGCCGACCGTGTACCGGCCCGGAGTCATGCCGCCGGGCCCGTCGACGCCGTGTCCGTCAGCGCCGGGTGCGGAGCCGCCGAGCCTGGCGGCGCCAGGTCCGGCGCCGCCGGTGGCGGCGCTGCCCGGCGAGGTCCGCGAAGGGTGCGAAGGAGCGGTGGAAGCGTTCATGGCAGCACCATGCCCGCGAAGCATGGACTGAGTCAATGTTTTGCCCGGTATTATTTTTTGCCCTGGTACAGTGGTGGTATGGCCGAGGAGCTGGGACTGCGCGAGCGCAAGAAACTGCAGACGGAGCGACGGGTCTGGCGGACCGCCGTCGAACTGTTCCTGGAGCGGGGCTTCGAGAAGGTCTCCGTGCAGGAGATCGCCGCCGCCGCCGAGGTCTCCAAGATGACCGTCTTCAACTACTACGGCTCCAAGGAGGACTTGGTCCTCAAGCCGATGGAGCACCACGCCGAGGACGCGGCCCACGCCGTCCACAGCCGTGCGCCGGGGGAGTCCGCGGTCGCGGCCGTCTGCCGGCAGTTCGTCGAGCTGCTGGAGTCGCGGGACCCCTCCGTCGGCCTGTGTGACCAGCAGGAGGTGCTCAGCATCCGCCGCCTGATCGCGGAGACGCCCGGCCTGCTGCTGCGCGCGTACGCCAACCGGATGCACGGCCTCCAGCAGCTCGCCGAGGTGCTGGCGGCGGAGACCGGCGGCGACCGGATGGAGGCCCAGGTCGCCGCGGGCCAGCTGATGGCCGCCCGTAACGCGCTCATCAACGAGAACCACCGCAGGCTGCTGGCCGGCGAGTCCGCCGACGCGGTGTACCCGGACGCGGTGGCCGCCGCCCACCGGGCCTTCGGCCTGGTGGAGCAAGGGCTGGGGGACTACGCGACGCGCCCCGCCGAGTAGCCTCGACGCCATGCCCAGTGCCCGCAAGCCGTCCGGCCGCGCCCGCGCCCGCAGTTACGACTCCGCGAAGACCCGCGCCGCCGTCATCGCCCAGTTCGGACACGTACGGTCCGCCGTGGAGCGCCTGACGCCCGAGCAGTTCGCGCTGTCCACCCGGCTGGGGGACTGGACGGTCCGCGAACTGGTCGCCCACCTGGCCATGGCGGTGGAGCAGGTCCCCGCGGCGCTCGCGCAGCCCGCGCCGCGCGCCCTGGAAGTCACCCTCGCCACCTGGCCGTCCGTGACCCGCGCACTGGCCGCGAAGGTCGACGAGAACGCCCGCGACACGGCGGCCGGCGGCGAACCCGCGGCCCTCCTGGACCGCGCCGCCGCCCGGTACGCCGAAACGGTCCCGATGGCCCCCGACGACCGGCTGCTGGCGGTCCGGATCGGCGCGATGCGCCTGGCCGACTTCCTGGTGGTGCGCTGCGTCGAACTGGTCGTGCACACCGACGACCTGGCCGCCGCCACCGGCCTGGACATCCCGTTCGACCGCCAGGCCCTGGCCACCGCCACCCGGGTGCTCGCCGACGCGCTGGCCGTCAAGGCGCCCGGCGGCTCCGTCGAGGTCCGGGTGCCGCCGTTCGCCGTCGTCCAGTGCGTCGAAGGCCCCCGGCACACCAGGGGTACGCCGCCCAACGTCGTCGAGACCGACCCGATGACCTGGCTCCGCCTGGCCGCCGGACGTACGGACTGGCCCGCGGCGCTCGAAGCCGCCGCCGTGACCGCCAGCGGTGAACGGGCCGATCTCGCGCCGTATCTGCCCCTCATGGGCTGAACCCGGAGACACAGCAGGCACTTTCGGGCGCTCCGCCCCACCCCTCCGGGCCCCGCCCCACCCCTCCGGGCCCCCGCCTCACCGTCCCGGGCGCCCCGCCCCGCCGGCTCGTACCGTCCAGCGGGCAGGACCACGGCCGGTACGGGGTGGTGAGGTTTGCGGGGCGGTGAAGTCCCGGTCGAGCAGCCACGGCCGGGTGTGCCGCCCACCCACGAAGCCGACGGCACGCTCGGTGCTGATCCGCGCGATGGCGCAGGTCGCGGTATTCGGCATCACCCTCGGTCACATTGCCTTCGTAAAGGCCGCACTCCCCGGCCCGCCCGAACACGGAGTGGCACTCCAGCGCACCGCCGAAGTTCCCGCAACAGCAGAACGCCTCGCCGAACAGGACCTTCCGGAAAGGGGTGCAAGCGTGCCGCGCCCCGTACGAGCGAGGCAGGGGGACGCGAGGAGCGAGGGCTGAAAAGCCCGGAATTCACCGGAACGTTCGCCGTGCCGCATCCCCCGGACAGCGGAGTGGCGCATCTCACCCCGCCCCCCGGTCCGGAAGACGGGAGGAAGCGGAACGGCGCACGCCGAACCCGCACCGGAACCGGCCGGACCTCGCGTGAAGAGACGGTGAAGGCGTACACGAGGGAAAGCGGCATTCACCCGCGCCGCACGCGGCGACGGATGGCGCCGGCGACGCGCCCGAGGCCGACGTGGCGGCGCTGCGCCAAGGGCTGCGGGCGCCGCGGGGAGCATGATCCCCTCCGTGAGTACGTGCTCACGTCAAGCCCTCGCCCACCTGGAGCAGGCCCCCCGGACCCGGCCCCGGTTCGATCCCCGGTTCGGATGAATCGCGGACCTGCCCTAGACTCAGTGCTGTGCCACGTGGTGACGGACGACTCAGCCACGACCTGCTCCCCGGCGAGAAGGGCCCCCAGGACGCATGTGGCGTCTTCGGTGTCTGGGCTCCGGGTGAAGAGGTCGCCAAACTCACCTATTTCGGGCTGTATGCCCTGCAGCACCGCGGTCAGGAGTCCGCGGGCATCGCAGTGAGCAACGGCTCCCAAATCCTCGTATTCAAGGACATGGGCCTGGTTTCCCAGGTCTTCGACGAGACATCCCTCGGTTCCCTCCAGGGCCACATCGCCGTGGGTCACGCCCGCTACTCCACCACCGGTGCCTCGGTGTGGGAGAACGCCCAGCCGACGTTCCGCGCGACCGCGCACGGCTCGATCGCCCTGGGTCACAACGGCAACCTGGTCAACACCGCCGAACTCGCCGAGATGGTCGCCGCACTGCCCCGTGAGGGCGGCCGCGCGACCCAGGTCGCGGCGACCAACGACACCGACCTCGTGACGGCCCTGCTGGCCGGCCAGGTCGACGAGGACGGCAAGCCGCTGACCGTCGAGGAGGCCGCGCCGCGCGTCCTGCCCAAGGTCTCGGGCGCCTTCTCGCTGTGCTTCATGGACGAGCACACCCTGTACGCGGCCCGTGACCCGCAGGGCATCCGCCCGCTGGTCCTCGGCCGGCTGGAGCGCGGTTGGGTGGTGGCCTCCGAGACCGCCGCCCTGGACATCTGCGGCGCCAGCTTCATCCGCGAGATCGAGCCGGGCGAGCTGATCGCCGTGGACGAGAACGGCCTGCGCAGCTCCCGCTTCGCCGAGACCAAGCCCAAGGGCTGCGTCTTCGAGTACGTCTACCTGGCCCGCCCCGACACCGACATCGCGGGCCGCAACGTGTACCTCTCCCGGGTGGAGATGGGCCGCAAGCTGGCCGCCGAGGCGCCCGCCGAGGCCGACCTCGTCATAGCGACCCCGGAGTCCGGCACGCCGGCCGCGGTCGGCTACGCCGAGGCCAGCGGCATCCCGTACGGCGTCGGCCTGGTCAAGAACTCCTACGTCGGCCGGACCTTCATCCAGCCCTCGCAGACCATCCGGCAGCTCGGCATCCGGCTCAAGCTCAACCCGCTCAAGGAAGTCATCCGCGGCAAGCGGCTGGTGGTCGTCGACGACTCGATCGTCCGCGGCAACACCCAGCGCGCCCTGGTCCGGATGCTCCGCGAGGCCGGTGCCGCCGAGGTCCACATCCGGATCTCCTCGCCGCCGATCAAGTGGCCGTGCTTCTACGGCATCGACTTCGCCACCCGGGCCGAGCTGATCGCCAACGGTCTGACCGTGGACGAGATCGGTACGTCGCTGGGCGCCGACTCGCTGGCGTACATCTCGATCGACGGCATGATCGAGTCGACGACGATCGCCAAGCCGGACCTGTGCCGCGCGTGCTTCGACGGCCAGTACCCGGTCGACCTCCCCGACCCGGAGCTGCTGGGCAAGCACCTCCTGGAGGCGGAGACCGCGGGCCAGGCCAAGCCGGACCTGGACGGCGTCGAGACGCTGACGGCCGGGGTCGGCGGCGCCGACGCGCTGCGCCGCCCGTAGAGCTCGTACACACCGACAGGAAAGATCTCACCGTGTCTGCCGAGTCTTTTGAGCGTGCCCAGCACGCGGGCACCAGCGCCAGCTACGCAGCAGCGGGCGTGGACATCGAAGCGGGCGACCGCGCCGTCGACCTGATGAAGCAGTGGGTCAGGAAGGCCACCCGCCCCGAGGTCGTCGGCGGCCTCGGCGGGTTCGCCGGCCTCTTCGACGCCTCGGCCCTCAAGCGGTACGAGCGGCCGCTGCTCGCCTCGGCCACCGACGGCGTCGGTACCAAGGTCGACATCGCCCGCCGGATGGGCGTGTACGACACGATCGGCCACGACCTGGTCGGCATGGTCGTGGACGACCTGGTCGTCTGCGGCGCCGAGCCGCTGTTCATGACCGACTACATCTGCGTCGGCAAGGTCTACCCGGAGCGGGTCGCGGCGATCGTCAAGGGCATCGCCGAGGGCTGTGTCCTGGCCGGCTGCGCGCTGGTCGGCGGCGAGACCGCCGAGCACCCGGGGCTCCTCGGGGCCGACGACTTCGACGTCGCGGGCGCCGGTACGGGTGTCGTCGAGGCGGACCGGGTGCTGGGCGCGGATCGTATCCGTACGGGTGACGTCGTCATCGCCATGGAGTCCTCGGGTCTTCACTCGAACGGGTACTCGCTCGTCCGCCATGTGCTGTTCGACCGCGCGGGGATGTCGCTGGACCAGCGGGTCGAGGAGCTCGGCCGGACGCTCGGCGAGGAGCTGCTGGAGCCCACGAAGATCTACTCGCTGGACTGCCTGGCGCTGACCCGCACGGCCGAGGTGCACGCCTTCTCGCACATCACCGGCGGCGGCCTGGCCAACAACCTGGCCCGGGTGATCCCGGACGGCCTGCACGCCACGGTCGACCGGTCCACCTGGACCCCGGGCGCGATCTTCGACCTGGTCGGCGCGGCCGGCGACGTCGAGCGGCTGGAGCTGGAGAAGACCCTGAACATGGGCGTCGGCATGATGGCCGTCGTACCGCAGGAGTCGGTGGACGTGGCGCTGGCCACCCTCGCGGACCGCGGCGTGGACGCCTGGGTCAGCGGCGAGATCGTCGAGCGTGGTGACCACACCGAGGCAGTGACCCTGACCGGTGACTACGCTGCCTGACCCGGCCGCCCGCAGGGCAGCACAGAACCCGGTCCGAGGTGACTACCCCGGACCGGGTCCGTGGAAATGCTGTGCACACCGTGCACGCACGACAGAAGAGACGTCGTACGTCAGGCGCGACGACGCTGCTGGGACGAGTTGCCCTCGTCCTCGTCATCGTCGTCTCGGTTGTAAAGGTCGGCGTACCGCGCGTACGGGTCGTCGTCCTCTTCATCCTCGAACGGCTCGCCGTTCGGCGGCTGCTGCTGTGCCGGCTGTTGCGGCGATGCACCCAGCTCTTCGGCCAGGCGTGAGAGATCAGTCCCACCGCTGTTGTACTTCAGCTGGCGGGCGACCTTCGTCTGCTTGGCCTTGGCCCGGCCGCGCCCCATGGCTCGACCCCCTCAACGACGGGGCTCGACGGCCCCAGAGTCTTGACACGCGTTCATGATCCAGAGCGGACTCTCGACGGAGAGACCGGCCCGTAGGGCTTTAACGGTACCTGCTTCCGCGGCCATACGGTACGTCGCCCGCATCACCGACCGCTCGGCACGACCGGCAGGACGCCCCGTCCCCGCTGGTCAGCTGCGATTTTAACCTGTCCCGTCCGGCGACCCGCCGACGGGTGGTGAGGGATGTCTCCTTCACCACCCGTGATCCCTTACGCAGCGCTCAGAGATCGTTACGCGAGCCGTTCGCAGGCCATTTCCGTACCCACCGTGACGACGGCCGGTACGGTCCGTGACCGGCGCGGCGCCCGCAGGGGTGTGCGGACCTGCTCGGAGCGTCCCGTGCGCATGATCGGATCGCGATCAGCCTCGGTCGGACCCGAGCATTCTTGGACATTGATGAGCGGGAACGGTCGTGATCTCGCTCCGTGACCGGCTGGAAAAATGGCCTGAACCGATCGGTACCGGCCGGGCCGGCACCGCCGCCGGGCGGCAGCACCAGGTGACACCGGGCGCTACCGGCCGACGCCGGGTCCGTCAGGCCCGCCGGGCGTCCGCCATCCGCTGTTCGGCCAGCCGGTCCGCCGCCGCGGCGGGCGGAATGCCGTCTTCCTTCGCACGAGCGAATATCGCCAGCGTGGTGTCGAAGATCTTCGCCGCCTTGGTCCGGCAGCGGTCGAAGTCGAAGCCGTGCAGCTCGTCGGCCACCTGGATGACACCGCCGGCGTTCACCACGTAGTCCGGCGCGTAGAGGACACCGCGGTCGGAAAGATCCTTCTCGACGCCGGGGTGCGCCAGCTGGTTGTTGGCCGCGCCGCAGACCACCTTCGCCGTCAGCGCCGGTACGGACTCGTCGTTCAGCGCTCCGCCGAGGGCGCACGGCGCGTACACGTCCAGGCCCGGCGTACGGATCAGCGACCCGGTGTCCGGCGCCACCTGGACCTGCGGGTGCCGGCTGCGGACGCGCTCGATCGATTCGGCACGCACATCCGTGATCACGACCTCCGCGCCGTCCTCAAGGAGGTGTTCGACGAGGTGGTGGCCCACCTTGCCGACGCCCGCGACGCCGACCTTGCGGCCGCGCAGCGTCGGGTCGCCCCACAGGTGCTGCGCCGAGGCGCGCATCCCCTGGAAGACACCGAAGGCGGTCAGGACGGAGGAGTCGCCGGCGCCGCCGTTCTCGGGGGAGCGGCCGGTGGTCCACCGGTTGGTGCGGGCGACGACGTCCATGTCGGCGACGTATGTGCCGACGTCGCACGCGGTTACGTAGCGGCCGCCGAGGGAAGCCACGAACCGGCCGTATGCGAGCAGGAGTTCTTCGGTCTTGATCAGTTCGGGATCGCCGATGATCACTGCCTTGCCGCCACCGTGGTCGAGACCGGCGAGGGCGTTCTTGTACGACATGCCACGGGAGAGGTTCAGGGCGTCCAGCACGGCCTCCTCCTCGGAGGCGTACGCGTGGAAGCGGGTGCCGCCGAGGGCCGGGCCCAGGGCGGTGTCGTGGATGGCGATGACGGCCCGCAGACCGCTGGCGCGGTCCTGGCAGAGGACGACTTGCTCGTGCCCACCCTGCTCGGAACGGAACAGGGTGTGCAGCACGCCTCCGTCAACGCTGACGGAGGAGGGACGTACGTCGGTCACGGTGGTGACTCCCATAAGTCGCGGAGGACGCCCTTCGGCGGCTCCCTGTGGCTTGTGGCAGGAGGAGGGCCGGAGGGCCGGTCGGGAAGAGAGTAAGACCTGAGGGGCACGCTGATCGGTGCAGTGCGGAGGATCACCCTCTCCTGAGGGACGGGCGTGGGACGATTTGCCGTATCCCGAGCCGGGTGGCGTGAGTCAACTCCCGGTACTTTGCACCTCTTTCTCATTCTTTGCGGTAGTTCTGCGGACGTCACGTTGTAGGAGACAAAGGAGCGGGCGTGGCCCTGGCGTCGTCGGTGATGGTCCCGTACGCGGCATATCTACGGGTCTACGAGCCGCTCGCAGCGTTCCCCGAACCGGAGCGCTCCTACTGGGCGCGCTATGCCCGGCGCGCCGAGACCCCCACGGTTCAGGACGAACTTCGGCGGTCTCTGGCCGATTTGCTGCCGACCCCGCCGGTGCCGGTCCGGGTCCACGAGAGCAGCGACGCCTTCGTCACGGTCGTGGACGGCGTGACGTGCGTCTGCCCCTGGCGGACGCGGCTGCGCGGCTGGCAGGCCCTGGAGGAGCTGTCCGAACTCCTCCCGGCGCCCGTGCTGGACGCGGCGCTGCCCCCGGTGGTGCGGCGCCAGGCGGCCGCGGACTACGAGGAGTGGCTGGAGCGCAATCCGGACGCCCGGCCGTGGATCCGCACCGCCACCTGGCACGTACCGGTGCGCTGGTTCGCGCTCTTCGGCGACGGCGAGCGGGAGTACACCAAGAGCGAGCACGGGCCGGTGCTGCGGTACCGGACGCCCATGGTGCAGGCGCGGCGCCGGGTGGCGCGGGGCCTGCGCACGCTGCGCGACTCCCTGGAGGAGGGGCCGTTGATCGACGGCCTGGTGGACGTGGGCCGCTGGCTGGAGGAGTTCCATCCGCGGGCACTGGTGGAGCTGGACTACGGCGGGCTGGTGCACGCGGTGCCCGAGGGGCAGCTCGCCGAGGACCGGTCGGCCGCCGAGGTGGCGGAGGGGCTGGCCGCGTTGCGCGAGGGGGACAGCGACCGGGCCGGCGAGGCGTACGAGAAGCTGTCGGACCGCTGGCGCGAGGTGCGCGAGCGTCAGTTCGCCAGCTGAGGCGGGCGCTTCCGGCGCCACGGGACGTTCCGCGGGACGACAAAATGATCTGCGGCCGCCGAGGCTCGTGCACACTACTGACACGGGGGGCGTGGGACGTAGGTCCCGATCCGGGCGATTGCCTCAAGGGTGACCTAAAGCACTGACTTCGGGCCTTGCGGCCAAGCCATACCCTCGTGCCAAAATAGGACAAGGAGCCCGACAAGGGCCCCTTCCGCCCTACTAAGGGCGGATAGTTCGGTATTGCGCTCCTTGGTGGGTCTGGTGGCGGCTGGTCACCGTGTGACTGATCGTCACGGTGGGGTGACTGTCCGCTATGGCATGGTCCATCGGCTTCCGCCGAGGTTGAACACCTGAGAGGGCAATTCCATCGGTTTGGCCGACGTGGCTGGACAGATGGTGTAGTTGTAGTGCCGAGGACAAGCCGTTCGTCCTATAACCGACTCGGCCCGCGTCCGCCATTTCGGGCAACGCGGGTCAAGGTGCAGAATTTAGAGGAAAGAACCGTGATGGTTCGGTTCTCCCGAGGAGGCCGCTCATGACCGCTCGCACCCCTGACGCCGAGCCGCTGCTTACCCCCGCCGAGGTCGCCACGATGTTCCGCGTGGACCCGAAGACGGTGACCCGCTGGGCCAAAGCAGGCAAGCTCACGTCCATCCGCACGCTCGGAGGACACCGGCGCTACCGCGAAGCCGAGGTTCGCGCTCTGCTCGCGGGCATTCCGCAGCAGCGCAGCGAAAGCTGAACAACCGCATGACCGGGCTGTTTTCGGGCCCCCCAACCCGATGCCGGCCCATGGAGCCCCACCCGGCTCCGCCCAGCACCACCTAGCACCACACAGCACCACTTAGCTTCACCCAGCTTCATACGACGCGGAGCCTGCCCCAACAGGCCCCACACCCGCACCATCTGGGTACGTCATCGATCGCGCTGGACTCCGCCGGGTCCAGCGCGATCTTTTTTGTGCGCGCGCTCCCGTGCGGGCGGCCGGTCCGGCCGGCTGGACACCGCCCGCGGGGGCCGCCGGGGCGGGCCCCCGCCGTTCTCCGGTCCAGTCCAAGGACTGCCGGGCGGGCGGTGCAATTGCACATATTAAATTGACCGGGTGTAGGGCGGCCGTAAGATTCCCGGTTCCTGAAACCCGGGCGGTGACACCCGTCACAGCCCGGGAAGGTTGTGGCGCCGACGCCGCTGCGATAGAGGGACGGAGCGCCCTGGCTCCTCTCAACAGCCTCCCACCGCAGGGCCGGTGGGGAACGCGCCGTTGGTCACCGGGCCGGGGGACTTTGGTCCCCACCCGCCTCCGCGGGCGACGCGGCGGGTGCGACCGCCTCCGTCGACGGCGCTTGCCGGGACGCCGGGTCCGAGCCCGGTGCGTCTTCAGAAGCCGTGGAAGGCCCCCTGGAGGGCCGCGCGGACGCCCGGGCGGCGGAGTCGGCGGCCGGTGCGCCGGCGGCGCGGCTGCGGGGCTCCATGGCGAGCCGCAGGAGGCGGGCGCACACGGGGCAGTGGCGGGTCAGGTGGCGATAGCCCGTGGCGGCCGACAGGTGGGCCCGCAGCAACGCCCTGGTCTCATGCCTGGCGGCTGTCGACATCGCCCACTCCTCCCGGCCCCGCGCCCTTCCTCGTGACTACCGGTGGTACGTGCCCCCGTCAATACGCACATCGGCCCGGGCCCGTACGACCCGGACCTTCAGGCCACGGGGTGGAGCATCGCTCCCGTCCACACTCCCCCACCGCGGGGCGGGGCAAACGGCCCGCAGCCGGCGAGTGGGTACGGCCCGGACGGCGGCCGGTCGCGGCGCCGCCGCGCGCTCCCCGGCGTACGCCTGCCGCAACGCGAACGGCCCGCATCCTCGGAAGGATGCGGGCCGATCAACTGCGGTCCTGACGGGATTTGAACCCGCGGCCTCCACCTTGACAGGGTGGCGAGCACTCCAAACTGCTCCACAGGACCTTGGTGCGGCTTCCGCTTGCGCGGTGCTGCGAAACAAGACTCTACAGCAGGTCAGGGGGTGCGGTCGAACTCGGTCCCGCGGGGCCGCCCGGAGGGGCCCCGCGGCCGGTCAGGCCTTGGGCACCGCCGCGTCCACGGCCTTGACGATCCGTTTGTCGGAGACCGGGTACGCGGTGCCGAGCGCGTGCGCGAAGTAGCTCACCCGCAGCTCCTCGATCATCCAGCGGATCTCCCGGGCCTCGGCCGGCACCGGCCGCCCCTGGGGGTACTGCTCCAGCAGCCAGGCGTACTCGTCCTGCATCTCCTTGACCTTCGCCATCCGGGAGCGGTCCCGTTCGGCGTTGTTGGGGAGCTGCTGGAGGCGGCGGTCCACGGCGACCAGGTACCGCATGAGGTCCGGCAGGCGCTTGGCGCCGTGCGCGGTCACGAATCCGGGCTTGACCAGGGCGGCCAGCTGTTCCTTGACGTCCGTGAGGGAGGGGAGCAGCGAGGCGAAGGCGGTGGCCTTCAGGCGGCGCTCGCACGCCTGCCAGGCCGCCAGCACCTCCCGTACCTGCTGGACCGTCTTCATCGTCGCGTCCACCAGGTCGGCGCGGACCGCGTCGAAGAGCTTGCGGAAGGACTCCTCGTCCCAGGCCGGGCCGCCGTGCGCGGCGATCAGCCGGTCGGCGGCGGCGGTCACACAGTCCTCGAAGAGGGCCTGTATGGAGCCGTGGGGGTTGGCGGACAGTGCCAGCTTCTGTTGATTGGTGAGCTTGCCCTGCGCGAACTTGGCTGGGTTGCTCTGGATATTCAACAAGATCAAACGGCGGGTGCCGGTCCACATCGCCGTCTGCTGTTCCGCCTCGGTGTCGAAGAGGCGTACGGCCACGCTCGTGCCCTCGTCGACCAGCGCCGGGTACGCCTTCAGCGGCTGGCCGCCGCGCCGGGTCTCGAAGGTGCGGGGGAGCGTGCCGAGCGTCCAGGACGTCAGGCCGGTGCGCTGTTCCAGGCCGGCCGGCGTCCCGGCGCCCGCGGACGCGCCGTCCCCGCCGCCCTTGGCGGGCCGCTCGGCGGCCTGCGCGAAGGCCTTGCTGAGGGCCGCCTGCGTCTTCGGCTTGAGTTTCAGGCGCAGCGCTTCGAGGTCCTTGGCCTCGGCCAGCTTGCGGCGGCGCTCGTCGACCACCCGGAACGTGATCTTCAGATGGTCCGGGACCTTGGCCAGGTCGAAGTCGGCCGGGTCGACCGGGACGCCGACCATCCGCTGGAGCCCGGCCGCCAGGGCCGTGGTCAGGCCGCCCTGGAGGGGCACGGTCGAGTCCAGGAAGCGGGCGGCGAAGTTCGGCGCCGGCACGTAGTTGCGGCGGATCGGTTTGGGCAGCGAACGGATCAGTTCGGTCACCAGTTGTTCGCGCAGGCCCGGGATCTGCCAGTCGAAGCCTTCGGAAGAGACCTGGTTGAGCACCTGGAGGGGGACGTGGACGGTCACACCGTCCGCGTCCGCGCCCGGTTCGAACTGGTACGTGACGCGGAACTTCAGCTTCCCCTGCCGCCAGGAGTCCGGGTAGTCGTCCTTGGTGACGGCCTCGGCGGACTCGTTGATGAGCATGGAGTGCTCGAAGTTGAGCAGCTCCGGCTCGTCATGGCGTTTCTTCTTCCACCACGCGTCGAAATGGGCACCCGACACGATGTCTTCGGGCAGCCGCTGATCGTAGAAGTCGAAGAGCGTCTCGTCGTCCACGAGGATGTCGCGCCGCCGGGCGCGGTGCTCCAGCTCCTCGACCTCGCCGAGCAGCTTGCGGTTGTCGTGGAAGAACTGGTGGTGGGTGCGCCAGTCGCCCTCGACCAGGGCGTTGCGGATGAACAGGTCCCGGGAGGTCTCCGGATCGATCCGCCCGTAGTTCACCTTCCGCTGGGCGACGATCGGCACGCCGTACAGCGTCACCCGCTCGTACGCCATCACCGCGGCCATCTTCTGTTCCCAGTGCGGCTCGCTGTACGTCCGCTTCACCAGGTGCTGGGCCAGCGGCTCGATCCACTCGGGCTCGACCTTGGCGTTCACCCGCGCCCACAGGCGGGACGTCTCGACCAGCTCCGCCGACATGACCCAGCGCGGCGGCTTCTTGAAGAGCGCCGAGCCGGGGAAGACCGCGAACTTGGCGCTCCGGGCGCCCAGGTACTCGTTCTTGGCGTCCGTGTCCTTCAACCCGATGTGCGAAAGCAAACCGGACAGCAGGGAGGTGTGGATGGGGTCGGGCGCCGCGTCCTGCTCGCTGAGGTGTACGCCCATCGTCTTGGCGACCGTCCGCAGCTGCGAGTAGATGTCCTGCCACTCGCGTATCCGCAGATAGTTCAGGAACTCGCCCCGGCACATCCGGCGGAACGCCGACGAGGACAGTGCCTTCTGCTGCTCGCGGACGTACCGCCACAGGTTCAGATACGCCAGGAAGTCGCTGGTCTCGTCCTTGAAACGGGCGTGCTGCTGGTCGGCCTGCTGCTGTTTCTCGGCGGGCCGCTCGCGCGGGTCCTGGATCGACAGCGCCGCCGCGATGACCATGACTTCGCGTACGCACCCGTTGCGGTCGGCCTCCAGCACCATCCGGGCCAGCCGCGGGTCCACCGGCAGCTGGGAGAGCTTGCGCCCCAGCGGGGTGAGCCGCTTCTTGGGGTCCTTCTGCTTCGGGTCGAGCGCGCCCAGCTCGTGCAGCAGGTCCACGCCGTCCTTGATGTTGCGGCGGTCCGGCGGGTCGATGAACGGGAACTTCTCGATGTCGCCGAGGCCGGCCGCGGTCATCTGCAGGATGACGGAGGCCAGGTTCGTGCGCAGGATCTCGGCGTCGGTGAACTCCGGCCGGGTGAGGAAGTCGTCCTCCGAGTACAGCCGGATGCAGATGCCGTCGCTGGTCCGGCCGCAGCGGCCCTTGCGCTGGTTGGCGCTGGCCTGCGAGACCGGCTCGATCGGCAGCCGCTGGACCTTGGTGCGGTAGCTGTAGCGCGAGATCCGGGCCATGCCGGGGTCGATCACGTAGCGGATGCCCGGCACGGTCAGCGAGGTCTCCGCGACGTTGGTCGCGAGCACGATCCGGCGGCCGGTGTGGCGCTGGAAGACGCGGTGCTGCTCGGCGTGCGACAGGCGCGCGTACAGCGGCAGCACCTCGGTCTGCGGCAGGTTCTTCTTGTTGAGCGCGTCCGCCGTGTCGCGGATCTCGCGCTCGCCGGAGAGGAAGACCAGGATGTCGCCGGGGCCCTCGCCCCGCAGCTCGTCCACGGCGTCGCAGATCGCGGTGATCTGGTCGCGGTCGCTGTCGGTGCCGCCCTCCTCCAGGAGCGGGCGGTAGCGGACCTCCACCGGGAACGTACGGCCGGAGACCTCGACGATGGGCGCGCTCGGGGCCTCCTCACCCTCCGCGGGGCCCGCCTCGGGCGCTCCTACGGAGGCGAAGGAGCCGAAGTGCCGGGCGAACCGCTCCGGGTCGATGGTCGCGGAAGTGATCACGACCTTCAGGTCCGGCCGCCGGGGCAGCAGCTGCGCCAGGTACCCGAGGATGAAGTCGATGTTGAGGCTGCGCTCGTGCGCCTCGTCGATGATGATCGTGTCGTACTGGCGCAGCTCGCGGTCGGTCTGGATCTCCGCGAGGAGGATGCCGTCCGTCATCAGCTTCACGAGGGTGTCCGGGCCCACCTGGTCGGTGAAGCGGACCTTCCAGCCGACCGCCTCGCCCAGCGGGGTCCGCAGCTCCTCGGCGACCCGCTCGGCGACCGTACGGGCGGCGATCCGGCGCGGCTGGGTGTGCCCGATCAGACCGCGGACGCCGCGGCCCAGCTCCAGGCAGATCTTGGGGATCTGGGTCGTCTTGCCGGACCCGGTCTCGCCCGCGACGATCACGACCTGGTGGTCGCGGATCGCTGCGAGGATCTCGTCCTTCTTCTGGCTGACCGGCAGCTGCTCGGGATACGTGATCGCGGGCAGCGCGGCGCGGCGCTGCGCGACCCGCAGCTCCGCCTCCTCGATCCCGGTGGCGATCTCGGCGAGCACGGCCGCGCGGGCCTCGGGCTTACGGATCCGGCGCGCGCCGTCGAGCCGGCGCCCCAGCCGCTGCTGGTCGCGCAGCATCAGCTCGGGCAGCCGCTCCAGGAGAGCGGGCAGGGAGGGGGCGGCACCGTCGGGCCGGGCGGAGGCAGGCTGACTGGACATACGTCCCCCAGGATCTCACCTCCGTGAATACGGTGGCGAACGAATTGCCGCCGGTGCGGGGCCGGGAGGGCTCCCGAGCGCGGGCGGGGTCCCCGCGCGGCCGTACCGGACGGACCCTCCCGGCCGTTTCCGACGGGCCCTCCCGGCGGTTTCCGACGGGCCCTCCCGGCCGTACCCGGCGGCCCTTGCGCACGGTGGGCCGACCACCAGGGGAATGTCCGGGATAGGTGCTTTAGCGTGGCCTTATGTCTGATCAGCACGGTGACCTCCCCCAGCCGCACGGCGCCCACGGACGGCCTCCCACCGCGGCCGAGAGATGGACCGCCTTCAAGAAGTCGCCGTTCCTGCCCGCCACCGTGCTGGTCTTCATCCTCGCCGTCGCCGCCGGCCTCTTCGCGGGCTCGTACACGTACACCATGGCCAACCCGACCCCGCGGCACATCCCGACCGCCGTGGTCGGCCCGCCGGACTCTCCGCACGGCAAGGCCTTCGCCGACGGCATGGAGAAGGCCCTGAACGCCTCCCTCCAGCTGCACGCGTACGACTCGTACGCCGCCGCCCAGGAGGGCATCGAGGAGCAGGAGGTCTTCGCGATCCTGCGGGTGCGGGACAAGAGCGTGGAGCTGGACGTGGCCGGGGCGGCCGGCGCCCAGGTGGCACAGGTGCTGGAACAGGCGGGGCCCAAGGTGGGCCAGGCGGTCGGCGTGCCGGTCGAGGTCAAGGACCTCAAGCCGCTCCAGGAGGGCGACCCGCGCGGGCTCGCCCTCTTCTACATCTCGCTCGCCGCGGTGATCATCGGGTTCGTCGGCGCCATCCAGCTGAGCGTGCACGCGCGCGGCCTCAATCCGCTGGAGCGGATCGCCTTCACGGTGCTGTACGCGCTGCTGGGCGCCTTCGCGATCGCCGCGGTCGTGGACTGGCTGCTGGGGGCGCTGGACCTGCCGTTCGTGGAGTCCTGGCTGATCCTGGCGCTGACGATGTTCACGTCCGGCATGGTCTTCACGATGTTCAACACCCTGATCGGGCGCTGGGCGATGATCCCGACGTGGGGCCTGATGGTGCTGCTGGGCAACCCGTCCTCGGGCGGCGCGGTCTCCTGGCCGCTGCTGCCGTCCGTCCTCGGGCACATCGGCCGCTGGCTGCCGCCGGGCGCCTCGGTCAACGCGCAGCACACGGCCGTCTACTTCGGCGCCTCGCAGCACCTCTTCCCGTTCCTGGTGCTGGCCGGCTGGGCGCTGGTCTCGTGCGCGGTCTTCTGGACCTGGCGGCACCGGCACCCGGGCGGGCGCGAGGTGGGCGCGCTCACCTCGGGGGCGCACCGGGCGGGCGCGCCGGCCGCACCGGACGCGCCGGGCGCCTGACGCACGCGGGGCCGGGCCTTCGGGGTCCGGCCCCGGTTTCCGCCGTACGGGTGGATGGGGGATCGCATACGGGTGGGCCGGGCGGGCCGGATTCCCCGGGGCGGCTTCCCGAGGGACCGCATGAAAAAGGCCCCGATCCGAAGATCGGGGCCTTTTCCCACTGCTGGTGGCTGGGGCCGGGGTCGAACCGGCGACCTATCGCTTTTCAGGCGATCGCTCGTACCAACTGAGCTACCCAGCCACAGCGGTCCTGACGGGATTTGAACCCGCGGCCTCCACCTTGACAGGGTGGCGAGCACTCCAAACTGCTCCACAGGACCTTGCACTGTGCGAGATCAAGCGTACCTGCTCTCGCACACGGTAATGCGTGCCCCCAACGGGATTCGAACCCGTGCTACCGCCTTGAAAGGGCGGCGTCCTGGGCCACTAGACGATGAGGGCTGATGGCCCGCCTTGGTGCCTTGTGGGGCGCCGTCGGGGACGTGAGAAGCATATGGGATGCAGGGACCGTTCGCCAAAACGGTTTGTTCGAGCCCCTCCGAGGAGGTGTTCGGCGCGGGATCCGACGGGCGGATGGGGCGGGTGACGCGCCGCGCTCCCCGCCCGCCTCGCGGGCCTACGGAGGGCCGGGGGAGGCCGTGCCGGGAGCCGTCGTGCCGGGCGTCCCCGCGCCGGGACCCCTCGTGCCGGGCGTCCCCGCGCTCGGGGACGACGAGGCGCCCGGCCGGTTCTCCTGCGGCAGGTGGCGGCTGACCTCGGCCTTCGACAGCCCCAGCCCGCCGAGCGTGATCTCGTCCCACGCCTGGAGGCGCCGGGTCTCGCGGTCCAGGTAAAGGACGGACGCCTGCACCGGAGCGGGCTTCTTGCCCTGCACCGCGCGCAGCCCGCCACCGCCCGTGGAGCCCTCGATCATCAGCCGGGTGCCCCGGGGGAGCACGCTGTTCTCGCGGTGGTGGACATGACCGGCCAGCGCCAGCGGAACCAGACCGTCCGTCTCGGACGCCGCGACCGGGTTGTGCGCCAGCGCGATGTCCACGGGCGTCCCCGCGAGCCGCTGCGTACGGAGCGAGTCGGCCAGCTTGCCGCCGGCCGTGCGTTCCGAGAAGTCCCCCTCCGCGACGACCGAGCGGTCCGGGGTGAACTGCGGGTCGCCGACGCCGGCGATCCGCAGCCCGCCGACGCTGACCGCCCGCCCGTCGTCGAGGACCATGGCGTTCTTACGGGTGGCCAGGTACTTCTGCGTCGTCACGGAGTCGTGGTTGCCGCGCACCCAGACGTACGGCGCGCCGAGCGTGGCGACCGGGTCCAGGAAGGCGTTCTCGGCGGCCGAGCCGTGGTCCATGGTGTCGCCGGTGTCAATGATCACGTCGATCTTGTACTGCTTCACCAGGGACTTGACGATCTGCCAGGCCGCCGGGTTGAGGTGGATGTCGGAGACGTGCAGCACCCGGATGGTGGTGGGGTCGGGCGCGTACGCGGGCAGGGTCGAGGTGGCTTCGTAGAGCTTGGTCACGTTCGTCACCAGGCGCGCCAACTCCCGCTGGTAGACGTCGAACTCGCTGACGATGTTGCGGGCGTTGCCGACCACCGAGGGCGCCGAGGACAGCAGCCCGGAGAACTTCGGCTCCAGGACCGATTTCGGGTTCCAGGTGGCGTACGCGGCGGCGCCCGACGAGGCCAGCAGCACGAGCGCCAGCCCGCCCGCGGCCAGCGCGCGGCGCGGCCGCCGGTAGACGGCCAGCCCCAGCGCGGTGGCGCCGGAGACGACCGCGACGCAGGAGCGGAAGGCGAGGGTGCCGGTGCCGCTGACGACGTCGCGGGTGACCTGTTCCTGGAGGCCGGCGAAACGTTCCGGGTGGTCGACCAGGGCCTGGGCCCGTACGGGATCCAGCCGGTCGACGTCGACGTCCAGCCGTATCGGCGCGTGGTGGCTGCGCAGCTCCAGGGCGCCCAGCGGCGAGACGTTGATCTTCGTGCCGCCGGAGAACGACGGGCGCAGTGTCATGTTCGTGTCCACCGGCCCCACGGGAGCGTGGATGCTGCCGACGATCAGCAGTCCCAGCCAGGCGCCGAGCAGGGTGACGGCGATCAGGCCGAGGGCGCGGGCGTACGGGTGCGGGGTGTGGGTGAGGGTGCTGGTGGGGGCGGTGCGGTGGGAGCGGTAGTCGTGGAGCACCGCGGCGGGAAAGCCCCGTAACCGGGCGAGCGAGGCGCGGAGCAGCCGGGACACAAAGGAGCCGGGGTGACCGGCGGAGCCGGAGGAGTCGGAGGGGCCGGGGGAGGAGCCCCCGGGCGGCGCGACACGGGCCATTGGGCGCGTATTCCCGGGCGCCGCGCCCGTCATGCCCGGAAAACGGACCTCGCGCGCCGGTGCCGCAGGCGGCACCGCTCGGTACCGCCGCCGAACGGTGGCGTGGCGGACAATGGGTGGTGTGCTGGAGATGACGCGCGAGGAGTTCGAGGAACTGGTGGCCGAGGCGCTGGACCGGATCCCGCCGGAGCTGACACGGCTGATGGACAACGTGGCGGTGTTCGTCGAGGACGAACCACCGGCCGAGGACCCCGACCTCCTGGGGCTGTACGAGGGGACGCCGCTGACCGACCGCGGCGAGTGGTACGCGGGCGTGCTGCCCGACCGGATCACGGTCTACCGCAACCCGACCCTGCGGATGTGCGAGACGCGGGAGGACGTGGTGGCGGAGACCGAGGTGACCGTCGTGCACGAGATCGCGCACCACTTCGGCATCGACGACGAGCGGTTGCACGCGTTGGGGTACGGCTGACGGCCTGACGGCCTGACGGCCTGACGGCCTGACGGCCTGACGGCGGTCCGGTGGGGTTCGCGTACGGCGCGGAGGCGTACGGCCGGAGCGCCCGTGCCGGCCGGCGCGGCCGGTTCGCGGCATTCGTGGCGTTCGGGACGGTGCCGCCGGTACCCGGGGCCGAGATCGGGCCCGTACGGACGCGATCTCGTGCCCGCGGCGCGTGTCCTCGGGTGCCCGGCGGGAGTTGGGCAGGGCGTTCATCTCCGCAGTCTCCGCGCTCCGGATCCGGAGGTCCCGCCCGTGCGCCCGATCGCTTCCCCCCTTCCCGGCCCGGCCCTGAACCGGCTCGCCGCCGCCGTGGCCGCCGCCTCCGCCCTGGCCGCGTCGCTGAGCGGCTGCATGAGCGTGAGCGACGCGGAACCGCCCAAGCCGTCGGGCTCCTCCGCGCGGCCCGACGGCGGGCCCGCGCCGGACGGCGGCACGGTGGACACCCGCGGCGGGAGCCCGGACCGCAGGGGGCGTACCGGCGGCGGCCACGGTGTGGAGGGGCACGCGGGGGCGCCCGCGAGCGACCACACGCCCTCGGCGCACGAGACGGAGCCGGAACCGGAACCCGCTTCGGGCGCCGCGCCCGGCCCGGAGCAGCCCGGACCGCCCGGCAGCGGCCCCGCCGCGCCCGGACCGCCGCGGCCCGGCAGCAGCCGCCCCTCCTCGACCGCCCAGCCGCCCCGTACGACCCCGACCGTGAAGCCGACACCGAGCGCCAGCCCGGACCCGCAGCCGAGCACCCCGGCGCCTACCCCGTCGTCCCCGCCGCCCGCGCCCTCGAACCCGGAGGGCGGGGGATAGCGACAAGGCGGGGGAGTGGCGTACGGGGCGGCTGGGCGGGGGACGTCGGAGCGGGCGTGGTGCGGGTGGGGGCCGGGGTGGGCGAGGTGCAGGGGTGGCGGCAAAAGGCCAGGTGACAGCGGTGGGGAACGGGGGTTCGGGAGGGCATTTGCCTTCCGGGGGTTGGAGTGAGTATGGTGGTAGATCGTTTGATCCCATTTGCCCGGCGCATGATGCAGCGCCGTGTGGCGCGTTCTCTCCCTTGCCGTGGCTGACCGCATTGAGGCGGTCGTTTGTGAAGTCTCACGGAGTTTGGGCGCGTGCCTGTGCCGAGACTCCGGAAGGTTTCGCATTTCGCATGTCTGTTTCCACTGATCAGTCCGTCCTGCCCGCTGCCGACGAGCAGGCTCCCCAGCAGGACCAGCCGCAGGACCAGGCCGTCGTCGAGGCGCCTGCCGAGGTGACCGGAGCGGCCGAGCCGGCCGCCGACACCGACGCCGACACCGACGTCGACGCCTCCGCCGACGCCCCCGCCGAGGACGCGACCCCGCAGATCACCTTCGGTGACCTCGGCCTCGACGAGAAGATCGTCCGCAAGCTGGCCGCGAACGGTGTCACCACCCCGTTCCCCATCCAGGCCGCGACGATCCCCGACGCGCTGGCCGGACGCGACATCCTCGGCCGCGGCCGTACCGGCTCCGGCAAGACCCTCTCCTTCGGTCTGCCGCTGCTCAGCCGCCTGGCCGGCGGCAACACCGCGAAGAAGCGCCCGCGCGGCGTCATCCTCACCCCGACCCGTGAGCTGGCCATGCAGGTCAGCGACGCGCTGCAGCCGTACGGCGACGTCCTGGGCCTCAAGCTCAAGGTCGTCTGCGGCGGTACGTCCATGGGCAACCAGATCTACGCGCTGGAGCGCGGCGTCGACGTCCTCGTCGCCACCCCCGGCCGGCTGCGCGACATCATCAACCGCGGCGCCTGCTCGCTGGACGACGTCGAGACCGCCGTCCTGGACGAGGCCGACCAGATGGCCGACCTGGGCTTCCTGCCCGAGGTCACCGAGCTGCTCGACCTGATCCCGTCCGGCGGCCAGCGGATGCTGTTCTCCGCCACGATGGAGAACGAGATCGGCACCCTGGTCAAGCGCTACCTGACCAACCCGGCGACCCACGAGGTCGACGCGGCCCAGGGCGCGGTCACCACCATGACCCACCACGTGCTGGTCGTGAAGCCGAAGGACAAGGCGCCGGTCACCGCCGCCATCGCCGCCCGCAAGGGCCGCACCATCATCTTCGTCCGCACCCAGCTCGGCGCCGACCGCGTCGCCGAGCAGCTGTGCGACTCCGGTGTGCGCGCCGACGCGCTGCACGGCGGCATGACGCAGGGCGCGCGGACCCGCACGCTGGCCGACTTCAAGGACGGTTACGTCAACGTCCTGGTCGCCACCGACGTCGCCGCCCGCGGTATCCACGTCGACGGCATCGACCTGGTCCTGAACGTGGACCCGGCCGGTGACCACAAGGACTACCTGCACCGTTCCGGCCGTACCGCCCGTGCGGGCCAGTCCGGCACGGTCGTCTCGCTGGCCCTGCCGCACCAGCGCCGCCAGATCTTCCGCCTGATGGAGGACGCGGGCGTGGACGCCTCGCGCCACATCGTCGGCGGCGCCGGCGCCTTCGACGAGGACGTGGCCCGGATCACCGGCGCCCGCTCGCTCACCGAGGTGCAGGCCGACTCGGCGACCAACTCCGCCAAGCAGGCCGAGCGCGAGGCCCAGGAGCTCTCCCGCGAGCTGGAGCGCGCGCAGCGCCGGGCGACCGAGCTGCGCGAGGAGGCCAACCGGCTGACCGCCCGCGCCGCGCGGGAGCGGGGCGAGGACCCGGAGGAGGCGATCGCCGCCGCCGAGGCCGCCGTGGAGGAGGCCGCCGAGGCCGTCGTACCGGCCCAGGCCGCTCCCGAGGCCGACGAGGCGCAGCGCCGCTCCTCGTACCGCGACGAGCGGGGCAACTACGAGCGCCGGGACCGCCGGGACAACGACCGCGGTGACCGTGGTGACCGTGGCGGCTTCCGCCGTGACGACCGCTCCGGTGGCGGCTTCAACCGCGACCGTCGCGACAACGACCGCGGCGACCGCGGCGGCTTCAACCGTGACCGCCGCGACGACCGCTCGGGCGGCGGCTTCCGCCGTGACGACCGTTCCGGTGGCGGCTTCAACCGCGACCGTCGCGACGACCGTGGCGAGCGCGGCGACCGTGGTGACCGTGGCGGCTTCCGCCGTGACGACCGTTCCGGCGGTGGCTTCAACCGTGACCGCCGTGACGACCGCTCGGGCGGTGGCTTCAACCGTGACCGCCGTGACGACCGTTCCGGTGGCGGCTTCAACCGCGACCGCGGCGACCGCCCGAACCGTTCCTTCAACCGTGACGACCGCTCCGGCGGCCGCTCGGGCGGCGGCTACCGCTCCGGTGGCGGCGACCGTCCGTACAACCGTGACCGCCGCGACGACCGTCCCGCCTCGGGCGGCTACCGCTCGGGCGGCGGCGACCGTCCGCACGGCCGCCGTGACGACCACCGCGGCCACGGCACCAGCTCCTTCGGCCGCCGTGAGGACAAGCCGCGCTGGAAGCGCAACGGCTGACGGAGTCCGTGACGCCTGAGGGCGTCCGTGACGCCTGACGGAGTCTGTGACGCTCGATGGAGTCTGTGACTTCTGACGTCGTCCGTGACACCTGACAAAGTCGGTGCCGTCCGACGGCGTCGCTCTCCACGACCGCGGGGCCCGCGCCACGCCTCCGTACTCCGGTACGGGGCGGGCGCGGGCCCCGCGTCTCAACTGCGTTCCCCGTGCGGCCCTTTGACCGCGCTCCCCGCCGTACGGCAGCCTCGTGCGCCACGCCCGCCCCGAAGCGGACGCGGCGCCTCCGCCGGTCCGATGGCTAATGCCTTCGGGCTGCGGCGGGAACGCGGGCTATGCTGCTCGGTGCGGGCCATTAGCTCAATTGGCAGAGCAGTGGACTTTTAATCCATTGGTTCAGGGTTCGAGCCCCTGATGGCCCACCAGGTACGAGCCGGAGGCGAGCCCTCCGGTCCACCGCACAGCGCCCCCGCCGGGAGTCCCCGGGCGGGGGCGCTGTCGTATGCCCGCCGCCCCTTCCCCCCGCCCGGCCCGCAGCCCCTTCCCCCCGCCCGGCCCGCAGCCCCTTCCCCCCCGCCCGGACCGCTGCTCGTTCCGCCGTCCCCGACGTCCGGTCCGCCGCCCCCGTCGGCTCCGTATGACCCGTACGGCCCCATCTGATTCGCCCCCCGGCCCGGCAGCGGAAAGCCTTGGGACGGCGGCGGTGGTCGTACGGGCGGGCGCGGGCCGCGGCCCGGCTGCGACGGGAGTGGGAGGCAGGCCGGTGCGGGTGCGTCGAGGCGGCAGGGGCCGTACGGGCGAACGGGAGCGGCGGCGCCGCCGCTCCGGCATGTCGCCGTTCGGCCGGCGGCTGGTCTGCTGGCTGCCGCTGATCCTGCTGGTGGCGGGGCTGGTTTTCGACAGCGGCACCCCCGACCGGTACACGGCCGCGCCCTTCTTCTCCGCCGCTCCGCTGGTGGCGGCGCCGCTGTACTCGCTGGGCAGTACGGCCGTCATCGCGGCGGCCGCCGTCTTCGCCGAGACCTGGGTCGTGACGTACCACGGGGGCCGCGACGCCAACCAGTCCTTCACCGAGGGCCTGACCGTCCTGGTCGTCGCCGTCCTCGCGCTGGGCATCAACCGGGTCGTACGGATGAGCGACGCCCGGCTCGCCTCCGTACGGGACGTCGCGGAGGCCGCCCAACGGGCCGTGCTGCCGACGCCCGCCGAACGCATCGGCGGGCTGGCGGTCGCGGCGCGCTACGTGGCGGCGCAGGCGGACGCCCGGATCGGCGGCGACCTGTACGCGGTCCAGGACACTCCGTACGGCGTACGGCTGATCGTCGGCGACGTACGGGGCAAGGGCCTGGAAGCGGTGGAGGCCGCGGTGATCGTCATCGGTGCCTTCCGGGAGGCGGCCGAGCAGGAGGCCAGTCTGGAGGCAGTGGCGGGGCGGCTGGAGCGCGCGCTGCAGCGCGAGGGCAGCCGACGGGAGGGCCTCGACCAGTTCGAGGGGTTCACGACGGCCGTACTGGCGGAGCTGCCCTCGGACGAACACGCGGCGCTCCGCGTCCTCAACCGCGGCCATCCGGCACCACTGCTCCTCGCCCCCGACGGCGAACTGCGCGAGCTGACGCCCGCGTCGCCCGCGCTGCCGCTCGGCATGAGCGAGGTGGCCGGCTGGCCGGACCGGGCGGACGAGACGGCCTGCCCCGCGGGCTCGATCCTGCTGCTCTTCACCGACGGCGTGACCGAGGCCCGGGACGCAGGCAACGTCTTCTACGAGCCGGCGAAGCGGCTGCGCGGGCGGGTCTGGGCCTGCGAGGGGCCGCAGGCGCTGCTGGACGCGCTGGTGGCGGACGTGGCGGCACACACAGGCGGGGAGACGGCGGACGACATGGCGTTGCTGGCGGTGCAGCGGCCTCTTAAGGGGTGAGGGGGCCGTGGCCACAGCCCCGGAACATCAGCCGATGCCCCGGCCTCACAGCCACTGCACGTTCTGCCCGTACAGCCACTGCACGCTCTGCCCGTGCTGGCCGGTCAGCGCGACAGCCCGCTCGTCGAGAGCCAGCGTCAGCAGCCGCTCCGTCACCTCCAGGGGCTGCGCCGGGCGGGGTGTGGTGATCCACGGGAGCACGGAACGGTACTCGTTGGAGACCCAGTGCCCGGGGCGGTCGCGCTCCCGGAGAACGGTCCGTACGAGCCGGGCGAACTCCTCGCGGCGTGCCGGGGGCAGGTACGTCAGCACGGAGGTGTGGAAGACGACGAGCGTCGCTTCGGGCGGGGCCTCGGCGGCCAGTGAGGGCAGTGCGTCGAGCAGGTCGCCGCGTACGACCCGGGGACGCGGCGCGGACCGTACGGCTTCGATGGCGGCCCGCTGCCGCCGTACGCGCTCGTCGGTGGCGCCCGGCCAGACGAGAGCCTCCAGCCAGCGCACGTCGTCGGGGTCGGCCGGGTCGAGGGGGGCGAGGTCGATGCCCGCACGCCAGGCGATGTCCGGGACACGATCGGGTACGGGGGTGTCCGGCCCCGTACGGCAGGCGAAGACCGCGGCGCTGTCCGGGGCCCCGAACTCCGGCCGCTCGTCGTAGCGATAGCGGTAGCGGTCCGGGTACAGGCACAGCCCCGCCGACGCGCCGACCTCCAGGAGGGCCAGCGGCTGCGGGAGCCGGGCGAGCAGGGGCAGCAGGGTCGCGCAGCGGGCCGGCTCGTTGGTCTGCGTCAGGCGCCGCATGACGACGGCCCTGACCTGCTCCCAGTGGCGCAGGGTCCACTCACGCCAGCCGCGGTACGCCGCGTCGCCGCGCGGCCCGTGCTCGGCGTAGGGGCCGTCGAGGTAGCGGACCGCGGCGAACAGGAGGTTGGGCTGCTGCTTGTTGCCGGCGGGCAGGGAGCGCGCGAGATGGCCGCAGAACTCGGGGTCGTGGCCGATCCGCGCGGCCAGCTCCTCATGGGCGTCGGACTGCCCCCGTGCCTGGTACCAGGCGAAGTCCACGTACCGATCCGCCAGTGCCTGCGCGCTGTTGACGACCATGATCAGACGTTACTGCGCTCACAGGGGGTGAGTGCCGGGCACCCCTGCGCATAACGACTCCCGCACAATCGCGCATCACAGGTTTGAAGGGCGCTCGGCAACTCGGCCTGTTTGTGCCTCGATGGGCGTTTAAGCTCAGGCCAAAGCTATCCCAAAGCGCCCATGAATTCGGTGGAACGCTTGGTATCGGACCACGGTTTCTATTACAGTCCGATAACGCAGCGCGGTCGTCCCAGCCGTCGCAAGAGGCGGCACCGTGCGCCGACGCCTAATCCCGTCAGCAGGTTCACAACTGAATCACCGTTGGGGCATCGCTGGACCGGCCGTGCGGCCGGTGCCGTACCAGCGCGTGTCCGGGGAACCGGGGAACCACCACGTTGGGGTGCGCCGGGCCGGAGGGCCGCCGATCCGTCGGAAGCCGCCCGCCGTCCGCCGTCCGTGGCAGACCTTCCAGCTCTGCACACCCCAGCGCCTGAACGACTCCGGAGGCCCGTCCCCCTCCGGCGCCGGACCGGCCTGGAAGGCGGCTCCACCACTGACCCGGTAGGCGAGAGGAAGGAAAGGAGTGCGCCCCCGTGGCGTCCAACAGCCCTGCCGACTCCGGCCCCGAGACTCCTTCCGGCGCCGTTCCCGGCGCCTTCGACCCGTTCCTGGCGTTCGGCGCGGGCGCGGGCGCGGGCACGGGCGGCGCTGCTGCGGCCGGTGCCGATGCCGCTGCCTCCGCTCCCAGCACTGTTCCGGCCGCCGATGCCGGGTGGTTCGCGGCCGAGCCCGGTGCGTTCGACACCGGCACCTGGGAGGAATGGAATCCCCCCGAGGAGTCCGCACGCCCCGCACGCGGCAAGCACCGGGTGGCCGGCAAGCAGCGCGGCGGACTCGCCCGCAGCGGTACGGCCCTGGGCGTCGGCGTGATCGCGGCGGTCGGCGCCGGCGGTGTGGCCTCCGCCGAGGGGAAGCCGCAGGTCGCGATATCGCTGCCGGATGTCGGTGCATCCGGAGCCGACGCGGCTTCCTCGGACGTGGCCTCCTCGGACGCTGTGGAGGCCGGCACCGAGCCCATCGGATCCGCATCCGCATCCGCATCCGCACCTGCCGCCGTCTCCGCCGCTCCCGCCGTCTCCGCCGCTCCCACCGTCTCCGTCCCTTCCACCGGGGTCGGGCCGGGTACGAGCGGCACGTACGGCATGCGCGGCACGGGCGACGTGCACGGCACGAGGGCGGGCCAGTCCTTGAACGACCACGTCATCCCGCAGACCGACCAGCAGCAGAGCAGCGCCGCCGAAGAGGAACGTCTCGCCGCCACCGGCTCCCAGAACGCCGCACAGCCCGCGACCGCGCACGCCCGCCGCTACGTCACCCCGCTCTCCACCTACACCCTCGCCGCCGGGTTCGGCCAGGCCGGCGACCGCTGGGCGGCCCACCACACGGGCCTGGACTTCGCCGCCCCCGCCGGCACCCCGGTCAAGGCGATCCACGGCGGCACGATCACGCAGGCGGACTGGTCCGGCGCGTACGGCTACCGGGCCGTCCTGACCCTGGACGACGGTACGGAACTGTGGTTCTGCCACCTGTCTTCCCTGGTGCGGACCTCAGGCCGGGTCGCCGCCGGCGACCTCGTCGGCCGGGTCGGCGCCACTGGCAACGTCACCGGCCCCCACCTCCACCTCGAAGTACGCCCGAGCGGCACCCCGGTGGATCCGAAGCCGTGGCTGCGCGATCACGGAATCAGCATCTGACCCCGGAGCTTCTCCCCCTCCCCTCCCACCTCCTGCACGACACGCGCGCCGCACCGGGAGGACAGATCGGCCCCGCCGACCCCGCCTCCTGGAGAATCCCTTCCAACCTGGGCATTCCCCCTGCTTCGCGCGCTGTCCGCCGGGCACTCGGATGGATGCGCCGCCGGGGTGACCGGCCCCGGCCCGGTACAGGAGGGTGCGATGAGTCCGAACGACAAGGCAGGGGACACGCCGGGCACGAAGGACCACCGAGCAGCCGCGACGCCCGCAGACAGCGCCCCGAGTATCCCCGCCGCCAGCTCCGCCCCCACCTCCGCCCCTTCCCCCGGCGCCCCCGCCATCACCACCGACGTCCCCGCCCGCCTCGACCGTCTCCCCTGGTCGCGCTGGCACTGGATGGTGGTCGTCGGCCTCGGCACGGTGTGGATCCTCGACGGCCTGGAAGTCACCGTCGTCGGCAACATCGCCGGCCGCCTCTCCGAAGAGGGCAGCGGGCTGCCCATCTCATCCGCCCAGGTCACCGGGGTGGCTGCGGCACTGTACGTGGCCGGTGCCTGCCTCGGCGCGCTGTTCTTCGGGCGGCTCACCGACCTCTTCGGCCGTAAGAAGCTCTTCCTGATCACCCTGGCCGTCTACCTGGCCGCCACCGCCCTGACCGCGGTCTCCTTCTCCTCCTGGTGGTTCTTCCTCTTCCGCTTCCTGACCGGTTTCGGGATCGGCGGCGAGTACGCGGCGATCAACTCCGCCATCGACGAGTTGATCCCCTCCGCCTACCGGGGCCGCGTCGACCTCGTCATCAACGGCAGCTTCTGGCTCGGCGCGATCGGCGGCTCCCTGCTGTCCATCGTCATGCTGGACACCAGCGTCTTCCCCATCGATGTCGGCTGGCGGCTGACCTTCGCGCTCGGCGTCGTTCTCGGCCTGGTCATCCTCCTCGTACGCCGCAATGTGCCCGAGAGCCCACGCTGGCTGTTCATCCACGGACGGGGTGACGAGGCGGACCGACTCGTCACCTCCATCGAGCAACAGATCACCGAAGAGAAGGGAGAGCGCCTCCCGGAGCCCGACGGCGAGATCACCATCCACCCCCGCAAAAGCATCGGCTTCCTCGAAATCGGCCGCACCGTCTTCTCGCGCTACCGCCGGCGCG
The DNA here is from genome assembly GCF_022271435.1 of Streptomyces monomycini. Classification (GTDB taxonomy): domain Bacteria; phylum Actinomycetota; class Actinomycetes; order Streptomycetales; family Streptomycetaceae; genus Streptomyces; species Streptomyces monomycini. The sequence goes on along the minus strand of NZ_JAFIQY010000018.1, from coordinate 30,978 downwards.
CCGTCCTCGGCCTCGCCCTCTTCATCGGCCAGGCGTTCCTCTACAACGCCGTCACCTTCGGCTTCGGCGCCATCCTCACCTCGTTCTTCGACGTGTCGACCTCGCACACCGGCTACTTCTTCGCCGTCATGGCGGCCGGCAACTTCCTCGGCCCGCTCCTGCTCGGCAAGCTCTTCGACACCGTCGGCCGCCGCGTCATGATCTCCGGCACCTACCTGCTCTCCGGCGTACTCCTCTTCGCCACCGCCTGGCTCTTCGCCGCCGGCCATCTGACGGCCACCACCCTCACCGCCTGCTGGTGCGTGGTCCTCTTCTTCGCCTCGGCCGGGGCCAGCAGCGCGTACCTGACCGTCTCGGAGATCTTCCCGATGGAGACCCGGGCCATGGCCATCGCCTTCTTCTACGCGATCGGTACGGCCGCGGGCGGCATCAGCGGCCCCCTGGTCTTCGCCGAACTGACGGAATCCGGCGTGGCCGCCGACACCGCGCTCGCCTTCTGCATCGGCGCCGCCCTCATGTGCCTGGCCGGCCTGACCGCCGCCTTCCTGGCCGTACGCGCCGAACGCCGCTCCCTGGAAAGCATCGCCAGCCCGCTGTCCACGGCCCCCGGCGCGTGACCCGACCCCTCTGCCTCCCGTTTCCCTCCCCTCAGCCGCGACGTGATACGGCTCCCCCTAGTTTGGATAGATCATGAACGCGAAACAGAAGTCCCTCGGCTCCCTGTCCGTCTCACCGCTCTCCCTCGGCGGCAACGTCTTCGGCTGGACCGCGGACGAGCCCCAGTCCTTCGCCGTCCTGGACGCGTACGTCGCCGGCGGCGGCAACTTCATCGACACCGCCGACGTCTACTCGGCCTGGGTGCCGGGCAACAAGGGCGGCGAATCCGAGACCGTCCTCGGCAACTGGCTCGCCTCCCGCGGCAACCGCGACCAGGTCGTCATCGCCACGAAGGTCGGCGCGCACCCCGACCACAAGGGTCTCGCCCCCACCACCATCAAGGCCGCCGTCGACGCCTCCCTCACCCGCCTGCGCACCGACTACATCGACCTCTACTACACCCACTACGACGACGAGTCCCTCGCCGTCTCCGACTTCCTCCCGGCCCTCGACGAACTGGTCAAGGCCGGCAAGGTCCGCGAGATCGCCGCCTCCAACATCTCGGCACCGCGCCTCGAAGCCGCCCTGACCTTCTCAGCCGACGAGAACCTGGCCCGCTACGTAGCCGTCCAGCCCCACTACAACCTGGTCTCCCGCGACACGTACGAGGGCGACCTGGCCGACACCGCCGCCCGCCACGGCGTCTCCGCCATCCCGTACTACGCCCTGGCCTCGGGCTTCCTCACCGGTAAGTACCGCCCGGACAGCGACGTGAACAGCGCCCGTTCCGAGTCGGCCGCCAAGCACCTGGCCACCGACCGCGGCCGCAAGGTCCTCGCCGCCCTCGACACGGTCGCCACCACCCACCAGGCCGAACACGCCACCGTGGCCCTCGCCTGGCTCGCCGCCCAGCCCACGGTCGCGGCCCCCCTCGCCAGCGCCCGCACGGTCGACCAGCTCCCCGCCCTCATGTCCGCCGCCGACCTCTACCTCACCAACGAGGACCTGACCCTCCTCAACGAGGCCTCGGCCTGACCGCACCCCACAAAAGGGCGTGGGCGCGCACCCAGTACGCACCCACGCCCTCCTTCTTCCTACCGACCGCGCCGATCAGCAACCACCCAAGAAGCAGCCCCCACAACCCCCGCCACCGCAAACACCGAAGGCCAGGCCCCCACCTTCTTGGCCAACGGATGCGACCCCGCAAACGCCGCCACATAGGCCCCACTCAACAGCGCAGCAGCCTTCCCCCCAGCCTTCCGCTCCCACTCCCGAGCCGCCACAGCCCCCGCAGCCGCCAAAGCCACCCCACCCAGGGGCCGCTTCTTGGTCCAACGGGCTACGGCGTAACCGCCTACGAGCCCGCCTGCCGCTATCACTGCCGCCGGCACCTGCGCCATGTCCGGAACCTCCGTATCAGGGATCTAGATGTTTGCGACCCTACGCCGGCCGTGCGGAAGCAGGCCGGCGGCGTGGTGTCGCACGGCAACGCGGCCGGCAGATGCCTGCCGACCGCGTTGCCTATCGCTATTCGGAAGGGGCGTGCGCCCCCCGCAGAAGAGCAGCGTTACTTAGTTACCTACGACCGCCCCTGGTGGCGACGACCTGAAGCCACGTCCAGCAGATCATCGACACGGCGGACAGGACCACCAGTGCCCAGAGCTGCTGCGAGTCCGCGGGCGCACGGTCCGTGAGGATCAGGTAGCCGACCGCGGGCGTGCAGAAGGGCAGCCCGACCAGAGCCAGGGAGGCGTTGCCGCCCCGGTTCATGGGATCGTTATTCATAGCGTCTACTTCCTTGTCTAGAGGCTTGGGGGTGACGCGGCGCCCGCCGCTTCGTCCTGGGCTAGGTTGGGAGCGGCGGGCTGTCCTTTGTGTCTGCGCCGAACAGCGCAGGCGGGCTCCCGTTGGGAGGAGCCTGGCCCCGTGAACCGTCTGGGTAAGAGGTCGTGGGCTGGATGACCGTTTCTCCTTTCATGTGGAGGGTGGTTACGTGAGGTCGCGGGGCGGTCCGGTGGCCCGCCGTCGGCGGTACGTCAGGCGGGCTGGTCCAGGGCGGCACTGACCAGCACCGAAGCGTCCTCGACCTGACCGGCGTCCAAGAGCGTGCTCACGATGTGCAGCACGGCGCGGAGGTCCCGCGCCGCGGCGCTGGTCAGCATCGTCGTAGCGGCATCCGTACGGCCTGCGGCCCGGTACCTGCTGACCGCGTCCCGGACCTCGTCAGGGGAGTGGCTCCGGCCGGCGTGCCACAGCAAGGTGGCGGCATCAGCGTCCCGTCCCGAGCGCAGATGCTGGAGGGCTTCGTCCTCCACGAGCCCGTGAGCTGGAGCTGTACCCCTCTCAGGGGAAGGGCGGGTCTGGGGCACCGGGGCGTGAGGGGCAGCGGAACCATCGCCAGAAGGCAGGTGGCCCTGCCGCCTCAGGATGGCCTTCCGGTGCGCCTCCAGTACCTGCTCCAGCGGTGGAGGCGGTTGTCCCGTCGCCGACTGTGAGGAGTCGGCGAGATCCCAGAGTCTCCGCAGTACGTCTTTCGAAGGGGTCCGGCGCCCGGTTGTGTACTCCGTCAGGGAGGAGGGTGCGACAAAGACCGTGCGCGCGATAGCCCGCTGGCTCACCTGCGTACTGCGCCCCAGCGCACACAGATGGGCAACGAGCTTCGCCAGGTCCTGTTCCTCGGTCGCGAGGTCAGCGCGAGGCTCGGCACTTACCTGTCCTCTCGGCGGCACGGTACGGATTCCCTTCTGCGGGTATGGCGGGGTGACGGGCGAATAGGCATGGAGGGGGATAGCCAGGTTCCTCAGGGTGCTTTCTCGTGGCCAACAGAAGTCTTGCACGAGTAGCTGACGAGAAGTCAACAGCTGTTGCGTGACATTGCGATTGCTGAAGGTATGACGACGGTCTGCGGCCCCAAGTTCCCAGGATTGACGATTTCCCTGACCCTAGCTCATGTGCCGGGACGCGCCAGTGGGGGCGACGCCGCATGGCGTCGGATTTCTGGTCGGCGCACCGCCGACTGGTTTGCCCAGATAGGCCCGGTTGTTCGGTTTCCATTCTGGAAACGGAATGCTTGCTTCCGGTCTCCTCGCGAACACTCGGCGGTGGGTGCCGGTCCTGTGAGCTGGAGTTGCCGAGGAGCGCGGGGGCTGGCAAAAGTGCAGGTCAGCGACTCAATGGTCCGCCTGCTCGTGTTCGCAGGGTGTTCGCGCCCCTCCCGCTTCGCGATGCTGGCGGCGGGAAAAGTTCTCGCCGGTCGGTTAATTCGAAGGGACCGGCAAGCGGGTGTCGCCGCAGAGGGGAGGCCGGTTTTGCCGCCCACGCCGCCGACGTGAGATGGAACCTGTGACGAGGGTCACAAAAACTTGGTCAGAATGCCCGGTTGTACTGTATGCGGGTCGCGAAGTCAATGGTTTCGTATTCGCAATCTCGCGAATGCGGGACGGGGGGAGCTGTATTGAATTCTGGCGTTCGGCATGGATCCTTGAAAGGGTGACCGGCCGCGGGCTGGTGTTAGGTGTCGCGCGTGCATGGGTGGCGGGGAAGAAGGTGTCCATCGCATCCGTACAGTCACGAGCGCTTACGGAATGTGAAAGGCGATCCTTATGGCACTGCCGTCCTGGGAGGACAAGAAGCTCGGCACGATGAAGCGTGCCGCGCTGTGGTTGGTCACTGAAGTCGGTGAGGGGAACGTCTTCACCAAGGGAGCCTTGAGGGCTGCTTTCCCTGAGACCTCGCAGATCGACCGCCGTATGCGTGACTTGCGGGACCACGGCTGGCGGATCGATACAAACCGGGAGGATGTCGGCCTCGAACCGCATGAGCAGCGCTTCGTCATCCGGGGCGAAGCGGTCTGGGAGCCCGGCAAGGGACGCTCCAAGCAGGCGGTAGCCATTACAGCTACCCAGCGGCGCGAGATCATCGCGCGGGACGGGCACTTCTGCCGGTCGTGCGGGATCTCCGCGGGGCAGACGTACCCGGGCACATACGAGGCCGCGCAACTGGACATCGCCCGGCGGCCAGTCCAGGGGGCAGGAGGAGCAGCCGAGGTACAGCTGGTCACTGAATGCAACCGGTGCCGGGTGGGCGGCCGGGACCTGACGGCAGACCTCACGAGTGTCCTCGGCGCTGTACGGCGGATCGGTCCAATGGAGCGCAAGCTTCTGGCCGGCTGGATGGAGCAGGATCGCCGTGAGTTCAGCGACCTGGAGCGAATCTGGGCCGACTACCGGTCGCTGCCCGCGGACTCGCGGGCTCAAGTACGCGAGCAGCTCGGTCTTGAGGGCGGCCGCTAGCCGCGCCGGCTGGCAGGCCCTGTGATTGTTGAGAGCCAGGAGAACGGAACGTGAGCATGGACTTCGGACGACCGCCAAAGGCGGAGGCTAACCAGGAGCTGGTCCGGAAGCGGCTGAAGGAGGCTGAGTCTGCGGCCGGCACCAGGGAAAGCCTCACTGTTGAGTGGCGGAGCCAGCCCCTGCACGTCGAGGTCATCGACATGCCGGTGGCCGACCTTTACTACAACCCGGGCACGCACCGCATCAGGGCACAGCGTGATCACGACCCACAGCTCGATGCTGAGCTGCAGAGTGACCCCTGGAGCGACGACAGCCAGGGCTACTTGCACCTCCTGCTGAAGGCGCTGCCGGCTGATCCGTCGAAGGACGACCCGGACTTCATCGCTCTCATGGAGAGCCTGCGCGACTTCCGGCAGAACGACCCCGGCCTCATCACGCGCGATGGCGTGCTGGTCAACGGCAACACCAGGCGAGCCGCGCTGAAGGAACTGGGCGTCGCGCACATCCGAGTCGGTGTGCTTCCGGAGTCGTGTACATGGGACGACGTCAACGCGGTAGAGCTGTCGTTGCAGCTTCGCAAGGACCACCGCCGCGAGTACTCGTACATCAACCGGCTGCTGGCTATCGATGAGCAGGCTGAGCTCGGCCGTTCCGCCAAGGACATCGCCCGTGACTTCCGGATCAAGGAAGAGACCTGCAAGCAGGACCAGTGGATCCTGACCTGCCTGCGTGACCTCATCGAGCGGAGCAAGACAGAGGGAACCGGGCTGCGGCTGCTTGACTTCGAGCAGCACCAGGAGAAGCTGCGCGAGCTTCACCGCCGGTACGTCAAGGAGGCGAGGGTCAGCAAGGGCAACGCTGACGTGATGAAGGAGAACCGGCTGGCAGCCATGGTCCTCGGCTTCTCCAAGACAGACGTACGGCTGATCGAGCCTGACTTCGCGCGTCGCTACCTGGACCAGCGACTGCCTGATGAGCTGAAGGCGGAAGCGGCATCGACCAGCGGCTCGGTCGCCATTCCCGGGCTTGGCAGGACGATGAAATCCGCTGACGCCAGTGTGACGGTGGCCAGGACACTCACGGACACCGTTCTCCGGGCGAAGGCGGTCAGCCCGACGGCGGCCGGTGTGTCCGCTGAGCGCGTGCAGGTGGCGACCCACACCTTCAAGGCCGCTTACGAGGCGTTCGAGGCAGCCCTGTCGCCGGCTGGCAAGGACGCACGTATCCGCAAGCGCAAGCAGGCCGCCCCCGGACGCATCACTGACGCGTGCCAGGACATCGAGCAGTGCATCACCGATCTGGTGATGGCCAGGGCCTCCCGGAGTCTCGACGAGGAAGCGTTCGACGAAGCGGTGCTGAAGCTGCGGGACAGCCTCGGGAAACTCGCCGTCGAGTCTGCCCGTAGCATCGAGGTTCCCGGAGACGGGGTTGAGTGGCTGCTGGGTGCGGTGAAACAAGAGGAGTGACGGCCGATGGCGGGTAAGCGGGAGCCGTCGCTGCGCATCGGGTTCGACATCACCCGTACCAAGGCGGCCCTGCGGGTAAGCCCAGCACACCAGAGCGACCTCACGCAGCTGGCGGGCTGGTTCCCCGCCAGTACGCGGAGCGGCCCGCTGGCTGTGGAAGTCGATCTCGATGACTTCCTGGTCGGCCTGGAAGCGCTGGGCACCTGGCCGGTCCCGGAAGATGTCGAGTGGGAAGCGACGCTGGCTGACCTCGTCGGCAGTGTGCTGGACGATGCCGAGGCCGCCGAGCAGGCACTGGCCGGCGAGGGCGGCGCGGCAGTCACCGCAGACGATGTCACTTCCTTGCTGGGCGCCGGCTGGAAGGCTGACCTCACGTCCTTCCAGCGGCGCGACATCGCACACCTGCTGTCGATGCGGCACGGAGCGAACTTCAGCGTCCCGGGGGCCGGAAAGACCCGCGTCGGGCTGGCGGTCTACGCGGCGATGAGAGCTCGGGGAGAAGTCCGGCGGCTCCTCGTGGTCAGCCCGAAGTCAGCCTATGAGTCGTGGCTTTTCGAGAGCGCGGCTTGCTTCGAGGAGCCGCTCGCCGCCGAGGTCATGGCCAAGAGCCCTGACCTCGGCACGGAACTGCTGCTCGTGAACTACGAACGGCTGGACCGCTCGCTGGCCCAGCTCACGTCCTGGCTCCGGGCGGCCCCGTCCATGGTGATCCTGGATGAAGCGCACAGGATGAAGCTGGGCGCGAATGGTGTCTATGGAAGCGCCTGCATGCTCCTGGGCCCCCTCAGCCGCCGTCGGCTCATCCTGACCGGTACGCCGGCTCCGAACGGGGCCCGGGACCTGGAGAACCTGCTTTCCTTCGTCTGGCCTGGGCACGGCAGGCGGGTAGTGACCAGTGCGGTAGACGGCGGAGACCTGGCGTACGCCAGCAAGATTCTGCGCCCGCTCTTCACCCGTACCACTAAGCATGAGCTCGGACTGCCCCCTTATGAGACCAGGATCCGCTACGTAGACCTCCCTGGCCTGCATCGCGAGATCTACGACGCACTGATCGGCCGCTACACCGCCAGAGCCGAGACATCACGCGATGACTTCGACGCTCTGGGCAAGGCGCTTATGCGGCTCCTCATGGCTGCCACCAGCCCCGCGCTGCTGCGGGAAGGCAGCAGCAAGTACGAGCCCCTCGCCTACCAGGTGCCGCCACTGGACGTTCCAGAAGGCGATTCGCTGTACGAGCTGATGCGGGACCTGCCCAGCTACGAGGTATCCCCGAAGTACTCGGAGGCGCTGAGTCTGCTGGCCGAGAACGCGGCCGCTGGCCGGAAGACCCTCGTATGGTCCACCTTCGTGCGCAGCCTGACCACGATGGAGCACCTGTTCGCCGATTATGGGCCGGCTGTGGTCCACGGGGGCACAGCTGACCGTGAGGAGCAGATCCACCGCTTCCGGAATGATCCGGACTGCATGGTGCTGCTGTCCAACCCGGCGACCCTGGGCGAAGGCATTAGCCTTCACCAGGTGTGTCACGACGCGATCTACGTGGACCGCGATTTCATGGCCGGGCGGTTCCTGCAGAGTCTGGACCGCATCCACCGGCTGGGGCTCGCGCCGGGTACTGAGACGCGTGTCACGGTGCTTGCCGCTACCGGGACGGTTGACGAGGTCGTGGCCCGCCGCATGGAGGAAAAACTGGAGTTCATGGGCGGCATCCTCGACGACCCCTCCGTTAGGCAGCTCGCTGACCTGCAAGAAGAGCCCTCAGTTGCCGGCGGCATGGACGCTGCGGACGTCCAGGCACTGCTGCGGCACCTGGGCACCGCCGGGCGGGAGTGAGCCGAAGCGGATTCTCCGTATCGCGGTGGCGGCTACCGCGAAGCGATGAAGAGTGCCGGCTGAGTGCATCATGATGTCCTTCGGTACGTGACTCTCGGTCTGTGCCACCGGCTCCCTAAACGTTGCTGGGATGCGGTTGCGGCAATACTGAGAGGCGTTCGCTGCGTTGTCTGTGATGGCAGCAGCGGCGCGAACGAGTGCCGCACACTAGTGGAGGCCGAGTTGTTGCCGGGGCCGAGCCGTTGTCAGTGGCGTCTGTCACCCTCTGTGAGGGCGGACTGCAAGCTGTGTCCGCCGTGGCACGTAGGAAGGAGGGTGCATGACCCGCACTGAGTCCAAGTTCACCTCTGTGGAGATCTGCGCTGGGGCCGGGGGGCAGGCACTCGGTCTGCACCAGGCGGGTTTCCGTCACCACGCACTGATCGAGATCGACAAGCACGCGTGCGAGACGCTGAAGCTCAATGTCACGGAGAAGAACGGCTGGGGCGACTGCAGAGTCATTCCAGCTGACCTGACGGAGTTCGACCCGGCTGACCTTGAGCTGGAACCCGGTTCCCTCGATCTCCTGGCCGGCGGCGTGCCGTGCCCGCCCTTTTCGGCCGCGGGCAAGCAGCTGGGCCGGGATGACGAGCGTGATCTGTTTCCCGTCATGCTCGACCTGGTGAGCTATCTGAAGCCCAACGCCGTCATGATCGAGAACGTGCGAGGTCTGCTCGAACCGCCGAAGAAGTTCGAGACCTACCGCAACGAGATCAAAGCGCGCCTTCGGGACGAGGGCTACGTCATTTGCGGCTGGCGGGTGATCGAGGCCCGCGACTATGGGGTACCGCAGCTCAGGCCGCGTGCGATCCTCGTCGCGGTGCGTCCGGAGTTTGCCGGCCACTTCACCTGGCCGGACCCGGAGAAGATCGAACTGGTGACGGTGGCGAAGGCTCTCGCGCCCACGATGAAGAAGCGCTTCGGCAACTCCGAAGAGGGCCGGAGTGCATACAAGCGCTGGTACGGCAAAGCTGTCACCGGTGTAGCGCCTACGCTGGTGGGCGGGTCCAAGAAGCATGGCGGCGCGGATCTTGGCCCTACACGGGCCAAGAAGGCATGGCTCAAGCTCGGAGTCGATGCCATGGGGGTGGCCAATGACCCCAAGGAGATGAAGGACCCGGTCCGGGACCTTTACAGCGTGGACGGGCAGGGCAACCTGATCGGTCCGAAGCTGACCGTCACCCAGGCAGCGATCATCCAGGGTTTCCCGGAACAGTGGAAGTTCTTCGGCCGCAAGACAGCGGCGTACCGCCAGGTCGGTAATGCTTTCCCGCCGCCGGTCGCGCGAGCCATCGGTGAGCAGATCATCATCGCCCTGGAGAAGGGTATGAAGGCTCCCTTCCCCGTGGAAGAGACCTTGGAGCGGGAAGCGGTCCTGGAAGCTGAGGCGGCGAGAAGGGCACGAGAGGCAGCCCTTTTCGAGATTCCTGAACAGTCAGCGCTGATCTCCGCGGAGCCTGCTGACCGTACTGGCGATCTTGAGGGCGCAGTCGCCCGGTGACTCGTGCTCCCAGAACCGGAGGATGGTCCACCCCGCTTCGGTGAGCCGCTGGTCAGTGTCCCGGTCGCGCGCCATGTTCCGTGCCACCTTGTCTGACCAGTACCCCTGGTTGGTCTTCGGCGGCACATAGTGTTCCGGGCACCCGTGCCAGTAACAGCCGTCGATGAACACCGCGACCTTCGCCGGACGGAAGACCATGTCTGCTGTCCGGCGAAGGTCCGCGACAGGCCTGGCCGCTACGCGGTACCGGAGCCCTTGCGCGTGCACGAGCCGCCGGATGAGCTGCTCCGGCTTGGTGTCCCGGCTCCGGATGGCCTGCATGTTCCGCCGCCGGGCGGCGGATGACGCCCAGGAGCCGTCCGGCGGGGTCCAGACATCGCCGTTAGAGGGCTGCCTCTGATCAGAGCGGTTCTCGTCAGTCACGGTTCTTCTCAGTGTGCTTCGGAAGGAAGGGCGCTGGCTGGGGCGGGTCCTCCGGGGTCGCAAGGACCCACGCCCGGTTATCGAGGATTACACGCGGGAGGCCTGCGTGGTGAGCGGCCGCTTCAGCTACCCGGAAACTGACGAGTTCACCGACCCGTGGCACAGGGGCGCCGAGTCCGCGTGCCACGGCCTGGTGGCTGCTGTAGTGCCCCGGGATGAGAATCCCGGCTTCGCGCAGGACTGTCCGCGCACGGCCCTTCGCCTCTCGGACCCGGGCCATGTAGTCGCTCTGCTGGGCGACAGTACGCACCACGCCTCTGCCGATGGGGCGCATCTGAACGCGGCGGAAGAGCTCATTGACTCGCGTCTGGCCTGAGGACGGACCGAGGATCTTGTCCCGGGTTGCCTGGTCCAGGTGCAGCAGCACGTTCTCCGGCAGCGGAGCGTCCCGCCAAAGCCAGTAGATCTTGTTGCGGTGCTCGGCCTTGATGGTCAGCTTACGGTCGCGGTTATTGCCTCTATTCAGCAGTTCCGGGCGAATCCGGAGCAGTCCTGCGCTCCAGCGGCTCTGCTCATCGTCGGCCCAGACCAGCAGACAGATGTGGTTCTCCGCTTCGGGCGGGATCATCCACCCGCCGAACTGCTGAGAGTATTTGCAGTCGACCTGGACCCCGGCTATCCGGTAATCAGTGACGTCACCGTCATCGAAGCCGAACTCGCGCTGCAAGTTGATCTCGACGATCGAACCAGCGTGTGTCTTCTCCGTCTTGGACAGTGTCTTCCAGTCGTAGCGTCCTGTGACCTCACCGTTGAGCAGCTGGTCGATGGTGTCACGCAGCACTCGGGCGAATCGCTCGCCTTGAGGATCGAGCTGCCGGAGATGCTCGCGCACAGCGACGAGTCCGCTGTCCGATCCGGCTAGGGCTGCGGCCACGGTGTTGGAAGCGGCCGAATGGTCGAGCGGAAACACGACGTCACCTCACCAATGCGCTGGCGCCACACCAGCGTCAGGCTCTTGAGCCTGCCATAGGCGGAACTTGGCGTGTTCCGCTGTCCGGCTCCAGGCAAGTTCCGATCACATCCCTGGGCCTGATGTCACCGGCCGTAGGGCGGCATGTGCCCGCCGTCTGGAAGCCATGATGCCTGGCTGGGCACCGGCCGATGTGTCACTTGCAGTGCCTGTAGCAGCGCCGGATGGGCCACGGCCCTGTGGTGCCACAGGTGGTTCAGGAGAGCGCGTTCCTGAGTGGGGAAGTCCGGGGTGGGGCCCGTGCGGTGGGCTCGGCGGCGGAGGAAGGCCAGGGAGGTGGCTACGGCGGTGTATTCCGTTACGGCGCGGGCGGCGGCGGGGCCGTGGGTGCGGCGGGCTATGTCGCGGGCCAGGGAGCGGGTCTTGAGGGAGGAGAGGGAGATCGGTTCGGTGGGGGAGAGCCAGCCGGTGGTGACGTACGGGGGGAGGTAGGTGCGCAGGGCGAGGAGCTCGCGGTGGCGGGTCCAGACGGCGAGCCAGGTCAGGGCGGCGAAGACCGGCAGCATGAAGAGGCCGTAGACGGTGATGAAGCCGAGGTCGCCGAGGGTGGTGGCGGCGTTCCAGATGGCGTGCAGGAGGACGGCGGTGGCCAGGCCGACGAAGGGCAGGGCCAGGCGCAGCGGCCGGCGGTGGGGGTAGCTGGTCGCGGCTATGCCGAAGGCCAGGCCGGTGAGCATGGTGAAGAGGGGGTGGGCGAACGGCGAGAGGATGATGCGTACGAAGAAGGTCGCGGCGGTCAGGGAGTCGAGGCCGGTGTGGCCGAGGGACTGGTCCTGGCCGAAGGCGTTGCCCAGGTAGAGAACGTTCTCGGTGAAGGCGAAACCGGTGGCCGTGATGCCGGCCAGGACGAGGCCGTCCGTGATGCCGTCGAAGTTCTGGCGGCGGAAGAGGAAGAGGAGGAGGACGGCAGCGGCCTTGACGGTCTCTTCGATGACGGGGGCGAAGACGGTCGCGCCCCAGGTCTTGGCGTCGTCGGGGGAGAGGGTGGAGAGGTTGTTCTCCAGCCAGTTCGTGGCGAAACCGTTGGCCAGGAGCGCTACGAGGGTGGCGGCGCAGGCGCCCCAGGCGAAGGCGAAGAGCAGGTTGCGGCGTGGTTCGGGGTCTATGCGGTCCAGCCAGCAGAAGGCGGCTATGAGGACGGGTACGGGGAAGACCGCCAGCCCGAGGCCGACGAGGAAGCCCTGGGTGCCGGTCTGCTGGCGGACCATCGCCAGGATGGTCACGCCGGAGAGGGCGAGGAGCGAGAAGAGAGCGACGGCACGTGCCGTCTTGCTGTGCCAGGGCGCCGGGCGGCGGCGCGGTGTGCAGTGCCACTGCGCCGCCGCGGGCGACGCGGCGGGGGCGGCGTAGCGCGGATCGGGCGCGTACGCCGGTTTCGGCGGAAGCGGAGGCGGCTGCGGCGGATTCACCCATCGACCCTAACCACCGCGGGGTGGACTATGCCGGGAGCCGCCGGAAGAGGAGGTCGTGGACGACGTGGCCCTTGTCCAGTCCCTGTCCCTCGAACTTGGTGAAGGGGCGGAAGTCCGGGCGGGGGGCGTAGCCGGAATGCTCGTTGGCGAGGGTGGGCTCGGCGGAGAGGACGTCCAGCATCTGCTCGGCGTACGGCTCCCAGTCGGTCGCGCAGTGGACCAGGGCGCCCGGGGCGAGACGCGTGGTGACCAGGGAGAGGAACTCGGGCTGGATCAGTCGGCGCTTGTGGTGGCGCTTCTTGGGCCAGGGGTCCGGGAAGTAGACACGCAGGCCGGCGAGGGAGGCGGGGGCGAGCATCTCGCGGAGCAGGATGATCGCGTCGCCGTTGGCCACCCGGATGTTGGACAGGCCGTTGCGTTCCGCGAGGCCGAGCAGGTTGCCCTGGCCCGGGGTGTGGACGTCGCAGGCGAGGATGCCGGTGTCCGGGTCGGCGGCGGCCATCTGTGCCGTGGCCTCGCCCATGCCGAAGCCGATTTCCAGGACGACCGGACGGCCCTCGAAGAGCTTGTCCAGGTCGATCCGGGAGAGGCCGTCGATGTCCAGGCCCCACTGGGGCCACAGGCGTCGCAGGGCGTCCGCCTGGCCGGGGGAGACCCGGCTGCGGCGCGGCTGGAAGGAACGGATCCGCCGCTCGTGGTGCGAACCGGCCGGGTCGGCCGCCGGGCCGGTGCCGTCGGGGAACATCGGCTTGGGGGCGGGGCGGGACGCCTGCTGGTGCGCCGGGGCCGGTGCTGCGTCGTCCTGCCCGGGACGCTCGCCCGTGTGCGCGGCGTCGGGGCCGCAGGCGGGGGCGGGGGTGAAGGCAGGGCGGGGCTCGGCGGCCGGGCCGGGCTGGGCGGCGGGGCCGGATTCGGGGGTGGGGGCCGGGGCGGCGGAGTTCTCGGACACAGTGGGTCGATTCTACGGGCGGGGGAGTGGGGAAGTGGGGGAGAGGGGCGGTGGGGATGAGGCAGGAGTGGATGGCAGGCATGGGGCGGTTACGGGCCGCTCCCGGTGTCGGCCACCCGCCGGTCGGCCGCCCGCCGGTCAGCCTCAGCCCGTCGGCCTCAGCCCGTCGTCTCCAGCATCGCCAGAGCCCGCCCGGCTATCTCCCTCCCGATCGGCAGGGAAGCCGTGGCCGCGGGGGACGGGGCGTTCAGGACGTGGACGGCGGAGGGGGTCTCGGTGATGAGGAAGTCGTCGGCGAGGGTGCCGTCGGGCAGGACGGCCTGGGCGCGGACGCCGGCGGGGGCGGGGCGCAGGTCATCCTCGCGGACCGCCGGGAGCAGGCGGCGGACCGCTTCGGTGAAAGCACGGCGGGAGAGGGAACGGTGCAGTTCGCCGGTGCCGTAGCGCCAGTGGCGGCGGGCTATGTGCCAGGAGCCTCGGTACGCCAGGGTGCCGGCCAGTTCCGCGGGGCGGACGGTGCGCCAGTCGTACCCCTCGCGGGCGAGTGCGGGGACGGCGTTGGGGCCGATGTGGACGGAGCCGTCGACCCCTCGGGTGAGGTGGACGCCGAGGAACGGGAAGGCGGGGTCGGGCACCGGGTAGACCAGGCCGCGCACCAGGGAGGCACGGGCCGGGGCGAGGGTGTAGTACTCGCCGCGGAAGGGGACGATGCGCATGCCCGGCGCGTCGCCCGCCAGCCGCGCGATGCGGTCGCAGTGCAGGCCGGCGCAGTTGACCAGGGTGCGGGCGCGGAAGACGGCGCCGGCGGAGGTGCGCACCGCGACCCGGCCGGGGCGGCGGCCGATGGTGGTGACCTCGCCGCCGTACGCGATGCGGGCGCCCGCGTCCGTGGCCAGGGCGGCGAAGCGCCGGGCGACCACGCCGAAGTCGGCGATGCCGGTCGTGCCGACATGGATGGCGGCCAGGCCGCTGACTTCCGGTTCGTACGTCGCGAGCTGGGCCGGACCCAGCTCGCGGACCGGGATGCCGTGCTCCCGGCCGCGCTGGATGAGGCTGTGCAGGCGGGGCAGCTCGCTGCGGTCGGTGGCGACGATCAGTTTGCCCGTGACCTCGTGCGGGATGTCGTGGTCCAGACAGAACTTGATCATTTCGGCCGAGCCCTGGAGCGCGAAGCGGGCCTTCAGGGAGCCGGGCGGGTAGTAGATGCCGCTGTGGATCACGCCGCTGTTCCGGCCGGTCTGGTGGCGGGCGGGGCCCGGCTCCTTCTCCAGGACCACCACACGGGTGCCGGGAGCGGCGCGCGTGATCGCGTAGGCCGTCGAGAGTCCGACGATGCCGGCACCGATCACCAGCACGTCGCAGTCGTACGCCGTCACAGCACCTCCCCTGGAACCCTTGGAATCAGACGTATCCCATCATGACGCGGGGGACTGACAACGGGCCGGGAGAGCGGCGGGGGCGCGTACGCCCCCGGGCCCCCGCCCGTGTGCACACTGAGAATCACGCCCGCATCCGTACCCAGAATCACGTTCGCATCAGTACTCACACTTGTACGTTTCCGTACCTGCCCTCGTGGCCGTCTCCGTACCCGTGTCCGTGCCCGTCGCCGTACCCGCCGTCTCCGTACCCGTGCCCGCGCCCTATGCCGGTGCCACGAGCAACGGGCGGGCCCGTTCGCGCAGCTCCACGACGCGGGGCTCGTCGCCGTACGGTTCGAGACGGTGCAGGAGATCGCGTACGTACTCGGTCGTACGGGCCGAGGAGATGCGGCCGGCCACCTCGACCGCCCGGGTGCCGGCCGCGCACGCCGCGTCCAGGTTGCCGGACTCCAGCTCGGCCACCGCGGAGACGACCAGCCGCAGCCCGTGCGAGCGGACGTACTCCTCCGTGGGGCGGGACAGCGCCTGCTCCGTGAAGCGGCGCACCTGGCGGGGCAGCCGCAGGTCCCGGTAGCACTCGGCGGCGTCGGCGGCGAAGCGTTCGTACGAGTAGAAGTCCAGCCAGGACGGGTCCGGGTCGCCCTCCCGGGAGCGCTCCAGCCAGCCCTCGGCGGCCTTCAGGGCCACCTCACAGGCGCGCGCCTCGTTGGCCTTGGCCTGCGCGCGCGCCTCCACCAGGCGGAAGAAGCTCATCGTGCGGGCGGTGGCCAGGCCGCGGTTGCGTTCGAGGGCGGCCTGCGCCAAATCGACGCCCTCGTCGGCGAAGCCGCGGTAGGTCGCCTGGAGCGACATCGAGGCCAGGACATATCCCCCCAGCGGGACGTCGGCGGCGGCTCGCGCGAGGCGCAGCGCCTGGATGTAGTAGCGCTGGGCCGCCTCCTGCTGCCCGGTGTCGAAGGCCATCCAGCCCGCGAGTCTGGTCAGTTCGGAGGTCGCTCCGAACAGGGCGCGGCCCACCTCGTCGCTGTACGAGGCGAGGAGCAGCGGCGCCGCGTCCACCCGCAGGCACTCGGGCACCATCGAGGAGCGCCAGTCGCCGCCCCCGTACTTGGAGTCCCAGCGGCGGGCGTCCTCGGCGGCCTCCCGCAGTTTGGTGACGTCGCTGTGCCCGACGTGCTGGGGCGCGGTGTCGTGGGGAACACCGTCCTTGCCCGTCGCGCCGTTGCCGTCCCGTACTTCCCGCAGGTCAGGTGCTTCGCGCGCGACGGAACTGTCGGCCGGGGATATCAGCCACCGCGAGGCGGGTGTCGCGTACGCGCTCACCGAGAAGGATCCGGCCAGGCTCTGCCAGATGCCCCCGCCACCGCGGCGTCCGGCCAGGTCCAGGCGGTACAGCTCGGTCGCGGACCGGACCGCGGCGCCCACGTCGCGCGGGAAGGCCAGGCCCACCTCGGGGGCCGGGTCGGCGTCGGCCAGGCCGATCTCGTGGAGCGGTACCGGGCGGCCGAGCTTGCCCGCTATCGCGGCCGCGATCAGATGGGGCGCGGCGCCCTGCGGCACCATGCCCTTGGACACCCACCGGGCCACCGACGTCTTGTCGTAGCGAAGCGTCAGACCGCGCTGCGCCCCCAGGTCGTTGACCCGGCGGGCGAGTCCGGCATTGCTGATCCCCGCGAGGGCGAGAACGGTGCCGAGCTTCTCGTTCGGCCCGCGTATATCCCTTGACATGCGCACCCCTCGACACAGCGACGGCAGCCCCGGTACCCCGGGGCACGCGTCCACCCAGAGTAGTTCGCCGAATCCCTACCGTTAAGGCCCGATGTCCCGGATGGCGGGTTTCAAGTCCAAGCGTCCGTAGGGGGTTTGGCATGTGCTCCGGGTACGTGTTGCCGTGCGCCCGTGTGTGCGCGCTGGCCGGGTTGGTGCGGGAGCGCTTCCATGGGACCTGCGTGGGTCGGCCCGCTGCACTGGATCCAGTGGGCTGGGGGACACCGCCACCTCATTCCCCGCGGGTGGCGGTCCGGTCCGGGGGGCGAGTCCCGCCTCCCGGACTGTCGCATTGTGCGGGAAGGGCCCGCCGGGACGGCTTGGGGGTGCCTGCTCGGCCGCGGCGGCGTCCGGAAGGGAGCCCGGCCGTTCGGCGCGGCGTCCCGGAGGCGTGTCCGGAGGGTCGGCGGGGTGCCCCGAAGGGGCGGTGGGCGGGTGATCGGCCGCGCTTCGGCTGTGCTGGCCGGTATCGGGCCAACTGGTCTTGGCCGCACAGATTTTGGCTGAAAATCGATGTAGGTGGGTTTGCTTTCGGGAGCGGGGGGTGGGAGGGGGACAGGGCGCGGGGCGTACAGGGCTCTCTCGAACCCGTTGCCTTCGGGCCGCCCGGTCCGCCCAAGCGCCCGGCTCGCCCGGCTCGCCCGGTCCGCCCAGTCCGCCCAGTCCGCCCAGTCCGCCTGGTCCGTCCAGGCCGCCCGATCCGCCCGGCCCATCCGGTCCGCCCGCCCCACCCGCGCTCGATAACGTCTTCCGAACACCCCCGCGCCCAGGCCCTCCTCGGCGCCTCCCGAAGGCCGCTGTCGTGGCAGCATGGTCCGCACAACAGCTTGGCAACGGCTTGGCAATCCGCTGTGCGGGGCGGCGGTCCGGTCCACCCTGCCGACCGTCAGGGCGATCCTGAGGTGGGCGGGTGTCCGCCCCGGCGGACGGACGGGGGCCGCCCGGCGGCGGCGAACAGGGTGGAGGCGGCGATGCGCTGGTTGGTGGGGTGGAGCAGTACCGCCACGGGACCGGCCCCCACCGAGGAGGCCCGTACGGTCCTTCCCGTAGGCGCCCAGCTCCTGTGGGGCGACCCCGACCCCCTGTGGGCGGTCGGCGACTGGCGTGCCGACGAGGTGCGCGTCGTCCAGGCCGACGCCGAGACCCGGCTCGCAGTCTTCGGGGTCTGCGGCGCCACCGACGACCAGTTGCGGGTGGGGCTCTTCGCGGCCCGTGGGGGCGCGCTGCGGCACCTCACCGCCTGGCCCGGCAGTTACACGGCCGTCGTCCAGGTCGGCAGGCGCGTGACGGTCACCGGTGACCTGGCGGGCGCGCGGCCGGTCTTCCACACCCCGTGGGCGGGCGGTACGGCGTACGCGACCGCCGCCCTCCCGCTCGCCGACCTGATCGAGGCGAACCTGGACGTCGGGCACCTGGCCGCGCTGCTGGCCTGCCCGGACGCGCCCGAGGCGCTCGGCGCCGGTACCCCGTACGAGGGAGTGCGACGGGTGCCGCCCGGCCATGCGCTCGTCCTCCGCGGGGGCAGCTGCGAGATCACCTCCTACGAGCCGACGGCGTCGCTCGCCGTCGCCGCGCCCCAACTGCCCCCGGAGCAGGCCGTTGACGGCGTGCGCGACGCGCTGGTCGAAGCCGTACGGGCGCGGTTGTCCGGGCCCCGGCACGCACCGGACCCGGACGGCCTGAACGGCCTGGACCCGGGGCCCGTCCCGGGCATGGGCCCGGCCGAACGACGGGCCGCGCGCGGCGCGCCGGCCCCCGGCGTCGGCGCCGACCTCTCGGGAGGCAGCGCCTCCGCCACCCTGGCGCTGCTCGCGGCCGGACTGCCCGGAGTGCCCGGCACGGTCAACGGGCGCGGGGAGCGCCTTCTGGCCGTCACCTTCAACGACCGTGCCACCCACGGGGGCCGCCCGTACCGGGAGGCCGAGTTGGAGCGGGCCCGCAGCATTGCCGCCAATCCGCGCCTCCACCACGTCGTCGTCGCGGCAGGCGAGGAAGCCCTCCCGTACGCGGACCTGGAGGGCGGGCCGCTCACGGACGAACCGGGGCCGTCGCTCATCATGGCCGGACGCCACCGCCGGCGGCTGCTGGCGGGCAGCGCGGACCACCTCGTGGGCGCCGGTGCGCGGCAGGTCCTGGACGCGCACCCGGCCCGCCTCGCCGACCTGCTCCTGGACCGCCGCAGACGTCATTTGCTGCGGCCTGTCACGGCACTGGCCAAGGCCGACGGGCCGCTGTCGCAGTCGGCGCTGGTGCCGTTCACCGTCTACCGGGCCGCGCGCAAGCTGGCCCGTACGACATACGGGGCGGGCATCGCCGACACAGCGACGCGCCTGAGAGAGCGGCAGTTCACCGACGACCCGGTGGCGGGCGGCGGGGCGGTGGACGCGTCCTTGGCGGCGCTCTCCTGGTGCCGGCCCGGGCCCGCGGCACGGTGGCTCACGGGGGAGGCGCTGGCTGAAGTATCGGTTCGGCTGAATGCCGCGGCCGCCCGGACGCCCACCGTGGGACGGCCGGGGGAACGCCGGGCCCGCGCCGCGCTGGCCCGGCACGCGGCCGACCACCGGATCTTCGAACAGGCCGTGGAGGTACGCAACCAACGCCTGCACGCCCCCTTCCTCGACAACCAGGTGGTACTGGCCTGCCGGGCGCTGCCGGACACCCTGCGCGTCCAGCCGGGGGCGCGGGCGGCCGTGCTGCGTGCCGTCCTGTCCGGCGCGGGCGTCCGCGACCTGCCGTCCGGCTGGGGCGCCACGTCCCACATCACGCACGCGGCGGCCGTACGGGCCGGGCTGCGCACCTCCATCGGGGACGTGGTCGGCCTCTTCGACGCACCGCTGCTCGCCGACGCGGGGCTGGTCGAGGCACGGATCGTACGGAAGGCCCTGCGAGCGGCGGCCGAGGGCGCCCCGCTCCCCCTGGACGGGCTCGCCGAACTCGTCTCCACCGAACTCTGGCTGCGCCGCCTGCTCGCCCGCCGCGGCACCTGCTGGACCGGCACGGCCGCACCCCGCCAGCGAGCCGTGGCGGGTGGGGTGTCGCCGCGGCCGAGCCTTTGAGGGGGCGGGGGGCGGGGTGGGGTGGGGCGGGTTTGCTGGGTACGTCGAGGTGGGATCGCTGGGTACGTCGGGGCGGGGGTGGAGCGTCGTTACGGTGGCGGTTCGTCGGGACGGGAGTGGTGCGTCGTAACGGGGGTGGTTCGTCGGTACGGGAGCGGGGCGTCGGTACGGCGGTGGTTCGTCGGTACGGGGGCGTGACGACGGTACGGGGTCGGGTCGTCGTTACAGGGGCGGTCCGTCGGTACGCGGCCGGACCGTCGATACGGTGGCGACCCGACGCTACGGAAGCGGCGCGACGTTACGGAACCGGGCCGACGCTACGGTGGCGGCCCGCCGGTACATGGACGTAGCGTCGCTACGGTAGCGTTCCGTCGCCTCGCCCGCCTCGCCCGGCCCGCCGCTGCGGAATCGTTTCTCCGCTACAGGCCGACCCGTCGTCACGGAACCGACCCGTCGCCACGACGCCACCTCGTCGCCACGCCGCACCTTGCCGAAACAACCCCGACGCCCCGACGCCCCGGCGCCCCGACGCCCCGGCGCCCCGACGCCCCGACGCCCCGCGCCCCACACCTCTCAGCGGCAGGTGATCTGTGACTGGGCCCAGTCGCCCAGGAACATCACGGTGTGGGGGGAGCCGGGCTCGACGACCAGGCGCAGCGTCTTGTGTCCTCGCAACGGCACATGGACCGGGACGGCGGGCTGACCGCCGCGGACCACTCCCGAGCGCCAGAGCCGCTGCCCGTCCGCGTACACGGAGAAACGCAGCGCCCCCAGGCCGAGCCCCATGTCGTCCACGCCGGCGAACGCGTCGTACGCCGTGCACTGCCGGTTCAGGTCGATGGTCACGGAGGACGGCGCGTGCACGGTCACCCCGTGCCGGAACGTCCGGCCGCCGATGCCCAGTTTTTGCCGCTGCCACAGCCAGCTGCTGTCCGCCATGCGCACCTCGGGCTTCGTGCCGTCTCCCATGAGGTCCCACGTCAACTTGTTGATCTGGTACGGGGACGGAGCGGGCGCGGACGGGGTCGGCGTCGGCTTCGGGGAGTGTGCGGGCGGGTCGGCCGGTGCGGGGGAGTGCGGCGGCTCGGGTGCGGGGGTGGGCGTGGCCTTCGTCGGGGCGGGCCTCGGCGTCGGCGTCGGCGTCGGTTCCGGCCGGGAGGAGGCGGTGGGGCCGGGCGTCGGTTTCGGGGATACGGGGGCGTGGGTCGGAGACGGCTGCGCCGGAGTGCGCTCCGGCGGTTCCGACTCGGGAGGCTGCGGCGCGACCGAGGCCGCTCCGGGCTGCTCGGCCTGCGCCCGGGGCGTCGGCTGCGGGTCCCCGATCAGCGCCAGGGCGAGCGCGGCAGCCGCCACGATCACCAGACCCGCGCCGATCGCCACCTTCGCGGGCGCGCCGAGCCCCTCGCCCACCGCGGCGCCCGCCCCGCCCGCACCGGACCCGCCGACGACACCCGACCCCGCGGCACCACCGGCCCCAGTCGCTCCACCGGCCCCCGCGGCAGCCCCAGTCCCCGCAGCAGCACCAGTGCCCGCGGACGCTCCCGTCCCCGCGCCTCCCGCCGCCGCGGCCGCGCCGGCTCCCGCCGCGGCGCCCGCGCTGCCGAGCCCCACCACGGCCGCGGCTCCCTTGACCGCGTATCCGGCCGCGAACCAGCCGATGACCGCCACCGGAAGGATGACGCGGATGTGCTCGTTGACATCCGCGACCTCCGAGGCCGCCGTACGGCACCGGGCGCAGTCCTCCAGGTGCTTGCGCAGCCCGCGCTCCGCCCGCATCCGCAGCCCGCCGCGGGCGTACGCGCCGAGCCGGTCCGCGTACCGGGCGCAGTCGCCCTCGGCGGTCAGCGAACGGCTCACGTGCGCCTGCAGATACGCCTGCTTGAGACCTTCGCGTGCACGGTGGGCCAGTACGGCGGTGGCGTTGGCCGACAGCCCGAGCAGCGGCGCGACCTCGCTCGGCGACTCCTCCTCGATCGTGGTGTGCCACAGCACGGTCTGGTAGCGCTCCGGCAGGCTGCGGAACGCCCGTACGGCCAGGGACTGCTCGGCTTCGCGCATGGCGCGGACGTCCGCGCCGAGGTCGAGCGTGTCGTCGTCCAGCGCGGTGCCGGCCGCCGTGACCGCGAACACGGCGAAATCCTCGACCAGTTGCTCGCGCTTCGCGGTCCTTCCCCAGGCGGCGGCCACCCGGCGGACGGTGGTGAGCAGATAGGCGCGTACGGACGAGTCGGGGCCGGAGCCGCCGCGTACGGCCTGGAGGGTACGGGCGAAGACTTCGCCGGTGAGGTCGTCGGCGGTGTGCGCGTCCCGGCAGCAACTGCGCGCGTAGCGCCGTACGGCGTCGGCGTGGCGGCGGTACAGCTCCTCGTACGCGCTGTCGTCACCGCCCCGCATGCGGTCGATCAACTCGCGATCCGCGGGGAGCGGCCCGGACTGCCCGGCCGGGGCCCCTGCCGTGGTCGCCCCGTCCGTTCCCGCCGCCCCGTCCGCTTCCGCCGCCCTGTCCGACCCCGCCGCCCCGTCTGATCCGGTCACCCCGCCTGCTTCTGCCGCCCCGCCCGTTCCCGCCGCCCCGCCCGTTCCCGTCGGCCCGTCCGCTTCCGCCGCCCCGTCCGACCCCACCGCCCCGACCGCTGTCGCGCCCCCACCCGCCCCCGCAGAACCGCCCCGCTTCCCGGAGCCGCCGGATCCGGCCGCCTTCAGCCGGCTCGGCTTCCGGTGGGCACCCCGGCCCTTCGGGCCCCGCGCGCCACTCGGCTCCCGCCCACCCCGCGGCTCCCAGGCATCCGCCGACTCCCGGGCCTCACGCGGCTCCCACACGTCCGCCGACTCCCGGGCTTCACTCCGCACCCACACGTCCGCCGACTCCTGGGCTTCACCCCGCTCCCGTGCGTCCACCGACTCCCGGGCTTCACTCCGCACCCGCGCGTCCGCCGACTCTGGACCGGTCCGCCGATCCCGAGCATCCGCCGGCCCTGCACCGCTCTGCCGATCCCGAGCATCCGCCGGCCCTGCACCGCTCTGCCGCTCCCCCGTATCCGCTGACCCTGGACCGCTCCGCCGCACCCGCTGCTGAGGAACGTTCCGTTCGGCCGGTGCAGGCCGATAATCGTCCTCCGCCCGGTCGTGCCGCTCCACGGCACGCCCCGAAGAACCCGCGCCCGACCCCTCCGGGCCACTCACCCCGTAAGGACGCTTCTGCCCCGGGACTTGAGGGCCACGGCTCCCGCCACCCTGCTGCCCGCCACCCTGCTGCCCGCCACCCTGCTGCCCGCCACCCTGCCCGCCCTGTCCGTCCTGCTGCCCGTCACGCCGCTCGCCCTGCTGCCCGCCCCGCTCCCGGCCGAGCCGCTCGTCCCGCCGCTCGTCCCGCCCGTCCACACCCATCGCCGAGGCCCCCGAACACGCCGTCGCTGCGGTAACACCGCGCCAGCGTGCCACAGGGGGACCGCCCGGCTCGGTCTGCGAGCACACCAACCACTCGTCCGGGGCGAGTTCATGGACGGCAGCACTAGAGGTCACTCGTACGGGGAATACTCGCTCGCCCGCGCTCAGAACACGGAACAGGGCGCGGCGCCGGCCCACAGCCGACCCCGCGCCCCGCCCGATCTCTCAGGCTGGTGTCACTCAGCCCTGCTCGGCAGGCCGCGACCGCAGCCCCTCCAGCAGGATCTCCAGCAGCCGGGCCGAGGCGGCCTGCTGCTGGGCCGGGTCCGGCAAGGACGGTGCGCCCGTGGCGATGACCAGCAGTACGTCGGCCACCGTCACGTCCGCGCGCAGTTCGCCCGCCTCGCGTGCCCGCTCGACGAGCTGCCCGACGACCTCCAGCAGCGCCTGGGCGCCGCCGTCCGCCGTGGTTTCGCCCGGTCCGGACGGTGCCTCCAGCGCGCCGGTGACGGCCGTGCCGTGTGCGGTCACGCCGTTCGGAACGCCGGCGGAGACCCCGTACGGGACCGTGGCCGGTACGTCCGCGACCTCGGCCCCGGGCGCGCCGCGCTGTGCGATCACACGGAACTCCGCGGGGACGTCGGACGTCAGCGCGCCGGACACGTCCGCGGCGAGGTGCGCCGCGCCGGCCGACACGTCCGCCGGGCCGGTCGGCACGCCGTCCGGTCCGTACGCCTGGCGCTGCTGCGGAACCCGAGCCTCAGCGGCACCAGCCCCAGCACCAGTACCGGCGCCGGCACCAGCACCGCCCGCGCCGTCCGAAGCCGGAGCGCTGGCGCTCACCCGCAATATGCTCGGCGGCAGCAGCCGTCCGGCGCCGGAGGCGACCGACGTCCGCAGGAAGCGCGAGAGCGCCGACCACGGGTCGTCCTCCTGGCCGAGCGCCGTACGCG
Source organism: Streptomyces monomycini (assembly GCF_022271435.1). Taxonomy (GTDB): domain Bacteria; phylum Actinomycetota; class Actinomycetes; order Streptomycetales; family Streptomycetaceae; genus Streptomyces; species Streptomyces monomycini. Next base: position 6,894 of record NZ_JAFIQY010000018.1, on the reverse strand, counting down.
CCTGGTCGGTGAGCCGGGAGGTCTCCTCCTCGGCTATTCGCCTGACCAGTACGTCCTTGCTCGGGAAGCGGCGGTACACCGTCCCCACCCCGACGCGGGCCCGCCGCGCCACGTCCTCCATGGGCGCGCCGTACCCCAGCTCGCCGAAGACCTCACGAGCCGCCCGCAGGACGTGCTCAAGGTTGCGCTGCGCGTCCACGCGCAGCGGTGTGTTCCGACCACCGGCACCGGAGTGTCCGGAGTGCGCGGTGTGCGGATGCGTGTGCGTGGTGCCGTTCCCCCTGCCCTCCGCGGCGTGCGCGGTGGCAGTTACGGCAGTCGGCCATTGAGAGCCCTGAATGTGCATAGATGATCCCCCGGTAATGACGTCTCCCCCCGGAGACTCCCCGCCCTGACTGCTGGGGTGTAACAACGTGACGACGAGAGGCTGCACCCCAACGAGGTACGAACATAGTTGAGCCCAGGTCAAGAATGAAGGGGGCAGTTCCGCACAGTCCGTGCACCGATCGGAGTACGGATCCCGTCCGCCCCTATTCCGCACCCTCCGCTCGCCGTAGACCCACCACCTGACCTGCACCCTTGCACCCGGCAGCGCGGAATCCGGCCCTCCGGGCCGATGTGCCGGACCGGTCATACATTTCGTCGGGCCTGTGGACAAAGGCGTGTCGCCGGTGCGTCATGGAACAGTGCTGCGTCCTTCCGGGGACACAGTGCCTGGTGGTGGCAGGCCGGCCGGAGGACGGTGGCAACCCGCGCGGGCCGGCCTTTCGATGTCGCATGTCGCGAGGAGAACCTCTGTGAAGGAACCGGCGCGCATTCTCGTTGTCGGCGGCGGCTACGTGGGGATGTACACCGCCCTGCGCCTGCAGCGGAAACTGAAACAGGAACTGCGGCGGTCCGCCGTCGAGGTGGTCGTGGTGGACCCCGACCCGTACATGACGTACCAGCCGTTCCTCCCCGAGGCCGCGGCCGGCTCGATCTCGCCGCGGCACGTCGTCGTACCGCTGCGCCGGGTGCTCCCGCTCTGCAAGGTCGTCGTCGGGGAGGTCACCGCGCTCGACCACACCGCGCGGACTGCGACGGTCACGACACCGGCCACCGAGGAGGATGGCACCGGCGGCCTGCAACTCCCCTACGACGAACTGGTACTGGCGCCCGGCTCGGTCTCCCGCGCGCTGCCGGTCCCCGGACTCGCCGAGGGCGGCATCGGCTTCAAGACCGTCGAGGAGGCCATCGGCCTGCGCAACCACGTCCTGGAGCAGTTGGACATCGCCTCCTCGACCCGCGATCCGGCGATCCGCGACGCCGCGCTGACCTTCGTCTTCGTCGGCGGCGGCTACGCGGGGGTGGAGGCGCTCGCGGAGTTGGAGGACATGGCGCGCTACGCGGCGCGTTATTACCACAACGTCGAGCCCGGCGACATGAAGTGGATCCTGGTCGAGGCGACCGGCCGCATCCTGCCGGAGGTGGGCACGGCGATGGGGCAGTACGCGGTACGGGAGCTGCGGGCGCGCAACATCGACGTACGCCTGGAGACGCGCCTGGAGTCGTACGAGGCGCGGATCGCCGTCCTGAGTGACGGCTCACGCTTCCCGGCTCGCACTCTCGTGTGGACCGCGGGCGTCAAACCGCACCCGGTCATCGCCGCTTCCGGCCTGCCGCGCACCGGGCGCGGCCGCCTCAAATGCACGGCCGCCCTCCGGGTGGAGGGCGTCGAACACGCCTGGTCGGCGGGGGACGCCGCGGCCGTACCGGACCTGACGGCGGAGCGCCCGGCCACGCCGGACGAGCCGCGCCGGGAGTGCGCGCCCAACGCCCAGCACGCCGTCCGGCAGGCGCGGGTGCTGGCGGAGAACATCGCCGCGGTGCTGCGCGGCGGGCCCGTCGTGGACTACGCGCACAAGTACGCCGGTTCGGTCGCCTCGCTCGGCCTGCACAAGGGGGTCGCGCATGTCTACGGGCGCCGCCTGAAGGGCTATCCGGCGTGGTTCATGCACCGCGTGTACCACTTGAGCCGGGTGCCCACGTTCAACCGGAAGGCGCGGGTGCTGGCCGAGTGGACGCTCGCCGGGCTCTTCAAACGGGAAATCGTTTCTCTCGGCTCGCTGGAACACCCGCGCGCCGAGTTCGAACTGGCGGCGGGCACCGGGCGCCACAACGAACCGAGCTGACGGGCCGTCGCAGACGGCCGGCCGTACGGGCCGCCCCTTGCCCGCCCCCGCCCGTACGGGCCGCCCCTCCCGGGGCCTCCGAGCCGCCTGCCCCCGTCCGTACGGCCCCCGTCCCGCCGCCCGCCGCACCCCCGTACCCGGAGTCAGGAACTCCACCTCGTACCTCCGGCGTCTGACGGATGTCAGTCCGGTCGGCCACACTGGACGTGTGACCATGGGTGGGCTCGTATCTGCGAAGAGTGACAATCACGAGGATTCTGGACGATTGCTGCAATCCGCCAGAGGGCACCGAGGGTGCCCCCAGCCGACACCGCTCCCCGCTTCCGCCGGGCGGGCGTCCCTCCGGCGTGCGCGCGGGGAGTTCCACCGAGCCGACGGCCCGATCCCGCGCGACGACGCGAAGTAAGAGGTACCCCTCCGTGAACTTCACGCGCTGGAGCGCCCGTCTCCCCGGCACACAGCGGCGCGGCGCCGCCCGGCCCGACCGTGCCGCACCGACGTCCGCCGCCACCGTGCCCGCCGCTGCCGCCGCCTCGGCCCCGGGTGGCCCGCCGGGCGTGGCCGCCGGCGCGGTCCCCGCGGCCCGCGCCGAACACCCCGGCTCGGACGCGGTGGCTGACGGCCCGTCCGCCGGCCCGGACCGCACCCCCAGCGTCGACGCGCTGTCCGTGCACGACATCCTGGGCAAGGTCCCCGCCCTGGTGGCGGTCGTGTACGGGCCCGAGCACCGCATCGCGTACGTCAACGGCGCGTACGCCACCGTCTTCGGCCCCCGCCCGCCCGGCGCCACCGCCCGCGAGGCACTGCCCGAGCTGGACGCGCTGGGCCTGCTGCCGCTGATGGACCAGGTGCTGCGCAGCGGCCGCCCCCGTACGGTCAAGGCCCGCCGGGTGCCCGGCGGCGCCGGCGCCGACCAGTCCCGGGACGGCTACTACACGTTCACCTGCACCCCCATCGAGGTCGCCGCCAGCGGCCCGGCGCCCGACCCCGAGGTCGCCTGTGTGGCGCCGCACAAGGGCGTCCTCGTCTTCGGCGCCGACGTCACCGACCAGGTGGAGTCCACCGAGCGGCTGCGCGCCAGTGAGGCGCGCCAGCGCGCCGCGGCCGTGACGCTCCAGCGTTCCCTGCTGCCGCAGGAGCTGGAGCAGCCCGACGACCTACGGGTCGCCGCGACGTACCAGCCGGGCGGCACGGACGCCGCGGTCGGCGGCGACTGGTACGACGTCATCACCCTCGGCGCCGGCCGTACGGCCCTGGTCATCGGCGACGTCATGGGCCGGGGCGTGCGCGCCGCGGCCGTCATGGGACAGCTGCGGACGGCGGTCCGCGCCTACGCCCGGCTCGACCTGCCGCCCCACGAAGTCCTCCAGCTGCTGGACGGACTGGCCGCCGAGATCGACGCCAGCCAGATCGCGACCTGCGTCTACGCGGTCCACGACCCCAACGAGGGCCGCCTGGTCTACGCCTCCGCCGGCCATCTGCCCATCCTGGTGCGCGACGCCGAGGGCACGGTGCTCCGGGCCGCGGAGCCGACCGGCCCGCCCCTGGGCACCGGCGGCTGGCTGCACACCTCCGGAAGCGTCCCACTGGGGCCCGGTTCGAGCGCTGTCCTCTATACGGACGGTCTGGTCGAGCGCCGTGACAAGGACATCGACCACGGGGTCGAGGCCCTGGAGCGCGCCTTCGCGGGGGCGACCGGAGCACCGGACATCGTCTGCGACCGGCTGCTGCGCGCTCTCGGAATCTCCACCGACCACGACGACGATGTGGCCGTCCTGGTCCTCCAGCACCCGGCCCGTACGGGGCACGACGCCGAGCTGTTCCACAACGCCGCCCTCGAACTGCACGGCGGTACGGAGGCGGCACCCCGCGCCCGCGCCTTCGCCTCCGGGGTGCTCGCCTCCTGGCGCTTCTCCCCGGAGCTGCACGACCTCGGCGTCCTGGCCGCCAGCGAACTGGTCGCGAACTCGCTCCAGCACGGCACCCCGCCGATGCGGCTGCGGCTGCGCCGTACGGACCGCCGACTGATCATCGAGGTGACCGACGGCGACGACCACCTGCCGCGGCGGCGCCGGGCCGAGCTCGCCGACGAGGCAGGCCGCGGCATCTCGATCGTCGCGACGATCGCCTCGGCGTGGGGCTCGCGCCGCACGCCCGGCGGCGGCAAGGCCGTGTGGTGCGAGTTCGCACTGCCGCGGGAGTAGAGGCGGGCTGGGCGGCACGCACGCGGGTGCGCGGGAGAGCACGTACTCGGGTGCACGCCCCAGCAACACAACGGGCCGGACCCCGCTCGGTGCAGCAGCAGGATCCGGCCCGTACGCGATCAATCGTTCCGTGCGGCTTACGCCACCGCCGTGACGGACTCCCGTCGCGGCGCGCCCGCCTCGGCCGCCGTCCCGGCCGTGGTCCCGGCCCCCGTGTCGGTGACCGTGTCCGCCGGAGCGTCCGGAGTGAAGGCCCGGATGTGCGGATTGTCCTGCGCGGGGCTCAGCATCCGCCCCAGCCGCAGCGCCAGCACGCTGACGCCGACGGCGCACAGCACCAGCATCACGATGTACGGCGCGGACATCCCGTGGCCCACCATGAGGGCACCCACCCCCGGGCCGATCGCCAGGGCCAGCTGCTTCACCAGGGCGAAGACCGAGTTGTACAGACCGACCAGGGACGTCGGCGCCAGGTCCGCCACCAGCGGGGCCACCGTCGGAGAGAGCAGCGACTCCCCTATACCGAACAGCGCGTACGTCGAGATCAGCAGAGTGGTGGCCACCGCGTGCGCACCGTGCACCAGGCCCGACAGGCCGGCGGCCAGCCACGCCACGGTCCAGATCAGCCCGACCGCGGCCATCACCCGGCTGCGCCGCCGCCGCTCGACCAGTTTCAGGACCACGAACTGCGCCGCCACGATCGCGGCCGTGTTGGCGGCCAGCGCGATACCGAGGGTGGAGGGCGCGATCCGCGTGACCTCGGTGGCGTACGCCGCGAGGCCCGATTCGAACTGGCCGTAGCAGGCAAAGAACAGCACGAAGCCCAGCAGGCACAGCCACATCATGCGGCGGTCGGTGAACAGCGAGCGCAGGGCGCCCTTCTCGCGGGCCTCGCCCGGCACCGGGTCCTCGACCCGGGCCGTACGCGGCAGCCGTACGGTCGCGATGGCCGCGCCCAGCACCAGGAACATCACGGCCTCGATGGCGAACAGCCGGACGAAGCTGCCGGCCGCCGACTCGTCGACCAGCAGGCCGCCTATCAGGCCGCCGATGCCCAGGCCCAGGTTGTTCAGGAAGAACTGGGTGGCGAAGGCCCGCGAGCGGGTGACCGCCGTCGAGCACCACACGATCATCGTGGCGAGGGCCGGCTGGATCACCGCGATACCGGCGCCGAGCGCTACGGCGGAAAGGATGACCAGCGGTGTCGTGGTGGACAGGCCGAGCCCGAGCGATCCGACGGCGGACGTGACGGCACCCACGACGGCGACCGGCAGCGGACCCCGCCGGTCGATAGCCCAGCCGGTGAACGGCAACACGAGGAGCGCGGCGAAGGCCAGTGTCATCAGGACCAGACCGGCCGTGCCCGCGCCAAGATCCCGCACCTTCGCCACATAGACGTAGAGATACGGAACCGTGAAGCCGTTACCGAACGCGCTCAGCGCGTTGCCCAGCTGGATCCGGCGCAGCGCGGCGCCCATCGCGGTGGTCACACTCACCTACCTAGGTCAGATCGAGGGGGACTGGACAGTCACACCCTGAAGACTTCAATGCTAAAGTTCGAAGCTAAAGAGTACATGGCGAAGGACTTCAATGCCAATGAGGTACGTGCCATACTTCCCGGCATGTCAGAGCCCTCAGATGCGGCCCACAGCCCTGCGGAGCCGAGCCTCGAGGAACAGATCGCCGCTTACCAGCGCGAGTTCCAAGGCCTCGATCCCCAGGTGGAGCAGGTCGTCTCCGCACTGCAGCGCCTCAACCGCCGGATGAACGTCGCCTACGGGCGGCAGACCGCGACCCTCAACATGAGCAACGCGGAGTGGGAGGTGCTGAAGGCCCTCGTCGTCGCCGGGGCGCCCTATCAAATGGGCCCCGGCGAGCTGGCCAAGCGCCTGGGCCTCACGCCGGCCGCCATGACCCATCGCATCGACCGGATGGCGAGCGAGGGGCTGGTGACGCGGGAGCGCGACGAGGCCAACCGCGTACGGGTGATCGTCGAGCTCACGCAGGAAGGCCGCGAGAAGTGGGTCGAGGCGATGCGGATGGCCTCGGTCTTCGAGGAGGACCTGCTCCAGGACCTCTCCACCGAGGAGCGCGGCCAGCTCGGGGAGATGCTGACGCGCCTGCTGTGCCGCGTCGAGGACGCCCAGCCGGACGCGGACGGCCGGCTGAACGACCTGGACTGACCCCTGACCCCTGGCCTCGGCCGACGCGGACCCGGGAGCAAAACCGGTTGACCAGAGGTGGTTGACATGGGTCGCCGCCGTACGTAAAGTTCTTCGAGTTGCCATGGAGCTGTAACGGTTCTGCGGTAGCCCCTCGCGCCGCACCGGCGGCACAACCACTACTGCACGACTCCCGAACGGGACGGATTTCGGCATGCCGAAATTCTGATCAGTGACTCGATTATGCGTCACCGGGAAAAGGCACTAAAGTAGTGATCACGCCGGAAGGCGCGAACAAACCCCCTCCGACGGGGAATCGGATTCACATTCGAACCGACCAGCTTCCTTCACCGGAAG
>NZ_JAFIQY010000017.1 GCF_022271435.1 Streptomyces monomycini | reverse complement strand
CGGCTGCTGCCGGTGGACGGGGTATCAACATATCTGGCGTTGACTTTTGGCACGCTGTTGAGTTCTCAAGGAACGGACGCTTCCTTTGTGCCTGTTTCACCAGGCTCTCCGGGCGCTTCCCTTCGGTCTTGCGTTTCCGACTCTATCAGATCCTCGCGGTCCTGATTTTCGCCGGTGCGTTTCGGCCTTTCGGCTTCTTCGCGGTTCCAACTTTACCAGATCCGTTCGGCGTTTCCGCTTTCCGTTTCCGGCCCCTGTTGGAGCGGGGTGACCGTCCGGCTTTCGCTTTTCGGTCTTTCCGAGTCTATCAGATCCGTTTTTCGTTCCGGGCTTCCGGTGAAGGAAGCTGGTCGGTTCGAATGTGAATCCGATTCCCCGTCGGAGGGGGTTTGTTCGCGCCTTCCGGCGTGATCACTACTTTAGTGCCTTTTCCCGGTGACGCATAATCGAGTCACTGGTCAGAATTTCGGCATGCCGAAATCCGTCCCGTTCGGGAGTCGTGCAGTGGTGATGGTGCCGCCGTCCGGCGTGAGGGGCTGCCGTGGGGACCTGTCGGCTCCGTGGCAACTCGGAGAACACTACACGAGGGGTTGGGGCGCTTCAAACCCGTGCCAGGAGGCGGATCCAGGCGTACCGTGGCCCCTATGACGACGCGTGCACTCGTACAGCAGTGGTGGCCCGCCTGACGGCGGCCGCCCCCCAGTGCATGCAGACAACGGCCGCCGGACCCGGCGGCCGTTTCGCGTATCTCCTCGCAGCCGGCCGGTGGGCGCGGCGGTCCCGGGACCAGTAGTTCGGGAGACGAGAGAGATGACGCGGACACGGATCTTCAGTGGTGTGAAGCCGACGGGGCACCTGACCCTGGGGAACTACCTCGGTGCGCTGCGCGGCTGGGCGGACGAGGACCAGCACCGGGCGGACGCGCTGTTCTGCGTCGTGGACCTGCACGCGCTGACCGTGGAACACGACCCGGCGCGGGTGCGCAGGCTCAGCCGGCAGGCCGCCACGCTGCTGCTGGCGGTGGGGCTCGATCCGCGGCTCTGCACGGTGTTCGTGCAGAGCCATGTCGACGAGCACACGCGGCTGGCGTACCTGATGGAGTGCACGGCGTCCGACGGCGAGATGCGGCGCATGATCCAGTACAAGGAGAAGACCGAGAGAGAGCGGGCCCGGGGCGGCAGCGTACGACTGTCGCTGCTGACGTATCCGGCTCTGATGGCCGCCGACATCCTCGCGTACGGGACCGGCGAAGTGCCGGTGGGTGAGGACCAGGCGCAGCACGTGGAGCTGACGCGGGACCTGGCGGTGCGGTTCAACCAGCGGTACGGGCAGACGTTCGTGGTGCCGAAGGCGACGGTGCCGAAGGTGGCCGCGCGGGTGATGGACCTCCAGGAGCCGACGTCGAAGATGGGGAAGTCGCACGCCCGTACCTCGGGGATCGTCTATCTGCTCGACGAGCCGGAGGTGGTGCGCAAGAAGGTGATGCGGGCCGTCACGGACGCCGGGTCGGACGTCGTGTACGACCGGGCCGAGCGGCCCGGGGTGGCCAACCTGCTCGACATCCTGGCCGCGTGCGGTGCGGGGGATCCCACGGAGCTGGCGGACGAGTACGACTCGTACGGCGCGCTCAAGAAGGACACGGCGGAGGCGGTGGTGGAACTGCTGCGGCCGGTGCGGGAACGGCACGCGGAGCTGGTGAAGGACCCGGAGTACGTGGACTCCGTCCTGCGGGACGGTGCCGAGCGGGCCCGGGCGATCGCGCGGCCGCGGGTGGATGCGGCGTATCGGGCGGTGGGGCTGATGCCGGCGGTGTGAAAGGGGGTTCGGTGGCCACCGGTGCGGGTGTTGTGCGCGGCGGTGGCCGCCGCCCCTGGGGTCGCAGGTCCGGGGCGGCGGCGGGGTAACAGGGTCAGCCGTTGCCCGAGGCGAGTTCGCGGCTGCGGTCGCGGGCCGCTTCGAGGGCGGCGATCAAAGCCGCGCGCACGCCGTGGTTCTCCAGCTCGCGGATGGCGTTGATGGTGGTGCCGGCGGGTGAGGTCACGTTCTCGCGGAGGGTGACCGGGTGCTCGCCGCTGTCCCGGAGCATGGTCGCCGCGCCGATCGCCGCCTGCACAATCAGATCGTGCGCCTTGTCGCGCGGCAGGCCGAGCAGAATGCCGGCGTCGGTCATCGCCTCGACGAGAAAGTAGAAATACGCCGGGCCCGAGCCGGAAAGGGCGGTCGCGGCGTCCTGCTGGGATTCCGGGACACGCAGCGTCTTGCCGACCGTGGCGAAGATTTCCTCGGCGCGGGTGAGGTGGGCGGCGGTGGCGCGGGTGCCGGCCGAGATGACGGACATCGCCTCGTCGACCAGGGCGGGGGTGTTCGTCATGACCCGTACGACGGGGGTCGCGTCGGGCAGCCGCTCTTCGAAGAAGGCGGTGGGGATGCCGGCGGCGCCGCTGATGACCAGGCGGTCGGCGGGCACGTGCGGGGCCAGCTCCGTGAGGAGGGTGCCCATGTCCTGCGGCTTGACGGTGAGGATCAGCGTGTCCGCGGACTTGGCGGCCTCCGCGTTGGTCACGGGGGTGACGCCATAACGGGTGCGGAGCTGGTCGGCGCGTTCGGGGCGGCGGGCGGTGACCATGAGGTCGGCGGGGGCCCAGCCGCCTCGGATCATGCCGCTGAGGAGGGCTTCGCCGATTTTTCCGGTGCCGAGTACGGCGACCTTCTGGGTCATGTTGCGGTTCACCTCGCCGGTGGGGCTGATGGGGGTACGGGGCGGCCCGGGCCTGGGCCTTGACCTCGGTCTGGCCTTGGCCTTGGCCTTGGCCTTGGCCTTGGCGGCCGGGCGGTGTGCGGGGGCTGCGCATCCTTGCCCTGGTCATCCTCGCATCGTGTGGGTTCGGGGGGTGGGGGCGTCCACGTTGCGGGCGGTGGGGTGGGGCGGCTGGGGGTGGGGGGACGGACGGTGCGGTTGTTGGGTGCCGTGATCGCCCGGCGGGCTCGTCCTCAAACGCCGGACGGGCTTGATTTGGCTGGGCTCTGTGTGAAGCCGCACGGGCTTGATTTGGCTGAGCTCTGTGTGAAGCCGGACGGGCTTGATTTGGCTGGGGTCTGTGTGAAGCCGGACGAGCTTGATTCAGCTGAGGACGGGACGAAGCCGCACGGGCTGGGTTTGGCTTGGGTCTGAGTGAGCCGGTCGTGGTGGGGTGGTTGGGGTGAAGGGGCGTGCCGATGGGTGGGGTGTGGGGGCCGGGTGCGGCCGGAGGGGGCGGCGTGGGGTGGAAGAGAGTGGGGTGTGGAGGCCGGGTGCGGTCGAAGCGAGGGCGGGGGGGGAGGGGCGGTTTGGGGTGGTTAGGGAGTTTGGCGGGGGAGGGTGGGGGCGGTGAGGGTGAGGGTCAGGAGGGTGGGGGCGGTGAGGGTGAGGGTCAGGAGGGTGAAGGAGGTGGTGATGAGGATGTCGCGGAGGAAGGTGGGGGTGGGGGTGGTGTGGGTGAGGATTTCGGACATGGCGTCGACCGCGTAGGACATCGGGAGGGCGGCGGAGACCGCTTCGAGGGCCGGCTGCATCGTGTCGCGCGGGGCGAAGAGGCCGCACAGCAGGAGCTGGGGCATCAGTACGGCGGGCATGAACTGGACGGCCTGGAATTCGGACGAGGCGAAGGCCGAGACGAAGAGGCCGAGCGCGGTGCCGAGGAGGGCGTCCAGGACGGCGACCAGGAGAAGGAGCCAGGGGGAGCCCGTGATGTCCAGGTCCAGCAGCCAGACGGACAGGGCGGTGGCCAGGGCGGACTGGACGACGGCGAGGGCGCCGAAGGCCAGGGCGTAGCCGCCGAGGAGGTCGGCCTTGGACAGGGGCATGGCGAGGAGGCGTTCGAGGGTGCCCGAGGTGCGTTCGCGGAGGGTGGCGATGGACGTCACCAGAAACATCGTGATCATCGGGAAGATGCCGAGGAGTGAGGCGCCGACGCTGTCGAACGTACGGGGATGCGCGTCGAAGACGTAGCGGAGCAGCGCGATCATCACGCAGGGGACGAGCAGCATCAGGGCGACGGTGCGCGGGTCGTGGCTCAGCTGGCGCAGTACCCGGGCGGCGGTGGCCAGGACCCGGGCCCCTGAGAGCGGGCGGGCGGTCGGTGGCGGAGTACAGGTCATGGGGTGGGCTCCGGAGGGCGGGGCGCCAGGGTGGGCGGGGTGCGTTCGGTGGGCGTGGCTTCGTCCACCAGGTGGAGGAATGCTTCTTCGACGGTGGCGGCGCCCGTACGGGCCCGCAGCGCGCCGGGGGTGCCCGCGGCGAGGAGGCGGCCCTCGCGCATCAGGAGCAGCCGGTGGCAGCGCTCGGCCTCGTCCATGACGTGGGAGGAGACGAGGAGCGTGGTGCCGCGGTCGGCGGCGAGACGGTGGAAGAGCTGCCACAGATCGCGGCGGAGTACGGGGGCGAGGCCGACGGTCGGTTCGTCGAGGACGAGGAGTTCCGGGGTGCCGAGGAGGGCGACGGCCAGGGAGACGCGGCTGCGCTGCCCGCCGGAGAGGTTGCCGGCGAGGGCGTCGGCGTGCGGGGCGAGGTCGACGTCCCCGACGGCGCGGCGCACGCTCTCCCGGCGCTCGGCCCGGGCGGCACGGCCGGGGTGCAGCACCGCGGCGAAGTAGTCGAGGTTCTGGCGGACGGTGAGGTCGTCGTAGATCGCGGGCGACTGGGTGACGTAGCCGATGCGGGGGCGCAGGCGGGCGTGGCCGGCGGGGCGCCCGAGGACGTCGAGGGTGCCGGTCACCTTGGCCTGGGTGCCGACGACGGCGCGCATCAGGGTGGTCTTGCCGCAGCCGGACGGGCCGAGGAGGCCGGTGACACGGCCGGGCGGGACGTCGAAGTCGAGGCGGTCGAGGACGGTGCGGTGGCCGCGTACGACCGTGAGCGTCCGGGCCCGTACGGCGGCGGTCTGCTCGGGAACGGTCCGGGTGACCGGGGGCGGGGCGGGCCGGTCGCGACCGTAATTCATCATGCGTTGAATATCGCGCGCGCGGCACGGCGCGTCAAGGGCCGGGATGCGCTCCGGCGGTCGCCGGAGTGCACGGAATCGACCACTCCTGTTCGCTGACTCAGCGTTTACACGACGGTTACACAGCGACTCGCTCAAAGTCGTGCTGCTTTGGACAGACTGAAGGTGAGTGTCCAACCAGCCGCAGGAGGGGGCCGACGCCATGCGCCGCGTGCTGCTGTTCCTCTTGGCAGTGCTGCTGGCGTTTCCGGTCGGCTCAGAGGGTGCGCACGGGCGGACGGCCGGAGCCGGTGCCGGAGCCGGCGGCAGGGCGGGGACGCAGACCGTCGGTGTGGCCGCACCGTTCGCGTACGAGGAGGGCGGCCCGGCGGACTCCGCGAGCGAGCGCTGCCCCACCGGCCGCGCCGCGCGGTCCGCGACCGGCATACCGGCCTTCCACCCGGGCGACCAGGCCAGGGGCGCGAGCGATCCCACCGTCCCGCCGGCCACCGGGCCGGACCCGGCGGCTCCGGTCACCGGGCACCGCGCCGTACCTCTGCGGCGTTCGGGCCAGCTTCCCATCAGTCATCGCGTGTTCCGCTGCTGATCGACGTTCGGCGTTCATGACCGAAGTGCGGCGGTCGGCGGTCGGCGATCGATGTCCGGCGGTCGATGTCCGGCAATAGACGTCCGGCGATCGATGTCCGGTAGACGGCAGTCGGTAATCGGCATTCGGCATTCGGCACTCGGTGAATGGCCTTCGGTGATCGACGACGACAGGCGTCGGTAGCTGCCGATAGCCGCCAGCAGCCCGCCGTCCGGCGAGGCATTACCGGCGATATACCGCCATTCCCTCCCCTCCCCTTACCTCCCCTCCCCTCTCCGCGCGGCGCACCTCCGCGCCGCGCGGCCCGTCGCAATGCGCTGGAGGCACCTCATGCAGAAAACAACGGACATACGCGCGGACTTCACCGCCTCGCTCGTCGTCTTCCTGGTCGCCGTGCCGCTGTGCGTCGGCGTGGCCGTCGCCTCCGGCGTACCGGCCGAACTCGGTCTCGTCACCGGCATCGTCGGCGGCCTGCTCACCGGCTTCCTGCCCGGCAGCAGCCTCCAGGTCAGCGGCCCGGCCGCCGGACTGACCGTCCTCGTGTACGAGGCGGTCGAGGAATTCGGGCTGGGCGCCCTCGGTGCGCTGGTGCTGGCGGCCGGTGTGCTGCAAGTGGCCATGGGGGCACTGCGGCTGGGGCGCTGGTTCCGGGCCATCTCCGTGGCCGTCGTCCAGGGCATGCTGGCGGGCATCGGACTCGTCCTGATCGCCGGACAGCTGTACGCGCTCACCGACACCCGGCCGCCGGGCACCGGGCTGGCCAATCTCGGCGGTCTGCCGGAGCTGGCGTCCGACACGGTCTGGTCGGACCAGGCGCTGACGGCGTCGGCGGTCGGCGTCGGCACCATCGCCGTACTGGTGCTGTGGCCCCGGTGGAAGCGCGCGGCGCGCCTGCTGCCGGCTCCGCTCGCGGCCGTGGCGCTGGCCACCGGCACCGTCGCCGTCCTCGGTCTGCCGGTGGCCCGGGTGGAGGTCACGGGGTTGCTGTCGGCCGTCCAACCGCCGGGCGGGGCGGACTTCGGGCAGTTGGCGGGGGTCGGCGCGGTCGGTACCGTGCTCGCCTTCGCGCTCATCGCGTCGGCCGAGTCGCTGTTCAGCGCGGCCGCTGTGGACCGGCTGCACGACGGACCGCGTACGGACTACGACAAGGAGCTGATGGCGCAGGGGGCGGGCAACGCGGTGTGCGGGCTGCTCGGCGCGCTGCCGATGACCGCGGTGATCGTGCGCAGCTCCGCGAATGTGCGGGCCGGGGCCCGTACGAAGGCGTCGCGGGTGCTGCACGGCGTGTGGCTGCTGCTGTTCGCGGCGGCGTTCCCGGCGGCGCTGGGTGTCGTGCCGCTGGCGGCGCTGGCGGGGGTGCTCGTGCACGCGGGCTGCAAGCTCATTCCCGTACGGGACATGGTGCCGCTGTGGCGTGAGCATCGGGGGGAGGCCGTGGTGCTCGTGGGGACAGCGGTGGCGATCGTGGTGACCAACATGTTCGAGGGGGTCCTCATCGGGCTGCTGATGGCGGTCGCGAAGTCCGCGTGGGAGACCTCGCACGCGCATCTGGAGGTGTCGGGGCTGGAGGACGACGGGCCCGGGGCCGGGCCCGTTCGCGTACGCGCGCTGGGGAACGCCACCTTCCTGCGGCTGCCCAGGCTGCTGGACCAGCTGGAGACGCTGCCGCGCGACCGGGACGTGATCCTGGACCTGTCCGGGCTGCGGCACCTCGACCGCGCCTGCGCGGCGGCGCTGGGCAACTGGGCGGAGCGGCGGCGGCCGGCCGGGCCCGATCCGATGGCCGCCACCACCCCCGCACCCCCATACCGGGCATAGAGGGCGATAAACGCCATTAAACGGAAGGGAGCGGCGTTGCGGGGCCAATGGGCCGTAGGGTCAGGGAGCTTGATCCACCCGCCCTACGACCCTAGGAGCCCCGTGATCCGCCGGCCTCTCCGCTCCTGCGGTGCGACCGCCGCGCTCTCCGTCGCCCTGCTGCTGTCCTCCTGTACGAGCGCGACGCGGCTGGACGGCACGCAGGGCGCGGGCAGTGTGCACGACCCGCTCTTCCCCACCCTCGGCAACGGCGGGTACCAGGTCGGGCACTACGGTCTCACCCTCGACTACGACGTACGCGGCGGCACGCTGGACGCCACCGCCGACATCAGCGCCACCGCGCAGGCCGACCTCGCCTCCTTCCAGCTGGACCTCCAGGGGATGAAGGTGCACGGCGTGCGGGTGGACGGCGAGGACGCCGAGTTCTCCCGTAAGGGCCACAAGCTGACGGTCCGCCCGCCCGCGACGGTCAAGAAGGGCGCCACGTTCCGTACGACGGTCGCGTACGACGGCGAGCCCGAGGAGATGAAGGACGCGGACGGCGCGACCGAGGGCTGGGTCCGTACGGAGGACGGGGCGTTCGTCGCGGGGCAGCCGGCCGGGTCCATGACGTGGTTCCCCGGCAACAACCACCCCGGCGACAAGGCCGCGTACGACTTCAAGATCACCGTGCCGGACGGGTACACCGCCGTCGCCAACGGCGAGCTGCGCGGCCGCAAGAGCGCCAAGGGCCGGACCACCTTCGAGTGGCACAACGCCGAGCCGATGGCGTCCTACCTCGCCACCGCGACGATCGGGAAGTTCACCGTCGAGGAGTCCCGCACGAAGGGCGGGCTGCCCGTCTACACGGCCGTGGACCCGGCGGAGGCCAAGGAGAGCGCCGGGCCGCTGGGCAAGCTGGACGAGATCCTCGACTGGTCGGCGAAACGGTTCGGCCCGTATCCGTTCTCCTCCGCCGGGGCGATCGTCGACCACACGCCCGAACGGGTCGACTGGGGCGCCCTGGAGACACAGACCAAGCCGCTCTACGCCGGGGCCCCGGACGAGGGCACGGTCGTGCACGAGACCGCGCACCAGTGGTTCGGCAACTCGGTGACGCCGAAGACCTGGAAGGACATCTGGCTCAACGAGGGGTTCGCGCAGTACGCCGAGTGGCTGTGGGAGGAGGACAAGGGCGGTCGTACGGCGCAGCAGCAGTTCGACGAGCTGTACAAGACCGATGAGGACGACGAGGACGACGAGAACATCTGGAACTTCCCGCCCGGCGACCCGGGCACCGCGGAGAACGTGACCGGCAACCCCGTCTACAAACGCGGCGGCATGGTCCTCCAGCAGCTCCGCGAGGCCGTCGGCGACAAGGACTTCTTCACCATCCTCAAGGACTGGCCCGCCGAACACCGCCACGGCAACGCCGACACCCAGCAGTTCATCGACTTCTGCCAGGACCGTACGGACGTCGATCTGACGGATCTTTTCGATGACTGGCTTTATGGGGATGGGAAGCCGGATTGGGAGTACTGAGGGGGTTGTGGTTCGTGCCGGTTGGGGGTGTCCGGTGTCGCTGCGTGCGGGGGGGCGTGCGGGTGCACCGGGTCGGCGAGACGCTTCTCGCGCACGTTCAGAGGTGAGGCGTCCGGCGGCCCCGGCATGGTGTGAAGATGTCAGTGATCTCCGTCCGCGAGGCGTGCTCGGGGGGCGGGGCGAGAGGAGCGGTGATGAGCAGAACCATCGGCGTGCGCTACTCGCTTCGACGTCCTGAGCATCCCGATTTGCCGGTTTTCCTGAAAGTGAGTAAAAACCAGCACCCGGCACGGTGAACGGCGAGGTCAGGGCCTGCGGTCCCCGCGTGTGCGGGGGTGGTCCCAGGAAGGCGCCGAGCGGTTCCTCCTCGCCGACGCGGTCCCCGCGTGTGCGGGGGTGGTCCCCCGCACCCGACCAATCCGCGAACTCACGACGTGTGGTCCCCGCGTGTGCAGGGGGTGGCCCCGTGGGCATTCTCGGCGTCGCCGGGAAGGCCGTGTGGTCCCCGCAGCTGCGGGGCTGGCCATTACCTCCGACGCGAGGAAGCCCCAGGGGCAGCGGACCCGCGCCCGCACAGGTAGTTTCGGTGGCTGCCCGTCTGGTCACATGCTGGGCCAGAAGAAGTCCTAGCCGCGCTTCTTCCTTGTCTTTGTCGCCTTCTTGGTCGCCGGGTTGCCGGTGCGGGACTTGCGGCGGCGTTCGTAGCGTTCGCGTTCCGCCTCGTATTCGGCGCGGCGGACGCCCTCTCCCGGTGCTTCTACGAGGCTGCGGCAGAAGTAGGCGAGGAGGGAGCCGATGAAACCGATGAGCAGCAGGCTCTGGGCGGAGCGGTCGACCGGGCGGTCGGCGGCCGCGGCGTCGGTGGGGCGGGCCAGGCGGTCCCAGGTGCGGCGGAAGGCGACTGCGCTGCAGACCGCGAAGCAGGCCACGATCAGGGCGTTGAGGAACGAGCCGACCTCGGCGATCTCCAGGCCCTGGAAGGCGAAGCGCAGCACCACCGCGCCGGCCGCGGCGAGCGCCAGGGAGCCGATGGCGACGCCGGCGCGGCGCAGGCCGTAGCCGCCGTCGTGGTGCACCCAGGTCGTCCCGAAGAAGCGGATCGGGGCCGGCTCGGGGCCGGACCGGTCCGGGGCGGTCGGTGTCTCGTCGCTCATGCCGTCGATTATCCCCGGGGGCCGTCGGGCGACGGCACCGTGGCCGCCGGGGACGGCGCGACCGCCGCGCCCGCCGGGGCTCCCTCGGTGCCGTGTCCCCTGACGGGCGCGCAGGCGGCCCGGTCGTCCTGGTCGGCCGGTAGGCGCGGTCGCTCAGTTCGCGCAGCGCGGGGCCACCAGGCCGTCGCTGCCGGTGTGGACGTAGGTGTCCGAGACGTACTGGCCGGGGGCGATGCAGTCCCAGATGTCGTTGGTGCCGTACGGGCCGCCGACCCGCTCACCGTGGCGCTGGCAGCGGATGGCGACCCGCGCGCCGTACGGGAGCTGCCGTACGAGGGAGCTGCGGCTGCTGGGGCCGCTGCGGACGTTGAGTCGGTAGCCGGGTGCGACCGGGTAGGTGACGGCGGTCGCCGCCATTGCCTGGGCGGCCACGCCCTCGGCCTCGGTGACGGCTTCCGCCTCCGCGACCACCGCGGTCATTTCGGCCGCCTCCGCCTCCGTGGCGGAGGCTGTGCCGATGGTGTTCTCCGGTGTGCTGGTCATACCTGCTCCCCCGTGAGTGGTCTGTGTGGGACCGGACGGTACGTGATGGTCGCGGCCGGTTCACCGCGCACGCTAGCAAGCCTCACCTGTCCCGTACGCACCATCGACTAGGCTCCGTGCGTCGCATCTGCGGCCCATGGACACGGGGGTGGGGAGATGCCGCCGCTGCGCGGTTCCGGAGCGGACCCGGAAGCGGAACGTCCGCTGTACGCGGGCCGGTACCGCCTGGACGCGCGCCTGGGCGCGGGCGGGATGGGCGTGGTGCACCTGGCGCGGTCGTCGTCGGGGCTGCGCCTGGCGGTGAAGGTCGTGCACGCCGAGTTCGCCCAGGATCCCGAGTTCCGCGGCCGGTTCCGGCAGGAGGTGGCGGCGGCGCGGCGGGTGAGCGGCGCGTTCACCGCGCCGGTCGTGGACGCCGACCCGGACGCCGACCGGCCCTGGATGGCCACCCTCTACATTCCCGGGCCGACCCTCGGCGACCATGTGAAGCGCACCGGGCCGCTCGCTCCCGACGAGGTCCGCAGGCTGGCCGCCGGGCTGGCCGAGGCGCTGCGCGACATCCACCGGGCGGGCGTGGTGCACCGCGATCTCAAGCCCGGCAACGTCCTGCTCGCCGCCGACGGACCCAAGGTCATCGACTTCGGGATCTCGCGTCCGGCGGACAGCGAGATGCGGACCGAGACCGGCAAGCTGATCGGTACGCCGCCGTTCATGGCGCCCGAGCAGTTCCAGCGGCCGCGTGAGGTGGGGCCGGCGGCGGACGTGTTCGCGCTGGGGTCGGTGCTGGTGCACGCGGCGACCGGGCGGGGGCCGTTCGACTCGGAGAGTCCGTACATCGTCGCGTACCAGGTGGTGCACGACGAGGCGGATCTGACGGGAGTTCCGGAGGAGCTGGCGCCGCTGATCCGTACCTGCCTGGCGAAGCGGCCGTCCGACCGGCCGACTCCGGACGTGCTGATGCGGATGCTGCACACCGAGGGGCCTGTGGAGCCCCACGACGGTGTGCTCACGGGCGGGCCCGCCGCCGAGGAAGCGCGCGTGCCGGCGCAGCGGCAGCCCGCGCGGGTCGTCTCCGCGCCCGTCCCCGCCGTGCCGGTCGACCACGCGGACACGCATGTACGGGCCCGCCGGCCGGAAGCGGAAGCGAAACCGGAAGTGGAAGCGGAATCGCGAGCGGGAGTGGAGGGGGCGGGGAAAGGTGGTGCGGTGGCTTTCGGTCCGCGCCGCCGCCGCTGGGCCGTCTGGGCCGCGGTGGCCGCCGTGCTCGCCGGGGCGGGCATCTTCGCGGGCGTACGGGTCCTGGGCGCCGAGGACGCGCCGGCCTTGCAGACGCACACCGCCGACCGCGCCACCGACAGCTCCACCGGCAGCACCGGTGACAGCCCCGCCGCGGCCTTCCGCCCGTGGCACACCCAGCTCGTGCGGCGGCCCGCGGGCCATCCGGCCGAGATGCCGTTCTGCGCGTACGGCGCTTCCGCCCTGTACTGCGTCGAGCGAGGGGTCAAGGCCGCGCGGGTGGACGCGGAGCACGGCGCGGTGACGTGGCGGCAGCCGAGCGGGCCGGTCCGCAAGAGTGACGTTCCGCCTGGTGCGCCGGTGTTCTCCGGCGGGCTGCTCCACGTACGGTCGCCGGACGGCAAGCGGCTGGAGGCGCTGGACCCGTCGGCCGCCGGGAAGGGCGCGGTGCGCTGGAGCAAGGACCTGAGCGGGTACGACGCCGAGGTCCGGTTCGTGGGCGGGACGATTCTGCTGACCGCGCCGGACGGCATGATCACCGCTCTGGACAGCGCCACCCACCGGGAGCTGTGGCACCAGCGGTTCCCGGCCCAGCCGCTGGGCCAGTTCACCGCGCTCGGGGACGGCCGTACGGCGTACGCGGCCACCGTCTCGGCCGACGGCACCTCCACCGTCGTCACCGCGATCGACCCCGTGCACGGCTCCCTGCGCTGGGAGCGGCGGCTGCCGGGATCGCTCACCCCGGCCGGTACGGGCGCGTCCGGCTCGCTCTACCTGACCGCCGCCGACCCGCTGCTCGTCACCCGTACGTCGGCCGTCGTCCGCTACGACCCGGCGACCCACCAGGTGCGGCGGCTCCCCCTGGACGCGCCGGTCGACGACGCGGCGGGCGTGGTGCGCGGCGAGACGGTCTACGTGCTCGCCACCACCGGCGGCACGCTCCAGGCCGTCGGTGACCGGCGGTGGAGCATGGAGACCTCGGTGAGCCGGGGATCGGTGCCGGTGCTCGACCCGAAGGACGAGCGGCTGTACTTCACCGGGGCCGACGGCCGGCTGCTGGCCGTGGACACCCGGCGCGGCGCGCTGCTGGGCCAGACGCCGCCCCGGCTGGCCACCGGCCGCAGCGGCTACCTGGAGAAGCTGCCCGCGCCGCTGCCGGACCCGCGGGGCGGCCGGATCTACGCGGCGGCCCCGGACGGCTCGGTGTTCGCCGCGGACGCGCGGAACCCTGCCCGCTGGTGAGGTGGAAAGGCCTGACCGCTGGTGAGATGGAAAGCTCTGACCGCTGGTGACGGGGAACGCCTGACCGCTGGTGACGTGCCCCTGACCGCTGATGACGTGCCCCCTGCCCGCTGGTGACGTGGAGAACCCCGCCCACCGGTGCGGCGGACGGGGTTCCCGGCGAGCCGTCGCGTGGCTCAGCCCAGCTTGCCGACGTCGCGCACCGCGCCCTTGTCCGCGCTGGTGGCCATCGCCGCGTACGCGCGGAGGGCCTGCGAGACCTTGCGCTCGCGCTTCTTCGGCGCGTACACGCCGCCCAGCGCCTCCCGGCGGGCCGTCAGTTCGGCTTCGGGCACCAGGAGTTCGATGGTGCGGTTCGGGATGTCGATACGGATCCGGTCGCCGTCCTCGACCAGGGCGATGGTGCCGCCGGAGGCCGCCTCGGGCGAGGCGTGGCCGATGGACAGGCCGGAGGTGCCGCCGGAGAAGCGGCCGTCGGTGACCAGCGCGCACGCCTTGCCCAGGCCGCGGCCCTTGAGGAAGGACGTCGGGTAGAGCATCTCCTGCATACCGGGGCCGCCCTTGGGGCCCTCGTAGCGGATGACGACGACGTCGCCCTCCTTGACCTGCTTGCCGAGGATCTTCTCGACGGCTTCTTCCTGGGACTCGCAGACCACGGCCGGGCCCTCGAACGTCCAGATCGACTCGTCGACGCCCGCGGTCTTCACCACGCAGCCGTCCTCGGCGATGTTGCCCTTGAGGACCGCCAGGCCGCCGTCGGCGGAGTAGGCGTGGGCGAAGTCGCGGATGCAGCCGCCCGCGGCGTCCGTGTCGAGGCTGTCCCAGCGCTCGGACTGGGAGAAGGCGGTGGCGGAGCGCTTGCAGCCGGGGGCCGCGTGCCACAGTTCGACGGCCTCGGGGGACGGGGACCCGCCCCGGACGTCCCAGGTCTTGAGCCAGTCGGCCATCGAGGAGCTGTGCACGGTGTGCACGTCCTCGTTGAGCAGTCCGGCCCGGTACAGCTCGCCCAGAATGGCGGGGATGCCGCCGGCCCGGTGCACGTCCTCCATGTAGTACGTACCGCCGGGGGCGACGTTCGGCGCGACCTTGGCCAGGCAGGGCACCCGGCGCGAGACGGCGTTGATGTCGTCCAGGTCGTAGTCGAGCCCGGCCTCCTGGGCGGCGGCCAGCAGGTGGAGGATCGTGTTCGTGGAGCCGCCCATGGCGATGTCCAGGGCCATGGCGTTCTCGAAGGAGGCGCGGGAGCCGATGTTGCGCGGCAGGACGGTCGCGTCGTCCTGGTCGTAGTACCGCTTGGTGATCTCCACGACCGTACGGCCGGCGTTCTCGTACAGCGCCTTGCGGGCGGTGTGGGTGGCCAGCACCGAGCCGTTGCCGGGCAGTGACAGGCCGATGGCCTCGGTCAGGCAGTTCATCGAGTTGGCGGTGAACATGCCGGAACAGGAGCCGCAGGTCGGGCAGGCGTTGTCCTCGATACGGAGGATGTCCTCGTCCGAGACGTTCTCGTCGACCGCGTCGGAGATCGCGTTGATCAGGTCCAGCTTGCGGACCGTGCCGTCGACCAGGGTGGCGCGGCCGGCCTCCATGGGCCCGCCGGAGACGAAGACGGTGGGGATGTTCAGGCGCATCGCGGCCATCAGCATGCCCGGCGTGATCTTGTCGCAGTTGGAGATGCAGATCAGCGCGTCCGCGCAGTGCGCCTCGACCATGTACTCGACGGAGTCGGCGATCAGGTCGCGGGACGGCAGGGAGTACAGCATCCCGCCGTGGCCCATGGCGATGCCGTCGTCCACCGCGATGGTGTTGAACTCGCGGGCGATGCCGCCGGCCTCCTTGATCGCCTCGCTGACGATCCGGCCGACCGGCTGGAGGTGGGTGTGGCCCGGCACGAACTCGGTGAAGCTGTTGGCCACGGCGATGACGGGCTTGCCGAAGTCCTCGCGCGCTACGCCCGACGCCTGCATGAGCGCGCGGGCGCCGGCCATGTTGCGGCCATGGGTGACGGTGCGGGACCTCAGCTCGGGCACGTGGATCCACTCCCTCGGGTGTGTGTACGTCTCCCGTACGCCCAGTGCGCGTACGTACGTGAATCAGTCGAGCCTACGCGCCGGCTCCAAGATCTGGACAGTGGATCCGGAATGTGAGACGGATGACCGCTGGGCGGACATCCGCCACGGGCGCTCCCGCCTCGGTCAGGGCCCGGTCAGATGCTGCTGCACCACGGGCGCGACCCGGGCGACGATCCGCTCCGGGTCCGCCGACGCCAGCGGCTCCAGCTTGATCACGTACCGCAGCATCGCCGTCCCCACCAGCTGCGCCGCCGCCAGCTCGGCCCGCAGGTCGGCGTCCGGGACCGCCAGCTCGGCCGCGATCCGGCGCAGCAGCTGGCGGGCGACGAGCTTGCGGAAGACCGCGGCGGCGACGTCGTTGGTGAGGGCGCTGCGGACGACCGCCAGCAGGGGTTCGCGGGTGGCCGGGTTCTCCCACACGCCGAAGACGAAGCGGGTGAGCCGCTCCCCCACGCCGTCCAGGCCGCCTTCGAGCACGGTCTCGGGCGCGTTCAGGGCGGGCGCGAAGGTCATCTCGACGGCCGCGGCGAAGACCTGTTCCTTGCTGCCGTAGTAGTGGTGGACGAGGGCCGGGTCCACGTCCGCCGCCTTGGCGATACCGCGGATCGACGCCTTCTCGTACCCGCGCGCGGCGAATTCGGCGCGGGCCGCGGCCAGGATGCGCTCGCGGGCGCCGGGGCCGTCCTCCGCGTCCGTACGGGAGGGCCGGCCGCGCCTGCGGGACGCGGCGGGGCGGGTGCCCGGTTCCGTACCCCCGGGCCCGGAGCTGCCCCGCGTCATCAGGACCCCGGCACCCACGTCGGCGACGCCAGGTGCAGCCGGGTGAAGGCCAGCGCCTCCGCGAGGTCCGCCTCCCGCTCGGCCGCGGACATCGCGCGCCGCGTGTTGACCTCCACGACGATGTGCCCGTCGAAGCCGGTGGCGGCGAGCCGCTCCAGCAGGTCGGCGCAGGGCTGCGAGCCCCGGCCCGGCACCAGGTGCTCGTCCTTGTTGGAGCCGTTGCCGTCGGCGAGGTGGATGTGCGCGAGGCGATCGCCCATCCGGTCGACCATGTGCAGGGCGTCGCTGCGCGAGGTGGCGGTGTGCGACAGGTCGACGGTGAAGTGCCGGTAGTCGTCCTTGGTGGGGTCCCAGTCCGGCGCGTACGCCAGCATCTCGCGGTCCCGGTAGCGCCACGGGTACATGTTCTCGACGGCGAACCGGACGTCCGTCTCGCTCTCCATCCGCCACACTCCGCGTACGAACTCGCGGGCGTAGTTGCGCTGCCACCGGAAGGGCGGATGGACGACCACCGTCGAGGCCCCGAGCTTCTCCGCGGCGTTGCGTGCGCGCTGCAGCTTCACCCAGGGGTCCGTGGACCACACCCGCTGCGTGATCAGCAGGCACGGCGCGTGCACGGCCAGGATCGGCACCCCGTGATAGTCGGAGAGCCGCCGCAGCGCCTCGATGTCCTGGCTGACCGGGTCGGTCCAGACCATGACCTCGACGCCGTCGTAGCCCAGGCGCGCGGCGATCTCGAAGGCCGTCGCCGTCGACTCCGGATACACCGAGGCCGTGGACAGGGCGACCTTCGCATCCGGGATGCGCACCACTGGCTCCGTCACGAGGGACAGGGTACGGGCCGCCGCCGACGGGTGTCGGCCGCGCCCCTACCCGGCGGGCAGGTGGTCGAGGTGGCGCAGGATCACGCCCTCGCGCAGCGCCCACGGGCAGATCTCCAGCGTGCGCACGCCGAACAGGTCCATCCCGGCCTCCGCCACCAGCGCCCCGGCGAGCAGCTGGCGCGAGCGGCCCTCGGAGACGCCGGGCAGCCCGGCACGCTCCGCGCCGGTCATCCCGGCCAGCTTCGGCACCCACTCCTCCAGCGCCTTACGGTCCAGCTCACGCTGGGTGCAGGACCCGTCGGCCGACCGTGCGGCACCGGCGATACGGGCCAGCTGCTTGAAGGTCTTGGAGGTGCCGACGACGTGGTCGGGGGTGCCGAAGCGCGTGAAATCGCTCACCACCCGGGCTATTTCGGCCCGTACGCGCTTGCGCAGCGCCCGTATGTCCTCCGCCTCCGGCGGGTCGCCCGGCAGGTCGGCCGCGGTGAGCCGGCCGGCGCCCAGCGGCAGCGACACCGCCGCGTCCGGCTCCTCGTCCAGCCCGTACGCGATCTCCAGCGAGCCGCCGCCGATGTCCAGTACCAGCAGCCGGCCCGCCGACCAGCCGAACCAGCGGCGGGCCGCGAGGAAGGTCAGCCGGGCCTCGTCCTCGCCGGACAGCACCCGCAGCTCCACGCCGGTCTCCCGGGTGACCCGGCGCAGCACCTCCTCGCCGTTGGACGCCTCACGGATCGCGGAGGTGGCGAACGGCAGGACGTCCTCGACGCCCTTGTCCTCCGCGACCTCGACCGCCGCCCGTACCGTCGCCACGAGCCGGTCCACGCCCGCGTCGCCGATCGCGCCGTCCTCGTCGAGGAGTTCGGCCAGCCGCAGCTCCGCCTTGTGCGAGTAGGCGGGCAGCGGGCACGCACCCGGGTGCGCGTCCATCACCAGCAGGTGGACCGTGTTCGACCCCACATCGAGGACTCCGAGTCTCATACCGTCGAACCTACTGCGGGCGGCCGGGAACCGACGGCGAGCCCCCGTCCACGGAGTCACTTCGGCGGCAGCCGGTCGCCTTAGGCTGGAGTAGTGGCTAAGACGAACAAGGCGAAGCAGGAAAAAGCCCTGAAGAAGGCGGAAAAGCAGCGCGCCGCGCGGGCGGCGGCGCAGGCGCAAGGGGCTCGGGCCGACGAGGTCGGCGGCCTGGACTTCGCCCGCGCCTGGGTCACCTTCCCCGACCCCGCCGACGACGAGCAGGTCTTCCGTTGCGACCTGACCTGGCTCACCTCCCGCTGGACGTGCATCTTCGGCAGCGGCTGCAAGGGCATCGAGGCGGGCCGGGCGGACGACGGCTGCTGCACGCTCGGCGCCCACTTCTCCGACGAGGAGGACGAGCAGCGGGTCGCGGAGCACGTGGCGCGCCTCACACCGGACCTGTGGCAGTTCCACGACGTCGGCACATCCACGGGCTGGACCCAGGAGGACGAGGACGGCGACCGCCAGACCCGGCGCTGGAAGGGCTCGTGCATCTTCCAGAACCGGCCCGGCTTCCCGGCCGGGGCCGGCTGCTCGCTGCACATCCTCGCGCTGCGCGAGGGCCGCGAGCCCCTGGAGACCAAGCCGGACGTCTGCTGGCAGCTGCCGGTCCGCCGTACGTACGAGTGGATCGACCGCCCCGACGACACCCGCATCCTGGAGGTCTCGATCGGCGAGTACGACCGCCGCGGCTGGGGCCCCGGCGGCCACGACCTGCACTGGTGGTGCACGTCGGCGACGTCCGCACACGGCGCTGGCGAGCCGGTGTACGTGTCCTACGGGCCCGAGCTGACCGAGCTGATGGGCAAGGAGGGGTACGACCGCCTCGTCGAGCTCTGCGAGGAGCGGCTGGCGGCGACGCTTCCGATGGCGCCGCACCCGGCGGACCCGGTGGGCTCGAAGTAGGGGCGCGCGTACCGGGTCCGGCTGTCGCCGTCAGCCTGTCGGCGCGGGCGGGCTGGGGGACGGGCTCGGGCCCGTCGTCGGTTCCTGTGTGGTGGGCGTGGGCGTCGGTGTCGGGGTGGGGGTGGGGGTGGACGGCGGCTCGCCGGTCGGCTCCCGCGTCGGTGTGGCCGTCGCCGTCGGCTCCGGATGGGGCCGGGGGCCGGGCCCCGTCGGCTCCGGGTGCCCCGGCCAGTGGCCGCCGCTCCCCTGGCCCCACCCCTCCAGCGTCACCGTCGTGCCCCCTGGCGCCAGGGTGACCCGCGCGTTCCAGTAGCCGTCCGGTTCCCGGCCGTGGTCCACGGACACCAGGAGCGTGACGGACTCCCCCGGCCGCAGCACGCCTGCCGTGGCGCTCAGCCGGAGCCAGGGCGCGCCCGTACGCGCCGTCCAGTGGACCGGCTCGCCGCCGGACGCGGTGAGGGTGACGGCCGTGCCGCCGCCCCGCGGTTCGGCGGTGACGGTCAGCCGTCCGGGGCCGGTGCCGGAACGGTCCGGTTCACCGGGCCGCAGCAGCGTGCCGTCCGCACCCACGACCTGCACCGATACGTCGGGGACGTCCGGCCAGGTGCTCGCCGCCAGCAGGCGCGGCACGACGGGCGTGCGCGCGCTGCCCGCGTTCTCGTACGGCCGGCCGTCGAACGGGCCGCCGCCCGGGTCGCCGGCCGCCACCGACGGGCCCTCGCTCTCGCCGGTCAGGGGCGCGCCCCGGTAGGCGGCCCACAGGGCGAGCACCGGCGCCGCGAGGACGGTGGCGATGACGGTCGTGGTCACGGCACGGGTGCGCAGACGGCGTCCGCGGGCCGCCGGGTCCTTGGGGCGGACGGGGAATCCGCGCCGGTCGTAGCGTGGAGAACCGTTTGCGCCACCCGTGCGCCCCGCACGCCCGGAGCGTACGGAGACCTCCGCGCCGGCCACCCCTTCGGCACGCCCCGAACGCGAACTCCGCGCCGCCGACATGGCCGTGCGCACGGCCGTACGCGGAGTGGTGATCAACGGCAGCGCGCCGTGACCGAGGGGCGCGGTGCCCGGCCAGGGCCCGTGGGCGGTGGCCCGCTCGGCCGTGCGGCGGCACTCCGCGCAGTCGTCCACGTGCCGGACCAGCTCCCGGCGCAGGGCGACACCGAGCAGCATCTGGGTGTCGGCCGCCAGCCGCGCGACGTCCGGGCAGCGGCCGAACTCGACGACGGCGAGCGCGGCACGGGTGCGCTCGACCTCGCAGGCGGCGGTGGCCAGGAGGGTACGGGTGGCGTCGCTGTCGCCGCCGAGGACGGCCGCGACCTCCTCGGCGGACAGGCGGTGGCGTACGGACAGCTCCAGCGCCTCGCGCTGCTCGGGGGTCGTCCCGGCGGCTTCGGGCCAGGCCAGACCGGCCAGTTCGCGCCGCTGCCGGGCCGCGTCGGCGTCGGCGGTCCCGCCGGACGGGTCGCCGCCGCCCGGTGCGCCGTCGGCCAGCCGTCGCAGGCAGGCCCACCGGGCCAGCGCGTACAGCCAGGACCGGTACAGGCCGGGGTCGGGTGGCCGGCGGCCGTGGTGCCGTTCGGCGACGGCGAGCACCTCGCCCAGGACGGCGGTCGCCGCGTCGTGCTCGCACAGGACGGACAGACAGTAGGTGAACAGCCCGTCGAGGTGGGGCTCGTACCGCTCGGGAAGCCGCGCCGGGGCGTGGCGCCGAGCGCCGTCGTGCGCCCGGTGTGCGCCGGTGGCGTGCGTGGGGTGATCGGACCTGCTGCTCATCACCCGGCGACGGTAGGCGGATGATGCAGGCACTATCGCGCCGCATGGACACTTTTAATCCATACGGGTGATGTTCTCCCTCAAAAGAGGACACCAGAACGTGGTTTCACGCACGTTACGGGCCCTCTCACCGCTCCCACAGGCCTCGTGGGCCCCGCTGACAGGCCTCGTCCGCCCCTCCCGCAAACCTCGTCGGCCCCGCTGAACAGGCCCGCGCGCCCGGCGCTGTCACACCCCGCGGCTACGGTGAACCCCATGGCGACTCGTAAATCCTCGGCCAAGGAGCGGCCCTCGTACCGCTGCACCGAATGCGGCTGGACCACCGCGAAGTGGCTCGGCCGCTGCCCGGAGTGCCAGGCGTGGGGCACGGTCGAGGAGTTCGGCGGCGCCCCCGCCGTCCGGACGACCGCGCCCGGCCGCGTCACGACGGCGGCCCTGCCCATCGGCCAGGTGGACGGCCGCCAGGCCACCGCCCGCCCGACCGGCGTCGACGAGCTGGACCGTGTCCTGGGCGGCGGTCTGGTGCCGGGCGCCGTGGTGCTGCTGGCCGGCGAACCCGGCGTCGGCAAGTCCACGCTGCTGCTGGACGTGGCCGCCAAGGCGGCCGACGCCGACCACCGCACGCTGTACGTGACGGGTGAGGAGTCCGCGAGCCAGGTGCGGCTGCGCGCCGACCGCATCAACGCCATCGACGACCACCTCTACCTCGCCGCCGAGACCGACCTGTCCGCCGTCCTGGGCCACCTGGACTCGGTCAAGCCGTCGCTGCTGATCGTGGACTCCGTCCAGACCGTCGCCTCGCCCGAGATCGACGGCGCGCCCGGCGGCATGGCGCAGGTCCGCGAGGTCGCCGGCGCCCTGATCCGGGCGTCCAAGGAGCGCGGCATGGCCACCCTGCTGGTGGGCCATGTGACCAAGGACGGCGCCATCGCGGGCCCCCGCCTCCTGGAGCACCTGGTCGATGTCGTACTGAGTTTCGAAGGGGACCGGCACGCCCGGCTGCGCCTGGTGCGCGGTGTGAAGAACCGCTACGGCACCACCGACGAGGTCGGCTGCTTCGAGCTGCACGACGAGGGGATCACCGGTCTGGCCGACCCGTCCGGCCTCTTCCTGACCCGCCGCGACGAGCCCGTGCCGGGCACCTGCCTGACGGTCACCCTGGAGGGCCGTCGCCCGCTGGTCGCCGAGGTGCAGGCGCTGACCGTCGACACCCAGATCCCCTCCCCCCGCCGCACCACCTCCGGCCTGGAGACCTCCCGCGTCTCGATGATGCTGGCCGTCCTGGAGCAGCGCGGGCGCATCGCGGCCCTCGGCAAGCGCGACATCTACAGCGCCACGGTCGGCGGTGTGAAGCTGACCGAACCGGCCGCCGACCTCGCCGTGGCGCTCGCGCTGGCCAGCGCCGCCAGTGACAGCCCGCTGCCGAAGAACCTGGTCGCGATCGGCGAGGTGGGCCTGGCGGGCGAGGTCAGGCGGGTGACGGGCGTGCAGCGCCGGCTGGCCGAGGCGGCCCGGCTCGGCTTCACCCACGCCCTGGTCCCGGCCGACCCGGGCAGGATCCCGGCGGGGATGCGGGTGCTGGAGGTCGCCGATGTCGGCGAGGCGCTGCGGGTGCTGCCCAAGCGGCCGCGCCGGGAGCCGCCGCGCGAGAAGGCCGCGGCCGAATAGCCGCCGGACGACTACGCTCCTCATGCGGGCGGCGGCCGCGCCGTCGGCCCCGTGAGCAGGCGTCCGCGTGCGGGGGACGCGCGGGGACACGGCCGCCGCGCGGGCGGCCGGCGTGACTTTGCAGACAGCCTCTAGCCTGGGCGCCGGTAGACTTTGCCCCGGTCTCGCCTGTCAAGGAAGTCATGCCGTCGGCCCGCGCAGCCCGTGAGCTGCGTGACCAAGGCATCTGCCGGGCGGCCTGCGGCACCGACAGACCTTGCGACGGAGGAGTGCAGTGGCAGCCAACGACCGGGCATCGTCGTCTGGTGGCAGGTCCGGTTGGGGGCCGCCCGCCCGGAAGTCGGGCGACAGCGGCGGCACGGACGGCCTGATGCGCGCCACGCTGAGCGCGGTGGCGCCCGGCACGGCGCTGCGGGACGGCCTGGAGCGCATTCTGCGCGGCAACACGGGCGGTCTGATCGTCCTCGGGTTCGACAAGACGGTCGAGGCGATGTGCACCGGCGGCTTCGTGCTGGACGTGGAGTTCTCCGCGACCCGGCTGCGCGAGCTGTGCAAGCTGGACGGCGCGCTGGTCCTGGACAAGGACATCACCAAGATCCTGCGGGCCGGTGTGCAGCTGGTCCCGGACGCCTCCATCCCCACCGAGGAGACCGGCACCCGGCACCGCACCGCGCAGCGCGTCTCGATACAGGCCGGTTTCCCGGTCGTCTCGGTGAGCCAGTCGATGCGGCTGATCGCGCTGTACGTGGACGGTGAGCGCCGCGTCCTGGAGGAGTCGGCGGCGATCCTGTCCCGCGCCAACCAGGCGCTGGCCACACTGGAGCGCTACAAGCTGCGCCTGGACGAGGTCGCCGGCACCCTGTCGGCCCTGGAGATCGAGGACCTGGTCACGGTCCGGGACGTCACCGCGGTCGCCCAGCGGCTGGAGATGGTGCGCCGTATCGCGACCGAGATCGCCGAGTACGTGGTCGAGCTGGGCACGGACGGCCGGCTGCTCTCCCTCCAGCTGGACGAGCTGATCGCGGGCGTCGAGCCGGAGCGCGAGCTGGTCGCCCGCGACTATGTGCCGGAGCCGACGGCCAAGCGCTCCCGTACGGTGCCGGAGGCGCTGTCCGAGCTGGACGCGCTCAGCCACGCCGAGCTGCTGGAACTGCCCATCGTGGCCCGCGCGCTGGGCTACAGCGGCTCGCCCGAGACGCTGGACTCGGCGGTCTCGCCGCGCGGCTTCCGGCTGCTGGCGAAGGTGCCGCGGCTGCCGGGCGCCGTCATCGACCGGCTGGTCGACCACTTCGGCGGGCTGCAGAAGCTGCTCGCGGCGAGCGTGGACGACCTCCAGGCGGTGGACGGGGTCGGCGAGGCGCGCGCCCGGTCCGTGCGCGAGGGCCTGTCCCGGCTGGCGGAGTCGTCGATCCTCGAACGGTACGTGTAGGGCACGCGGCGCCGTACCGCGTGCGGGCATCCGTGGGCCCGCACGCCGCCGGACCTCACCTCACCCCCGCAGGAACGCTTCCTCCTTCTCCGGCGCCAGTCCCACCGGCTGCCGGGGCCGCAGCGGGGGCGGACCGTCCAGCTTCCGCAGCCACGCCCAGGTGTCGGCCACCGTCTCCGCGACCGGCCGGCAGCGCAGCCCCGCCGCGTGCGCCTTGGCCGCGTCGCCGCGGTGGATGGCGTCGTACAGCTCGCCCGGCGGCAGCCAGACGGGCAGTTCCGTCCAGGGCGTCAGCCCGGCCGCGAGGATCTCCTCCGGTCCGTACCAGCGCAGTTCCGCATCGGAGCCGGTGACCCGCACGCAGGCCTCCAGCAGTTCGCCCATCGTGGCGTGGCCCGGCTCGCTGATGAGGTTGTACGGACCGGACAGCCCGGTCTCCGCGGCGTGCAGGACCCACGCGGCCAGGTCGCGGACGTCGATGTACTGGAGGCCGAGGTCGCGCGGGCCGGGCGCGAGCACCGGTCCGCCGCGGGCGACGCGCGTCAGCCACCAGGGGAGCCGGCCGATGTTCTCCCAGGGACCGAGGATCAGTCCGGCGCGGGCCAGCACCGTACGGTCCTCGCCGAAGGCCGCCAGTGCGGCCAGTTCGCCGCCGCGCTTGTCCTCCGCGTACGCCACCGCCTCCGCGTCGGGGGAGCCTTCCACCAGCGGGCTCGCTTCGGTGTGCCCGGGCCCGGCCGGGTGCCGGTAGACCGAGCCGGTCGACACGTACACGTACCGTCCGGCCCGGCCGGCCAGCAGCCGGGCGGCGTCGCGCACCGCGGTCGGCGCCCAGGCCCAGGTGTCCACCACGGCGTCCCAGGTGCCGTCGGCGAGCGCGGCGAGGGTGGCCGGGTCGGTGCGGTCGCCCCGCACGACGGACGCTCCCGACGGCGCTTCGTGCCGGCCGCGGTGGAAGACCGTCACCTGCCAGCCGCGGGCCAGCGCCGCTTCGGTGACCGCGCGCCCCACGAACTCCGTCCCGCCCAGAATCAGTAGCTTCATGGAGCCGACTGTGCCCGATCATGGGCGGGTGCGGAACGGCTCACGCTCACAGCGCAATCGCTCCCGCACCGGCCCGGACCGCCGTACCGCGCGGGCCTTTTGGCGGTGGGTCAGTCCTTGGCCAGCGTGAAGGTCGCGCGCACCGCGTCCAGTCCGCCCACCTTGGCCTCGACCTGGTACGTACCAGGTCCGACGGCCTTGGCGGCGGGCGTGGCGCACTCCGAGTCGCTGGGCCTGCGGTCCCACTTCACGGTCCGCTTGACCGAACCGCCCGCCGCCACCTGCACGGGCGCGGTGCCACCGCCGCCCCGCGGGCAGTCGCCGGAGGACCACACCCGTTCGTCCTCGGCGGGCCCGCTGATGGTGAGGGCCGCGTATCCGCGCCCCAGATCCACCTTGCAGGCGCTGTCGGACGCGTTCTCGATCGTGACCTCGAACGTGGGCGTCTCGCCGGGCGCGTAGGTGTCCTTCAGGCTGCGCAGCGTCAACTCGGTGCTCTCGGGCGCGCAGTTCGCGAGCGCCGAACCGGCCGCCACGGCGCCGCTGCCTTCCCCTATGGGGCCGCCGGCGCCCGAGGCGCCGCCACTGCCGCCCGTACCGCCGCCGGAGCCCCCCGCGCCACCGCCGCTGCCGCCCGCGCCGCCGGAACCGGTGGCGGAGCCGCCGCCGCTGCCCGACTCGTCGCGGCCGCCCGGTTTTTGATCGTTCCCGGAATCCGTCGCGTTCGGACCCGGTGTGATGGACGTCGCGGGCCCCGGCCCGCCCGGCCCCTTGCCCTCGTCGCCGGTCTTCCCGTCGTTGCCGGTCCAGTTGACGGCCCACACCACCAACAGGACGAGCACGACGAGGACGGCCAGCGCAACGGCCCTCCGCCGCCAGTAGATGGAGGAGGGAAGCGGCCCGATCGGATTGCGCAGAGATCCCACGCGGAAACTCTACGAGAGATCAGGTGTCACACCGGCCAGTACCCGCCGCAGGAAGCAGCAACTTTTCACATCATCTTTCCGGAGCGGGCCGCGGTGGCTCGGCCGCGGCGGTCCCGGCCTGTTCCGTGCGGCGGTCCGAAGTGATCCACGGCGGGCCGCCGCCCGGCCGGCGCCCGCCCCCGCCACCCACTTTCGTCAGGGGTTTCCCCCGACGGTGGTCAGGTGCGGCTTTCCCGTAACAGTCCGTACCGTATGCGTTCATGTACAGCACCGATCTCTATCGCGACGTCACCGACTTCGCGCACGACACTCCCGGCTGGGTCCACTCACTGGCCGCGGGCGGTACCGAAGGCGGCATCCTGCTGCTCATGGCCCTGGCCGTACTGGGCTGGTGGCGGTCCCGGAAGGGGGAGGAGCGGCTGGTCGCGCTCGCGATCCTGGTGCCGATCGCCACGGCGGTCGCGTATCTGGTGAGTGAGGTCGTCAAGAGCTTCCTGAACGAGGAGCGGCCCTGCCGGGCCGTGGCGGGCGCCGCCGCCTCCATAGTCCCCTGCCCCCCGCAGGGCGACTGGTCCTTCCCGAGCAACCACTCCACGATCGCGGCGGCACTGGCCGTCGGCATCGTGTTCGCCTGGCGCGCGCTGGCCTGGCTGGTGCTGCCGATCGCGCTGCTGACCGGCTTCTCGCGGGTCTTCGTCGGCGCGCACTACCCGCACGACGTGGTGGCCGGCCTGGCGCTGGGCACCCTGACCGCCACGCTGTGCGTGACGCTGCTCGCCGGGCCGCTGACCTCGCTGGTCGTGCGCCTGGGGGCGGGGCGCTGGAAGATCCTGGTACGGGCCTGACCGGTCTCCCTGGTCCCCCTGGGCAGGGGCGCCCCCCGGGGTGCCCCCCGGCGGGCGCCGCGCCCGTACCCTCCCGTGGCGCCTCGCCCGTACCGCGCCGTGACGTCACGGCGCGTGCCATTCCTCCTTGTGCCCGAAGCCGCGGCCGTTGTCGATCAACCGCAGCCAGTCCGGGCGGACTTCCCAGAGTGCGGTCCGTTCCAGTGCCGCTCCGAGCCGTTCGTCGGCCGCGACGAACGGGAAGCGCTCCGTGTACGTACGCCACCCGGCCGCGCGGTCCGCGCCCGTCAGCAGGTGGCACGAGCCCCGGCCCTGCACCCCGGTCAGCGCGGTCCACTCCTGGCCGTCACGCTGGGCCGTGAAGGCGACGCGGGCGCCGGCACCGGCGCCGGCGGCCCGCGCGAAGGCCCGGCCGTGCCGGGTCGTCTCGGCGGTAACGAGGACGAGGGCGGGCACCGGCCCGTCCGCGGCGGCGTAGAGCACGGCGCACGCCTGCGGTCCCTCGTCGTCGGCGTAGGCGAGGGTCAGCGTCGTGTGGGCGGCCAGGGCCCGGCGGATCGTGTCCGGGCAGTCGCCCGTGGTAGTCGTCGCGGTGGTCATCGCCGTTCTCCCGCCGGTCCCGTCGGTATCCACATCATGGGGACATCCTCGTCCCTCACGCCCCTCGTGCCCCGACCGGCCCGGGTGGAGCGGCCCGGCGTTCCCGCGAGCGGGTGGGCGCATCGTGGCGCGCGCCCGGTGCGTTTCACGGCGGAGCGCCGTCGTGCCAGGATCGGCAGTGCCATGACTTCCACTCCTGCCGCCACCGGCGCCGCCGCTGTCACCGCCGCCAACGAAGCCGCCGAAGGGGCCCGGCTGCACGGCCCCGTCACCGACTGGTTCGACGAGCACGCCCGCGATCTGCCCTGGCGCCGCCCCGAGGCGGGCGCCTGGGGCGTGATGGTGAGCGAGTTCATGTTGCAGCAGACGCCGGTCAGCAGAGTGCTGCCGGTGTACGAGCAGTGGCTGGCGCGCTGGCCGCGCCCTGCCGATCTGGCCGCCGAGCCGCCCGGTGAGGCGGTGCGCGCCTGGGGCCGCCTCGGCTATCCGCGGCGCGCGCTGCGCCTGCACGCCGCCGCCTCCGCCATACAGGAACGCCACGGCGGCGACGTACCGCGCGAACACGCCCAGCTCCTCGCGCTGCCGGGCGTCGGCGAGTACACCGCTGCGGCCGTGGCGTCCTTCGCGTACGGGCAGCGGCACGCCGTACTGGACACCAACGTCCGCCGGGTCTTCGCGCGCGCCGTCACCGGACAGCAGTACCCGCCGAACGCCACCACGGCCGCCGAGCGGAAGCTCGCCCGCGCGCTGCTGCCGCAGGACGAGGAGACCGCCGCCAAGTGGGCTGCCGCCACGATGGAGCTGGGCGCGCTGGTGTGCACCGCCCGCGGTCCGGAGTGTGTGCGCTGCCCGATCTCGGCGCAGTGCGCCTGGCGGCTGGCGGGTTCGCCCGCGCACGACGGGCCCCCGCGGCG
The DNA here is from genome assembly GCF_022271435.1 of Streptomyces monomycini. Taxonomy (GTDB): domain Bacteria; phylum Actinomycetota; class Actinomycetes; order Streptomycetales; family Streptomycetaceae; genus Streptomyces; species Streptomyces monomycini. Next base: position 129,276 of record NZ_JAFIQY010000017.1, on the reverse strand, counting down.
CGGCCAGACGTACGCCGGTACGGACCGCCAGGTACGCGGCAAGCTCCTCGCCGTACTGCGGGAAGCCGTCGGGTCCGTGCCGCAGGCCGTGCTGGACACGGTGTGGGACGAGCCGGTGCAGCGCGCGCGGGCGCTCGACGGTCTCGTCTCGGACGGCCTGGTGGAGCCGCTGCCGGGCGGCATGTACCGTCTGCCGCTCGGCCGGAGCACGTCGTGACGTCGGGGCCGTGTTGACCGCACTGTGACAGCCGAGTGGTGGCGCGGCCCGCGTCACCGCTTCCCGGGCCTGCTCCTAGCTCTTCCGGCCGCCCCCGCTGTCCCCCAGGAGGATGACCCCTTCCGGGCCCCCGTCAGCCGGAGGTATGACCCCCGGGGGGCTGTTACACAACCGACGGTTTTCCGTGCACTCCCTGTGGGGCCCTCGCACATTACGCCGCAACACCCCCTCCGTAGCGTCTTCCTCGTGCTGGAGATGACCACCAGCGCGGTCAACGTGGGGAATCGCAAGCGGATCGGAGGCGTCGGGATGGCGACCAGCGGCGGCAAGGTACTGGACTTCGAAGAGTACGTGCGGACGCGGCAGGAGGCCCTGCTGCGCAGCGCCCGGCGCCTGGTACCCGACCCGGTCGACGCCCAGGACCTGCTCCAGACGGCCCTGGTCCGTACGTACGGGCGCTGGGACGGCATCGCCGACAAGTCGCTGGCCGACGCCTACCTCCGCCGCGTCATGATCAACACGCGGACCGAGTGGTGGCGCGCCCGCAAGCTGGAGGAGGTGCCCACCGAGCAGCTCCCGGACGCCAGCGTCGACGACGGCACCGAGCAGCGCGCCGACCGGGCCCTGCTGATGGACATCCTCGGGGTGCTCGCGCCCAAGCAGCGCAGCGTCGTCGTGCTGCGACACTGGGAGCAGATGAGCACGGAGGAGACCGCGGCGGCGCTGGGCATGTCCACCGGTACGGTCAAGAGCACGCTGCACCGGGCCCTGGCCCGGCTGCGCCAGGAGCTGGAGAATCGCGACATCGACGCGCGGATGCTGGAGCGCGGCGAGCAGGAGCGGGAGCGGTGCGCGGCCTGACCGGCTGCGCGACCGGTGGCTTACCCAGAGGGACTGTGAGCGGGAGCGGTTTGACCAGGAACAGGCCGGCCGGAGGACGGAGCACCGTCCGGCGGACCAGCGGCGGAGCGGCCCTCGCGGGAGCGGCCGCCCTTTCGCTGTTGCTGGCCGGGTGCAATCCCGGTGGCGAGGGTGTGCGGACCGAGGGCACGGCCAGCAGCCCGCCGGCGAGCACGGGCACGGGCCGGTCGGCCCACGCGCCGTCCCCCTCCCCCTCGGTGTCGGCCCCGTACGAGAAGGTCGACGCGGTGCAGCTGGTGAAGGACGACCCGAAGGTCGGCGACGACGTCAAGAAGTCGCTCGGCAAACCGTGCGCCGCGGAGGAGTACCCGGTCGAGGTCACCTATGCCGCGCTCACCCACGGCAAGGATCCCGACATCGTGGTGAACGTGATGACCTGCGCCGACTCGGTCGGCATCGGCTCGTACGTCTACCGTAAGAAGGGCGGGAGGTACGAGAATGTCTTCGCCGACGAGCAGCCTTCGGTGTATGCGGGTGTCAACAAGGGGGAGCTGGAGGTCTCCAAGCAGACCTACGGCACCGGCGACAAGGTGTGCTGCGCTTCCGGCGAGGATGTGATGACCTACCGCTGGACGGGCAGCCGTTTCGTCGAGTACGCCCGGTATCACACCGACTACAGCAACAACGGGGGCACAAAGGCCGCGTCCCCGGAACCGGCACCGGAGGATTGAGAACACCGCATGGCCGATACCCATGTGCTCTTCGTCGAGGACGACGACGTCATCCGCGAGGCGACCCAGCTCGCGCTGGAGCGGGACGGCTTCGTGGTCACCGCCATGCCCGACGGCCTGGCGGGGCTGGAGGCGTTCCGCGCCGACCGGCCCGACATCGCCCTGCTGGACGTGATGGTGCCGGGCCTGGACGGCGTCAGCCTGTGCCGGCGCATCCGGGACGAGTCCACCGTGCCGGTGATCATGCTGTCCGCGCGGGCCGACTCCATCGACGTGGTGCTGGGCCTGGAGGCCGGCGCCGACGACTACGTGACCAAGCCGTTCGACGGCGCCGTGCTGGTCGCCCGGATCCGCGCGGTGCTGCGCCGCTTCGGGCACGCCTCGGGGCCGGAGGGCTCGGGCGGCGCCGCCGCGGAGACGGCCGTGCCCGCCGAGGCCGTGCTGCGCTTCGGCGACCTGGAGGTCGACACGGGGGGCATGGAGGTGCGCAAAGGCGGTCAGCCGGTCGCGCTGACGCCCACCGAGATGCGCCTGCTGCTGGAGTTCTCCGACTCGCCCGGCACGGTCCTCTCCCGCGACCGGCTGCTGGAGCGGGTCTGGGACTACGGCTGGGGCGGTGACACCCGGGTCGTGGACGTCCACGTCCAGCGGCTGCGCGGCAAGATCGGCCAGGACCGCATCGAGACGGTCCGCGGCTTCGGTTACAAGCTGAGAGGCTGACTCCTGCGGTGGTCAGGCTCGCCCTGCGTACCGGGCTGAGATGGAAGCTCAGCGCCGCGATCGCGCTCGTCGGAGCGCTGGTCGCGATCGCGCTGAGCCTTGTCGTGCACAACGCGGCCCGCGGTTCGATGCTGGACAACAGCCGCGACGTGCAGACCGAACGCCTCAACTTCACGCAGAAGATCTACGAATCCACCCACCAGCTGCGCTTCGGCGCGAAGCTGGACGATCCGGCGCTGCCCAAGGAGCTGCGGGACGAGGTCACCAAGGGCAAGCGGGCGACCTACCTGGAGGACACCGGCCAGACCACGCCCAAGGTGTGGGCCGCGGCGCCGGTCGCGGGCGGCCGGGTGCTGTCCATCCAGGGCTACTTCCCCGACCGGTTCGCCGTCCTCGACGACCTCGACCAGGCGCTGCTGATCGGCTCGACGGCGGTCGTGGTCGGCGGCTGCGCGCTCGGCGTGCTGATCGGCGGGCGGCTGTCCCAGCGGCTGCGCAAGGCCGCGGCGGCGGCCGGCAAGCTGGCCGACGGCGACACCTCCGTCCGCATCCGCGACGAGGTCGGCGGCCGCATCCGGGACGAGACGGACGACCTGGCCTGGGCTGTGGACGCGATGTCCGACGCGCTCCAGAAGCGCATCGAGGCGGAGCGACGGGTGACCGCCGACATCGCCCACGAGCTGCGCACCCCGGTCACCGGGCTGCTCACCGCGGCCGAACTGCTGCCGCCGGGCCGCCCCTCGGAGCTGGTCCGGGACCGGGCCCAGGCGATGCGCACCCTCGTCGAGGACGTGCTGGAGGTGGCCCGGCTGGACGGCTACGCGGAGCGGGCCGAACTGCAGGACGTGCCGCTCGGCGAGTTCGTCACCCGGCGGGTGCGGGCCCTGAACGCCGACATCAAGATCGAGATCCTGCGGGACGCCGAGGTCTCCACCGACCCGCGGCGCCTGGAACGCATCCTGGGCAACCTCATCGCGAACGCGGCCCGGCACGGCAAGCCGCCGATCGAGGTGACCGTCGAGGGCCGGGTCGTGCGCGTACGCGACCACGGCACGGGCTTCCCCGAGGCCCTGCTGCGCGAGGGCCCGAGCCGCTTCCGTACCGGCAGCAGCGACCGGGCCGGGCGCGGCCACGGTCTCGGCCTGACCATCGCGGCGGGCCAGGCCCGCGTACTGGGCGCCCGGCTGACCTTCCGCAACGCGGACGAGCTGACGGACGGCTCCACCGGCGCGGTCTCCGTCCTGTGGCTGCCGGAGAACGCCCCGACGAACACGGGCAGCTTCCCGGTCATCCAGCTGCCGGACCGGTGAGGGCGGCCGCCGGACCGGTGGGGGCAGCCCCCCGGCCCCCGGCCCCCGGCCCCCGGCCAGCCGTCCTCGGCGCGGTGGCTACTCCCCGCACTCCCCCCAGTCCTTGCCCAGGTCGAGCTGCTCGCTGCGCTGGGTCAGCGAGAACCAGTTGCCGGAGTCGTCGCGGAATATCGCCTCGGTGCCGTACGGGCGCTCCTGCGGCTCCTGGAGGAACTCCACGCCCTTGGCCTTCAGCGCGGCGTAATCGGCCTGCACGTCGTCCGTGGCCAGCACTCCGGCGCCCATCAGCCCCTTGCTCACCAGCTGCTTGAGCTGCTCGCCGGCCTCCGGGTCCATGCCGGGCGGGCCGGGGACCATCAGCGTCAGCTCCACCTCGGGCTGGTCCTTGGCGCCGACGGTCAGCCAGCGCATCCCGTCCGCACCGCCCATCCGCATGTCCGTACGGACCTCCAGCCCGAGCTTGTCGGTGTAGAACTCCTTCGCCCGGTCCTGGTCGAGGACCCAGACGGTGGTGATGGCGAGTCCCTTGATCATGGCGTGCCTCCGTGGATTTCTGCGCGGTCCTCTTCACCGTAGGCAGCGCTTCCGCTACCCGCCTTCTCGGAAATTGCGGTCCGCCGGGGCCGTCCCGTCCCGGCTCTCGAACGACTTGAAGCCGCCGGACCACAGCAGGGCGTAGCAGCCCGGTATCAGCCCGGCGCCCTGTCCCACGTGCCGCCGGCGGTACGCGCTCGGTGTCAGGCCGGTCTGCTCCTTGAACCGGGCGGAGAAGGTGCCGAGACTCCCGAAGCCGACCAGCCAGCAGATCTCCGTGACGGCGAGGTCGGCCGTGCGCAGCAGCTCCTCGGCCCGCTCGATCCGGCGGCGGCTCAGGTACTGGCCGGGGGTGAGGCCGTACACCTGCTTGAAGGCGCGGATGAAGTGGAAGCGGGAATATCCGGCATGCGCCGCCACCGCCGCCAGGTCCAGCGGTGCGGCCCAGTCGCGGTCCATCGCGTCCTTCGCCCGCCGCAGCTGCCGCAGCCGCGCGAGCGGCACCGGGGGCACCGGGGGCACCGGCGCCGCGTCGTCGCCGCCCGCGCGCCCGTCCTCCCGCTCGCCCCGCACCCCGTCGCCGTTCATGTTCCGATGCTGACACGCACCACTGACAACGGCCCGTCGTCGGCTGACCCGCGGACATGCCTGCGGCCCCCGGCATGTCCGCCGGGGGCCGCAGGCCAGGGATTTTCAGTGCCGGATCAGACCGCCTCCGCCATGGGAGCCTTGGCCGCCGGGGCCTCGCCGCCGTCCTGCGGGCCCTCGGCCGGCTTGGCGGGCCCGCCGCGCAGCGGCACCTCCTTGAGGAACCAGGCCGCGGCGAAGCCGATGACGCTGATCAGCGCGCCCCACACGAAGACCTGGTGGGTGCCGCCGGAGACCGCGTGCATGTACGCGTCCTTGACCGCGGCCGGCAGTGTGGGAAGCATCTTCGGGTCCATCTGGGCGCCACCCGCGGTCGCGCCCGCACCCTGGGCGCCGAGCCGCTCGGTCATCACGTCCGTCACCCGGTTGTTGAAGATCGCTCCGAAGATCGCGACGCCGAAGGAGCCGCCGATCGTACGGAACAGGGTGGCGGACGAGGAGCCGACGCCCATGTCCTTCATCTCGACGCTGTTCTGCGCGATCAGCATCGTGGTCTGCATCAGGAAGCCCATGCCGGCGCCGAGCACCGCCATGTACACACCCGAGGTGAAGCGGGTGGTGCCGGTGTCCATCAGGGACAGCAGCGCCAGCCCCGCGGTGATCAGCGCGCCGCCGCCCACCACGAAGATCTTGTACTTGCCGGTGTTGGTGGTGACCCGGCCCGCGACCAGCGAGACCGCCATCATCGCGAGCAGCATCGGCAGGAGCAGCAGCCCGGAGTTGGTGGCCGAGGCGCCCTGCACGGTCTGCTGGAACAGCGGCAGGAAGGTCATCGACCCGAACATCACGAAGCCGACCAGGAAGCCGATGAGCGTGACGAGGCTGAAGTTGCCGTTGCGGAAGATGTGCAGCGGCAGCACGGGCTCGCGGACCTTGGTCTCGGTGAAGACGAAGGCGAGCAGGGACACCACGCCGACCGCGCCGAGCCCGACGATCTGGGCCGACAGCCAGTCGTACTCCGTACCGCCCCAGGTGGTGATCAGGACCAGCGAGGTGATGCCGACGGTGAGCAGGACGGCGCCCACGTAGTCGATGCGCGCCTGCGACCGCTTCTTCGGCAGGTGCAGCACCGCGGTCACCATGACCAGGGCGATCGCGCCCAGCGGCAGGTTGATGTAGAAGCTCCAGCGCCAGCCGAGGTGGTCGGTGATGGTGCCGCCGACCAGCGGCCCGCCGATCATCGCGACGGCCATGACGCCGGCCATCATGCCCTGGTACTTGCCGCGCTCACGCGGCGGGATCAGGTCACCGATGATCGCCATGACGCCGACCATCAGACCGCCGGCGCCCAGGCCCTGCACCGCCCGGAAGCCGATCAGCTGGCCCATGTCCTGGGCCATGCCGGACAGCGCGGAGCCGATCAGAAAGATCACGATGGACGTCAGGAAGACGCCCTTACGGCCGTAGAGGTCGCCCAGTTTGCCCCAGATCGGGGTGGAGGCGGCGGTCGCGAGCGTGTACGCGGTCACCACCCAGGACAGGTGGCTCAGCCCGCCCAGTTCGCCGACGATCGTGGGCATCGCGGTGCCCACGATCATGTTGTCCAGCATCGCGAGCAGCATCGCGATCATCAGCGCGAACAGCACCACACGGACGCTGGCCGGCTGCTTCCCCCCGGTCTGCGCCGGTTTCGCCATCTCCCCCGTCGGGGTCGCTTTCGTCTGCGACATCCCCATTTTCGCTTCTCCCACTTACTTGCCGCCCGGCTAGTTCAGTACAGTGCAGTAAGGTAGCCAGCAACTAGCCGGGCGTCAAGTAAGTTTGTGTGTGGGCCCCCGGCCCCGGCCCGGACGACCGACGCAGGAGAACAGCAGCATGGGCACACCGCACGCGCGCAGGGGCAACACCCGCCAGCGCATCCAGGACGTCGCCTTGGAGCTGTTCGCCGAGCAGGGGTACGAGAAGACCTCGCTGCGCGAGATCGCCGAGCGGCTCGACGTCACGAAGGCAGCGCTGTACTACCACTTCAAGACCAAGGAAGACATCGTCATCAGTCTCTTCCAGGACCTGGCGCGGCCCATCGACGAGCTGATCGAGTGGGCCGCCGGGCAGCCGCGCACCCTGGAGACCAAGCACGAGGTGCTGCGCCGCTACAGCGAGGCGCTGCGCTCCGCCGAACCGCTCTTCCGCTTCATGCAGGAGAACCAGGCGACCGTACGGGACCTGAGCATCGGGGAGACCTTCAAGCAGCGGATGCTCCGGCTCACCGGACTGCTCAGGGAGCCGGAGGCGCGGCTGACGGACCAGGTGCGCTGCATCACCGCGATCTTCTCGATGCACGCGGGGCTGTTCGCCATGCAGAACGTCGAAGGCGACCCCGAGGACAAGCGCAAGGCCGTCCTGGAGGTCGCCACCGAACTGATCACCGCCGCCCAGCCGCCGAACCTCGGCTGACGGCACCGGCGATACCGGACGTACCGGCGGTACCAGCCGTACAGGCGGCACCGCCGGGAGCGGGGATCACACGCCGTCGCCGCGCGCCTTCAGGAAGGCGGTCGGCTCGACGCCGGAGCCGTAGTTCGGGCCGGTACGGACCTCGAAGTGCAGGTGCGGGCCGGTCGAGTTGCCGGTGCTGCCGGACTTGGCGATCTCCTGGCCGGTCTCCACCTTCTGGCCCGGCTTGACCTCGGCGCTGGTCAGGTGCGCGTACTGGGTGTACGTACCGCTGTCGTGCTTGATCACGACCGCGTTGCCGTACGCGGGACCGTCGCCGCCGCCGTTCGGGCCGGCCTTGACCACGGTGCCGCCGTGCACGGCGTGCACGGCCGTGCCGCTGGGCACCACGAAGTCCTGACCGCTGTGGTTGTGGGACCAGTGCTTGCCCGCCAGCCCGAAGGTCATGCCGAGCTTGTAGTCGTCCACCGGCTTCACCCAGGAGCGGGCCTTCTCCTCGGCGGCCTTCTTGGCCTTCTCGGCCTCCTGCTGCTCCGCCTCGGCGGCCTTCTTCTGAGCGTCGGCCTGCGCGGCCACCGAGGAGCGGACGTCGGACGCCAGGCCGTCCAGCGCGAGCGCCTGCGCGTCGCTCCCGGCCGCCACGGCCACCCCGACGCCCATGGCCGCGGAGACGCCCAGGCCCGCCGCGAGCACGGAGGCGCGGGTACGGAGAGTGGACTTCTTCGTCAGGCGGTGCAGGGGGTGGTGCTTCGACATGCGGGGACTACCTCCGGGAAAGGGAAAGGGCCGCGCCCCGGCCGTCGACCGGGAACGCCCCACCTTGGTAACCCGAATCCGACATGCTGCCAATACCCCTTTCTACTACCCCATCCCGTAGCAAAAGCCGGGGAAATAGGCCCGCGCGACTACCCTCACCGCCCGGCCCCAAACCCCGCGAACCCCTCCCTCTTCCGGCCGCCGATCACTCCGGTCACCACCCACCTGAGCTGGGCTTTTACCGAGACGTACGGCGTTGTCGAACACCCCGGGAACCCCCTCGCCGTACTGCGGCGTTCCCCGCACCCGCTCCCGCCCACCGCACCTCGTGAAGCGCCCGCTATTCCGCGTAGTAGGCGTCCGAGGGCCTGTGCGTCATGTCACCGGGTCCCGCCTTTCCCGCGTCTTCCGCCGGGTCTTCGGCCTGCCCGTATCGGGACCAAAGGCCCGGTACGAAAAACGCGCTCCGCCCGGACGGCTCCGCCCGGCCGAGCAGCCCCCCGGAGCCCCCGTCTCCCCCTACGCTGTGAAGTCCACGGCGCCCGGCCCGGCCGGCGTCGACCAGGTGATGGGGGATCACCGCATGGACCCGATGATCGTCATGGCCCGGCTCCTGCCGAAGATCGTCGCCCCGCTCGTCAGAAAACTGCTCGTCCGCCCCGGCCCCGGCGCCTTCCTGGTGGACCGACCCTTACGGATCAGCGGCCTGGTCTCCTTCCGCGGGGAGCGACGCACCCTCGGGGAGCGCGACGTACGGCGCATCGCCGCCAAGCTCGTCGACCGGGCCGTGACCCCGCTGCCCGGCGCCACCGGCGCGGCGCTGGAGCGGCCCGTCGCCCCCGACGAGGACCGGGCCGTGGCGGACGCCCTCGCCCGTACGCTCTGCGCCCTCGGCGACATCGACCTGGAGATCGTGCAGGACGCCCGGCTGGAAGCGGACACCCTCACCCGGCAGCTGCACCGCGCCGCCCCCGACGCCACCCGCGGGCTGACCGGCGACGGCGCCGAGCTGCACGGCATCCTGCTGGACACCGCGTCGCTGCACATCCTGGAGTTCTTCACCCGGCTGTCCGGCTTCGGCGCCCGCACCCTCGTCGAGAACCGGCGCGCGCTCGGCAGGCTCGACGACGCCGTCGGCGCCCTGGCCGCCCGGCTGCCGTCCCGCTCCGCCGAGGACGCCGCCTTCGAGACGCGGTACGCCCACGACACCGCCGTCCTCCACAACCACCTGACCATCTTCGGCATCGACCTCGCGCACTCCCCGGACAGCTGGCCGCTGGACGCCGCCTACCTGGGGCTGCGCTGCGAGGCCGAACCGGCCGCCGCCGCGGACGGCGGCGGCCCCCCGGAGCCCGCCGTCCCCGCCGAGCACGCCCTGTCCGGCCGGTGCCGGATCCTCGTACGAGGCGTGGCCGGCTCCGGCAAGACCACCCTGCTCCAGTGGCTGGCCGTCGCCACCGCCCGCGGCGAGCTGCCCGCCCCGCTGCACCGCGCCCTGTACGGCCGGGTGCCCTTCCTCCTGCCGGTGCGCCGCTTCGCCGGGCACGGCCTGCCCTCCCCCGGCGACTTCCTCGCGGCGGTCGGCTACCCGGGCGCCGAGGCCCAGCCGCCGGGCTGGGCCGACCGCGTCCTGCGGGCCGGCCGGGCGCTGCTGCTGATCGACGGCGTGGACGAGGCACCCGAGGACGAGCGGGAGCGGCTGCGCCGCAAGCTGCGGGACTGGACCGCCCTGTACCCGGGCAACATCTGGATCGTCACCTCCCGCCCCTCCGCCGTACGCGCCGACTGGCTGACCGCCGACGGCTTCGCCGAACTGACGCTGGCCCCGATGAGCCGCGAGGACATCACCGCGTTCATCCAGCGCTGGCACCGCGCCGCGGCCCAGCAGGAGCCGGACGACCTGGACCGCCTCGGGCACTACGAACGCACCCTGCTCAACGCCGTACGCATCACCCGTGACCTGGGACGGCTCGCCACCAACCCGCTGATGTGCGGGATGCTCTGCGCGCTGCACCGCGACCGCCGCGGCTATCTGCCCAACGGCCGCAGAGAGCTGTACGAGGCCGCCCTGTCGATGCTGCTGGAGCGGCGGGACCGGGAGCGGGCGATGGGCACCACGGACGGAATCGACCTGCCGCGCCAGCCCAAGATCCAGCTGCTGCAGAAGCTGGCGCACTGGATGCTGGTCAACGGGCGCTCGGAGATGGACCGCGAGATCGCCGTCGACACGCTCGCACAGCACCTGGCGGCCATCCCGGACGCCGCGCGCCAGGGCGGCGCCGAGGAGATCTACCGCCACCTGCTCAACCGCACCGGGCTGCTGCGCGAACCGGCCCCGGGCACCGTCGACTTCGTGCACCGCACCTTCCAGGACTTCCTGGCCGCCCGCGCCACCGTCCAGCGCCACGACTTCGGGCTCCTGCTCAACCACGCCCACCTCTCCGAGTGGGAGGACGTCATCAGGATGGCCGTGGCCCTGGCCCGCCCCGACGAGTGCGCGGCGCTGCTGAACGGCCTGCTGGCGCCGCTCCCCGGCATCCGCGCCGCGGAGGCCCGGCACCGCAAGCTGCTCGCCGCGGCCTGTGTGGAGCACGCCGCCGAGCTCGACCCGGAGGTGCGCCACCGGGTGCGGCGCTTCACGCGGGACATGGTGCGCCCCAGCACGGTGGCCGGGGCCCGCGCCCTGGGCTGGATCGGCCCGATCGTCCTGGAGATGCTGCCGGAGCCGGCCGAGGTCTCGGACGGCGAGGCCTACCTGCTCGCCGTCACGGCCACCTCCATCACCGACGACATGGCGATCGACTACCTGACCGGGCTGCGCAAGCGGACCTACCACCCGGTACGGGCGCAGCTCGCCGGTGCCTGGCGGCGGTACGACACCGACCGCTACGCCCGGGAGATCATCGCCCACCTGGACCCGGACCGGCTGTTCTTCCCGGCGGCGGACGTGGCGGAGCTGGCCGCGCTGCGCGGGCTCGGCGGCCGGCCGTACCTCCAGGTCGCCGGGGAGTTCACGGTGGCCGAGCTGGTCGACGGCATCGTCCCGGCGGACGGCCTGCGCCGGCTCTGGCTGGCGTACGGCCTCGGGGCCTCGATGGAGTGGCTGGCCGCGTTCCCCCGGCTGGAGGAGCTGTGGGTCAGCCGCCGGATGCCGGCCGTCACCGGTGTTCCGGACGGAATCCGCGTCGTCGAGCTGTGATGTCGCGGTCCTGCGGGGTACAGGCCTGTCTTACCGGGCCCATACCCGACGTTCCGCCTTCGAGTTCCCGGTTCCGCGCAATAACCCGGTACGTATTCGGACGGGTGCCGCCCGGACAATGCCGCCGGAGCAAACCGGAATGACGTTTTCCCTTTACGTCCGGGGGAGCCGGGCAATACCCTCGCGCCGCTTCCGTACCGGAGCGGAACGCCCCGTATCCCGGCGGTTACGGATATCCCCGCACCCCGGTACGGAAAAACACTTCCGCTCACGGCTTCGGACGCCCCACGCCCGCGCCCCGTGGTGCGGCAACGCACGTACGCGGCTCCCGCCCCCCGCACACGACGACGCCGCGGCCCGGAACCTGGAACAGGTCCCGGGCCGCGGCGTCGGCTGCCGTGCCGGTCAGGCGCTGGGCGCCCGGTCCGTACCGCCGGCCGTCACGCGTCCTTCGACAGGTCCGGGCCGCCGGCCGCGGACTCGACGGGCGGGGCGTCCGGCAGGGCCGCCTTCTCCTCGCCGCGGAAGGTGAACTTGGCGTTCTCGCCCTCACCCTCGATGTCGACGACCACGATGTGGCCCGAGCGCAGCTCGCTGAAGAGGATCTTCTCCGAGAGAGCGTCCTCGATCTCGCGCTGGATGGTCCGGCGCAGCGGGCGGGCGCCCAGCACCGGGTCGTAGCCGCGCTTGGCGAGCAGCTTCTTGGCCTCACCGCTGAGCTCGATGCCCATGTCGCGGTCCTTGAGGCGCTCGTCCACCTTGGCGATCATGAGGTCGACGATCTGGATGATGTCTTCCTCGGTGAGCTGGTGGAAGACCACCGTGTCGTCGACACGGTTGAGGAACTCGGGCCGGAAGTGCTGCTTGAGCTCTTCGTTGACCTTGTTCTTCATCCGCTCGTAGCTGCTCTTGGTGTCGCCCTGGGCGGCGAAGCCCAGGTTGAAGCCCTTGGAGATGTCCCGGGTCCCGAGGTTGGTCGTCATGATGATGACCGTGTTCTTGAAGTCCACCACCCGGCCCTGGGAGTCGGTCAGACGACCGTCCTCCAGGATCTGCAGCAGGGAGTTGAAGATGTCGGGGTGGGCCTTCTCCACCTCGTCGAACAGCACGACCGAGAACGGCTTGCGGCGCACCTTCTCGGTGAGCTGGCCGCCCTCCTCGTAGCCGACGTAGCCGGGAGGCGAGCCGAAGAGCCGGGAGACCGTGTGCTTCTCGCTGAACTCCGACATGTCGAGGGAGATCATCGCGTCCTCGTCGCCGAACAGGAACTCGGCGAGCGTCTTGGACAGCTCGGTCTTACCGACACCGGACGGACCGGCGAAGATGAACGAGCCACCGGGGCGCTTGGGGTCCTTCAGACCGGCCCGGGTACGGCGGATGGCCTGCGAGAGCGCCTTGATGGCGTCCTTCTGGCCGATGACGCGCTTGTGGAGCTCGTCCTCCATCCGCAGCAGCCGCGAGGACTCCTCCTCGGTGAGCTTGAAGACCGGGATGCCGGTCGCCGTGGCCAGGACCTCGGCGATCAGCTCGCCGTCGACCTCGGCGACGACGTCCATGTCGCCGGCCTTCCACTCCTTCTCCCGCTTCGCCTTCGCGGCCAGGAGCTGCTTCTCCTTGTCGCGCAGGCCCGCGGCCATCTCGAAGTCCTGCGAGTCGATCGCGGACTCCTTCTCCCGGCGCACGTCGGCGATCTTCTCGTCGAACTCGCGGAGGTCCGGCGGCGCGGTCATCCGGCGGATGCGCATCCGGGAGCCGGCCTCGTCGATCAGGTCGATCGCCTTGTCCGGCAGGAAGCGGTCGGAGATGTAGCGGTCGGCCAGCTGAGCGGCCTGGACCAGGGCCTCGTCCGTGATCGAGACGCGGTGGTGCGCCTCGTAACGGTCGCGCAGGCCCTTCAGGATCTCGATGGTGTGCGGCAGCGACGGCTCCGCGACCTGGATCGGCTGGAAACGGCGCTCCAGCGCCGCGTCCTTCTCCAGGTACTTGCGGTACTCGTCGAGCGTCGTCGCACCGATGGTCTGCAGCTCGCCTCGCGCCAGCATGGGCTTGAGGATGCTCGCGGCGTCGATCGCGCCCTCGGCGGCGCCCGCACCCACCAGGGTGTGGAGCTCGTCGATGAACAGGATGATGTCGCCGCGGGTGCGGATCTCCTTGAGCACCTTCTTCAGGCGCTCCTCGAAGTCACCGCGGTAGCGGGAGCCGGCGACCAGGGCGCCCAGGTCCAGGGTGTAGAGGTGCTTGTCCTTGAGGGTCTCGGGCACCTCGCCCTTGACGATGGCCTGGGCCAGGCCCTCGACGACCGCCGTCTTGCCGACGCCGGGCTCGCCGATGAGGACCGGGTTGTTCTTGGTACGGCGGGACAGCACCTGCATGACCCGCTCGATCTCCTTCTCGCGCCCGATCACCGGGTCGAGCTTGGTCTCGCGGGCGGCCTGCGTCAGGTTGCGGCCGAACTGGTCCAGGACGAGCGAGGTCGAGGGGGTGCCCTCGGCCGGGCCGCCGGCGGTGGCGGCCTCCTTGCCCTGGTAGCCGGAGAGCAGCTGGATGACCTGCTGCCGCACCCGGTTCAGATCGGCGCCCAGCTTCACCAGGACCTGGGCGGCGACGCCCTCGCCCTCGCGGATCAGGCCGAGCAGGATGTGCTCCGTACCGATGTAATTGTGGCCGAGCTGAAGGGCCTCGCGGAGCGACAGCTCCAGGACCTTCTTCGCACGGGGGGTGAAGGGGATGTGACCGGACGGGGCCTGCTGCCCCTGGCCGATGATCTCCTCCACCTGCTGGCGGACCGCCTCGAGCGAAATCCCGAGGCTCTCCAGGGCCTTAGCGGCGACACCCTCACCCTCGTGGATCAGGCCCAGGAGGATGTGCTCGGTGCCGATGTAGTTGTGGTTGAGCATCCGGGCTTCTTCCTGAGCCAGGACGACAACCCGCCGCGCACGGTCGGTGAACCTCTCGAACATCGTTAATCGCTCCTCAGAGCGGTCAGGCAGTTAGGGGTCGGTCCCCTCCCTGTCCTTCCGCATGCTAGTCCCGTGGGACGGGACAGCTCATTCCAACTGCCGACATCCGTCCGGATCACCCCCGCGACGGCGGGGAAATCTGCTGCCGAACAGCCGACATCTGCTCCAACCCGATGGTGCGAGACGATGTTCCCGCAGGCCAGGCATATACGCCCCGGGCCAGTACGCCCGTGGCGAACGCACCCGTCACCGACACGCCCGCCCGGAGCCCGTCGCCGCTCCGGAAAAAGCGCTGCGCACGCCGCTGCACCGTCTCTCCCCACTGGGGATGTCTTACCCGCCGCCACGGACACTCCATGCGGCGTGGGCCCGTTCCATCCGCTATGGGCGAACACCCGAGCGCCGCCCATTGCGCCGTCACGCCCCCGCACGCCCCCTTCCGCGGCGACAGTCCGCACCCGTGTGTCAACCCAGCGTAACTTCTCGGAGTTTCGCGAGTTGCTCCCGGTATGCCCGTCGCGCTCCCGCGCTCCCGCTCCGCCCTCGCCGCCGTACGGCAGTGGTACGAGGACGAGCTGCGCTGGCCGACCACCGGCACGGAGCCGGTGGAGCTGCTGACCGGGGTGCGCTTCGACGCCCTCGATCTGCCGGCCGACGCGGGCCGGGCCGTACTGGGGCGGGTGGGCCCCACCGGGCCCGTGCTGATCGACCGCAGCGGCTCCGCCGGTCCCAGGATGCTCGTCCTCGTGACCGCAGGGGCCGCGGAGGAACTGCCGGAGCTTCTGGAATGGCTGGAATGGGGCTCGCTGGGGCTGGATCTGACCGCACGCGGCACCGGGGACCGGATGCCCGCGCCGTCCCCGCCGCCGTCACCGCGGGCGTGGTGGCCGTACGGATCGGGCCCACGGGAGGCCGCGGGGTGGGTGCGGCCTCCCGAACCGGGACGCGAGATCGAGGCGGCTCTGCCCACCACGGGGACAGGGGCAGGGCGCGGGGGCCACGGTGTTCCCCTCGCGGATCGCCAGGGGCGCGCCCCCGACCTCGTACGACTCGTGAGCGCGGCGGCCACGGAATGCCACCGGGCCCGTTTGCTGCGCGGTCGTCAAGCTCGAAGACAAACGGATTGCGGGTACGGCGGTCAGCCGTTCGCCTTCTCGAACGCCTCACGGATCTCCGCGGGCACACGGCCGCGGTCATTGACGTTGTAGCCGTTCTCCTTCGCCCACGCGCGGATCTTCGCGGTGTCCGGGCTGCCGCCGGAAGACGCGCGCGCCTTGCCGCGGCCACCGGAACGGCCACCGGTCTTGCGGCCCGCCTTCACGAACTCGGCCAGCGACTCGCGCAGCTTGTGCGCGTTGTCGTCGGACAGGTCGATCTCGTAGGACTTGCCGTCGAGGGCGAACGTCACGGTCTCATGGGCCTCGCCGCCGTTGAGGTCGTCGACAAGAAGAACCTGAACCTTCTGTGCCACCGGTTTCCCTTTCATCGAATGCGGATTACGACGGAAAGCAAACCGCTTTTCCGGGAAAAACACAAACCCCTGGGTAGGGTTCAGTTGCACCACGGCCGGGGAACGCTTGCTTCCACAGCTATGAGATAGGGGCGCGATTCGGACATAGAACGCTGATCACAGGTGCAGAAGCATCCGGCTGTTGCCCAGGGTGTTGGGCTTCACTCGTTCGAGACCGAGGAACTCGGCAACGCCCTCGTCATAGGAACGCAGCAGCTCGCTGTAGACATCGCCGTCGACGGGCGTCTCACCGATCTCCACGAACCCGTGCTTGGCGAAGAAGTCCACTTCGAAGGTGAGGCAGAAAATGCGCCGCACTCCGAGCCAGCCCGCGGTGCGCAGCAGCTTGTCGAGGACTTGGTGGCCGACTCCGGCGCCCTTGTGCCGCGGGTCCACCGCCAAAGTGCGCACTTCGGCCAGGTCTTCCCACATGACGTGCAGCGCTCCGCAGCCGACGACCTCGGCGTCCTCGTCCCGCTCGGCGACCCAGAACTCCTGGATGGACTCGTAAAGCGTCACGGTGGCTTTGTCGAGGAGGATGCCGTCCGGGGAGTAGGCGTCGATGAGCCGGCGTACGGCCGGTACATCGCTGGTCCGGGCACGGCGGACGGTGAGTCCATTAGTCAGGGGCGGCATGGCGCGACGCTATCGCCCCGGGTCACCGGATCCCGGGGCGGGTACTTCTCCCGCATCCGCTTCCCCCTCTCCGGCCTGTTCCGGGGGTACGGAAGGTTCCCGCGCGCGTTCCGCGGCCGGTTCACCGGCGCGTTCCCCGTGGTCCGGCCGTTCCGCCGGTACGGGCGGTTCGCGTTCGGCGCGGCCGGTCCGCGTCGGGGCCGGTGCGGGTTCCGCCGGTTCGTCGCCCTGCACCATACGCACGGCATCCCTGAGGGCATGGCGCTGTTCCGGCGACATCATCCCGAAGAAGGCCACCAGGGCCGCCGCGGGGTTGTCACTCGCGGACCACGCTTCGTTCATCAGTGCGGCCGAGTAGGCGGCACGAGTGGACACCGCCTCATATCGATAGGCGCGCCCTTCGGCTTCACGGCGCACCCAGCCCTTCTGATGGAGGTTGTCCAATACGGTCATCACCGTTGTGTAGGCGATCGACCGTTCCTTCTGCAGATCTTCCAGGACTTCCCGAACGGTGACCGGGCGGTTCCACTCCCACACCCGCGTCATGACCGCGTCTTCCAGATCACCCAAGCGTCGTGGCACAGCAGCACAATAGTGGGAGATGTCGCAAATGCCGGTTCTTACTCGGTTGATTTACCCCGGAAAAAGGCAGTACGGCCCGAGATGCGCAATCTCGGGCCGTACAGAGGTGTGCTGTTCGCAAGGCCGACCAGGTGACCGAACGGATGGACGAACGGATGGACGGACACCGTCGGCACCCGGGGGCCGGGCGCGGGCGGCCGGGACGGGCCCGGCCGGCGCGGGTCAGGCGCCGTGTGCCTTGGGCTCCTGGCGGGCGCCCTCGGCGCGGGCCAGCGCGGCGTCGACCGCCGCGTCCTCCTTGGACTTGTTCTCGCCACCCTGGCTCTTCACGATCGTCACGATGAGCGCGACGAACGCCACGGCCATCACCACGGGCGGTACCAGCGCTGCGACGTAATCCATGACCAGGGGCCTCCTTCGGGAGTGAGGATTCCAGAGTACGCAGCGCTCACGCGGACCGGGCCGCGGGGGGCCGCACGGGCTTGCGGCGCGGCGGGAAGACCTCGCCCGGCGTGGGCACGGGGCGGCCGGGGCGCGGCGCCTTCGGGCGCGGGTCCGGCGCGGGGACGGGCGCGGGCTCGTCCGCCACCCTGCCACCGGGGAGAGCGCGCAGCCTGGCCCGTACGGAGCGCTCGGCGAGGCGCTCGCAGTGGCGCAGCAGGGCGGTACGGCGCGCGTGTTCCTCAGGTCCCCGCTGCCGCGCGCACAGCAGGCGCAGGGCGGCGAGGTCGGCGGGGACGGGGTCGTAACCGGCCGCCAGGGCCTCCTGGAGCTGCCCCAGGTAGCCGTGTGCGGAGCCGGGGAGGGCGTCCCGGTAGCGGGCGAGGTCGGCGAGGAGAAAGGCGCGCAGCCGCCCGCCCTCGCGCGCCGCCTCGTCCACCGCCTCGGCGAGCCGCAGATACTCCTGGACCTCCTGGGCGCCGTCGGTGTCGTAGCCCGTCGGGGCACCGGTCGTGTGGCGCGTCGGCTGGAGTGCGGCGGCGAGCGCGCGCCGCAGCACGCGCAACTCGTCGGCGCTGAAGGCCATACCGCCGCGGGATCCGTATGGCATAGGCATGGGCCGACCTTACGCCGCCGCCGGACAAAATCCGCTTAACGGCATTAGAACGGCGCAAGTGTCGCGGAACGCGCAGGAAGCAGTAAAAGCCTCTTCAGTTAGAAGTGAGTATGTATAGGGCCTAAGTGGGCAATTCGTCGCGGAGACCGGCCGGGCCGGGCGGGCCGGGCGCCCTCAGCCCCGCGTCACATTGCGCTCGTACACCAGCCGCAGGCCGATCAGCGTGAGCCACGGCTCGTGCTCGTCGATGACCGAGGACTCGCCGAGCACCATCGGCGCCAGCCCGCCGGTGGCGATCACCGTCACGTCGTCCGGGTCGTCCGCCAGCTCCCGCGCCATGCGCTGGACGACCCCGTCGACCTGGCCGGCGAAGCCGTACAGGATGCCGGACTGCATGGCCTCGACGGTGTTCTTGCCGATCACGCTGCGCGGCCGGGCCAGTTCGATCTTGCGGAGCTGCGCGCCCTTCACGCCGAGCGCCTCCACCGAGATCTCGATGCCGGGCGCGATCACCCCGCCGACGTACTCGCCGCGCGCGCTGACCGCGTCGAACGTGGTGGCCGTGCCGAAGTCGACCACCACGGCCGGCCCGCCGTACAGCTCCACGGCCGCCAGCGCGTTGATGATCCGGTCGGCGCCGACCTCCTTGGGGTTGTCCATCAGGATCGGCACGCCGGTCTTGACGCCGGGCTCGACCAGGATGGCCGGAACGTCCCCGTAGTAGCGCCGGGTGACCTCGCGCAGCTCGTGCAGGACCGAGGGGACGGTGGAGCAGATGGCGATGCCCTCGATGCCGTCGCCCAGTTCCTCGCCCAGCAGCGGGTGCATGCCCATCAGGCCCTGGAGGAGGACCGCGAGTTCGTCGGCGGTGCGGCGGGCGTCGGTGGAGATCCGCCAGTGTTCGACGATCTCCTCGCCGTCGAACAGGCCGAGGACGGTGTGGGTGTTGCCTACGTCGATGGTGAGCAGCATCTGCGTCAGCGCTCCTCGCGCAGGTCGAGACCGATGTCGAGGATCGGGGAGGAGTGGGTGAGCGCGCCCACGGCCAGGAAGTCCACCCCGGTCTCGGCGTAGGCGCGGGCGTTGTCGAGGGTGAGCCGTCCGGAGGACTCCAGGATCGCCTTCCCGGCCACCAGCGCCACCGCCTCGCGGGTCTGGTCGGGGGTGAAGTTGTCCAGCAGGATCAGGTCGGCGCCCTCGGCGAGGATCGGCGGGATCTGGTCCAGCCGGTCGACCTCCACCTCGATCGGCACGCCCGGGAACCCGTTCCGTACGGCCTTGAACGCCTCGGCCACGCCGCCCGCCGCGACGACGTGGTTGTCCTTGATCAGGGCCGCGTCCGACAGCGACATCCGGTGGTTGACGCCGCCGCCGCAGCGCACCGCGAACTTCTCCAGCGCCCGCAGGCCGGGCGTCGTCTTACGGGTGTCGCGGACCTTGGCGCCGGTGCCCTCCAGGGCGTCGGCCCAGGCGCGGGTGGCGGTGGCGATGCCGGACAGGCGGCAGAGCAGGTTCAGGGCGCTGCGCTCGCCGGTCAGCAGGTCGCGGGTGCGGGTGGTGACGCTGAGCAGCTTCTGGCCGGCCTCGACGCGGTCGCCGTCCTCGACGTGCCGCTCGACCTCGAACTCCGCGGTGCACACGATGGACAGCACCGCCTCGGCGACCCGCAGCCCGGCCACGGTCCCCGCCTGACGGGCCGTGAAGTCGCCGGTGGCGACCGCGTCTTCGGGGACGGTCGCGACGGTGGTGACGTCCACCCCCTGGTCGAGGTCCTCCTCGACGGCCATGTGGGCGATGTCCTCGACCTGTACGGGGTCCAGTCCGGCCTCGGCCAGGAGGGCCGCGAGGCCGGGGTCCAGCCCGCAGGCGAGCGGGTCGAGTTCGTACGTGCCGTCACCGGCGCCGCAGCCGCAGGAGTCGCCGCAGCCGCCTTGCGGGGCCGGGGCCTGGGCCTGGTCCGCGTCCTGGTCCGGACGGCCGATCTGGTGCAGGGAGAGGTCGTCGGGGGTGCTCACTGGTTCGGCTCCGTTTCGGGCGCGGGTGCGGCGGTCGTCGCGGGGAAGGCGGCGGTGTCGGTCGTACGGAAGTGGAGGGTGTGCGGCGGGCGATGGGTGACCAGGAAGTGCCGCTGCCAGGCGGTGTCGTCCCGGTCGGCGTGGTCCTCGCGCCAGTGGCAGCCGCGGGTCTCCTCCCGCTTGCGGGCGCTGCTGACCAGGACCCGGGCGACCATCAGGAGGTTGGTGGCCTCCCACGCCTCGACGCCGGGCTCGGCGGGCTTGGGCCCGTCGGCCGGGACCGGGTCGGCGGCGGCGCGCTGCATGTGGACCAGCGCGGAGAAGGCTTCGACGAGGCTCGCGGCGGAGCGCAGCACTCCTGCCCCGGCGGTCATGGTCCGCTGGATCACGGGCCGCGCCTCGGGGGCGAGCAGCGGTACGGGGGCGGCGGCGGGCTCGACGACGGGGCCGGGCCGCCGGACGGGCGTGGCCGTGATGTCGTCCGCGATGCGCTCGGCGAAGACCAGGCCCTCCAGGAGGGAGTTGGAGGCCAGCCGGTTCGCGCCGTGCACGCCGGTGCACGCGACCTCGCCGCACGCGTACAGGCCGGGCACGGTCGTCCGGCCGTGCAGGTCGGTCCGTACACCCCCGGAGGCGTAGTGCGCGGCGGGCGCGATCGGGATCGGCTCGGTGACCGGGTCGATGCCGTGGGCGCGGCAGGCGGCGAGGATGGTCGGGAAGCGCTGCTCCCACATGGCGGCGCCGAAGTGCCGGGCGTCCAGGTACATGTGGTCGGTGCCCTGTTCCCGGGCGCGGCGCATGATGGCCTTGGCGACGATGTCGCGCGGGGCCAGTTCGGCGAGTTCGTGCTGTCCGAGCATGAAGCGGATGCCGTCGGCGTCCACCAGGTGGGCGCCCTCGCCGCGTACCGCCTCCGAGATCAGCGGCTGCTGGCCCTCCGCGTCCGGACCGAGGTAGAGCACCGTCGGGTGGAACTGGACGAATTCGAGGTCGGAGACCTCGGCGCCGGCGCGCAGCGCGAGGGCGACACCGTCGCCGGTGGAGACCGCGGGGTTGGTGGTCGCGGCGAAGACCTGGCCCATGCCGCCGGTGGCCAGGACCACCGCGGGGGCGTGCACGGCGCCCACGCCGTCGTGCTGGCCCTCGCCCATCACGTGCAGGGTGACACCGGCCGTGCGGCCGTCGGCGTCCGTGAGCAGGTCGAGGACGAGGGCGTTCTCGATGGTGCGCAGACCCTGCGTACGGACGGCGTCCACCAGGGCGCGGGAGATCTCGGCGCCGGTCGCGTCGCCGCCCGCGTGCGCTATCCGGCGGCGGTGGTGGCCGCCCTCGCGGGCGAGGGCTATCTCGTCACTGCCGGGCTCGGTGTCGAAGCGCGCCCCGGTGGCGACGAGGCGGCGGACGGCGTCCGGCCCCTCGGTGACCAGGGTCCGTACGGCGGCCTCGTCGCACAGTCCGGCGCCCGCGACGAGGGTGTCCGCCAGGTGCTCTTCCGGGGTGTCGCCCTCGCCGAGCGCGGCCGCGATGCCGCCCTGGGCCCAGCGGGTGGAACCGTCGTCCAGGCGGGCCTTGGTGACCACGACGGTACGGCGGCCGGCGGCGGCGCAGCGCAGCGCGGCGGTCAGGCCGGCGACCCCGGAGCCGACCACGACGACGTCGGCCTCGATGGACCAGCCGGGGGCGGGGGCCTGGAGGCGGAGGGTGGGGGTGGGGCCGGTGGGGCTGGGTGCGGGGCCTGCGGGACCGGATGCGGGGCCTGCGGGGCCGGTGGGGCTGGAGGTGGTGCCTGCGGGGTCGGAGGGGCTGGAGGTGGTGGCCGTGGGGCCGGTGCCGTTCATCGGGGCGCTCCGAACGTGAGGCGGATGTTGTCGATGAGGCGGGTGGTGCCGACCTTGGCAGCGACCGCGAGAACGGCCTCCCCCTCATACGCGTCCGTGACCTCCGTGAAGTCGGACGGGTCGACGAGCGCCACGTAGTCGAGCGCCAGCGGCGGGTCCAGGCGGGCCGCGTCCTCCAGGACGACACGGGCCGCCGCCCGCGCCACCGAAGGGCCGCGCAACGGGGTCGCGGCGGCGTGCGCGAGGGCGTGCGCGTCGGCCGCCGCGCGGTCCTCCCCCAGGGCGGCGAGCGCCGCGGAACGGCCCTGCGCCCGGTGGGCCGCGTGCGTCGCGTACGAGGCACGGTCCCGCAGGGCCTCCTCGGCGGCGAGCCGGTCACGGGCCGCGAACAGGGCCCGGGACAGCGCCAGGGCGGTCCGGCGGTCCGCCGCGGAGAGATAGCGGTTACGGCTGGACAGGGCCAGCCCGTCGTCCTCACGGACGGTGGGGACGCCGACGATCCGTACGTCGAAGTTCAGGTCGGCCACCATGCGCTCTATCACGGCCAGTTGCTGCGCGTCCTTCTGGCCGAAGAGGGCCACGTCGGGACGGGTGAGGTGCAGCAGCTTGCCGACGACGGTCAGCACGCCGTCGAAGTGGCCCGGTCGGCTGGCCCCCTCCAGGAGGTCGCCCATGGGACCGGCGGTTATGCGCACCTGCGGCGCGCCGCCCGGATAGACCTCACCGGCGGCGGGCGCGAAGACGGCGTCCGCGCCGGCCGCGCCGGCGAGCGCGAGGTCCGCCTCCAGGGTGCGCGGGTAGCGGTCGAGGTCCTCACCCGCGCCGAACTGGAGCGGATTGACGAAGACCGTGACGACGACCTGCCCCGCCGGGCCGACCCGGTCGCGGGCGGCGCGGACCAGCGTCGCGTGCCCCTCGTGCAGGGCCCCCATGGTCATGACGACGGCCCGCTGCCCGGAAAAGTCCGGCAGGGCACGCAGCTCGGCCGCGGTGTGCACCAGGCGCGTGCGCGGGGCGTTCATCGGTCGCCTTCTTCGGGGTGGTCGCCGGGCGGGTCTTCGCGGGGGCCGTCGGACGGGTCTTCGCGACGGTCGTCTGACGAGCCTTCGCGAGGGCCGTCTGAGCCTTCGCGGTGGTCGCCGGACGGGCTTTCGCGGTGGTCTCCGGGCGACGGCGGCGTGCCTCCGGTGCTGATGCCGCTGGTGCCGGTGCCGTCGCCGACGTTCGCCAGGACGTCCAGCAGGTCCTCGGCCAGCTCCGGCTTCAGCAGGCCGTGCGCCAGGGCGCGGTCGGCCGTCGTACGGGCCATGGCGAGGTACCCCGCGACGCTCTGCGGCGCATGTTTGCGCAGCTCCGAGACGTGCGCGGCGACGGTGCCCGCGTCGCCGCGGGCGACCGGACCGGTCAGGGCGGCGTCACCGGAGCGCAGCGCGTTGTCCAGGGCCGCGCCCAGCAGCGGGCCGAGCATCCGGTCGGGCGCGCCGACACCGGCCTCCCGCAGCAGCTCCATGGCCTGCGCCACCAGGGTGACCAGGTGGTTCGCACCGATGGCGAGCGCCGCGTGGTAGAGCGGGCGGGCCCCCTCCTCGATCCACTCCGGCTCCCCGCCCATCTCGATGACCAGCGCCTCGGCGGCCATCCGCAGCGGTTCGGGCGCCGTGACCCCGAAGGAGCAGCCGGCCAGCCGCTGCACGTCGACGCGCGTACCGGTGAAGGTCATGGCGGGGTGCAGGGCGAGCGGCAGGGCGCCGGCGCGGGTGGCCGGGTCGAGGACGGCCGTACCGAACCGCCCCGACGTGTGGACGAGCAGCTGGCCCGGCCGTACGGCACCGGTCT
The DNA here is from genome assembly GCF_022271435.1 of Streptomyces monomycini. Taxonomy (GTDB): domain Bacteria; phylum Actinomycetota; class Actinomycetes; order Streptomycetales; family Streptomycetaceae; genus Streptomyces; species Streptomyces monomycini. The sequence goes on along the minus strand of NZ_JAFIQY010000017.1, from coordinate 105,472 downwards.
CGGCGAGGCCCGCGACGAGCCCGGGCAGGGCGTCGTCGGGCACCGTGAGCAGCACCAGTTCGGCGCGTTGCAGCACCTCGGCCGGGGAGACGACCGGCACGTCGGGCAGGAGCGCCGCCGCACGCCGTACGGAGGCGTCGGAGACGCCGGACACGGCGACCGGCCGGTGTCCGGCGAGCTGGAGCGATGCGGCGAGGGCGGGCCCGACGCGACCTGCGCCGACGACTCCGACGGTCAGTCGGGCGGGGCGGTCCTGGGCCTCGGTGGGTGGGGTTGTGTTCACGCGGCGACGGCCTTCCGTTCCAGTCCGCGGGGGGTACCGGACGATTCGTTCGCCATGCTACGCGAGTGTTTACGGCGCTCTTCAGAGCCGTGCGCAGGCTGAGACGGGCGTCTCGTACCGCGTCGCCGGGCGCGTTCCCGGCTGCGGTTCCGGGCGCGCCCCCTGCTGCTTCGCCCGCCGTTCCCCGGGCTGTTTTCCACAGGGGTGACGGAGGTGTTCGCGGAGGTTATCCACAGGGGTCGCAGAGGCGGGCGTGACCCGTCATGGTGGGGGTGGAGACGGAAGCGGAGGACAGACCGAGAGGGGGGTGCGGCAGCGGCTCGGCCTGGGCGGGACGGGCGGTCCGACGGAGGTGTACGGGGCGTGCCGGCCGCCGGGTGAGGACCCGGTGTACGGCGCGGCGGAGGCGGGCCAGGGGGCGGTCGGCGGGTGCGGTGACCACGGCCTGGAAGCGCAGCCACCGGCGGATCTCGCGTACGGCCTGGACGTCCCCGGCGCCGGGGAGGACGGGCGCGCTCTCACCGTGCTGGGCCGCGCGGTAGGCGTCGAGCATGTGCTGCTGGGATGCGTTCATGGACACCACAGTGGGGCCGTCCGGCGACCGGCGGCTCGTCGATTGACGAGAGCCGTCAATCGACGGCGGCGCACGTCACGGGCTCACGCATGATGATGACCAGAGCCGGGGGTGGGTGGGGGGGGAGGGGGCCCCGGGAAGCGAGGGCCCCGGGAAGCGAGGGCCCCGGGAAGCGAGGGCCCCGGGAAGCGCATCGGGCGTTCCGGAGCAGGCGAGGTCCGGGGCGGGTTCGGTCCCGGGCGGGTCGGTCCGGTCCGGTTCGGCCCCGGGCGGGTCGGTCCGGTCCGGACCGGTCCCGGGCGGGTCGGTCCGGTCTGGGTCGGTCCGGGTCGGGGCGGGTTCGGACCGGGTCGGTCGATCCGGGTCGGTCGATCCGGGTCGGTCGGTCCGGGTCGGTCGGTCCGGCCCGGGTCGGTCCGGGCCGGTCGGCCCGCCCCGTGCCTGACCGCCACGCGACCAAGCGTCGGCCGGGCCGCCGCGCCGACCGAAGGGCATGTGCGGCGCCGGTGCCGTACGCGGAGTGGGAACGGGGAGAGACAGAGTTGAGTGTGTGGATCGATGTGGCGGGGCTGCCCGCCGAGCGGACGGTGTTCAGCCCGTCGCCGCTCGCCGAGCTGGGGGCCGCCCTGCACGCGCTCGCCGAGCCCGGCCACCATCCCGGCCTGCACGGCTGGACGACCGCGACGGCCAGTGCGCTCGAACCCGACCTGGCCGACCGGCTGTGTGAAGCGGACTTCCTCTGGGGGCCGACGTTCTCCGACGTGACGATGCCGTTCGCCGCGCTGCCGGGCACCGCCGGGCAGCCCGGGGCGACGCTCGCCGAGGACCTGGACCTGCTCGACCGGCTCGACGACGAGCTGTTCGTGAACGCCGCGCTGGAGATCAACTGCACCAGCGGGTACTGCCGCGGTGGCCCGTCGCCGCTGGTGGACGCCGAGGCGCGGCGGCTGGCGCTGGAGCGGGCCACGGCGCGCGGCCCCCGGCAGGCCGACTTCGCGCAGCGGCTGCTCGCCGACCCGCCCGCCGTACGGGCCTGGATACGCCGCCTGCTGGAGGACTGCGAGCGGGCGTTCTTCGCGGACGTCTGGCAGCGGGTCCGCGTCCACCTCGCCGCCGACGCACGGCACAAGGCGGAGGTGCTGCGCCACAAGGGGCTGGCCGAAGCGCTGGCCGAGGTGTCGTCCGCGGTGACGCTGGACGCGCCCCGGTCGCGCATCGTCGTCGACAAGCTGTCCCACGGCCAGGGCACGGCCGTGGATCCGGACGTCGGGGCCGGGATCACTTTCATCCCCACCTCGTTCGGCTGGCCGCACCTGAGCGTGCTGCACGCGCGGGGCTGGCGCCCGGTGATCCACTATCCCGTGGCGGCGCCGGAGCCGGCCGGCCCCGCCTCGATCGCCCTGGTCGAGTCCCGGCTCGAAGCGCTCGCCCACCCGATGCGGATACGCATGTGCCGCCACCTGGCCCGTACCGCCTACACGACCGGTGAACTGGCCACCTCGCTCGGCATATCCGCGCCGGAGGTCTCCCGGCATCTCGCCGTCCTCAAGAAGGCCGGGCTGCTCCAGACCCGCCGCCGCGGCCGGTACGTCCTGCACCAGCTGGACGTCCGGGTGGTGGCGCGCCTGGGCAGCGACTTCCTGGAGGGGGTGCTGCGCTGAGCCGACGGTCGGCCGGGGGCATGCCCAGGGCGCTCAGTTCTCCTGGAGGAACTTCTTGGCGAGGGCGTCGCCGCGGGAGACGGCGTCGCTGTGGCTCTCGATGGGGGACGCCTTGGAGTTCTTGAACAGGATGTAGGTGACGCCGGACTCGGCGCCGCCGGTGGCCGGGTCGGGGTCGATGCCGAGGCCCTTGGCGGCCGCGTACGACGCCTCCCCGATGATCTTCTCGGGACCGCTGTCGCCGACGACCGCGTACTCGACCTTGTTCTTGTAGATGACGGCGACGATGCCGCCGCCCTTGATGCCCGCGGACTCGAAGTTCCAGATGCCGCTGACCGAGGGGGCGACGACGTACGGCAGCTTCTCGGCGTTGAGCGGCTTGCCGTCGGACTGGTTCCAGCGGGTCTCCGGCTGGAACCAGGGGTCGGTGTTCTTGTTGCACTTGGCCGTGACCTGGCCGTCGCAGTCAATGTCCATGTCCGCCTTCCAGAACACGGCGTTCTTCTTGCCGCAGACCGGGACGGTCGCCGATGTCTCCTCGTCGGTGCGGTACTTGCCGTGGGAGATCTGCGAGCAGTCGGTGACCTTGGCGAGCAGATCGGCGGCGCTGACCGAGCCCTCGGTGACGCCCGGGCGGCTCACGGCGCTCGCGGGGGCGGGGGTCGCGGCCGGCTGGGCGGCGGCGGGCAGCGCGGCGGCGGCGAGCAGCGCGGTTCCGGCGGCGGTGGCCAGGGCGAAGGATCGTCTGCGCACAGGAGGGCCTCTCTGTTAGGAAAGTTTCCTTACCGAGCGCGCCCAATCTCCTCCGCTCCCCCACCCCCGTCAACCCCGCACGCCCCTCAACCAGGCGCCCACCACCGCCTGTTCACCACCCCGCCCCTCCGGTCCGGCGTAGGTCACGACCGGCCGGTCCGGCCATCGGCACCCCGGCTCAGACCGCTTCCGCCTCCACGATCGAGGTCAGCGACGGCGTCGGCAGGACGCGCCGCACCGTGAATCCCGAGCGGGACAGCAGCTCCTCGAACTCGGCGGCGGTGCGCTCGCGGCCGTGCAGCACCATGAGCATGACGATGTCCAGCGGCACGGCCGGATGCGGGGTGCCGTCGGCGGGCAGCACCGCGTCGATCACCAGCAGCCGGGTGCCGGGAGCCATGGCCCGGCGCACGGTGCCGAGGATGCGCAGACAGTCCTCGTCGGGCCAGTCGTGCAGGATGTTCTTGAGCAGGTACAGGTCCCCGCCCTCCGGTACGGCCGTGAAGAGGTCCCCGCCCTCCGTACGCCAACGGCCTGCCGGTTCACCGGTGTCGAGCAGGTGGCTGGTGACCGTCCCGGGCCGGTCGAAGAGCACCCCGGTCAGGCCCGGCGACCGGTCGAGCACCGCCCGCAGCAGCCCGCCGCGGCCCCCGGCCACATCGACGACCGTCCCGCTGTCCGGGAACGGGTAGCTGCCGGCGATCTGCTCGTTCACGCCGTCGGTGAGCGAGGAAATGGCGGTGTCGAAGAGCCGGCCGGCGTCGGGCGTACCGGCCAGGTGCGCGAAGAACGGCGTCCCGTACGCGGCCTCGAAGCCGGGCTCGCCCGTGCGCAGGGTGTCCTCCAGCCCCGTGGCGGAGCGGCGGTACATGGCGTCGGTGAACAGCAGGACGGCGTCGCGCCGCGAGCCCGGCACCTCCGTCCGCAGGGCCTGACCGCCCTCCTCCAGGCTGAAGGTGCCGTCCGCTTCCGCACGGAACAGACCGCGCATCGCGAGCAGCCGCAGGACACGGCGCAGCGGACCGGCCTGGGTACCGGACCGCGCCGCCAGCTCCTCGGCCGGCAGCGGCCCGTCGGCCAGGAGGTCCGCGATGCCGTACAGGGCGACGGTGCGCAGGGCGGAGGCGTAGAGGTGGCCGTACATGAGGTCGTGCAACGGCGTCGCGGGGACGTGCGGGGCGGTGTCGGAGGCCGGTCGGGCGGGGGTGGCTGCCATCGGTGTGCTCCTGCTGTCGGGCGTTTTCTCCACCCCGCCATTGTCGGTTATTTGCCCAGGTCAGAGCGGTTTTCGACGGTTCAGTGAAAGGGCTGGACGGGCGCCGGAAGGCCGTCGGCGACCACCCCGGACGCCCACCCCCGGGCCCGGCTGCCGATGCCCCGGAGCCCCCTTCACATGGCCGTGAGGCCCCGTCATGGCCCGCGCCACGGTGACTTTCTCAACCGGTGCACGGGCCCCGTACGCCGTTACGCGCCCGCGCCGCCCCCGGCCCGTACGAGTCCCGTCTCGTAGGCGAGCACCACCGCCTGCACCCGGTCCCGCAGCTCCAACTTCGTGAGGATCCGGCCCACATGCGTCTTGACCGTGGCCTCCGACAGCACCAGCTGCGCCGCGATCTCGCCGTTCGAGAGCCCCTGGGCCACCAGCAGCAGCACCTCCCGCTCGCGCTCGGTGAGCCGCCCGATCTCCGGGCGGACCGGTTCGGCGGCGGACGCCGGCAGCATCGGCGTGAACCGGTCCAGCAGCCGGCGGGTGGTCGAGGGCGCGACCACCGCGTCACCGCTGCGCACCGCGCGGATCGCGGCGAGCAGTTCGCTCGGCGGCACGTCCTTCAGCATGAAGCCGCTGGCCCCGGCCTTGAGCGCGGAGAAGGCGTACTCGTCCAGGTCGAAGGTGGTCAGGATGAGCACCTTCGGCGCGTCCGCCTGCCGGCCGCCCGCACAGATCCGGCGGGTGGTCTCCACCCCGTCCAGGTGCGGCATCCGCACGTCCATCAGGATGACGTCGACCTTGGTGGACCGGAGCACCTCCAGGGCCTCCACCCCGTCACCGGCCTCGGCGACGACCTCCATGTCGGGCTGGGCGGCCAGCACCATGCGGAAACCGGTGCGCAAGAGCACCTGGTCGTCGACGAGCATTACTCGGACAGTCATGGCAGGAGGTCCCTTTCAACGGCGGTGCGGGTGGCGGAGCCGGTGGTCCCGGCGCCGGGAGGGCCGGCCGGCGCCGGCGCGGCAACAGGGTACGTACGGGTGGGGAGGGGGTGTCGCCTCCGGCTCACTGCCCCGATGTGAGCGGCAGGACCGCGCTGATCCGGAAGCCTCCTCCCGGCCGCGGCCCCGCGTCCAGGCTGCCGCCGACCATGCCGACGCGTTCGCGCATGCCGATGAGCCCGTGGCCGAGGCCGTCCGCCCCGCCGCCCTCGTACAGCTCGTGCTGGGCGCCGCGCCCGTCGTCCTCGACCAGCAGGTCCAGCTCGGCGTCCCGGTAGGCGAGGCGGACCGTGGCGCCGACGTCCGGGCCGCCGTGTTTGCGGGTGTTCGTCAGCGCTTCCTGCACGATGCGGTACGCGGTCAGCTCGACGCTGCTGGGCAGCGGGCGCGGTTCGCCCGCCACCTGGAAGTCGACCGGCAGTCCGGCTCCCCGCACCTGGTCGATCAGGTCGGCCAGCTGCTCGACGCCGGGCTGCGGTACGTACTCGCCGCTCTCCGGCTGTTCGCCGGTGCGCAGCACGCCGAGCAGCCGCCGCATCTCGGCGAGCGCCTGCCGGCCGGTGCCGGAGATCGTCTCCAGGGCCTGCTTGGCCTGCTCGGGCGCGGCGTCCAGGACGTAGGCGGCGCCGTCGGCCTGGACCACCATCACGGACACGTTGTGCGCGACGACGTCGTGCAGCTCGCGGGCGATGCGGGCACGCTCGGCGGCCACCGCGATCCGCGACTGGGTCTCGCGCTCCTTCTCCAGCCGGGCGGCCTTCTCCTCCAGCTGGGCCCAGTACGCGCGGCGGGTACGGACCGAGTCGCCGAGCACCCACGCCAGCACGAAGGGGACGGTGAGCAGCCCCATGAGGAACAGCCCTTGCCACAGGCTGCCGGGCGGAGCCTCACCGTTGCCGTTGCGGACGGCGTAGAGCGTCGGGCCGATCAGCGCACCGCCCAGAGCGGTACGCGAGGCCCAGCGCCTGGTACCCGAGGCCACCGTGTAAATGGTCACCAGCATGGCGAAGTTGGACGGATTCGGCTCTACGTCGAACACCAGCTGGCAGAGGCCGACCAGGACGGACAGCAGCAGCATCTTCTCGGGCGCCTTGCGCCGCAGGGCGACGGTGAGGCACATCGCGGCGACGACGAGAGCATCGAGGATCGTCCGGCGCTCGCTCTGCACATCCGCCGACGCGACCAGCATCAGACAGTTGAAACCGAACAGGAGGACGGCCCAGAAGGTGTCCACCCCTGTCGGATGCCTGCGGAAGAAGTCGTAGAGACGCTGCACGTCACCCAGCGTAGGCAGGCCGTATAGGTGTACGGGTCAACCGGACGGGCGATCCTGGAGGACGGGAGTACTCCGCAAGGTGGAGACAGGCCTGGCACCGGGCCCCGTCGTCGTCCGCGCCCGCGTCCGCACACCCACCCGCCCCCCGCGTACCGTGGTGCGGTGACACACGACTGGTGCGGCTGGCGGGACGCCACGGAGCGGGCCCTGTACGGCCCCGGCGGCTTCTACACCAGCGGCGACGGGCCGGGCCCCGCCGGCCACTTCCGTACCTCCGTGCACGTCTCCCCCCGGTACGCCGAAGCCCTCGCCACCCTGCTGTGCCGCGTCGACGCGTCCTTGGGCCGTCCGGCGGAGCTGGCGCTGATCGATGTGGGCGCCGGGCGTGGCGAGCTGCTGACCGGAGTACTGGCGGCGCTCCCGGAGCCGGTGTGCTCCCGCGTGCGCCCCTACGCCGTCGAACGCGCCCCCCGGCCCGCCGGGCTCGACGACCGCGTCACCTGGCTCCCGGACCTGCCCGCGCCCGGCTCCCTGACCGGCCTGCTCTTCGCCAACGAGTGGCTCGACAACGTCCCCGTCGACGTCGCCGAGACCGACGAGGACGGCGTGCCCCGGTACGTACTGGTCCGCCCGGACGGCACCGAGCGGCTCGGCACCCCGGTCACCGGCGCGGACGCCGAGTGGCTCTCCCGGTGGTGGCCCCGGCCGGCCGCCGCCCCCGGGCTGCGCGCCGAGATCGGCCGCCCGCGCGACGCGGCCTGGTCCCGCGCGGTCGGCACCCTGCGCGCCGGCCTCGCCGCCACCGCCGACTACGCGCACACCCGGGACACCCGCCCGCCCTTCGGCACCCTCACCGGCTTCCGCGAGGGCCGCGAGGTGCGTCCCGTACCCGACGGGACCTGCGACATCACCGCCCACGTCGCCCTGGACGCCTGCGCGGGCCCCGGCGCCGAGCGCGTCTCCCAGCGGCAGGCGCTGCACGCCCTCGGCGTCGACGGCAGCCGCCCGCCGCTCTCCCTCGCGTCCAGCGACCCGGCCGCCTACGTACGGGCCCTCGGCTCGGCGGGCGCGGCGGCGGAGCTGACCGACCCGGCGGGCCTCGGCTCCTTCGGCTGGCTCCTGCAACCGGTGGGCGGCGTCTGTACGGGCCTCCTCACCCCCTGAAGAAACCGTCCGCCGCCCGGCAAGAACCCGTCCGCCGCCCGGCCCTGCCCGTCGGTCGCCCGTCTGCCGTCCGGCCCCCGCCCGACCCCACCGGACTCCCCCGGCCCGAACTGCGAGACTGTTCCCATGACGGAGACCACGGTCGGCATCGGCGGCGCGGCGGAGAGCACCGACATGGTGCTGAACATCGGCCCGCAGCACCCCTCCACGCACGGCGTGCTGCGGCTGCGCCTCGTCCTGGACGGCGAACGCATCCAGCACGCCGAACCCGTGATCGGCTACATGCACCGCGGCGCCGAGAAGCTCTTCGAGGCACGCGACTACCGCCAGATCATCATGCTCGCCAACCGCCACGACTGGCTGTCGGCCTTCTCCAACGAGCTGGGCGTGGTCCTCGGCGTGGAGCGGATGCTCGGCATGGAGGTCCCCGAGCGCGCCGTGTGGACCCGTACGCTGCTCGCCGAGCTGAACCGGGTCCTCAACCACCTGATGTTCCTCGGCTCCTACCCCCTGGAGCTGGGCGGCATCACCCCCGTCTTCCACGCCTTCCGCGAGCGCGAAGAACTGCAGAACGTCATGGAGGAGATCTCCGGCGGGCGGATGCACTACATGTTCAACCGCGTCGGCGGCCTCAAGGAGGACCTGCCGGCCGGCTGGCTCGGCCGCGCCCGGCACGCCGTCTCCGAGGTCCGCTCCCGGATGGACGTCTTCGACCGGCTGGTCCTCGGCAACGAGATCTTCCGCGGCCGGACGCGCGGCATCGGCGTACTGAGCCGCGAGGCGGTGCACGGTTACGGCGTCTCCGGGCCGATCGCCCGCGCCTCCGGTGTCGACTTCGACCTGCGCCGCGACGAGCCCTACCTCGCGTATCCGGAACTCCAGGACACGCTGCGGGTGGTGACCCGCGAGGAGGGCGACTGCCTGGCCCGCTTCGAGTGCCTCCTGGAGCAGACCCACAACTCCCTGGAGCTGGCCGACGCCTGCCTGGACCGGATCGCCGAGCTGCCGCCCGGCCCGATCAACCAGCGCCTGCCGAAGGTCCTGAAGGCGCCCGAGGGCACGACCTACGCCTGGACCGAGAACCCGCTCGGCATCAACGGCTACTACCTGGTCTCCAAGGGCGAGAAGACCCCGTACCGCCTCAAGCTCCGCTCGGCGTCGTACAACAACATCCAGGCGCTGACCGAGCTGCTGCCGGGGACGCTCGTCGCCGACATGGTCGCCATCCTCGGCTCGCTGTTCTTCGTGGTCGGCGACATCGACAAGTAGCCGGGCCGGGAGTCCGGTGCGGCACAAGGGGTGTACGCCCGCCCGGACTACGTACGCGGTCTGGGCCCCTCCCGGTGCCATGCCGTGATGCCCAGCTTGCCGGTGGACCCGAGATCGACCAGCTCACGGACCAGCTGCGGACGGCTGCCGCCCGCGGCCGGTGTGAGCGCCAGGAACGCACCGTTCACCGCGGGGTGTGTCGCGTCCGTCACGCGGTTGCGCCACATCAGTACGGCCCTGACGTGCTCGCCCGGCTTGAGCGTCACCGGCTCGGGGCCGACGTCGTCCACGACGTCCGAGCCGTGGCTGATCTTCACGTCCAGCGGCTTGCGGTCCTTGTCGAGTACCTGGACGCCCGGGTAGCCGTTCACCTGGTACGGGCGCTCGCCGCAGTTGGTCAGGGTGATGCCCATCGCGCGGGTGCCCATGGCGGCGTCCACCGGAGAGCCCTTGATGACGACACCGTCCTCGGGGCAGGCGGGGGCGGTACGGGACGGCTTGGGCTCGGGCTTCGCCTCCGGCTGCGCCTCGGACTTCGCCGAACAGCCGACGGTGGCGAGCGCCACGACGCCGAGCACGGCCGCCGAGAGCGCGCGCGTCACCGGGCGGGCCGCTCCTGCGATGACTGCTCCGGCCACTGCTCCACCCCGCGTGCGCCTCACGTTGACCAACCACTGATCAAGCCGGCCGCCAGCGTACCCGTACGGGCACGGCGCGGACCCAGGCGTCCGCGCCGCTTCCGGCCCGCTCACGCCCCGAAAAGCGCCCGGCACTCCTCCGTCCATCCCGCCACCTCGACCGGCACCGTACGGTGCGCCTCCCACCCCGCCCGGTCCAGCCGCAGCCGTTGCAGCGTCCGCGCCTGCCCGCGCACCGCGGCGACCTGCACGCCGTCCGGTACGTACCCGAGCTTGCGCGAGACCGCCAGCGACCGGGCGTTGTCCGTCATCGCGGCGGAGGTCACGGTGTCCGCGCCGAGCCGGTCGAAGACGAAGTGCAGGACGGCCGCCCGCATCTCCGTACCGATGCCCTGGCCCTGGTGGGGCAGTCCGAGCCAGGACCCGGTCTCCGCCTCCCTGGTCACCCCGAACGCGGTGCCGACCACGTCCTGGCGCCCCACCGCCTTTCCCTCCCGTGTCACCGCGAGGCTCAGCGTCCAGCTCTCCGGCTGCCACGCCGCGACCGTGGAGAGTACGTGCTGGAACGTCGCGCGCCCGCGCTCCTCCGGGGCCGCGTCCGTCCAGGGCACGGTGAACGGCATCTCCGCCGCGTCGTGCACGCCGTCGGCGGCGACCGCGGCCAGGTCGTCGAGGAGGTCGAGGCCGGGCAGGCTCAGTTCGAGGCGCGGGGTGCGGATGCGGATGCCGTAGAGGGGCCAGTGGTGTCGGCGAGGCTGTCTCATGACGGAATGCTGCCGAACGGGGGCTCGTGGCGTCGACCTGTTTCGCGTGCCCGCCGTGGGCCCCTGGCCTGCCCCCGGCCTGCCCCTCGCGTGCCCGCAGCCTGCCCTCAGCCCGCCTGCCGCCTGCCGCCTGCCCGCCGTATGCCCTCAGCCCGCCTGCCACCTGCCCGCAGCCCGCTCGCAGCTCGCCCCGTCGCGTGCCCTCAGCCCGCCTTCAAGCCCTGCAAATGCCTGCGCAGCACCGCCCGCTGCGTTTCCGGAGTGACGTACTCCGGCTCCAGCATCGCGCGCAGGTTGAGGCCGTCCAGCAGGGCGGACAGCCGCAGGCACTCCAGGTCCACGTCCAGGCCGGCGGGCAGACCGCCGGTTTCCTGCGCACCGCGCAGCACCCGCGCCAGCAGGGCTCGCAGGCCGGTCTCCAGCTCCACCGCGCACTTCCGCAGCTCCGGCCGGAGCCGGGCCGCGCCGCAGAACGCCGCCCAGAGCACCGCCTCCTGACGCCGCTCCTCGTCCAGAGCGAGGAACTCGCCGAGCAGTTCCTCCACCCGCGCGGGCGCCTCCCGCCGCGCGGCCGGGTCGAGCAGGCCGTCCACGTGGGCCCGTACGCGCCGGTCGATCCGCGCGCTCAGCTCGCGCATCGTGAAGAGCAGCACCTCGTCATGGTCACGGAAGTAGTGCCGCACGGATCCGACGGCCAGCCGCGCCTCGTCGGCGACGGTGCGCAGCGAGGCGCCTTCCACCCCCTCCCGCCCGATGACGCGCAGAACGGCGTCGGCGACGGCCTGGCGGCGGGCTTCGGGGTCGACGATCTTCGGCATGTTGCCATTGTGGCACGACCGAGCTAAATTGTTTTTGGCACGGGTGGGCTAAAAAGTTGCCCGGAACAACGTCGGGCGCCCGCCACCAGGGCGCCGTCAGGGGGAATCGTGAACGGCTGGCTGCTCGCGGCGATCATCGCCGTGGTCCTCGTCCTCGTCGTCGCCAAGCGGCTGAAGGGCGAACCGGTCAATGTCCGCGACCTCTTCGCGGGCCCGGCCGTCCTCACCGGCCTCGGCGTCCTCTTCATCACCAAGGCCGACGGCGTGACCGGCACCGACATCGCCTGGGTGGTCCCCGGCGCCTTCCTCGGCCTTGGCCTCGGCGCCGCACGCGGCGCCCTGGTACGCCTCTTCGAGAAGGACGGCACCCTGTGGCAGCGCTACACCGGCCGTACGTTCCTCGTCGTCATCGCGTCACTGCTGGTCTCGGCCGGTTACGGGGTCGTCGCCGAGCACCTGGGGATGCACCCGTACGCACGGCCCACCCAGCTCACCATCGGTGTCAGCTTCCTGGGCGAGTCCCTGCTGATCTACTACCGCGCGCGGAAGACGGGCACGCCCTTCGCGCCGCAACAGGAGTCCCCTCTCGCCTTCCTCGACCGCCGTTTCCGGTGAGCCGCGCAGCCGAGGAGCGTCACACAGTCTGAGGGGGCCACGCGGCCCGAGGGGTCCACGCATCCCAGGGATTCACGCATCCCAGGGATTCACGCGGCCCAGGGGTTCACGCGGCCCGGGGAGTCACGCGGCCGCGAGGAGGGCGGCCGCCACCGCCCTGGCCCGGTGAGCGGGCGCCGCCGAACGTTCCCGCAGGGCGGTGACCTGGGCCCCGTCGATCAGCAGGACGAGCTGTTCGGCCAACTCCCGGGTGCCGCGCGCATACCCGGCCTCGGTGAGCAGTTCGGCGACGTACGAGGCCAACGTGCGCTTGTGGGCGGCGGCGGCGCGGTGTGCGGCGCTGGCCGGGTCCGCGATCTCGACCATCGTGTTGATGGCGGCGCAGCCGCGGTAGTCGTCGGCCGAGAAACGTTCGGCGAGGGCGTCGAAGAGGGCGAGCGGCGTGCCGCCGCGCTCGGCGACCGCGGCGTGCAGCCAGTCGAACCAGCGCCGGCCGTAACCGTCGATCATGGCCACGACCAGGTCGTCCTTGCTCGCGAAGTGCCGGTAGAAGGACGCCCGGCCCACCCCCGAGGCGGCGAGCAGCCGCTCCACACCGACGGCACGGATGCCCTCGGCGTAGAAGAGGTCCTCGGCTGCCCTGACGAGTCGTTCCCGGGCGTTGGTCGGCATACGGCCACGATAACCAACCTTGACTCCGTACGGAACCGATCGGTACCGTCTCGCCTCACCAGCAGACGGTACCGATCGGTGCCATTCTCGGAGCCTGGAGACCGTATGCCCCGCCACAGCGCGTCCGGCCAGCCACCGCCCCCGTCCTCTCCCCCGCCGGTTCTGCCGCCTCCCCCACCCGCGGAGTCTTCGGCGACGGACTCCCGAGCGGCGGCGCCCGCCGGCACCGGGCCGGAAAGCTGGCGTTTCCACGGTGCCGTGCTCGCCGCAGGGACGTTCGTCGTCGGCACCGACGCCTTCGTGATCGCGGGGGTCCTGCCCGGCATCGCCGCCGATCTGCACGTCGGACTCGGCGCCGCCGGACAGCTGGTCACCGTGTTCGCCGTCGCCTACGCGGTGCTCTCGCCCCTGCTCGCGGCGTTCACCGCGGGCTGGTCCCGCCGTACGGTGCTGATCACCGCGCTGGTCGTCTTCGCACTCGGCAACGCGGCCACGGCGCTCGCCCCCGGCTACCCGGCCGCGCTGGCCGCCCGGGTCGTCGCGGCGGCCGGCGCCGCGCTCTATGCCCCGAACGCCTCGGCCACCGCCGCGGCCCTGGCCGGCGAGGCAGCCCGCGGACGCGCCTTCGCCCTGGTGAACACCGGGCTGACCTCCGCGCTGATCCTCGGGGCGCCGCTCGGCACCGCCATCGGCGGCGCGTACGGCTGGCGCAGCACGATGTGGCTGGTCACCGTCCTGCCCCTGCTCGTCGTACCGCTGCTCGCCGCCCGGCTGCCCCGCATCCACACCGACACGCCACGCGGCCTGCGCGGCCGGTTCGCCCCGCTGGCGGACCGCGGCGTCCTGTACATGCTCGTCGTCACGGTCGTGGTGTTCGTCGGCATCTACATCCCCTTCGAGTACCTCAGCGCCGTCTACGGGCCCGTGCTCGGCCCCGACGGCGGCGGCCCGACCGCCGTCCTGCTCCTGGTCTTCGGCATCACCGGCACGGCCGGGAACCTGGTCGCCGGCCACCTGGCCGACCGCTTCGGCCCGCGGCGGGTGGTGCTCGGCGCCGCGCTCGCGCTCACCGTGATCTTCGGGCTGGTGCCGCTGAGCCGGGAGTGGCTGCCCGCCGCGCTGTTCGCGGTGGCGGTCTCCGGATGGGTGTCGTTCTCGGTGACCACACCGCAGCAGCACCGGATCGCCGCGCTCGCCCCGCAGGCGCAGTCCGTGGTCGTCTCCCTCAACGCGGCCGCCCTCTACCTCGCCGTGTCGCTGGCCGGCGGCCTGGGAGGCATCGGGCTGGAGACGGTGGGCGCGGCCCGGCTGCCGTGGCTGGCCGCCGGGTTCACCCTGATCGCCGCCGTACTGACGGCCGTACACCGGCCGAAGGCGGAACGGACGCGGGCGGAACAGGCATGGGCGGAACGGGCGCGGGCTGACCGGGCAGAGGGGACGGCGGGCGCGGCCTGAACGCGACGATGCGCCCGGCAGTGGCCTGCCTGCCGCTGGGCAGGGCCGCCACCACCGGGCGCATCGCCACGGAAAACGGAGAACGGAGAACGGAGAACGGAGAATCCGCGGAACCGTACCCGCTCGCGGGTCAGGAGGAGACCGCGCTGCGCAGTTCCGCCAAGTCGATCTGCTCGGTCTCGTCGTGCGCGGTCAAGTCGATGACCTCGCCGTTCCCGGCATCAGCGGCCTCGGTCGCCGCACGGTCCGCCGGAGCGTCCGCGGCCTCACCCTCCGCCGCCGGCTCCTCGACCGTCGCCTTCTTCGTCGCCGATTCCTTCGTCACCGGCTTCTTCGTCACCGGCTTCTTCCCCGTCGGCTTCTCCGCCGTCGGCTCCGGGGAACCGTCCCGGGCCCGGCCGAGCGCCGACTGTTCGGCGACCGCCTCGTCGCCCACCACGTCGGCGAGGTCCTCCTCCAGCCGCCGGACCGGCTTCGGCCGCCGCGTCACGGTCGACGGCGCGCCCGCGCCCGGACCGCCCTGCGGTGCCCCGTCCCGTACGGCACCGGTGCCGGTCGCCGTCCCGAAGAAGTCGAAGCCGCCCTGCAAGCGGGAGGCAGGCAGCCGCGCGGCCCGCACGGGCGCGACGACGGCCGCGGCAGCCGGAACCGGCCGCAGGCCCGATGCCGAACCCGCATCCGTCCCCGCACCGGCACCGGTCTCAGCACCGGCGTCCGGCAGCTCACCGGAGCCCCGGTCAGTGCCCTGGTCACGGCTCGGACCGGCACCGCCGGCCGTACGGACGACACCCTCGCCCGCCGCCCCGTCAGCGACTCCGGACGCGGCAGACTCCGACGCCCCCGCCTCCGCACCGCCCAGCTCCGACGCTCCCGACTTCGGACCGCCAGCCTTCGCCGCGTCCGCGTGCACCGCGTCCGTGTCCGCTGCACCCGTGTCCGCTGCACCCGCCTTAGTCGCCCCAGGCTTCGGACCACCCGACCTAGGACCACCCGGCTTCGGACCGCCCGACCCCGGCCCGCCCGGCTTCGGTACGGCGGCCCTACGGGCCCGGCCTTGCGCGGCCGGACGCTCCGTGGCCGCCCCGGGATTCCCCTGGCCGTCCTCACCGTCCTGAGTCTGCGCGCTCTCGGCCTGCCGGGCCGCGTTGCGCGGCAGCTGCCGCAGCGCTTCCGCCGCCCGGTGGTACATCCCCGCGGTGAGCGCGCCCGGCACGCTCCCGTCCGGGCCGTCCGCGGTTTCGGCCGTCAGCTCCCCGGCGGGTGTCCCGGTCTCGATCGCGAGCAGCCTGCGGCCCTCCAGGGCGCTGGCACGCTCGGTCTCGGCGGTGGCGTAGCGGCGCAGCAGCTCGGCGTGCTCGCTGCGCAGCCGGGCCAGCTCGGCCCGCTTGGCCCGCAGCTTGGTGTCCAGCTTGCCGCGTATCCCGCGGGACTCCTCCAGGTCCGTTTCAAGCTCGGCTATGCGTTCGTCGGTCTTCCACTCGTCCCGCACCCGGGCGTTCTTCAGCTCGGCGACGCTCTTGCCCGCCGTACGGTCCCACGCGCGCAGCAGTACGGAGCCGGTGACCGCGGCAGCCGCCGCGCCCGTGGCGAGCACCCGCTGGGCCAGGTCATCGCCGACGAACCAGACACCCGAGGCACAGGCTAGTGACGCACCGGCGACCGTCACGGGCGGAAGAAGCCGGTGCAGGGATGGCGAATGGCGGTGGCGTCCTCGTGGCATGGCCTGAAACTTACCGTGCGTGCGGGACCTATGGGGCCCCGCCCGCCGGTTCGTTTCCCGGTGGTTACTTCTTCGCCAGTCCCTTCGACTCCAGATATGCGCGCGCGACATCCTCGGGCTTCTGCCGTTCCGCGTCGACCTTGCGGTTCAGCTCGATCAGATCGGCGGTCGTCAGCTTGTCCGTGAGCTTGCCGAGAGCCGCCTCGATCTCCTTGTCGCCGGCGCTCTTGGCATTCACCACGGGCAGCACATTGTCGGCATTCTGCAGCTTCTTGTCGTCCTTCAGCAGCACCAGGCCGAAGTTGTCGAGGGTGGCGTCGGTCGTGGTGGTCAGCACCATCTGGTCCGTGCCGTCCTTGACGGCCTGCTTGGCCTGCGGGGTGCCGACGCCCTTCGGATCGATGCCCGTCACGGCTATGCCGTAGACCTTCTCCAGGCCAGGCTTGCAGAACGGCCGCGTCTCGCACTCCTCACCCGCCGCCAGCCTGACCTTCTCCTTGGACCGGCCGAGGTCCGAGAGCGTCTTGAGGTGGTGGCGGGCGGCGAATTCCTCGGTCACCGCGAACGCGTTCTGGTCCGTCGCCTCGCCGGCCGGCAGCACCTTCAGCCCGCGCGGTTCCGCGAGCGTCTTCAACGCCGCGACCGTCTTGTCGATGTCGCTGGAGGCGACGGGCTTCGCCTTCGGCCCGTTCTTCTTGGCGTTGAGGAATTCGGCGAGGGTCGAGGCGTATTCCGGTACGACGTCGATCTGGCCCTTCTCCAGCGCCGGTTCGTACAGCTCACGATTGGCGAGCGTCTTGACGGTGGTGTGGTATCCCGCATCGCTAATGATCTTGGAATAGATCTCCGCGAGCACCTTCGACTCGGTGAAACCCGCCGAACCGATGACGATGTCCCCCTTCCCGCCGGCGCTCTGGGAGCCGCCCTTCTCCTCCAGGCTCTTTCCGCCGCAAGCGGCCAGCCCGCCCGCCAGCGCGACCACGGTGCCCGCGACGAGCGCGGTCCGCAGGGCGCGGGCCGGTCTCCGGCCGCGACCGGGCCGACGGATGGGGAGATGCCCGTGGTGCTGGCTGTTCGAGTCCTGGTTCATACCGGTTCACCGTCCAAGGAGGAGAGAAGAAGTTCTGATGCGGCCCCGGGGCCCCGGCCGGGACGCGTCACCGCCGGGCCGGGCCGTCCCCGCGCGAGCCGTCCGGCTCACGCGGGGCTCCCGGCCGGTGTCGCGTCGTCGGCCGTCGTACGGGACTTCCGCGAGCGGCTCCGGCCCCGGCGCATCGGGTCGAAGGCCCGGTCCGTCAGCACCAGCAGCCCTTCGACCAGCAGCGCCAGTACGGCGACCAGCACCGCGCCCGCGACCACCTGCGGCGTGTTGTAGTTGCCGAAGCCGGCGGTGATGATGCGGCCGAGGCCGCCGCCGCCCGCGAGCGCGGCCAGCGTCGCCGTGGCCACGACCTGGACGCCGGCCGACCGCAGGCCCGTCATGATCAACGGATAGGCGAGCGGCAGCTCGACCCGGAGCAGCAGCTGCGGCCCGGACATGCCCATCCCGCGCGCCGCCTCGACCACGTCCCGGTCGGCCTCCCGCATCCCCACGTACGCGTTGGTGAGCAGCGGCGGCACCGCGAACAGCACCAGCGCGATGATCGTCGGCCAGTCCCCCGCCGTACCCAGCGGACTGAGCGTCAGCAGGACCAGTACCGCGAACGTCGGCACCGCGCGGCCCACGTTGGAGATGTTGACCGCCAGCGCCCCGCCCTTGCCGATGTGGCCCAGGTACAGGGCGACCGGCAGGGCGATCAGGCAGGAGATCGCCAGGCACATCGCGCTGAGGTAGACATGCTCGCCGAGCCGGTGCCACACCCCTTTCTCCCCGGCCCAGTTGGCCGAGGCCGCCAGCCAGTCCCAAGCGCCCGTTATCGCGTCCATCGCCTCAGGCCACCGCCTTCTTCGCCGTCCGGTCCGCCGCCCGCCGCTCCCGCCGCGCGCGGGAGCGGGCCCGCGCCTGCGCCCGGGTCCACGGCGTCAGCAGCCTCTGCAGGCCGATCAGCAGCACGTCGGCGACCACCGCCAGCAGCACGCAGAGCACCGAGGCCGTCAGCACCTCCGCCTTGAAGAAGCCCTCCATGCCGCTGGATATGAGATTGCCGAGGCCGCCGTAGCCGACCACGGCGCCGATCGTCGTCATCGCCACCGTCGAGACCGTCGCGATGCGCAGACCGGCCGTCAACGCGGGCAGTGCCAGCGGGAGTTCGACACCGAACAGCAGTTTCACGGGGCCGTACCCCATCCCGCGCGCCGCCTCCCGGACCTCCTGCGGCACCGACTCCAGCCCGGCGAGGATGTTCCGGACCAGGATCGTCAGGGAGTAGAGCACCAGGCCCGTGACGACCACGGCGGCCGAGACGCCGAAGACCGGTGTCAGCAGCGCGAACATCGCCAGCGAAGGGACCGTGTACAAAATCGTCGTCAACCCGAGGACCGGGCCCGCGGCCGCACGCCAGCGGCGGGCTATGAGCGCCAGCGGAAAGGCGATCAGCAGGCCGATGACGACGGACACCAGCGTGATGCCCACATGCTGGACGGTGGCGTCCAGCAACTCCTGACTGCGCGTCCGGACATACTCACCGCAGATCCAGTCGTTCGCCTCCAGGCAGCCCTGCGCACCCATCCGCGGTCACCTCCCCCGCCCTGTCGCTCACATTTTCGGTGACTGTCTGCGACCCTATCCCCCACCACTGACAATCCGACCGGCCCGCCATCCAGTCGTCACCAGACGCACGTGACGGGACGGATTCCGCGGGCAGGAGCCGGAGGAGCACAGCGCGCCTACCCGGCCGGCGACCGTCCACACTGGCCACACTGGGGAAACCACCATGATCCGTTTCGAGCACGTCACCAAGAGCTACGCCGACGGCACCACCGCCGTCGACGACCTCTCGTTCGAGGTCGCGGAGGGCGAGCTGGTCACGCTCGTCGGACCGTCGGGCTGCGGCAAGACCACGACGATGAAGATGGTCAACCGGCTCATCGAACCGACCGCCGGCCGCATCTACCTGGACGGCGCGGACATATCGACCATCGACCCCGTGGAACTGCGCCGCCGTATCGGCTACGTCATCCAGCAGGTCGGCCTCTTCCCGCACAAGACCGTGCTGGAGAACACCGCGACCGTCCCGCACCTGCTCGGCTGGCCGCGCAAGAAGGCCAGGGACCGCGCCGCCGAACTCCTCGACCTGGTCGGCCTGGATCCCTCGCAGTACGGGGACCGCTACCCCGAACAGCTCTCCGGCGGACAGCGCCAGCGCGTCGGCGTCGCCCGCGCGCTGGCTGCCGACCCGCCCGTCCTGCTCATGGACGAGCCGTTCGGCGCGGTCGACCCGGTCGTCCGCGAACACCTCCAGACGGAGTTCCTGCGGCTCCAGTCCACGCTCCACAAGACGGTGCTCTTCGTCACCCACGACATCGAGGAAGCGGTACGGCTCGGGGACCGCATCGCCGTCTACGGGGCGGGCCGCGTCGAGCAGTTCGACACCCCGGCCACGGTGCTGGGGGCACCGGCCACCCCGTACGTCGCGGAGTTCGTCGGCGCCGACCGCGGGCTCAAGCGGCTCTCGGTGACCCCGATCGAGACCGGTGACCTGGAGCAGCCGCCGGTGGTCCGGCTCGACGACGACGCGGCGCGGGCGGCCGCCCGGCTCGACGAGGAGGGCGCGGCGTGGGCCGTGGTCCTGGACGCAGACGGCGCCCTGCACGGCTGGGTCTCGGCGGCGGGCCTGAAGGCCACGGACCTGAAGGCCGCGGGCTCCGGGACGGCGACGGCGGCGACCGGGCGAGAGGTGCGCGACCACGCACGGCGCATGGAGGCGTGGCTGCCGCTCGGGGCGCCGCTGAAGCAGGCGTTCAGCACCATGCTCCAGCACGACGCCGGGTGGATCGCTGTACTGGAGGAAGAACGATTCCTCGGTGTGCTGACGCCTGCGGCGCTGCACGCGGCGCTGCGGCGGTCCACGGCGGCCGACGCGGGTCGCCTGGCACGCGACGAGGTCGTGGTGGAGAGCGTTCCCAGCGCGTAGCTCCGGGGGCGGCGGGTGCCGTTTTCGGCCCTACGCCGCGCTGGCCCCCGCCTCGTCATCGTCCTCCGGAAGCTTGCACACGCGCTCCAGGAAGAGCGCGGCCACCACCACCGCCGCACCGGCCAGGACCGAGAAGCCCGCGTGGATGGCCTGGTCACGGCGGGGCTCGACCGCGAGGTCCGTGGTGAGCAGGAAGACGCCGACACCGCCGTACACACCGGCCACCACGGAGGCCACCAGGGCGCTCGCCTGGCCGAAGACGACGGCGCGGGCGGCCACCAGCGGGTCGACGCCCCTGGCGTCGGGGCGGCGCTCGCGCTGGGCCTTCAGCCGGGAGCGCAGGGACACGGCGGTGGCGGCCAGGACGGCGGCGATCAGGGCCAGGACGACGGGGGCGGCCAGCGGCACGCCGGGAAGCGTGCCGAAGGAGTCCCAGAGCCGGGCACCGGCCCAGGCCAGCACTCCGGCTGCCAGGAACAGCCCGCCCAGCACCTTGATGTGTAGCTGCTTCACCGAGCGTTCGCCCCTTGTGCCCTCGTCCTCGTACGTGTGGTGCGCCGTGCGGGTGTCCGCGCGGTCGTGCGGAGTGCGTGCGTCACGGCAGGTTTGGTCCGGCGTGCGGCGCCGGCGGCGCACCCACCGTCCCAACGTCTACTCGGGCAGCCGCAGTTCCAGGTCCGCCCGCGGGACGACTCCCTCGCGGCCGACCGCCGAGAGCAGCTCCGCAACCGCGCCGCGGCCCGGGACCTCCGCCTCCGGGTCGACGTCGTGCCACGGCACCAGGACGAACGCGCGCTCGTGGGCGCGCGGGTGGGGCAGGGTCAGCAGCGGGTCCTCGGAGAGGACGTCCTGGTACGCCAGGATGTCGACGTCGATCGTACGCGGCCCCCAGCGCTCGTCACGGACGCGCTCGAAGGCCTCCTCGATCGCCTGGCCGCGCTCCAGCAGGGAGGCGGGCGGCAGCGTCGTCTTGATGAGCACCACCGCGTTGAAGTACGACGGCTGCGAGCCGGGGTCGACACCCCACGGCTCGGTCTCGTACACCGGCGAGACGGCCTTGACGCGGACACCGGGGGTGTCCTCCAGCGCGTCGACGGCACCCTGGATGGTCTCCAGGCGGTTGCCGAGGTTGCTGCCGAGGGAGATCACGGCGCGTTTCGGGTTGGAGAGCGTCACGTCCGCGGCGTCCACCCGCTCCACCACGGACGTGGGCACCGGCTGCACGGTCGGGTCACTGCTGGTCATACTCGGCTCCGGGTGATGGTGATGGTCACGTCGTCGAAGGGGACGGTGATCGGGGCGTCCGGCTTGTGGACGACCACCTCCACCTCCTGGACCCCCTCGTGCTTGAGGCACTGGCCGGCGATGCGCTCCGCGAGCGTCTCGATGAGGTCGACGGGCTCGCCCTCGACGACGGCCACGACCTCCTCCGCCACGACGCCGTAATGCACGGTCTTCGCGAGGTCGTCGGTCGCCGCCGCCGGGCGGGTGTCCAGGCCCAGCACCAGGTCCACGATGAAGGTCTGGCCCTCTTCGCGTTCCCGGGGGAAGACCCCGTGGTGCCCTCGGGCCTTCAGCCCACGCAGCGCGACACGATCCACGCGAATCACACTCCCACTGGTCCCATTGGCACCTCTGGTACCACTGATCGTCGGAATTGCGGGCGGGGACCAGAGACTCGTCCGGCACGCCGCCCCATCATCGAATCTACCTGCGAGCACCGACAGTGCTTGCCCACGGGGGCCATGGACAAGGCCCCGTACGACTGCTAGGCGCTGCTGCCGGGGCGTACAGACGGTCGTCCGCGCGGCCACTACCCGTGGGCCCGCGGTCCCACCCCTACCCGCACGGCACTTGGCTCGAACGGGTGCGCCGGAGTCGACCTCGCTGACGTTTCCCGCTGACGGGACCGGCGGTGTCGCCGCAGGCCGTCGGCCTGGTGACGGTCACCGTACCGCCACGGAACGGTCACCCGGCGCCCATGAAAACGCGCGAAGTCTTCACGCGAGTTTCACGTTCAGACCCCGCCGCCCACACCCCCGGCGCCCGGCCCGTCGTCGGGTCCGGCCTCGCCGTCCCCGTCCCCTGCCCCGGCCCCTTCATCGTCCTGGTCCGCCAGGACGGGCGAGCCGTGGTGCGACCAGACCCGCCAGCCCTCCTCCGTACGCCGGAAGACATTGGTCGCCACGACGAGCTGGCCGATCAGCGGCCCGACCGAGCCGTCCTCCTCCGCGGGCCCGCCGCTGAGGATGTTCTCGGTGCAGGTGACCAGCGCGGTGTCGCCGAGGACGTCGATCTCCACATCCGTCAGGAAGAACTGGATGTACTCGGTGTTCGCCATGATCAGGGCGTACGAACGCAGCACCTCGCCGCGCCCGCGCAGCACCGGCCAGCCCGGGTGCACCACGCTCACCTGGCCGTCCATCCACATCTCGGACATGGCCGCGTGGTCACCGCGCTCCATGGCCTCGTACAGGTCGGTGTTCGCCTGCTCGACCAGCTCGATGTCCGTACGTGGAGTCACACCGCTCCCGTCGCGTCCGCCGCACCCGCGGCGCCCGTCACACTCGTCCCGTCCGTCCGTCCCGCCGCGCCTTCGACGGCACGGGCGACCCGTACCGCGTCCGCGCTCGCGCGCACCTCGTGCACCCGCACCGCCCAGGCTCCCTCCCGCGCGACCATCGCCGACACCGCGGCCGTCGCCGCGTCCCGCTCGCGGGCGGGCGGCGGAGCGGCCTGTGCGTCCCCTGCCAGCACCCTGCCCAGGAAACGTTTGCGCGAAGCGGCCACCAGCAGGGGACGGCCCAGCTCCCGCAGCCGCGCCAGCTGCGCGATCAGCGCGAGGTCGTGCCCGGCCTCCTTGGCGAAGCCCAGCCCGGGGTCGACGACGATGCGCTCGGGGTCGATGCCGCCGTCGACCGCCCGGTCCAGGCTCTGCCGCAGCTCGCCGAGCACCTCGGTGACGACGTCCCCGTACACGGCCCGGTTGTTCATGTCGATGGACCGGCCGCGCCAGTGCATGACCACGAACGGCACCCCGGCCGCGGCGACCACCGGCACCATCGCCGGGTCGGCCGCGCCCGCGCTGACGTCGTTGACCAGCCGCGCGCCCGCCG
Organism: Streptomyces monomycini; assembly: GCF_022271435.1. Classification (GTDB taxonomy): domain Bacteria; phylum Actinomycetota; class Actinomycetes; order Streptomycetales; family Streptomycetaceae; genus Streptomyces; species Streptomyces monomycini. The sequence continues at coordinate 82,410 of NZ_JAFIQY010000017.1, read as the reverse complement.
CCACCGCCCGCTCGGCCACCGAGGCGCGCATGGTGTCCACGGACACCACGGCCCCGGCGGCGCACAGCTCCCGTACGACGGGCACGACCCGGCGCAGCTCCTCCGCCTCGTCCACCCGGGCGGCGCCCGGACGCGTCGACTCACCGCCCACGTCCACCAGGTCGGCGCCCTGCGCCACCAGGTCCAGGCCGTGCTTGACTGCCAGCTCGGTGTCGAACCACTGCCCGCCGTCGGAGAACGAATCAGGCGTCACGTTCACCACGCCCATCACCGCGCAGCGGTCCCAGTCCGGAAGTCCGGCCACCCGGCCGCGCAAGGTACTCATGACCCCACCCTAGGCGGCCGGGACGCGGCGCCGCCCACCCCCGGGAGGGGCGGACGGCGCACCGGGTACGGAGCGTCGCTACGCCGCCGGTTCGACGGCATCCGCGCCGATCGGCGCCGGGGTGTGGGCGCACGGCCGCGGCTCGGGGGCCTTCTTGCGGCGCAGCGCGCGGGGCAGGCCCAGCTCCAGGTAGCCCTCGGCCTGAAGAGCGGCCAGGCCGATGCGCGGGATGTCCCGGCTGTTGCGGAAGACCACGAAGCGCGGCTCCCAGCGCGGGCGGAACTTGTCGTTGAACTTGTACAGCGACTCGATCTGGTACCAGCGCGACAGGAAGATCAGCATGCCGCGCCAGATCCGGATGACCGGCCCCGCGCCCAGTTTTTCGCCGCGCTCCAGGGAGGAGCGGAAGACCGCGAAGTTCAGCGACACCTGCTTGATCCTCAGGTCCGGGGCGGCCTGGAGGGAGGCGACGATCAGCAGCTCGTTCATGCCGGGGTCGGCGGCGCGGTCGCGGCGCATCAGCTCCAGCGAGATGCCGTCCTTGCCCCACGGCACGTAGTGCTGCATGGCCTTCAGGTCACCGAACGGGCCGGGCTGCTCGCCCTCGGCCGGCGCCAGGTGCGCGGTGGCGATCACCGCGTCACCGTCCCGCTCGGCGTCGATACGGCCCAGCGCCATGGAGAAGCCGCGCTCGGTGTCGGTGTCGCGCCAGGCGTCGGCGGCCTGCTGGATACGCGCCAGCTCCTCGGGCTCCAGGTCGCGCACGCGCCGCACCCGGGTCTCGTAGCCGTTGCGCTCGATGCGCTTGACCATCTGCCGTACGTTGCGCATCGAGCGGCCGGTGAGCGTGAAGTCCGCCACGTCGACGATCGCCTCGTCGCCCAGTTCCAGCGCGTCCATGCCGGTCTCGCGGGTCCAGACCTGGCCGCCGGTCTCGCTGCAGCCGGTGACGGCCGGGGTCCAGGAGTGCGCCCGCGCCTCCTCCATGAAGCGCTCGATGGCGCCCGGCCAGGCCTCCACGTCGCCGATCGGGTCGCCGCTGGCCAGCATCACGCCGGATATCACCCGGTAGCAGACGGCGGCCTTGCCGGTCGGCGAGAAGACCACGCCCTTGTCGCGGCGGAGCGCGAAGTAGCCGAGGGAGTCGCGGCCGCCGTGCCTGGCGAGCAGCTCGCGCAGCTGCTCCTCGTCCTGCGCGGTGAGCCGGGCGGCCGGGTGCTCGGGGCGGAAGGCCAGGTAGACGGTGGTGGCGACGGTCAGCAGGCCGAGCGCGCCGAGCGAGTAGCCGACGGTGTAGTCGACGTTGTTCACGTACCGGACCGGGCCCTCGAAGCCGAAGAGGCCCCACATGACGTGCTTGAACCGCTCCCACACCGACGGATCGCCGATGATCTTGTGCGGGTGGGTGTTGACGATCACCAGGCCGAGGCCGAAGCTGATGCCGCCCAGGGCGACGAAGTTCAGCAGGGCCTTCACCCGGCTGCGCGGGTCCGGCAGCGCCTCGAAGGCGCGCCGGTGCCACACCAGGAAGGCCAGCAGGGCCAGCGAGAGGGCCGCGCCCACGATGGAGTGACGGTAGACGAGCTGGGCAGCGATGCCCACCGGGAGCAGCGAGACGGCCGCCACCCAGGCCCGGCGCTTACGCCGTTTGAGCCCGTGGGCGAGCATCAGCAGCAGGATGCCGACGACGATGGAGGAGGCCGCCGCCAGGGCGCTCACGGCACCCGGCAGGACCTCCGCCAGGGCATGGAGCCTGCTGTGCCGGAAGCGGGGAAAGAGCCCGGCGACCAGATTCAGCAGTCCGACGACCGCGCCGGCCGTCCCCACCAGTGGCGGCACCTTTTCCGGGCGGGGGCCGCGCAGCCAGCGTGGCGGACGCCACGCAACCGTCCCGGACTTTTCGCCATCTAGCTTGTCAGACATTACTTTCCCGTCGCCCCGGTCGAGAGAACGTGCGAGTCTTAGTCGCAGCATCTGGACTTTTGCGCCCTGTATGACGGCGTTTCAGGGCCCGGGGTTCCACCCGCGGCACGGATGACCGGCCGCCCGGAAGAAAGCACCTCATGGGTCTCACCAGCAAAAAAGTGCTGCTCTTGGCCGTCCTTTTCGCAGTAGCACTCTTTGTTCTCACGATCTGGCTGTGGCCGCGCCTGTCCCGGCAGAACTGGCGCACGGTGCTCGGCCGCATCGGTCTGCTGCTGGCGACCCAACTGTCGATCTTCGCCTCGATCGGCCTCTTCGCGAACAATTCGTTCGGTTTCTACGCATCATGGGCGGACCTGTTCGGCCAGGAGCAGGAGCCCGGCGTGGTGACGAATCACGAGACCGGCCCGAACGGCACCAAGCTGAAGATGCTCGGCAGTGAGCACGTCGGCGTACCCGGCGGTTCCCAGCCGCACGTGGGCGGCCGGATAGACAAGGTTCTGCTGCAGGGCGAGAAATCCAAGATCAACAGCCCGGCGTTCGTCTACCTGCCGCCGCAGTACTTCCAGCCGGCGTACGCGAAGAAGCGTTTCCCCGCCTCCGTGGTGCTGACCGGCTACCCGGGCACCGCGGAAGCCCTCTACAAGAAGCTGCACTTCCCGCAGACCCAGCACGACCTGGTCCGCAAGAACAAGATGAAGCCGACGATACTGGTGATGATGCGCCCGACCGTCGCGCCGCCGCGCGACACCGAGTGCGTGGACATCCCGGACGGCCCGCAGACCGAGACCTTCTTCACCCATGACGTGCGGCACGACATAGCCAGCCACTACCGGGTGGGCACCGCAGCCCAGAACTGGGGCGTCATGGGGGACTCCACGGGCGGCTACTGCGCCCTGAAGATGCCGATGCGCCACCCGAAGGCCTTCTCGACCGGCGTGGCCCTCTCCGGCGCGTACAAGGCCCCGCTGGACGCCTCGACCGGCGCGCTCTTCGGCGGCGACAAGCAGCTGGAGCGGGAGAACAACCTGCTGTGGCGGCAGAAGAACCTGCCCGCGGCGCCGGTGAACCTCCTCGTGACCTCCAGCAGGCAGGGCGAGGACAACTACCAGGAAACGCTGAAGTTCATCCAGCAGACCAAGTCCCCGGGGAAGATCGCGTCGATCATCCTCGACAGCGGCGGCCACAACTTCAACACCTGGCGCCGTGAGATACCCGCCGCCTTGGAGTGGATGGGCGGCCACCTCAAGGCGTAGCGGAGCATCGCCCCAGGGGGCGGCGTACGACGTGGGCGGGGCCCGGTGGATGTCCACCGGGCCCCGCCCACGTCGTTCTCGCGCTCCGGGACCGCTTCAGCCCCGTACGCAGCCCGGCCGCCCGTACGGACACCCGGCCGTCCCGTACGGTCTCCGGGCCCGTGGCCGTACGAAGGCTCAGGACCGCCGCCGGGCGTCAGCGCGCCAGGATCAGGCTCATCGCCTCGGAGCGGGTCGCGGAGTCCCGCAGCTGGCCGCGTACGGCCGAGGTGGTCGTCTTGGCGCCCGGCTTGCGTATGCCGCGCACCGACATGCACATGTGCTCGGCCTCGATCACCACGATGGCGCCGCGGGCCTCCAGGATGCGCATCAGGGAGTCCGCGATCTGCGTGGTGAGGCGTTCCTGCACCTGCGGGCGGCGGGCGAAGACCTCGACGAGGCGGGCCAGCTTGGACAGCCCGGTGATCTTGCCGCTGTCGGCCGGGATGTAGCCGACGTGCGCGACGCCGTGGAAGGGCAGCAGGTGGTGTTCGCACAGCGAGACGATCTCGATGTCCTTGACCAGCACCATCTCGTCGTGGCCGAGGTCGAAGGTGGTCGTCAGGACGTCCTCGGGCTCCTGGCGCAGCCCGGCCAGGATCTCCTTGTACGCCCGCGCGACCCGCGCCGGCGTCTCCAGGAGCCCCTCGCGGTCCGGGTCCTCGCCGACCGCGATCAGCAGCTCACGTACGGCGTTCTCGGCGCGCTTCTCGTCGAACTCGCCGATCTTGCCGTCGCCGTCCAGCGTCACCGGATCGGTCATCTCGTGCCTCGTTCCTGTTGCGCCCGCTCCACACGCGGAGTACCACACGTCCAGGCTAGAACCCGTGAGGCGCCACATTCATTCCGGGGCGGCTGTGGACCCCGTACCGCACCCCGGCACAACGGGCGTCCGACGACGAAAAACCGGGCCCGTACGGAATCTTCCGTACGGGCCCGGTCTGCTTCCGGGCGGACCCGGTCGCCATGTTCACCACCGCGGTGAGCGGTCCGGCGGTCAGGCCTCGGGGGTCTGGTCCTCCGGGGCTTCGGCCTTGTCCGTCGAGACGGCGGACGAGGAGGCCGAGGGGGCGGAGCCGTTGGCCGGCGCCAGCTCCTTCGGCGACAGCACCGGCGGGCGCGTCGAGGGCGTCCGCCGCGAGGAACCGGTCCACGCCGGACGGGCCGGGCGCTTGACGATGTGCTTGAAGACCTCGGCGACCTCTTCCTTGTTCAGCGTCTCCTTCTCCAGGAGCTGCAGAACCAGGTTGTCGAGCACGTCGCGGTTCTCGACCAGGATCTCCCACGCCTCGTTGTGCGCGGTCTCGATGAGCTTCTTGACCTCTTCGTCGACCAGCGCGGCGACCTCTTCGGAGTAGTCGCGCTGGTGGCCCATCTCACGGCCGAGGAACGGCTCGGAGTTGTCGGAGCCGAACTTGATCGCGCCGAGCCGCTCGGTCATGCCGTACTGCGTGACCATGGCACGGGCCGTCGCGGTCGCCTTCTCGATGTCGTTCGCGGCGCCCGTGGTCGGGTCGTGGAAGACCAGTTCCTCGGCCGCCCGGCCACCGAGCATGTACGCCAGCTGGTCGAGCATCTCGTTGCGCGTGGTCGAGTACTTGTCCTCGTCCGGCAGGACCATCGTGTAGCCCAGGGCCCGGCCACGGGACAAGATCGTGATCTTGTGGACCGGGTCGGAGTTCGGGGAAGCCGCCGCGACCAGGGCGTGTCCGCCCTCGTGGTACGCGGTGATCTTCTTCTCCTTCTCGGACATGATGCGGGTCCGCTTCTGCGGTCCGGCCACCACGCGGTCGATCGCCTCGTCCAGGAACTTGTTGTCGATCAGCTTGGCGTCGCTGCGGGCCGTCAGCAGGGCGGCCTCGTTCAGCACGTTCGACAGGTCGGCACCGGTGAAGCCGGGGGTGCGCTTGGCGACGGCCGACAGGTCGACGTCCGGCGCGACCGGCTTGCCCTTCTGGTGCACCTTGAGGATCTCCAGGCGGCCCTGCATGTCCGGGCGGTCGACGGCGATCTGCCGGTCGAAGCGGCCGGGGCGCAGCAGCGCCGGGTCCAGGATGTCCGGGCGGTTCGTGGCGGCGATCAGGATGACGCCGCCCTTGACGTCAAAGCCGTCCATCTCGACCAGGAGCTGGTTCAGCGTCTGCTCACGCTCGTCGTGACCACCGCCGAGGCCCGCGCCGCGGTGCCGGCCGACGGCGTCGATCTCGTCGACGAAGACGATCGCCGGGGCGTTCGCCTTGGCCTGCTCGAACAGGTCACGGACCCGGGAGGCACCGACACCGACGAACATCTCGACGAAGTCGGAACCGGAGATCGAGTAGAACGGGACGCCCGCCTCGCCGGCGACGGCGCGCGCGAGCAGCGTCTTGCCCGTACCCGGCGGGCCGTACAGCAGCACGCCCTTGGGGATCTTGGCGCCGACCGCCTGGAACTTCGACGGCTCCTGGAGGAACTCCTTGATCTCCTGGAGCTCCTCGACCGCCTCGTCCGACCCGGCGACGTCCGAGAACGTCGTCTTCGGCGTGTCCTTGGTGATCAGCTTGGCCTTGGACTTCCCGAAGTTCATCACCCGGGAGCCGCCGCCCTGCGTCTGGTTCAGCAGGAACAGGAAGACGACCGGGATGAGGATGAAGGGAAGCAGCGTCACCAGCATGCTGAGGAACGGGTTCTGCTTCGACGGGGAGACGGTGTAACCGTCCTTGATCTCGCCGGTCTGGTACCTGGCCTGCAGAGTCTTGGCCAGATCGACGCCCTGGTCGCCGATGTAGCTCGCCTGGAGCTTGTTGGAGCCGTCGACCTTGTTGTCGCCCGACAGCTCGACCTTGATCTTGTTCTCGTCGCCGGTCGTCAGCTCGGCGGATTTCACCTTGTTGTCAGTGATCGCCTTGACGACCTGACCGGTGTCCACCGTCTTGTAGCCGCCGGACGAGCCGACGACCTGCATCAACACGACCACGGCGAGGACGGCCAGCACGATCCACATGACCGGCCCACGGAAGTATCGCTTCACGTCCATCCATACGGAGCCGTCTAGGCCCCGTCCCTCCTGCCACAGTGAGGCACAACAGCCCTGTGGAGGGCTGGTCGTGCGTACGGTGTATTACTGGCCCGAAAAAAGACTGACCTTCGGACGGTACCCCAGCATTGTCACCCGGTGACGCCGCCCACGGTTAACAATGCAGCTTCGGATGCCGTTCTCCCTGCTCCAACGGCGGCGGCCCCTCAGGGGTTCCCGCCGCCGGGCACCGGTCGGCCCCGGGCCCCGGCCGCATCGAGGGCGGCCGGACGGGTCCACGCCGCTCAGCCGCCGTAGACGTGCGGCGCGAGGGTGCCCACGAAGGGCAGGTTGCGGTACTTCTCCGCGAAGTCCAGGCCGTAGCCCACGACGAACTCGTTGGGGATGTCGAAGCCGATCCACTTCACGTCGATGGCCACCTTCGCCGCGTCCGGCTTGCGCAGCAGCGTGCAGACCTCAAGGGTGGCGGGCTCCCGCGAACCGAGGTTCGACAGCAGCCAGGACAGCGTCAGACCGGAGTCGATGATGTCCTCGACGATCAGGACGTGCTTGCCCTTGATGTCGGTGTCGAGGTCCTTGAGGATGCGCACCACTCCGGAGGACTGGGTGCCCGCGCCGTACGACGACACGGCCATCCAGTCCATCGTGACGGGGGTGGACAGCGCGCGCGCCAGGTCCGCCATGACCATCACGGCGCCCTTGAGGACGCCGACGATGAGCAGGTCCTTGCCCGCGTACTCCGCGTCGATCTTCGCCGCCAGCTCCGCCAGCTTGGCGTCGATCTCTTCCTTGCTGATGAGCACCGACTGAAGGTCGGAACCCATGTCCTTGTCGTCCACCCGTGCCACTCTCGCTCGGTTCGGTGTCGTGAGACTCGTGAGGCGGGGCGGTGCCCTTTCGGTGTCCTGCGGCTCAGCCCTGCCGGATCACCAGTCTGCCACCCTGGCGTCGCACACCCACGCGCCCGGGGAGGTTGACCGTGCCCTGACCCCGCCATCCGGTGATCAGCCGGTCCACTTCCTCCAGGTGGCGGGCGAAGAGCGAACCGGCCGGAGCGCCCGCCGCGATGGCGGCCCGGCGCAGCACCCGGCGGCGGACGGCCGCGGGCAGCGCGTACAGCGCGGTGGCGTCGAGCGTGCCGCGCTCGTCGAGGACCGTGCGCTCGGCGTCGGCGGCCCAGGAGTCCAGGGCGTCGGCGTCGTCCCGGGACAGCTGCGCCGTACGGGCCAGGGCCTCCACGACGCCCTTGCCGAGCGCCTTCTCCAGCGCGGGCAGGCCCTCGTGGCGCAGCCGGGAGCGGGTGTAGAGCGGGTCGGAGTTGTGCGGGTCCTCCCAGACGGGCAGCGACTGGATCAGACACGCCTTGCGGGCGGTCTGCCGGTCGACCTCCAGGAAGGGACGGCGGTAGCGGCCGCCGCGGCCGGTCTTCGCCGCCATGCCGGACAGCGAGCGGGTGCCGGAGCCCCTGGCGAGCCCCAGCAGGACCGTCTCTGCCTGATCGTCACGGGTGTGGCCGAGGAGGACGGCGGCGGCGCCGTGCCGCTCGGCGGCGGCGTCCAGCGCGGCGTAGCGGGCGTCCCGGGCGGCGGCCTCGGGCCCGCCGCAGCGGCCCACCTCGACGGCCACCGCGTCGACCGGATCCAGGCCGAGGGAGCGCAGCCGCAGGACGACCTCGGCGGCGCGGGCGTCGGAGCCGTCCTGCAAGCCGTGGTCGACGGTGATGCCGCCGGCCCGTACGCCCAGGCGGGGCGCCTCGAAGGCCAGTGCGGAGGCGAGGGCCATGGAGTCGGCGCCGCCGGAGCACGCGACGAGCACCAGGGGAGGGCCGTCCGCCGGCCCGGACGGCAGCGGCGCCCCGGCGGGCCGCGCGGGGCCCGCGGCGACCGGCTGCTGCGCGGGGGACGCGGGGGCCGGGGAGTGCGAGGTGTGGTGGTTCAGTACGTCGTGAAGTACGCGGCGGACCGCCACGCGTATCGCGGCGACCGCTGGATGGGGACCCATGTCCGTTTCCAATCGTCAGCTGGGGGGCCTCGGGCCGTCTACGGCTTTTTCGTCACACAGAGTGCCTAGATGGTGACAGAGACGAGCAGTTCCCCGAGCATTGCACGCCTATCCTGCGGTCACGGTCCCTCAGAAGAGTGATTGAGGGGAGCGTTCACCAGCCTCGCGGTGCGCCCGGCTCACGACTGCGCACCGCCGGGCTCCGCCCCCTACCGGTGCACCCGCGCGACCCAGTCCGCCGGTTTGGCGATCTCCTGTTTCGTCGGCAGCGTGTTCGGCGACGTCCACACCCGGTTGAAGCCGTCCATGCCGACCTCGTCGACCACCGCCCGGACGAACCGCTCGCCGTCCCGGTACTGCCGCAGCTTCGCGTCCAGCCCCAGCAGCTTGCGCAGCGCCTGGTCGAGGCGGCCCGCGCCGCTGGCCCGCCGCTTCTGGAACTTCTCCCGGATCTCCGCGACCGACGGCACCACGGCCGGGCCGACGCCGTCCATCACGTAGTCGGCGTGCCCCTCCAGGAGCGACATCACCGCGGTCAGCCGCGCCAGGATCTCCCGCTGCGCCGGGGTCTGCACCAGGTCGACGAAGCTGCGGCCGCCCTCGTCGCCCTCCTCGCCCTCGGGACGGCCGCCGGTCAGCGACTGGGCGGCCTCCCGCAGCCGCTCCAGCAGCGTGCCCGGGTCGATCTCCGTCTCGCCGAGGAAGGACTGGATCTCGCCCTCGATGTGATCACGCAGCCAGGGGACGGCCGTGAACTGCGTACGGTGCGTCTCCTCGTGCAGGCAGACCCACATGCGGAAGTCGTGCGGGTCCACCTCCAGCTCCCGCTCGACGTGCACGATGTTCGGCGCGACCAGCAGCAGCCGGCCGCCCCGCGCCGCGGCGGGCAGGTCCCGGCTCGCGGGCGCGAACGTCTCGTACTGCCCGAGGACCCGCGACGCCAGGAACGACAGCAGCATCCCCAGCTCCACGCCGGTCACCTTGCCGCCGACGGCCCCCAGCACCGCGCCGCCCGGTACGGAGGAACGGCGCTCCTCCATCTTCTGGAGCAGCGGCTTGAGCACCGCACGGAAGCCGGCCACGTTGGCCTTGATCCAGCCCGCCCGGTCCACGACCAGCACCGGGGTGTCGTGCCCCTGCTGGCCCGGCTCCGCGCCCGGCTCCCCCTCCGGCTGCGCCATACGGGTGAACGCCCGCACGTGCTCCTCGGAGGACTTCGCGTGCCGCCGCAACTCGGCGACGATCGCCCGCGCCTCGTCCCGGCTCACTTCTGGTCCCGGCCGTACGAACCGGGTCGCGGTCGCTACCGCGAGGTTCCAGTCGACCATCTCCACACCACCGATGCTCGTCATGGGTTCACGGTACGTGGGCGCATCGGCTGGGGGTAGCGCTGCGCCCCTTGGGCGCGGTTTCCCGGTTTGTCGGTGCCGGTTCGCTTTCGGGTGCGGGGCGCCCCTTTGGGCGCGGGTTTCCGGACTGCCGGTGCCGGTTCGCTTTCGGGTGCGGGGCGCCCCTTTGGGCGCGGGTTTCCGGACTGCCGGTGCCGGTTCGCGTTCGGGTGCGCGTCCGTTGCGCCTGCGGCGGGCGGTGGCCGCTGCGCGGGGCTGTCAAGGTGCGGGGGCGGGCCTGCGCGGCAGGCCGCTCCGGCCCGCCCCCTTCCGTTGGGGGGTGGATGGAAGGGTTGGTGGGGGTTGTTGTGGGTGGTGTGGTGCTGGTCGGTCGGTTTTATCGACAGCCGCAGTTGGCCACTGCTGTGGCCATGCGGTCCAGGGCCTGTTGGGCGGCCTGGGGGTCGGTGGTGTTGTTGGTCATGAAGGCGAAGAGGAGGAGGCGGCCTTCGGTGTCCACGACCGTGCCGGCCAGGGTGTTCACGCCGGTGAGGGTGCCGGTTTTGGCGCGTACGGTGCCGGCGCCCGCCTTTTCGCCGGTGTAGCGGCCGCTGAGGGTGCCGGTGAAGCCGGCTACCGGCAGGCCGGTGGTGACCGGGCGCAGTTCGGGGTGGTCGGGGGACGTGGCCAGGGTGAGCAGGCGGGTGAGGAGGGTGGCGGAGACCTTGTCGTCGCGGTCCAGGCCGCTGCCGTCCTCGAAGGCGGTGCCGGTCAGCGGGAGTTTCAGGGTGGCCAGGGTCTTGCGGACGGCCCGGCCGGCGCCCTCGAAGCTCGCCGGTTCGCCGGTGGCCAGGGCCGTCTGGCGGGCCAGTGCTTCGGCGATGTCGTTGTCGCTGTGGGTCAGCATCCGCTCGACGAGGCCGGAGAGCGGCAGGGAGCGGGTGGTGGCGAGGCGGCGGGCCTTGGCGGGGGCGGTGGTGCTGGTGGGTGGGGCCTCGACCGTTACGCCGCGGTCGGTGAGCAGTTTCGCGAAGGTGCGGGCCGCGGCCTCGGCCGGGTCGGTGTCGCGGGGGGCCGGGCCGGAGCGGGACGTGTCGAGGCGTCCCTCGTCCGCCATGAGGGAGGTGACGGGAGCGATGTTCTCGTTGGGGCTTATGGGGTGGAGGGTGGGGCCCGTGTAGGCGGAGGTGTCGTAGCCGAGGCGGATCGTGGCGGTACCGCGCTCCTTGAGTACGCGGGCCGTGTCGTCGGCCAGGGTGCGGAGGCTGGCGGGCGGGTCCTGGGCGTCCTGCTCCGGGGCGCGGGCGGTGAGGGTGGGGTCGCCGCCGCCGACCAGGACGAGGCCGCCGTCCGCGCCCTCGACGACGGTGGTGTCGATGCGGTGCTCCGGGCCGAGCGCGGAGAGCGCGGCGGTGGCGATGGCGAGCTTGACCGTCGAGGCGGGGGTGGCGTTCCGTCCGGAGTCGGCGCCGAAGAGTTCGCGGCCGGTGGCGGCGTCCACGACGGAGGCGGTCCGCAGCGAGCCGAGCGCCGGGTCCCTCAGGAGCGGCGCGAGGGCGTTCCGCATGCCCTCGGTGCCGGGCGGGGGCGCGGGGGTGCCGAGCGCGGCCAGGACGGGCGGCGCGGCGGCGGGACCGTCCGGAACGTGATGCTCGCCACGCGTTCCGCCGGGCGCCGCGGCGCGGGCGCGCTCCGCCGTACGCTGGCCGGCGTCCCACGGACCGGCCGCCGCCACCGCTCCGGCCGCCACCAGCAGGCCCAGGACGGTGGAGCTGGCCGTCAGCCGTACGGTCTGCCGCTGCTGCTTGGAGGCCGCCCACCAGGCGGTACGGGTGGAATCCGTGGCGGACCGGTAGGCCGAACGCGCCGAACCGGCCGCCGATCGGGTCATGGACACGGCGGCGGAACCCGTCGACCGCGCCGAACCCGTCGCCGTACGGGCGAAACGTTGCGCCAACCGCTGCGCGGCCTGCCACCTGACCTGCCACGACCTGGTCTCCGGCACCTAGGACCAGCCCCTTTCGCCACCACACACCTGCGTGGGGGACACTTAATCACCAGACGTATGTGTTGATCATGGAGGAGCCACCCGTGGAGTTCGACGTCACCATCGAGATCCCGAAGGGTTCGCGGAACAAGTACGAGGTGGACCACGAGACCGGACGGATCCGCCTGGACCGTCGACTCTTCACCTCGACCAGCTACCCGGCCGACTACGGCTTCGTCGAGAACACCCTCGGCGAGGACGGCGACCCGCTGGACGCGCTGGTCATCCTGGACGAGCCGACGTTCCCCGGATGCCTGATCAAGTGCCGCGCCATCGGCATGTTCCGGATGACCGACGAGGCCGGCGGCGACGACAAGCTGCTGTGCGTCCCGGCGTCCGACCCGCGGGTGGAGCACCTGCGCGACATCCACCACGTGTCGGAGTTCGACCGCCTGGAGATCCAGCACTTCTTCGAGGTCTACAAGGACCTGGAGCCGGGCAAGTCGGTCGAGGGCGCGGACTGGGTCGGCCGCGCCGAGGCCGAGGCCGAGATCGAGGCGTCCTTCAAGCGCCTGGAGGCGCAGGGCGGCGCCCACCACTGAGCCTCGCGGTTCTCTGCGTGTACGCGGACGGGCGGCACCCCTTCGGTGGGGTGCCGCCCTTCGTCGTTCCCGCGGCTGTGACTACTCGGAGGCAGGGGTGAGCGCCGCGGGAGCCTTCGCGGGGCCGGGCAGCGCCGTCTGCTTGTCGCTCTGGGCGAGGACGTAGAGAAGCGCGGGATGCGTGGCCCCGAAGGCCAGCACGAAGCGGTTGAGGCCCATGAACTGCCCGATGCCCAGGTGGAACAGCGTCATCGAGCCGAGCCACGCCTTGGCCGCGGGCTTCGGCAGCACGAAGACCAGCGGGAAGCCGACCTCGGCGGCGACCGTTCCCCAGGTCACGACCTTGCCCACCATCGGGTACTTGTGCACGAGCTTGAAGACGCGCTGGTCACCGTAGTTCTGCGTACGGATGACGCCGCTGAACGCCTCGCCGCTGAGCCACAGCGGCGACACCAGCTTGACCACACCGGACGCGACGTAGGAGATGGTCGTCTCCAGGGCGAGGGCGCGCATGGCCACGTCGCGGGCCTTCTCGTCGTCCTTGAAGGTGCCGGTCGAGGCCAGCACGACGTTGATCACCTGTTGCAGCTGGTCGGCACCGTCCCCGCCGAAGGGGGTGTGCAGCCGGCCGGCCGCGCCGGTCGCCGCCAGGACGGCGCTGCCCGCCGCGCGGACGCCGCGCTTGTGGCCCCAGACCAGCGTGGCGGCGGAAGCACCCGCCTGGACGCCGTACAGGGCGACCGCGGCCTTCTTGGAGCTGAGGGCGCGGGTCAGCCGGGGGAAACGTTTGGCCAGCTGGGGGCGCATGCTCCCCAGCTGACCGCTCAGCAGCTCGCCGTCCTCGAACTTACGGTGCTGGCTCAGCATTTCCAGTGCGGAGACCAGCGTGCCCAGCGAAGCCACTCGGCGAGCCGTGACCTCGGGCGGAGCGCTGAGAAACATGAGTGGGTGCTCCCTGTGGATCGAACATGACTACGGCGGCCGACACGGGGCAGGGGCACGGTGGGCGCAGGTGCCCACCGTGCCCCTGCCGGGTTCCGTCAACCGACGTTGTGGGTGACCTTGTCGAGGGCCACAGCGGTCGCCGAGGTCGCCGCGAAACCGACCGGGGTGGCCTCCGGGGTGGCGATGGTGGCGAGCGGGGTGACCATGGTCGGGGTGGAGTCGGCGCCGATACGGCCCGGCTTCACGTCGGCGAGCTCGGCGTTGGCGAAGTCAGCCAGGATGGACATGTTTTCTTCTCTCTCTCGGATTCTCACGATGAGCAACTCCAGCCGTTCGGCGGGAGGGCACGGACTCACGCGGCCCTGGTACGGCCGAGTGAGTTCGCGGCTTCCAGCCGAGAGGACCCCCGAGCCCCTCTTCTAGGCGGCCAGCGGAAAGGTTTCCGGATCCGGTGCTTCCGCTGTGGGCAGTGAGATTTCCTCGGACACGAAGAACGGCTCGATCTGCCGGTGTTCCGGAGCGGTGAGATACGAGTGCATCAGCAGGAACTGACTGTGCGACGCACCGTCGGTGTGCGGCAGGTGGTGCTGGATGTAACCGGAGAGCAGCCGGTAGCCGGGCGACCACACCACGGGCGCCAGCTCCGAGCCGGCGGCCGCCGCACGGGCCCGGATGCCCTGGATCGCGTCGAACAGGGCCTTGGGGGACCGGTTACGGGCGTTCCAGGCCAGGGCGTACCAGGGTCGGTCGCGGGTGACCGGGATCTCCTGCCACTCCCCCGGCTCGCCGTCCGCGATGTCCCGGTAGAGCAGGTGGCAGTCCTTGACTCCGGGATTCGGCCCGAAGAAACGCCAGTTCGGCGTCGGGATGCGCAGCTTCCCGCACCACAGGATGTTGTCGAAGCGTGTCTCGGGCAGCTGTGCCGCGGCCGTCGCGACGAGCCAGGCGGCGAGCGAAGCCGTGACGGCGGCCGTCTTCACGCGTTCCGTGGTCACGTTCATGCCGACGTCAGCTCCTCTCCCGTACCGCCGTTCTCCTCGGCCGGCCGGTCACCGGTGGCCCGCCCGCTCTCCCCGTCGGCCCGCCCGGCCGGCGGCTCGTCGGCGATCGCCTCCGCCACCTGCTCGGCGAAGACCTGGACGGAGAGGATCGTCTCGTGGTCGGAGCCCTCGACGAAGCGGTGCCGGGACCGCTCGGAAAGGGTGGTCATCCTGGCCTGGACCACGCGGTGCGCGTCGTTGTCACCGTGGTTGTTCTCCGCCGTGACCACGGTCAGCGGCAGGTCCAGCGAGGTGAGTTCCGGGTAGGTCATCGCGTCCCGGTAGTCCCGGTGGGCCAGGGCCCAGGTCCGGGGCTCCGCCAGGAACGCCCGGGAGCTGCGGTTGATCTCCTGGCGGTAGGTCTCGAACTTGTTCAGGGCGGGCCGGAAGGCCGCCACCCCCGCCATGGCGTACGCCCGCTCCATGAGCATCGACTGCCGGGACCAGCGGTCGACCTCGGAACGCCGGGAGCTGCGCAGATGCGCCACATCGGTGGCGTCGACCATGACCACCGAGGTCACGCCCCGCGCCGCGCCGGGGTGGCGCGACGCGTAGGCGGCGACGAGATATCCGCCGAGGGAGTGACCGGCGAGCACCATCGGAAGGTCGCCGGTGAAGGTTTCGCGCAGTTCCTGAAGCAGCGTGAAGTGCTGCTCCAGGCCGTAACCGGCGGCCGATGAGCTGAGCCCGTATCCGGGGCGGTTGAACTTCACGTACCCCATGTCCGGGGGAAGCGCTTCGCAGACCCAGTCCCAGTATTCGTGGGGCGTCCCCAGCCCGTTGTCGAGCAGTACGACGCGCCGGGCCTGCGGAGGAATACGGACGTCGACCTCTACGAGGCTGCCGTCGGGCCTTTCATGCAGCATGTAGCGACGCGCACGTTCTCGTCTGCCTTTGCACCGCATTACCGCGCCGGTCAGCAGACTCGCGCCGGCCAGTCCGGCCATACCTACGCCAAACTGGCGCTCCAAAGACGCCACATTCCCTCCCCCGTGATTCGAAGCGACTGATGCCCGGAAAGCTAGCACGCAGCGCCGGGATAAAATAACGGGTTACTTGAATCTTGGGACCGGGCGGTCCTGCCACCGCGTACCGGGGCGCGGCCGGCCATACTCCTGCCGTACTTACGGAGTTCTATGTACAGCTCGCCGATCGTGGCTTTGAGCGTGGCATTTTCTTGAGTCAGCTCAGCCACCCGGGAGGCGTCCTCGGTGTCCCTGCCGCCTTCACCGGCAAGGCCGGCCCGGGCTCCCTCAATAAACTGGCGACGCCAATTGGATACGGACTGCTCGGACACCCCGGCGTTGCGCGCGGCCTCCGCCGCGGTCAGTTCACCGGTGAGCACCCTGAGTACCAGAGCGAACTTCTGATCCGTCGGCAATATCGGCGGACGTCCCACGTCGATCCCCCTTCTGTCATCCGCGTCTCGGTGTGTCTGCTGCTGTCAGGGCTTGACGTAGCTGCAGATGAACAGCGGGGCGCGGTCGCTGTAGGGGGTGCCGTCCCAGCGCGACATACGGGCCTCGGGCTCCAGCCCGGCCGCGCGGGCGTAGCCGTCGACCTCGTCCGGCGTGGTCAGGCGGGTGAGTTCGCTGCCCACCCTGGTGGTGCCGTCGGCCTGGTACAGGATGTGCGAGCAGTGCCACAGGCCGCCGGCGAGCAGGGTGGAGTGGGTCTGCACACCCGTACCCGGCTCCGGGTACGGGACGAAGTAGGTGGTGCGGGTCAGCCCCTCGTGCAGCGCCAGGACCGGCGGCTTGTTGTGCGTCTCGATCAGCAGCCGGCCGCCGGGGACCAGGAGGTCGGCCGCTCGCCCCACCGCCCGCCGCTGGTCCTCCGGCGTGGTCAGGACCGACAGGGTCGCGCAGACGCAGTACACCAGCCCGTACCGGGAGTCCGAGGTGTAGGTGCGGATGTCCCCGTGCACCGGGGTGACGGTGCCGCCGTCCTTCAGGTCCTTCAGTTTGACGCGCAGCGCGTCCAGCATTTCCGGCGAGGAGTCCACGCCGGTCACCTGGCCGGTCCGCTGCGCGAGCGGGATGGCTATCCGTCCCGTACCGACGCCGAATTCGATGGTCCCCGCCTCCGGCGCGGGGTGGCGGGCCAGCAGCCCGGCCACCGCTTCGGCCGTGAGCCGCTCGTCCGGGAGCAGCCGGTCGTACCACCCCTCGAACTGCCGGCCGTAGCCGATGTCCTCAACCCCGTTTTCCACCCGTTTTCCCCTTCTCTATGTCCCCACTGTCATGCCGATGGGAGCGTCGTGACGCAGGGGCGCCGGAACGGGACGCGACGGAAATACGTCAGCCAGGCCGACCGCAGGGAAACCGCGGTCAACTGCTCGGCAGTCGGACCGGCAGAGCCTTACGTCCAGCAGTAACGCCGCAACGGCGCATGTGTGGGGGGACAGCGCTTCATTCGTCACCGTATCAAACGGACATGCGCGCCGTTTAGGAGTGCATTAAACCCTTCTTGCAGGCAGGTGACTTCTGAGGCCAATGTCTCAAGGTATGGACTGCATAAACGACATGGCGTGACGACGGGCAACGCTTTGCCGATACCGCGCCATTTCAGTGACAGAAAATCCCGTTATACGGGCACAGAACCGAAAAGGCCCGACGAACAGGAGAAATTCACCGGCCCGGGCGCCAGGCCGGGCACCTCACGCGTGCCGAAGCGGTGCCGGAGCGCGGAGAGCGCGGCCAGACAGCCGGACATGCCGTGCACGCTGGGCCCCGGAGGGGTGGCCGAGGAGCACAGGAAGACGCCCGGCAGCGGTGTGCGGTACGGGTCGAGGCGCGGGGCGGGCCGCGCGATGCTCTGGTAGAGCGTCATCGCGCCGGAGCCGATGTCCCCGCCGACGTAGTTGGGGTTGTAGTCCTCGTACGCGGCGGCGGGCACGGAGCGGTGTGCGAGGACCGTGTCCCGGAAGCCGGGGGCGTAGCGCTCGATCTGCGCGCAGACGCGGTCGAAGGGGTCGGTGGGATCGCCGTTCGGTACGTGCGCGTACGCCCACACCGGGCGCTTGCCGGGCAGCGCGCGCCCCGGGTCGGCCACCGCCGGGTCCACGACCAGGACGAAGGGGTTCTGGGTGCGTACTCCACGGGCGTTCGCCGTCTCCTGCCGGACCATCTCGGTGTGGGTGCCGCCCAGATGCACCGTTCCGGCGCGGCCCACGGCCGGTTCGGACCAGGGGATCGGCTCGGAGACCAGGAAGTCGACCTTGGCGGCGCCCGGGCCGTAACGGAAGCGTTCCAGGGAGCGGGCGTAAGCGCGCGGCAGCCGGTTGCCTGCGAGGGCCAGAAAGCCCTTGGGGCTGGTGTCGAGCAGTACCGCTCGCGCGCCGCGCAGTTCCGCCAGGTCCCGTACGGAGTGCCCGGTGTGGAAGACGCCACCGTGCCCGACGATGTCCTCGGCCATCGCCTCCGCTATCCGGCCACTGCCGCCGCGCGGCAGCGGCCACCCCGTCCCGTGCGCCAAGTGACCGAGCAGCATGGCCACCGCGCCGGACGCGAGACTCGGCAGCTTGCCGACTGCGTGCGCGGCGACACCGGTGAGCAGCGCAGGTGCCTCCTCGCCCTGGAAGCGGGCCGCGCCCAGCGCGCTGCCGTGCAAGGCCACCCGGCTCGCCAGCAGCAGCGCGGCCGCAGGATCCCGAGGCAGACTGCGCTGCCCGGAGAGAATCAGGTCGACGACCGCTTCGCTGTGCTCCAGCAGCGGCCCCAGCAGCCGCCGCCAGCGAGGGCCGTCGGGCCCCAGGTGCTCGCAGGTCTCGGCCAGCGACCGGTGCGCCAGGGCAGCGCGGCCCCCCTCCAGCGGATGGGCGTAACTGATCTCCGGTTGCAGGAGTTCGACCCCTCGGCCCGCCAGGTCGAACGCGCGGAAGAACGGCGAAGCGGCGGCCATGGGGTGGACGGCCGAGCAGATGTCGTGCACGACATCGCTGTCGAAGAGGGAGGCGGTGCGCAGCCCTCCCCCGATCGACTCGGCCGCCTCGTACAGCTCCACGCGCAGGCCCGCGCGGGCCAGGACCACTCCGGCCGCGAGGCCGTTGGGGCCGGTGCCCACGATGGCGACGTCGGGGCTGTTCTTGGTGCTCATCGCTGCTCCTCACTGCTGACGGGCCGCAGCCGCATCGTCTGCTCGCCGCCCCGGACGGGCTGGAGCCGCATCGTCTGCTCACCGGGCCGGGGCACCGGAGGTCCGCCGGGACGGCCCGCCGGGGGCCCGCCGGCCGTCATGAAGTGCGCCGCCGTCTCCGGTTCCCCGCGCGCCGGACCGGCCGCCGCGCCGACGAGACCCGCCGTGCCGACGAGGCCCGCCGCGCCGGCCAGGCCGGGCCCCGCGTGCAGTTGCGAGCCCGCCAGCCTGCGGTAGAGCCCGTCGCGCTCCATCAGCTCCTGATGGGCGCCGGTGGCCCGGACGCTGCCCCCCTCCAGCACCACGATCTGCTCGGCGTCGATCACCGTGGATATCCGGTGGGCGATGGCGACGACCGCGCACTGCCGGGAGACCCGGCGCAGCACGTCGCGGAAGTCGCGTTCGGAGTCCGAGTCCAGGTGGGAGGTGGCTTCGTCCAGCAACATGACCGCGGGCTTCTGCAGCAGCGTGCGGGCGATGCACAGCCGCTGGCGCTGACCGCCGGACAGTCCGCTGCCCTGGTCGCCGAGTTCGGTGTCCAGGCCCTGCGGGAGGCCGGCGACCACGGAGCCGAGGCCGGCCATCTCCACCGCCTCCCGGACGGCGTCCTCGCCGGCGTGCGGATTGGCGTACGTCAGGTTCTCCCGCACGGTGCCGCGCATGGCCGCGCTGTCCTGCTGGACGTAGCCGACCAGGCCCCGGACGGTGTCGAGCGGCAGCGTTTCGACCGGCTGACCACCGAGCAGGATGCGGCCGCCGTCCGGCGGGTAGAAACGTTCGATCAGCTGGAACAGGGTGGACTTGCCCGCACCCGAGGGCCCGACCACCGCCGTCAGCCCACGCGCCGGCACGCTGAAGGAGACGCCGTGGAGCACCTGCGTCCGGTCCTCCTGCCGGCCGCGCCGGTAGGCGAACCGTACGTCGCGGAACTCGACCGCCGGCGGGTCCTGCCCCGGCCACGCGCCGGACGCCGGGCGCCTCGCGCCCGCCGTACCACTGGCTCCCCCGACGGCCGCCGTCCCGCCGCCCTCCTGGGGCAGCGCGACCAGCTCGTCGACCCGCTGGATGGCGGCCCGGCCCTGCACGAACTGGCCCACCGCCATGAAGAACATCACCAGCGGCGACACCAGCTGGAACAGGTACATGATGAACGTGGTCAGGACGGCCATGTCCATCTCGCCGCGCGCCACCCACGTCATGCCGACGCCCACGACGACGGCGAGCGCGCCCTGCGTGCCGACGTTCATCGACGGGACCAGCAGGGCGTTGTAGGCGTTGACCCGGATGCCCGAGCGCCGCGCCTTCCCGGCCAGCCCGCCGATACGGGCGGTCTCGCGGGACTCGGCGCGGGACGCCTTGACCGTGGGCAGCGCGGAGAGTACGCGCTGGATGTCGCTGCCGAACTCTCCGGTGTCGTCGCGGTTCTGCAGGGCCGCCTTGCGCAGCTTGCGGGCGAGCACCAGGGAGACGACGGCGGCGGCCCCGAGGCAGCTCATGGTGATGAGCATCAGCCACGGGTCGATGACGAACATCAGGACGACGCCGCCGGTCACGGTGGCGCCACTGGTGATCAGCTGCGCAAGGCTCTGCGAAAGGGCGATCTTCACCAGCGAGGTGTCGGTGACCGCGCGGGTCAGGATGTCGCCCTGCGGATGTTTTCCGAATGCGGCGAGGTCGGCCCGCAGCAGCCGTTCCGTCACCAGCCGGCGGACACTGTGGACGATATTCTCCCCGGCCCGCCCGATCACATAGGACTGGAGCGAGGAGAAAAGCGCGCCCGCGCAGAAAAGGCCGACGAGCCGGCCGATGGGCAGGCCGAGCGGGTCACCCGAACCCGCCGCCGCGATCAGTTCTCCGATGGCCCAGGGCTGGGTGAGCGAGGCGGCCACCCCCAGCAGCCCCAGGAGCACGCCCGCCATCAGCAGGGCGCTGTGCTGCTTGAACACGCTCGCCACCGCACCGGCGCCTTTTCCGGCACGGTGTCCGGCCTCGCCGGCCGGCCCCGCGTTCCCGGCACGTTTCGCCATGAGTGCTCCCCCGGTCGGACGACGGCCGCGCCGCACGCGCGGCCGGAAAAAATTCCCTGCCTCGTGGGGGCCGGTCATCAGGAGGGCCGAAAGTAGCACGGCGTCCCGCCGTAAAGTTATGCGTTAATTTCCGCGCCGGCGCACGCCATTCAGCGGTGGAGCGGCCGTACGCGACCGGCGTCAGTTAATTGCTTTGTTGGGTGCCCGGCGTTGGCTGTCCGGCGCTTTTTCCGCGGACGGCCGGAGCTGCCGGCGTGGCGGGCAGTTCCCTCTTCCCCGGGCGCCGCGGCCCCTCAGAAGCCCCGCGTCCGCTTCGCGGCGCGCCGTTCGCCCGGCTCTTCCTGGGTGACGCCGGGGGCCTTCATGAAGAGGCGGGCCACCTCGCCGCCGAGGTTCACGCCGACCGCGATGGCCAGGGCCAGCGAGGCGGCCTTGATCAGGGACGAGACGCCGGGGCCGATGTCGCCCTGGGCGAAGTTGAGCAGCCCGAAGTACGTGGCGCTACCGGGCAGCAGCGGCCCGATCGCGGCGGTCACGTACGGCAGCGCGGACGCGTACCGGTAACGGCTCAGGAGCTGCCCGAAGAGGCCGACGAGACCGGCCGCGATGGCCGTGGCGGGCACCGCGTTCATGCCGCTGACGTTGGCGAGCGCCCCGTACACGACCCACGCGACACCGCCGTTGAGCGTGGCGAGCAGCACGGTGTGACGTTCCTGCTGGAGCAGTACGCAGAAGGCCAGCGCCAGCATCATCGCGGCCGCGATCTGGACCGGCGGATCGTTGAACGACGCGAACCCGGCGGCCGGGTAGAGGTACTCCGGATTGAGCTGGAGCCCGATGTAGAGCGCGGCGAGCACCCCGATGACGATGCCGACGATGAGGTAGCCGACCTCCAGCAAGCGGGCCGACGCGGTGATGTAGTACCCCGTCAGACCGTCCTGCACGGCGGCCACCAGCGCCCGCCCCGGGATCAGCGCGAACAGCCCACCGGTGATCACCGCGGACGCCTGCACGGCGACGTGCGAGAAGCTGAGGGCGACCCCTATGGCGGCCGGCGGCATGGCGGCGACCACGAACTGGTAGAACTCCGGCAGCCCGCGGCTGGACGCCAGCCAGGCCAGCCGGTCGCCCAGCATCGAGCCGACCATGGCCGCGATGAAGACGATCGCCCCGCCGCCGACCAGCATGCTCGCCGCGCCGGACAGCAGCCCGGAGGCGATGGTCAGCGACCAGCTCGGGAAGGGGTGCCGGTTCCGCCGGATCTCGGCCAGGCCGCGGTACGCCTCCTCCAGGGTGATGCCGTCGGAGGTGATGTCGTCCACGAGGCGGAACACCGCGGAGAGCCGCGTGTAGTCCACCCCGCGCCGCCGTACCGTGCGGCTGGCCGTCACCGGGTCGTCGACCAGCGACGGCTGGTAGGAGATCGACAGCAGCGTGAAGGTGACGGTCGGCTCGACGCGCTCCAGCCCGTACGCGTGTGCGACGCCGAACATCGCGGCTTCCACGTCCTCCGCGCCCTCGCCGCCGGCCAGCAGGATCTCGCCGATCCGCAGGGTCAGGTCCAGGACGCGCGGCACCGCGGGACCGCTCTCCTCGGCGCGCTCCACCCGCTCGGGGACCGGCCGCTCGCCGACCGGCATCCGCAGCATCGTGCGCATCCGGTCCTGCCAGGGCGTCTGCTTGGTCAGGCTGATCACGGGGATGCCGTGCGGCGGCGTGAAGGCGGGCCAGCCCGCCGGCGTCCGGTCGGGCAGCTGGTGCTGACCGGTGGTGCTGCTGGTGCCGGCGGGCGGGGTGAAGGCGGAGCCTTCCGGCTCGGCCGGCGCCTCCGTCTTCAGACCGTCGGGGAGGGCGAACTCGGAGGTGGGGTGCTCCTCCTCCGGGACCTGCGGGTACGGCATGCCGGGCGGCGGGGTGAAGGCGCTGCGCGCCTCGTCCGACTGGAGCTTGCGGTCCTCGGGCTGCTCGCTTCCGCCGTTCGTACCATTGCTGGCGCCGTGTGCGCCTTTGACGCCGTTCACGCCGTTCTTCCCGTTCGTGCCGTTGGTTCCGCGCTGGCCCCGCTGTGCGTCCGACGCCACGTCTCTTCGCTCCTCGTACGCCTCCTGCCGACCGTCAAGGACACGATGCCTGATGGTCGGCAGGGGCGCGCGTGGCGGGGCCCTTACTGAGGTTCATATGAGCTGCGAGTGTCCCCTGCTTCCCAGGGGAAACCCGTGAATCCCGGCCCGGCGGCACCATAGGCGTCGCTCGGCGGTCACCGGGACCGTTTGTCTGCGGATCACCGGCACCGCCGTACGCAGGGTCCCGTACGCCACCCGCCGGCGGTACCGCCGATCGGGCTCGGCGCTCAGCGCTTGGCGTGCCGGCCGCGGCGGCCGTCGTTGCCCGGCTGGCGGGGCGGCTGGACGGCGCCCGTCGGGTCGTACGGCTGCTCGGCGGCGGCCTTCTTGTTCTTGCCGCGGGCGCGCAGGTACTCGATGACGATCGGGACGACCGAGATCAGCACGATCGCGACGAGGATCAGCTCGATGTGCTGGTGGACGAACTCGATGTTGCCCAGCGAGGCGCCGAGGAGGGTGACACCGGCGCCCCAGAGGGTGCCGCCGATGACGTTGAAGGTGATGAACGAGCGGTAGTTCATCTTGCTCACGCCCGCGATGATCGGCGTGAAGGTCCGCACGATCGGCACGAAGCGGGCCAGGATCAGCGACTTCGGTCCGTGCTTCTCGAAGAACTCGTGCGCCTTCTCCACGTTCTCCTGCTTGAAGAGCTTGGAGTCCGGGCGCTTGAACAGCGAGGGCCCGACCTTGCGGCCGAAGAGATAGCCGGCCTGGTCACCGAGGACCGCCGCGAGCACGATCAGCAGGCACACCAGCCACAGCGGCTTGTCCAGCTTGTCGGTCGTCACCAGCAGGCCGGTGGTGAACAGGAGCGAGTCGCCCGGCAGGAAGAAGCCGATCAGCAGGCCGGACTCCGCGAAGACGATGATCAGCACGCCGATCAGCCCGAACGTGCCGATCAGGTAGTCCGGGTCCAGCCACTGGGGGCCGAGCGCGAGAGTATTCACGGGGTGAAGGCTCCTGGGTCGAGGGCGCCGGATCGTGCGGTACGACGGAATGCAGGCGCAGTGTGCGGCCCAAAGCTATCAACGCCGGATGACGGGCCATGGTTCCAGCCGCCCGTCGCGGCCCCCGCACGCCCCGCGCCGGACCCCGCCACGGCCGGACGAGGACGCCCCGCCGCGGGCTCCGCCGCCTCCGTACGGCCCCGCCCCTCCACATCCGTACGAGCGACAAAAGCCGCGTCTCTCCCTCCCCCTCGCCCTCTCCGTCTCCGCCATGGCCGGACACAACCGCCCCCACCCTCCCCGACACGCCCGATTCCCCCCACCCGGCGCTCCCCCATGAGACGCTCCCCGCGAGGAGCCCGCCTCCAGGCGGCTCACCGTACGGAGGGACGGGACACACGATGGGCATCGAGGAGTTCGGCGGCGGCCAGGCCGCGCAGGCCGACGTGCTGGTGGTGACGACCAACGACGTCCCCGGCTACGAGGTGCAGCGGGTCGTCGGCGAGGTCTTCGGCCTGACGGTGCGCTCCCGGCACCTGGGCAGCCAGATCGGGGCCGGGCTGAAGTCGATGATCGGCGGCGAGCTGAAAGGCCTGACCAAGACGCTCGTGGAGACCCGCAACCAGGCGATGGAACGGCTGGTGGAACAGGCGCGGGCGCGCGGCGCGAACGCGGTGCTGATGTTCCGCTTCGACGTGACGGAGGCGGCCGACGTCGGCACGGAGGTCTGCGCGTACGGCACCGCCGTCGTGATCACCCCGAAGAACGCCTGAGCCCACTCGGAACCCCGCCGGACACCGCCCCGCCCGTGCGGGGCCGGGGACGCACTCCCCCGCCCCGTACGGACCCGGCCCCCGTCCGGCTCGACCGCCATACGCACTCGGCCCCCTACGGACTCAACTCATACGGACCGCGTTGGCCAGCATCGCGTCCCGCATGTACACCGCCAGCCCCGGCCGGATGGCCTCGTAGGTGGCGGTGAAGCGCTCGTCCGCGACGTACATCTCGCCGAGGCAGGTGTGCATCTCGTGCGAGCAGTCGTAGTAGCCGGACGAGATGAACCGGCGGTGCTCCTCGGCCACGTCCATCGCCTCGGCCGAGTCCGCGGGCAGCCCGCCCGCCATCACCTCGGCCATCTTCCGGTGGACGGCGTCGAACTCCTCCGTCAGCCGCTTCCAGTCCTCCTTGGTGTACGAGGCCGTCCGCCGCTGCGACTCCTGGTACGCCTCGCTGCTCCCCCAGCGCTCGCGCACCTCGTCCGCGTAGTCGTCCGGATCGAAGTCCCCGAACACCTCGAACTTCTCCTCGGGTGTGAGATTGACGCCCATCTTGCGTGCCTCCATCGCGTGTTCGACGGCGGCGGCCATCGCCTGGAGCTTGCCGATCCGGGCGCTGAGCAGCGCGTGCTGCCGCCGCAGGTGCTCCCGCGGGTCCGCGTCCGGATCGTCCAGGAGGGCCGCCACCTCGTCGAGCGGGAAGCCGAGCTCCCGGTAGAACAGGATCTGCTGGAGCCGGTCGAGATCGGCGTCGCCGTAGCGCCGGTGCCCCGCGTGACTGCGCTCCCCCGGAACCAGCAGCCCGATCTCGTCGTAGTGGTGCAACGTACGCACCGTCACCCCGGCGAACCCGGCGACCTGCCCCACCGAATAACCCACCTTCCCGCCCTCCTTCCCTTGTCCCTCTCGGTACGCACTCCACGATGAATCCTCACGCCACGTGAGGTGCAAGTCCGTATACCGGAAACCTGTGGGACGCACGGGACACGAATGGCATCCTGCCGCCATGCTGGGGATAACCGATCTTCCGACCTACCTGGCGGGCCTCGCGCTCATCATTCTGCTGCCGGGCCCGAACTCGCTGTACGTCGTCTCCGTGGCCGCCCGCCGCGGCCCGCGCGTCGCCTATCGCGCGGCGGCCGGCGTACTGTGCGGCGACACCGTCCTGATGACCCTGTCAGCAGGCGGCGTGGCCTCGCTCCTACAGGCCAGCCCGGTCCTCTTCACCCTCGTCAAATTCGCCGGCGCGGGCTATCTCACCTGGCTGGCGGTGGGAATGCTGCGCGGCGCGTGGGCCCTGTGGCGCAACCGGGAAACGGCCAGGTCCCTCCGCAAGCAGGCCACGTCCGGCGAAACCCCCGCCACCAAGGAAGCCCGCGAACGCCCGTACCGCCGGGCCCTGGTCATCAGCCTCCTCAACCCCAAGGCGATCCTTTTCTTCATCTCCTTCTTCGTCCAGTTCGTCGACCCCGCCTACGCCCACCCCGTCCTCTCCTTCCTCACCCTCGGCGCCTGGGCCCAGCTCTTCAGCCTCACCTACCTCTCGATCCTCATCTTCAGCGGCACTTACCTGGCCGCCACCTTCCGCCGCCGCAAACGCCTGACCGCAGGCCTCTCGGCCGGCGCGGGCGCGGCATTCCTGGGCTTCGCGGCGAAGCTTTCACTGGCGAGTTCGGGCTGATGCGACGGCTGGCAAGGTAAGCCCGGTCCACGGGGGCCGACCGTCACGCGGGACGGGGAGAACCCTGATCCGTGCGGGCCCCGACACGACCCCGTCGATCCGACCGGACGCCAAGTGCCCGGAAGCGATGTCCGGCATGAGAAGCGCCCGCTGCTTCTCATGCCCCGACGCCAGTACCGCGCCGGCTTCGTCGTGTGCGGCAGTGATCCAGTCGGCCCGGCCGAGTCGAGCGCCGCAGGCCACCCGGAATGCCGCGACTTCGGCGCCGCTGAAGGAGAACACCCAGGACCAAGGCACCTCCGTAGCCACGCTCGGTGCCTTTTTCGCTCCCGCCCCGCAGCGAAGGTTTCCCGGTACGGCCGGCAGCGTCGGGCGGGCTCGCGCGTACGCCCGGCAAGTCGTCGAGCAATCCGTGCCCGGCATCGCCGAAGGACAGGTCGCCCTGGTCGAATTTCTCGTCAGCGAACTCGTCACCGACGCCTGCCGCCACGGAGCCGAGCCAGGGGGCTCCGTAGCCGTAACCATGTGCGCTTTCACGGGCGGAGTGCAGATTCAGGTACATGCTGCGCCCCGGCGCCGCCCCCGTCACAAGCCCCGTAAACCAGCCCGCCAAAGAGGCCGTGGCCTGCTCATCGTCGGAGCTCTCGCAGACAGTTGGGGCGTGGCCGACCGTCCGCTCGGAAAAATCGGGTGGGCGGAGCCGGCATGGTGACCTGTGCGGCGGGCCCCGCCCGGTCCGTACCCGTACCGACTCCGTACCGGTCAGATCCCAGCGGCCTCGATCACGAACAACGCATCCGCGGTCGGCAGCGGAGTGACGCCGGTGATTTTGAAGCCGGCCGTGGCGCACAGATCCTCGAAGTCGGCGCGGGTGCGTTCCCGGCCGCCGACGGTGACCAGCATGTTGAGGTCGCTCATGTAGGGCAGGGCGGTCGCGCCGGGCCGTACCGTGTCGGTGAGGACCGGCTCGATGATCAGCAGTCGGCCGTCCGGCGGCAGCACCGCCCGGATGTGGCCCAGGATGCCCGCGCACCGCTCGTCGTTCCAGTCGTGGATGACGCTCTTGAGGAGGTACAGGTCGCCGCCGGGCGGCGCGGACGCGAAGAAGTCGCCGGTTTTCAGTGTCACGCGGTCGGCGACCCCCGCGGCGGCCAGTTTCGCGGGGGCCTGGGCGAGGCCCTCGGCGCTGTCGTAGATCATGCCGCGCGGCGCGGGGTGGGCGCGCAGGATCGCGGCGAGCAGGGTGCCGTCGCCGCCGCCCACGTCGACGATGGTGGTGAAGCGGCCGAAGTCGAAGTGGGGCGGTACGTGCTGGGCGGCGGTGTGGGTGCGCTGGCCCATCGCGGTGTTGAACGCCCGCGACAGCTCCGGTTCGCCCTTGAGGTGGCTGAAGAAGTCCGTACCGAAGATCGTGTCGAAGGCCGGCGCGCCGCTGCGCACGCTGTCCTCCACCCGCTCCCGGGCGCGGGTCATGAACGGCTCGCAGAAGACGCGGGCCAGGGTGGCCATCGAGTCGGGGGCGTCGCGGCGCAGCAGCGCCCCGGCGGCGGTGGCCTCGAAGACGCCCGCCTCGTGTTCGGTGAGCAGGTCCAGGGCGGCCAGGGCGCGCAGCAGGCGCAGGGTGGCCTGCGGGTCGGTGCCGCACGCGGCCGCCACGTCGGCCGCCGTACGGGTGCCGTCACCGATGCGGTCCAGCACGCCCAGCCGGGCGGCGGCGCCCACGGCGTACGTGGCCAGCTGCCCGAACAGCAGCCGGGAGACGGTGGCGCGGGCCTCGCGGGCCGGCGTCGCCCGTTCCTCGTTCGCTTCCACGTCGGCTCCTTCGGGTCGCGTCGGGCACCGCTCCCGCGCCGGACCGGCGGCCGGGTGACGGCACGGCGGTCCGGCGGATCCGTGTCCCCCGTCCCGCGCGATAAGTCAGGCAAAACTAAGTTCCCGTACGGGTTGGCGCAATACCTGCGCAATGCGGGCCGGGGGCGCGGTTGTTGAGGGGTCATCCATGCCGCGCGACAGGGGGCGGGGCGCCTGACGTTCGGGCGTCTGCCGCGATCGGAAGCGGGAGGCGGGCGCGGGTTCGGGGAGGGGGCGCGTGTACGGGTGCGTACGCAGGCGTGTACGCGGGCGCGCCGAATACCCCTTATGCACGTATCGTCGCCACCGTAGGAGGTGTCGTCATGTCCGAGCCCAGCGCACGCACCACCGTCCGACTCGCCGTCGTCCACTACTCCTCGACCGGTACGGTCGCCGGGCGTGCCAAGACCGCCGCGGAAACCGCCGAGAAGGCCGGCGCCTCGGTGCGGCTCCGCAAGGCCGCCGAGCCGGCGTCGCGGGCCACCGCCGGCGCCCGGGAACGGCATGTCGTGAAGTTCACCCGCGCCCTGGAGGCAGGGCTTCCCGCGGACGGCTGAGGGTACGCGCGCACCATGCCACTCCACGAGGGATCAGACGCCAAGGACGGCAGGCAGCATCTGTCGGTCAACCCCTTCTACGGCGAGGCCGACCCGGTCGCGGGCATGGCCACGGCCCCGCCCCGGCACACTCTGCCGGACGGCCCCACCGCCCCGCGCGCGGCTTACCAGCTCGTGCACGACGAACTGATGCTGGACGGCAATTCCCGGCTGAATCTGGCCACTTTCGTCACCACCTGGATGGAGCCGCACGCCGACGTCCTGATGGCGGAGTGCCGCGACAAGAACATGATCGACAAGGACGAGTACCCGCGCACCGCCGACCTGGAGCAACGGTGCGTCGCCATGCTCGCCGACCTCTGGCACGCCCCCGACCCGACCGCCGCCGTCGGCTGCTCGACGACCGGCTCCAGCGAGGCGTGCATGCTCGCCGGGATGGCCCTCAAACGCCGCTGGTCCCGCGCGAACGCCGACCGCTATCCGGCGAGCGCGCGGCCCAACCTGGTCATGGGCGCGAACGTGCAGGTCTGCTGGGAGAAGTTCTGTACGTTCTGGGAGGTGGAGGCCCGGCAGGTGCCCATGCGCGGCGACCGCTTCCACCTGGACGGCGAGTCCGCCGCCGCGCTCTGCGACGAGAACACCATCGGCGTCGTGGCCGTCCTCGGCTCGACCTTCGACGGTTCGTACGAGCCGGTGGCGGAGATCTGCGCGGCCCTTGACGACCTCCAGGAACGTACCGGTCTGGACATCCCCGTCCACGTGGACGCGGCCTCCGGCGGCATGATCGCGCCCTTCCTGGACCCCGGCCTGGTGTGGGACTTCCGGCTGCCGCGCGTGGCCTCCGTCAACACCTCGGGCCACAAGTACGGGCTCGTCTACCCCGGCGTGGGCTGGGCCCTGTGGCGCGACCGGCAGGCCCTGCCGGAGGAACTGGTCTTCCACGTCGACTACCTGGGCGGCGACATGCCCACCTTCGCCCTCAACTTCTCCCGGCCCGGAGCCCAGGTCGTCGCCCAGTACTACACGTTCCTGCGGCTGGGCCGGGAGGGCTACCGCGCCGTACAGCAGACCACCCGCGACGTGGCCCGCTCGCTCGCCGACCGGATCGGCGCGCTGGGCGACTTCCGCCTGTTGACCCGCGGCGACGAACTGCCCGTCTTCGCCTTCACCACGGCCGACGGCGTACGGAACTTCGACGTCTTCGACGTGTCCCGCCGGATGCGGGAGCGCGGCTGGCTCATCCCGGCGTACACCTTCCCGCCCGACCGCGACGACCTGTCCGTCCTGCGGATCGTCTGCCGCAACGGCTTCTCGCACGATCTGAGTGATCTGTTCGTGGCCGATCTGGAGCGGTTGCTTCCGGAACTTCGGGCGCAGGGCGGACCTTTGGGGGGACGGGCGGGGCGGGACACCGCGTTCCACCACTGAGGGCCCTGAAGGGCGCGCCGTCCTGCGTCACTCGTGCGGGTGGCGCTACGGTCGTTCTCGGGACGTGAGGCCACGAACACGTTCACGATCCGGTGCATGGGAGCAGCAATGGCCGCAGAAGCCGAGCAGGAGCGGGGAGAGCGGGCCACCCCGGAGAACTGGATGTACCCGCCGCCGGGCGGCTGGACGTTTGACCAGGTGAAGGATTCGGAGCTGCCGTTCGCATGGGAACTGCTGGATGGGAATGTCGTGGTCCGAGGAATGGCCGTGTGGTGGCACAACCGCGTACGGGATCGGCTGTATTACCAGCTGGAGAGCGCCTGTCGTGAGCCATTCGCCGTCAACGTCGAACAGTGCACCGTGATCGATGAACGCAACGCCCCCAAGCCCGACGTGGTGGTCTTCGACGAGTCGGAGCTCGATATCGACACGGTGGCCCAGATCCCCGTGGAGAAGGTCGCACTCGCAGTGGAGGTCGTGTCCGACGGATCGCGCCTCGCCGACCGCTTCAGCAAGCCGGCCCTGTACGCCGAAGCCGGCATCCGCTCCTACTGGCGTATCGAGCGCGACGAGGACGGCCTGCCCGTAGTGCACGAGTTCTGGCTGCATCACGAGGCGGGGGTCTACGCTCCGAGCCCGGAGCGGCCCACCCACGTCGGCAAGTTGGTGACGAACGTTCCGTACCCTGTGGAGATCGATCTCCAGGCGCTCGTCAGGAGGCGTCCGGCCTGATCAATCTCCGTACTCCGGATCCGCCTCCCCCGTCGCATACGGATTCACCTGCCCCTCCGCCAGCACCCCCACGAACGGCTCCCCCTCCCCCGCGAACACGTACGCCCCGCCTTCGATCCGCTCGATCAGCCCCCGCGTCCACTCGGCGCCCCCGTCCGCCGCGTGCACCCACATGTTCATGATCTCGCCGATGTGGCCCAGCTGCTCCGGGCCGTCCGCCGGCGTGTAGTACTCGGTGACCGAGAGCCGCCACTCCTCCAGGCCCCGCACCCGCTCCTTCAGCAGGGCCACGGCCTCCTCGCGCGGCAGGTCCACGAGGAAGCCGATCGCCGCGCTCAGCTCGTCGACCTTGCGGTCGTGCTGGGAGAGGGACGCGCGCAACAGCGCGAAGTACTCCTGCGTGCCCGCCTCGGTCAGCTCGTACTCCGTACGCGGCGGGCCGCCGGCCGGGCTGGGCGCGATGTCGTGCGCGCGCATCAGTCCCTGCTTGGCCAGCTGCTTGAGCGCGTGGTAGATCGACCCCGGTTTGGCGTTGGACCACTCGTGGGCGCCCCAGTACTCCAGATCGTTGCGCACCTGGTAGCCGTGCGCCCGCCCGTGCTGGCGCACGGCCCCCAGAACCAACAGCCGGATCGCCGACATCGTCTCCTCGCATCCCTCGCTCTCGCGCTGCCACCAGCCTAGCCGATCAGCTATTCAAGTTTGATTACTGCTGCGGCGCGCCGTACGCTCCCGGCATGGCCGAGACTGTGATTCCGATCCTCCCGTGCCCCTCCATCGACGAAGTCCTCGACTTCTACAAGGCCCTCGGGTTCGAGGTGACCTCGTACCAGACCGCCCCGAACCCGTTCTGCGGCGTCCGCCTGCGCGGCATCGAGCTGCAGTTCTTCGGGATGAAGGCCCACGACCCGGCCACCTCGTACAGCACCTGCTACGTGCTGACCGACGACGTGGACGGGCTCTACTCGTCCTTCCGGACGGGCCTGAAGGCCGCGTTCGGCAAGGTGCCGACGCGCGGCCTGCCGCGGATCGGGGCGCTGAAGGACATGGCGTACGGCGTGCGGCAGTTCCTGATGACCGACCCCGGCGGCAACTGCATACGGATCGGCCAGCCGATCGGGGACAGCTTCGACTACCCGCCCGTCCCGAAGGAGCGCTACGCGCGGGCCCTCCACCAGGCCACGCTGCTCGGCGAGTCCAAGGGGGACCACGCCGCGGCGGCCCGGATCATCGACCGGGCCCTGGAGCACGGGCCGGGTGACGACGCCGGGCCTGACCCGCTCCAGCTCGTACGGCTCCTCCTGCTGCGCGCCGAGATGGCTGCCCAGTTGGACGGCTTGCCCGCGGCCGTCCCCTGGCTCGACCGCGCGGACGCGGTCGAACTCGGCGCCGCTGACCGGGAGTCCGCGCGCGACGCGCTGCGCCGGGCGGCGGACCTGCGGGCCGGGTAGGGCTGAAGGCACCGCCCACGGCCACGCCCGCAGCCTCCGGATCAGCCCTGCGTCGCCCGCTCCTCGTCGACCAGCGTGAAGGCCGTCTTGCCGTCCAGGGACTCGCGGATCACGTCCGCGTGCCCGGCGTGCCGGGCGGTCTCCTCGATCAGGTGCAGCAGGAGCCAGCGCATCGACTGCACCGCGTTCGGCGGGTACCAGGGCGCCTCGGGCAGCGGGAAGGTGGCGTTCAGGTCGGGCAGCGCGCGGACGAACTCCTCGGTCCTACGGGCCACCTCGTCCCAGAAGGCGAGCGTCGACTCGACGGTCTCCTCGCCCTCCAGCTGGAAGCTCAGGTGCCAGTTGTCCATGTCCCGCTCGATGGAGTGGGGCTTCTCCTGGGCGGTCTCCACCCAGCCCTGCTCGACCTCCGCGACATGCTTGATCAGGCCGGACAGGGACAGTTCGCTGGCGGACGGCTTCCGCGCGGCCTGTTCGTCGGTGAGGCCGAGCACGGCCCGGCGCAGTCCGCCGCGCTGCGCCTCCAGGAAGGCCAGGAGCGCGCCGCGCTCGTCACCGTGGGCTTCGGCCGGAACGTGAGTGGGCATGGGGTCCGCCTTTCGTGGGGGCCGCGGCGCTGGTGCCGCGGCCCGACACGAAGAACTTATGAAGCGTTGAGGACAGGTACGGTCCTCAACCGGCCACCGCCCGGGAAAATCCCCCGGCGGGGCCGGCGGCGGGGACGGCTGGAGCGGCCCAGCGGCCCAGCGGCCCAGCGGCGCACGGCTAGAACGGGAACCGTGACCGGCCGTGCTGGATGGAGATCCACTTGGTGGTGGTGAAGGCCTCCACCATCGCGTCACCGTTCAGCCGCCCCAGCCCGGACGCCTTCTCGCCGCCGAAGGGCACGATCGGCTCGTCGTGCACCGTGCCGTCATTGATGTGGATCATCCCGGTCTCGACGCGCTTGGCGAACCGCACGCCCCGCTCGATGTCGGCGGTGTGCACCGCGCCGCTGAGCCCGTACGGCGAGGCGTTGGTGATCCGTACGGCCTCGTCGTCACCGTCGAACGGCACCAGCGCCACCACCGGCCCGAAGATCTCCTGGGTGAGCGCCACGGAGTCCTCCGGCAGCCCGGCCAGCACGGTCGGCGCGACCAGGGTGCCGCGCACGGCGCCGTGGACGAGCGCGGTGCCCCCCTCGGCGACGGCGCGGTCCACCACCGCGGCGACGGCCTCCGCCTGTCCCTCGTTGATCAGCGGGCCGATGTGGGTGGCCGGGTCGCTCGGGTCGCCGACCTTCAGGGTCTTGACCTTGGCGACGAACTTCTCGGTGAACTCCTGCTCCACCGCCCGGTCGACCAGCACCCGGTTGGCGGCCATGCAGACCTGCCCCTGGTGCACGAAGCGGCTGAAGACGGCGGCGTCCACCGCGTAGTCGATGTCGGCGTCGTCAAGGACGACCAGCGCGCTGTTGCCGCCCAGTTCCAGGATCGTGCGCTTGAAGTGGGAGGCGGCGACGGTCGCGACATGGCGGCCGACCTTCTCGGAGCCGGTGAAGGAGATCACCTTCGGCACCGGGTGTTCGATGAGCGCGTCACCGATCTCCGCGATGTCGGTGACCACGACGTTCAGCAGGCCCGGGGGCAGCCCGGCCTCCTCGAAGACCTTGGCGACCAGGCCGCCGCCGCAGACCGGGGTGTTCTGATGGGGCTTGAGGACCACGGCGTTGCCGAGGGCGAGCGCGGGCGCCACCGACTTGACCGACAGCAGGAAGGGGAAGTTGAAGGGGCTGATGACGCCCACGACACCGACCGGGAGCCGGTAGAGCCGGTTCTCCTTGCCGTCCACCGGGGACGGCAGTATGCGGCCCTCGGCGCGCAGCGACAACTGGATCGCCTCGCGCAGGAATTCCCGTACGAGGTGGAGTTCGAAAGCCACCTTGGCGTGGGTGCCGCCGACCTCGGCGGCGATTGCGGCACCCAGTTCCCGCTCCCGGTCGTCGATGATCCGCAGGGCGCGTTCGAAGACCAGCCGGCGGGTGTACGGGTTGGTGGCCCCCCACTCCCCCTGTGCGCGTTCGGCGGCGCGGTAGGCCTGGTCGATCTCGTCGACCGTGGCCACGGTGACGGACGCCAGCTTCTCCCCGTCGTAGGGATTGAAATCGACGATGTCCCACGAGCCGCTTCCGGCCCGCCATTCGCCGCCGATGTACTGGTACGCCAACTCGTCGAAGTAGGACATGCGAAATCCCAATCTGGAGGACAGGGCGCCGGTCACAGCGCCCCGGCCGGGGGGGTGCTGACTCCTGATGGGAACTCATGCTACCTACGAGTTAAGTCAGTTGGAGTAGACCACGTATCAAGTCTCTGGTCTCGGCCGGATTGGGACTGTCCTCCTGAAGGCGGTCCATCACCCGCGCGTACTGGGCAACCTCGTCGCGCTTGTCGAGATAGAGCGCGCTGGTCAGCTGTTCCAGGTACACGACGTCGGGCAGGCCGGGCTCCGGGAAGCCGAGCGTGGTGAACGCGCCGCTCTCCCCCGCGTGCCCGCCGAAGCTGAACGGCATCACCTGCAAGCGCACATTCGGCCGCTCGGACAGTTCGATCAGGTGCCGCAGCTGCCCGCGCATCACCTCCCGGTCGCCGTACGGTCGGCGCAGCGCCGCCTCGTCGAGCACGCAGTGGAACTCCGGCGGGCGCTCCGCCAGCAGCAGCTTCTGCCGCTCCAGACGCAGCGCGACCCGGCGGTCGATCTCCGCCGGGCTCGCTCCCGGCATCCCGCGGCGGACGACCGCGTGCGCGTACTCCTGCGTTTGCAGAAGCCCGTGCACGAACTGCACCTCGTAGGCGCGGATGAGGGAAGCGGCCCCCTCCAGCCCCACATATGTCTGGAACCAGCCGGGCAGCACGTCGCCGTAACTGTGCCACCAGCCCGCGACGTTGGCCTCGCGGGCCAGCACCAGCAGCGCCTCGCGCTCCTGCGGATCGTTCACGCCGTACAGCGTGAGCAGGTCTTCCACGTCCCGTGCCTTGAAGCTGACCCGGCCCAGTTCCATCCGGCTGATCTTCGACTCGGACGCGCGGATGGAGTAGCCGGCCGCCTCGCGGGTGATCCCGCGGGATTCACGCAGCCTGCGGAGCTGTGCCCCCAGCAGGATGCGCCGCACCACGGACCCGCTCGATTCGCTTGCGGACACCTTTGTGACCCTCCCATGGCCCACCCCGTCCAACAGTGGCCCGCAGTCTGCCACGTCCGGGCTTCGTTGAGTGCTCATCCGGTTACGGAGGCGGGAGGTCCGGGCGGGCCCTCCACAAGAACACGTAGGAAGAAATACGCGTGAAGTGGCACGGCCGCCCCCAAACAGGGCGCGTGCACGTGCATCTGCCCTTGCATCTGGCGTACGCATTGGGAACCATGGACAGCGCACGCATGCACGCTCGGGAAAGATCCGCCAGACCGCCAGATCCGGCTGCCCGGCCGGGGTCTTGACGTCCGCGAACGCCAGGAGTGCCTCGCATGGGGACCAAGGTTTTGACCATGCTCCAGCCGTTATGGCAGGGCTTTCCTCCTGTCGACCCCCTGGCTGTCTCCGGATCCGTGTCCTACTCGCTGGCCCCCCGCTACGAATCGGTGCGCGGCGCGCGGCAGTTCACCGGCGAGACCCTGCACCGGTGGGACCTGGAGGAGATCTTCGACAGCGTCGCCCTGGTCGTCTCCGAACTGGTCACCAACGCGCTGCGGCACGCCTCCGCGGCCGGCGCCCCCGGCCCGCACGAGCCCGCGCCCGCCGCGTACGAGCCTCTTCCCGACGCGGACGCGCCGCCCGCCCGGCTGCATCTGATGCGGTGGTCGTCGCGGCTGGTGTGCGCGGTACGCGACTCCAGCGACGCGTCCCCGGAGGCCGCCACGGCCGACGCCGGCGCGGAGTCGGGACGCGGCCTGTACCTGGTCGACTCCTTCAGCGACGGCTGGGGCTGGCACCCGCTGGCCGGCGCACCGCACGGAAAGATCGTGTGGGCGCAGTTCCGGCTGCCGTGAGCGGCGGAGGCTCCGGGGCCTCGGGGGCACGGGGCCCGGGGGCCACGGAGCCTCCGCCGGCCTGCCCGGACGGCCGGGACCGTCCGGGCAGGCGCGCCGGCGCGGCCGGGACCGGACCGTTTCGACCGGTACGGGTACCGGCCGCTCCCGATTCAGGCCGTACCGGTCAGTCCCTGACCAAGTGGTCGAACTCGCCGTCCTTGACGCCCGCGATCATCGCCTCGACCTCGGCCGGCGTGTAGACGAGCGCCGGCCCCTCCGGGAACCGGGAGTTGCGTACGGCGATCTCCCCGCCCGGCAGCCGCGCGAACTCCACGCAGGACCCCTGCGAGTTGCTGTGCCGGCTCTTCTGCCAGGTCACCCCGTGGAGATCCGTTGCGGCCATGCCGTTGTATGCGTCGGGCACAGGTGTCTCCCGGGGGATGCGGTGGTCAGCGGTGACGGGTCGTGGCGCGCTGAGCGGTCGGTGATGGTCTGTCAGCAGCAGTGCGCACAGCGGAGACCGGTGTCAACTGCAACTGATGGGGATCATAGCTGCGTTCATATGCCGATGCATGGTCGGATGCACGTGCACGACGGCCCGTGGCGCACCCGTCACAGCTCGTCGAACTCCATGCTCACGGGACGTATCGGCGGACGACAGAGTTCCCCGGAACAAGAGAACCGGCCTTCCGCAACACCGCGCGGTGTCGTGGAAGGCCGGCCACGGACCGGGCTTCTCCGTAAGCAGCGGCAACCCGGCAAACAGCCGTGGGCTGCCGCGCCGTCCTCACTTCGACGTGTACGGCAGCAGCGCCATCTCCCGGGCGTTCTTGACAGCGCGGGCCAGCTGCCGCTGCTGCTGCGCGCTCACCCTGGTGACCCGGCGGCTGCGGATCTTCCCGCGGTCCGAGACGAACTTCCGCAACAGGTCGGTGTCCTTGTAGTCGATGTAGGTGATCCTCGCCGCGTCCAGCGGATTGGGACGGGGCGCGGTCTTCTTGCGGGGGTCGTGGCGACGGGGCATCGGTGCTCCTGAGGGCGGTACGGATCGGACGCGGCCGGGCCGGGGCGGAGGGCCGGCGGCAGCGGGGCAGGGCAGGGCTGGGCTGGGCTGGGCTGGGCTGGGCTGGGCAGGGGACGTTACGGAACGGGGTCGAGGAGTTCGTCGAACGCGGGAGCCAGCCGCTTCCACGCCCCCGGCCCGCCCGCGTACTCCTCGTCCGTGAGCAGGCAGGTCTCCAGCAGCGACGTCAGCCCGTCGCGGTCCAGCCCCGGCGAGGTGAAGACCAGGTGCTGCGCCCGGTCCCCGTGCTCGGGGTGCCAGTCCAGGGCGGCCGCGGCGCGGCGTACCGGCGGCACCAGGTCCCAGGCGGCGTCCGGCAGCGCGGCCAGCCACGGCCCGGCGCTCTCGACGCACAGGGCGCCGCCCGCCGCGTCCCAGGCCAGCAGCGTGTCCGGCCGGTCCGCCAGCCAGAACCGGCCACGGCTGCGGGCCGCCACACAGGTCAGGTCCTCCAGCGCCGCGTACAGCCGGGCCGGGTGGAAGGGCCGGGTACGGTGCCAGACGAGCGTCCCGACGCCGTCCGCGTCGGCCTCCTGGGGCAGCAGCGCGCACGCCGGGTGCTGCCGCGCGGCGGCCGCCTCCACGTCGAACCCGGCGAGGGCCGCCGCGGCCAGCTCGCCCGGGGAGTCGACGTCCACGAGCCGCGCCGTCGGGTGCAGTTGGGCGAGCAGCGCCAGGTCGGCGGCGTCGCCCTCCTCCTCGCCCGGCACGAGGGCGAGCACCGGCGGGTACTCCAGCTGCCGGGCCCAGGTGTCCGCGACGGTCCGCTGGTCGGAGGCGGCCGCGGCGAGTCCGGCCTCGGCCAGGTCGTCGCCGCAGCCCAGGTACGGCAGCAGCAGCGCAGGATCGACGGCGGTGAGCACGCCGGTCAGCGCGAGGGCCTCGCCGCCGCAGGCGGTGACGACCTCGGCCATGGCCTTGGGCTCCACGGAGTCCCACAGTTCGACGACGGCCAGCCGGCAGGTGCGTCCGGCGGCCAGCCGCTCCAGCTCGGGGACCAGGTCCTCGCGGAGCGCGCAGCAGGCGCAGTCGTTGACCAGCGGCGCCTCGCCCGTGTCGAGCACCCCGCCGGCGTCCCGCACGGTCCGGCGAACCGTTCCTTCAGCGGCGGAGGCGAGATCGTGGTGGAGTGCGACGCTGCCGGGTACGGCGTGCAGCAACCGCTCCACGGTGGTCCGGCGGGCGTCCGAGTGCAGCCCGCCGACGATCACCACGGACAGCCGGTCCGCGCCGCCGCCTCCGGGGCCGGCGACGTCCTCCCGCGACGGGCCGCCCATCAGCGGACCC
The DNA here is from genome assembly GCF_022271435.1 of Streptomyces monomycini. GTDB lineage: Bacteria > Actinomycetota > Actinomycetes > Streptomycetales > Streptomycetaceae > Streptomyces > Streptomyces monomycini. Next base: position 43,886 of record NZ_JAFIQY010000017.1, on the reverse strand, counting down.
CGCGCTTCCCGTACCGGCGCTCGAACCGCTCGACGCGGCCCGCGGTGTCCAGCACCCGCGCCGTCCCCGTGTAGAAGGGGTGGCTCGCCGAGGAGATCTCGACATCGATGACCGGGTAGGTGTTGCCGTCCTCCCACTCGACCGTCTTGTCGCTGGTGGCGGTCGACCGGGTCAGGAAGGCGTAGTCGGCGGCCCGGTCGCGGAAGACGACGGGCCCGTACGGCGGGTGGATTCCAGGCTTCATGACGCTGCTCAGCGCTCCTCTCGGAAGTCGACGTGGCGGCCGGCGACCGGGTCGTACTTCTTCAGCACCAGCCGGTCGGGGTCGTTCCGGCGGTTCTTGCGGGTGACGTAGGTGTAGCCGGTGCCGGCCGTGGACCGGAGCTTGATCACGGGTCGTAGTTCGTTGCGGGCCATGGGCGCTACTATACAGAAATGGTTTCCATTTTCATTAGGAGGTGCTGACCTTGTCCGCCCACTGCCAGCTCACCGGCCGCAGCCCCGGCTTCGGCAAGTCCGTCTCGCACTCGCACCGCCGCACGTCCCGGCGCTTCGACCCCAACATCCAGCGCAAGCGCTACTGGCTGGCGAGCGAGGGCCGGCACGTCCGCCTCACGCTCAGCGCGAAGGGGATCAAGACCGTGGACACGATCGGGATCGAGGCGGCCGTCGCCCGCATCCGCGCACGAGGGGAGAAGGTCTGATGGCCAAGAAGAGCAAGATCGCGAAGAACGAAAAGCGGCGCGCGACGGTGGCCCGCTACGCCGCCCGGCGGGCCCTGCTGAAGTCCGTCATCCGCAATCCGCACACACCGGAGCAGGAGCGGCTGGCCGCCCAGCACGAACTCGCCCGCCAGCCGCGCGACGCGAGCGCCACCCGCGTACGCAACCGCGACAGCGTCGACGGCCGCCCGCGCGGCTACTTCCGCGCCTTCGGCCTCTCCCGGGTCAAGCTCCGCGAGCAGGCGCATGCGGGGTTCCTGCCGGGGGTGCGGAAGTCGAGCTGGTAGGGGGGAGGGGACGGCCCGCCCCGTTCGCGGAACTCGGGGCGGGCCGCCCGGTCAGCTCAGAACTGGGTGGTGTCGAGATCGAAATCGAGGGGGTCCGGCAGGGAGATGACCTTCTCTGCCAGCTTGATCTCGCGCACGTTCAGGTACTGGTCGCCGGAGGGTTCCGCGCACAGGGTGGCGAGGTCGGCGGCACGGTCGATCAGCAGGTAACAGGGGATACCGGCACGGGCGTACCCGCGCAGCTTCTTGATGCGGTCGTTCCCCGCCGTCGAGGACGAGAACACCTCGACGACCAGCATGACCGGCGAGGGGTCGTGGAAGCCGATGTCGTCGTCGAAGCTGCCCTTCGGGGCGACCGCCAGGTCGGGGATCACCTTCCCGGTGGACGAGCCCCCCGGGACGGAGAGTCCGATGTTCGTGTAGCGCCCCAGGTCCTTACGGTGATCGCGCACCTGCCCCGAGAGTTCCGACACGATCTCTTCGTGCCTGCCCACGGGAGGTGGTACCCCGTGGATTTCCCCTTCGATCAGCTCCACGCGCCATCCCTTGGGGGCTGCCGCGCTCAACGCTTCGAAGGCATCCTCGGCCGATGCGGGTGCGCGCTCATCGGCGGCCCACGGTTCGGGGTCCGGAACGGTCAGTGCCACGGTGGGCCTCCTTCGTGCGGAGCGACACTGCCGCCTTGGGCGACGCCACGCGAGCGTTCGGGTGACCTTTCCTCCGTTCGAGCACACGACCGCTTTTCCGCGGGTCAGCTGTCCCCGCCCTCGTCGATCAGGCGCCGCACCTCGCGGTCGATGAGGCCGAGGCGGGCCTCCGCGACCAGGGGGACGGCGCGGCGCTGGCGGCGGGCCTCGGACAGGTCGATGTCCACCGTGACCAGCGCGGTCTCCCACTTCGGAGCCTGGGCCACCACCGTGCCGCGCGGGTCCACCACCCGGGAGCCGCCCCAGAAGGCGGCGCCGTGCTCGTTGCCCACGCGGTTGACGAAGACGATCCAGCACTGGAGCATCCGCGCCGTGTAGGAGAGCAGCGTGTCCCAGTACGAGCCGGTGTCCATCGCCTCCGGGTCGAGGCTGGCGGCGCTGTTGGTGGGGACGAACAGCACCTCGGCACCGTCCTGCACCGCGATCCAGGGCAGCACCGGCTGCCAGGCGTCGTTGCAGACCAGCGTCGCGCCGCGGCCGCCGCTGGGCGACTTCGTCAGGCCGTATGCGCGCAGCGACTGGCCCGGGCTGACGTGCTTGCGCTCCTCCCAGGAGAGGTAGTTCGGGAGGTAGAGCTTGCGGTGCGCGTGCAGCAGCGTGCCGCCGGCGTAGTAGGCGGCCGTGTTGTAGGCGCGCAGGACTGTGTGCTCGTGGAAGCCCACGAGCACGTCCGGGCCGAGCAGGCTCAGGTCGCGCAGCCGTGGGTCCTGCGCCTCGACCGAGACGTCTTGGGACAGGGCGCCCAGGTGGTAGCCGTGCAGGCTCAGTTCGGGGAAGACGACGAGGTCGGCGCCCTGTTCGGCGGATTTCTCGACCTCTTCGCGCGCGGTGGCGAGATTCGTGTCGACCTCGCCCAGCGCGCAGTCCGTCTGTGCCAGCGCCACCCGCATGCCCGCACCTCGCTCCGTCGGCCGTCGCGCCCGCCGGGACGGCGTGTGGCGGGCGGTACGCCCGCCTTGCGCACGGTTTGTGGCGTTACGAGCGGTACGTAGTCATGCTGACAGAGGATGCGGGCACGGGCCTGTTCGACGGCAGGCCCGGCCCCCGGACCGGCGCATCAGGCGTATCAGGCGTGTCCCGTCGGATCAGGCGTGTCCCGTCGGATCAGGCGTGTCCCGTCGGATCAGGCGTGTCCCGTCGGATCAGGCGTGTCCCGTCGGATCAGGCGTGTCCCGTTAGGTCAGGCACACCAGCCGCCTCAGCCGCTTCAGCCGCCTCAGGCGCGGAGGAACTCCTCCATCCTGGAGGCCAGCGCCACCGGCGTCTCGTGCATCGGATAGTGCCCCGACCCCTCGATCGTGACGATCTCGGCCTGCGGATACCACCGCTGCCAGGTCTCCCGCATCAGATCGGCGGTCAGCGCCAGGTCGTACGCGCCGACGATCACCCGTACGGGGACGGAGTACCGCTTCGCCGCGTCCGCGACCGCCTCCGAGAGGTCGAGCAGCTGCCAGCTGGCCAGATAGGCCGCGTGCGCCTCCTCGCGGGAGATGTCGAGCGAGTGGCGCACCATGCGGTCCAGCCAGACCGGGCTCGCCCGGTGGCCCGTGACCAGGTCGATGATGGCGCGCCGCTTGGCCGGGTCCGCCGAGGCCCCGTAGAACAGCTCGTGCGTCGCGTCGTCCATCGGGTACGCCCCGGCGGGAACCGGCGCCAGGCCGAGCATCCGGTTCACCCGTTGGGGCGCGCGGACCAGCACCTGCTGCATCGCCTTGGCGCCCATCGAATGGCCCACCAGGGAGAACCGCTCCCAGCCGAGCTGGTCGGCGAGGGCCAGCACGTCGCCGGCGATCTCCGGCAGGTCGAAGCGGCCCGGTACGTACTTGCGGTCGCCGTAGCCGCGGCAGTCGAGGAAGGCGTACGTGAAGGCGGTCCGGTCCAGGAAGTCCAGGACGGAACCCCAGCCGGCCGAGGTGCCGAACCAGTCGTGGAGAACGATCACCGGATGCGGTCCTGAACCGATGGCGCGGTGCGCGATGGCCATACGGGCGACTCCCTTGTCTGCCGTCTTGACTGCCGTCTTGTCCGCCGGGGGCGGGGATGCCGGTGCGGGGTGCGTGACCTGGGTCGGCGCGCGCATTCTCCCCTTAGTCGGGTGGGTCGGGTAGGGGAGGTAACCGGCCAACGTCGGTGTTGACGGCGTGCCTTGACGGGACGGAGCGGAGAGGCGGCGACGGGCCGTTGTCAGTGGTGTGGTGTGCAATGGGGACATGAACGGGGATGTGCGGGTGAGTCACGAGCAGGTGCCGGCCTGGCGGCTGCGCGGACAGCGCCTCCTGCCGCGTACGGACCTGTCGGCCGAGGAGATCGTCAGGCGGCCGGCGGGGGTGCAGGCGCAGGTCGCCTCGTCGGCGGAGCCGGCGGTGCTGGGCGAGGCGGTCGACGAGATCCTGGACGGGCAGGTGCTGACCCGGCGGGAGCTGACCGACGCGGTGCTCGCGCGCAAGGGGCTGGACGGGCTCGGGGAGCAGCTGGTGTCCGGGTGGAGCACGGTGCTGAAGCCGCTGGCGTGGACGGGCCGGCTGTGCCAGGGGCCGGCGCGCGGGCAGCACGTGACGTTCACGTCGCCCCGGTCCTGGGTGCCGGGCCGGCGCGGCGTCCCGGCCCCGGAGGAGGCGGCGGCCTTGGCCATCCCCGCCTATCTGCGCGCGTGGACCGGCGACCCCCGCAGTGTTCGATGCGTGGCTGCTGCCCGGCTTCGACCAGTACGTCCTCGGTCCCGGCACCTTCGACGCACGCCTGATCCCGCCCGCCCACCGCGCGAAGGTGAGCCGCGCGACGGGGTGGACATCCCCGGTGGTCGTGCTCGGGGGCCGGGTCGTCGGGTGTGGTCGCTGACGGACTCGTCGTCCCTGGAGATATCGGCGTTCGACGGTGCCGCTCTCCCGGAAGCGGCGCGGGAGGAGCTGAAGGAGGAGGTCGCGAGGCTGGGGAAATGTCTGGGGAGGGAGCTGAGGGTGGTCGCGGTCTGACGGGGTGGTGGCCAGGGGGGCGCGCTGCGGGACGTGACGCGCGGGGCGGGCTTCGGACGCCGGCCTTCGGAGTCCACGAACAGCCCACGGGCAGCCCGCGAAGAACCCGCGAAGAACCCGACTAAAAGTCCGGAATGGGAAAATACACGTATGCGGTGGGTGGTCGGGGGAACGGGTGACGGGCGGGTGGCGGCGTGTGCCGTGGACGCGGCCGGGCGCCCGGTGGGGGTGCCGGTCCGGGCGGCGGGCGTGGCGGAGGCCGTACGCGCGTGCCCGGACGCGGAGCGGTGGGTGTGGCGCTCGACCGCGGAGACGTACCGGCAGCTGCTCGCGGCAGGTGTCCGTGTCGAGCGGTGCTACGACGTCGAGGCGGCCGAGGCGCTGCTGATCGGGCACGAGGAGGGTCAGTCGGGCCAGCCGCGGTCGCTGGCCGCGGCGTGGGCGCGGCGGCACCGGCTGCCGGTGCCCGACGATCCGCCGGTGCGCGGCGCGGAGCCCCAGCCGTCGCTGTTCGAGCCGGGTCCGGTGCCGCTGCCGCCGGGGGTGGACGAGTTCACGGCGTTGCTGGAGGTGTACGCGGGGCAGCTGGAACGTACGGAGCGGGCCGAGCACCCGGGCCGGATGCGGCTGCTGCTGGCCGCGGAGTCGGCCGGGACGCTCGTGGCCGCGGAGATGCGGCGGGCCGGGCTGCCGTGGCGGGCGGACGTGCACCGGGAGCTGCTGGACGAGCTGCTCGGCGAGCGCTATCCGGGCGGTCTGGAGCCGCGCCGGATGGCGGAGCTGGCGGAGGAGGTCTCGCGGGCGTTCGGGGAGGGCGTACGGGTGCGCCCGGATCTGCCGGGTGAGATCGTCAAGGCGTTCGCCGGAGCCGGGATCGCGCTGCGTTCGACCCGTAAGTGGGAGTTGCAGGAGATCCGGCACCCGGCGGTGGCACCGTTGCTGGAGTACAAGCGCCTGTACCGGCTGCACACGGCGCACGGCTGGGCGTGGTTGCAGCAGTGGGTGCACGAGGGCCGGTTCCGCCCTGAGTATCTGCCCGGAGGGACGGTCTCGGGCCGCTGGACGACCAACGGCGGCGGCGCCCTCCAGATCCCGAAGGTGGTCCGCAGGGCCGTGGTGGCCGATCCGGGCTGGCGGCTGGTGGTCGCGGACGCCGAGCAGATGGAGCCGCGGGTGCTGGCGGCGGTCTCCCGGGACCGGGGGCTGATGGAGGTGGCGGGCAGCGGCCGCGACCTGTACGCGGACCTGGCGGCGCGGGCCTTCGGGGGCGACCGGGCGCAGGCGAAGCTGGGGCTGCTGGGCGCCATTTACGGCCAGACGTCCGGGGACGCCCTCAAGCACATGGCGGACCTGCGGCGACGCTATCCGGACGCGGTGGAGTACGTGGACGTGGCCGCCCGCGCGGGCGAGGAGGGCCGGCTCGTACGGACGTGGCTGGGGCGTACGTGCCCGCCGGCGTCCGTGGCGCCGCCCGACGAGGCGGGGCTGCCGCAGGAGGACGACGTTCCGGCGTACGGCAGTACGGCGGGCGCCCGGGCCCGTGGCCGGTTCACCCGTAACTTCGTGGTGCAGGGCAGTGCCGCCGACTGGGCGCTGCTGATGCTGGCCGCGCTGCGCCGGTCGCTGGCGCCGCTCCGGGCGGAGCTGGTCTTCTTCCAGCACGACGAGGTGATCGTGCACGCCCCCGAGGAGGAGGCCGGGACGGTGGCGGCGGCCGTCGCGGAGGCCGCCGAGCTGGCGGGGCGCACGGCGTTCGGCGCGACGCCGGTGCGGTTTCCGTTCAGTACGGCGGTGGTGGAGTGTTACGCCGATGCGAAGTGAGGCGGCGGGGTAGACGGGAGGGCGGAGGGCGGCGAGGGCGCCCCGAGAGGGAGGAGAGTGAGGGCCTGCTGTGCATGTCGATCCTGAGCTTGCGCCTGTTCTGGAGCAGTTGCCTCCGCTTCTCGACCCGTACGCCGACATCGAAGGCACCCGCACCGGGATGCACACCCTCGCCCGCCACTTCCCCGCGGACCGCGACGGGGTGGCGAGCGAGCGGTTCGCGGTGCCGCGGCCGGACGGTTCGCGGCTGGCCGTGGAGGTCTACCGGCCGGTGGACGCGCCGGGACCGCTGCCCGCGGTGCTGCACTTCCACGGTGGCGGTTACACGTTCGGGCAGGCGCCGCCCGGTGAGGACCGTACGGCGATCGAGCTGGTCCGCGAGGTGCGGGCCGCGGTGGTCTCGGTGGAGTACCGCCTCGCCCCGGAGCACCCGTGCCCGGCGGCGGTCGAGGACTGCCACCTCGCCCTGGAGTGGACCGCCGGGCAGGCCGCGGCGCTCGGTGTCGACGCCGCGCGCCTCGCGGTCGGCGGGCAGTCCGCCGGGGGCGGGCTCGCCGCCGCCGTCGCGCTGATGGCGCGGGACCGGGGCGGCCCGGCCCTCGTCCACCAGTCGCTGGTCGTACCCGACCTGGACGACACGGCGGGTACCGGTCCGACGCCCGCGGACGGCGACCCGCGCCTGCCGGACGGCGCGTTCATCCAGCAGGGCTGGCGGCACTACGCCCCGGAGGGGGCGGCCGCGTACCCGTACGCGGCCGCGGCCCGCGCCACCGATCTGCGCGGCCTGCCCGCCGCCTGCGTCGTCGTCTGCGGACTCGACCCGCTGCGCGACACCGGTCTCGCCTACGCCCGCCGGCTGGTGGACGCCGGGGTGCGGGTAGCGCTGCACCACGTACCGGGGGCCTGGCACGGTTTCGAGATGTTCGCGCCGGACTCCCGCCTCGCGCGGCAGACGACGGCCCGCTGGACGGGCCTGCTGCGCGCCGCGCTCCACGGCGACCGCGAGCCGCTCAGCCGGACGCCGTCGCCACCAGCCCCCGCATGATCCGCACCTCGTCGCGACCAGCACCTCCCGCGGCTCCCGGGCCGCCGCCGACCCGGCTATGACCGCGTCGGTCGCGCCGGCCCGGCCACCGCGCTTCGTCGGCCCCTTCTCCCTGTGGCGCAGCCTGCGCGCGATGACGGCGTACGCCTACGGTGACCGGCGGCCCGGACACCGGGACACGGTCGCGGCGCACCGGGCCCGGCCGTTCCACCACGAGACGGCGTTCGCCCGTTTCCGTCCCTGCGCGGTGGCCGGAACCTTTGGCGGGCACCCGTCCTCCGGGGCGGCGGCCTCGGCGTGACCACGCCATAGACTCGGCGGACAGCCGAGAACGTACGGAAAGGGATCAGCGTTGGCCGACACCGGAGGGACTCCAGACGCCTCGGCACCGGCCACGGCCCCGGCCGGGACACCGGCACCCGCCCCGGCCGCGGAGCCCGCGCAGCACGCGAAGAGCGGCCCGGCCCCCGCACCGGCGCCCGAGGCCAAGCTGGGCCCCAAGGACCGGCGCAAGCGGATCGCCGACCGGGTGCTGGCCGAGGGGCAGGTCAGCATCGAGGACCTGGTGCAGGAGCTGGGCGTCAGCCAGATGACGGTCCACCGCGACCTGGACTCCCTGGAGCACCAGGGCTGGCTGCGCAAGGTGCGCGGCGGGGCGACCGCCGCGCCCAACGCCCTGTTCGAGTCCAACGCGCGCTGGCGCGGCAACGAGCAGGTGGCGGCGAAGGAGGCGATCTGCGCGGCCGCGCTGGCCATCGCCGAACCCGGCCAGGCCGTGATCATCGACGACTCCAGTACGGCGCTGCCGCTGGCCCGCTCGCTCGCCTCGCGCGGCGCGTACACGGTCATCACCAACTCGCTCCAGGTCATCAACGAGCTGGCCGAGGAGCCCGACATCCGGGTGATCGCCCTGGGCGGCGAGTACCACGCCGCCTTCAACGCCTTCCTCGGCATGTCCACGGCCGACATCGCCCGCAGCTTCCGCGCCGATGTCGCCTTCCTGTCCACCTCCGCCGTCGACAACGGCCACTGCTACCACCAGGCGCAGGAGAACGTCCTGGTCAAGCGGGCGCTGATGGCCGCGGCGCGGCGCAAGGTGCTGCTGGTGGACCACTCCAAGTTCGGCCGCCAGGCGCTGTACGAGCTGGCGCCGCTGGCCGATTTCGACCTGGTCATCTCCGACGAGCAGCTTCCGCAGGAGGAGCGGGACGCGCTGCAATCGCTGGGAGTACGGTACGAGTTGGCGACGGAGGGGGCGCGGCGGGCGTGAGTGAAGAACGTACCGGAGAGGGCGCGGCGGGCGTGCGGGGCGAACAGGTGCCGGGCAACGGACAGCCGCCCGTGACGGCCGGCGGCTTCGAGCGGGTGAATCCGCCCGAGCTGTCGCCGCCGACGGGTTTCAGCCATGCCGTACGGGCCGCTCCCGGCACCCTCGTGTTCCTGGCCGGCCAGACCGCGCTCGACGGGGCGGGACGCGTCGTCGGTGACGGCATCGTCGAGCAGTTCGAGCGGGCGCTGACCAATCTGCTGGCCGCGGCGCGGGCCGCCGGCGCGGGCCCCGGCGACCTGGCCAAGCTGACCGTCTTCGCCGTGGACGTGGCCGACTACCGCCGCAACGCGGCAGCTGTCGGCCGGGTGTGGAAGCGGCTGGTCGGCACGGACTACCCGGCGATGGCGGTGATCGGCGCGACGCGGCTGTGGGACGAGGCGGCGCTGGTGGAGATCGAGGGGATCGCGGTCGTTCGGTAGGGGCTTGCGGGGGCTCTGCCGGCCGCCGTACGCGTCAGGCCACCGGCACGTTTCAGGCCACCGGCGGTTCCCGGTGCAGCGCCACCAGGTCGGCCGCGTCCCGCGCGTCCAGTACGAGCCCGAAGTCCGTCTCCAGTACGGCCGGGATCTCCTCGGCCGGCACCTGCCGCACCTCGCGGGACCAGTCGGGGCGGGTCAGCGTCAGCTCCGTACCGATCAGGGCGCGCCGCAGGTCCGGGCCGGGCTGCTGGACCACCGTACGGCCGGTGAACGGCGAGCGCGGGTGGGTGGAGATGTAGTAGTTGAAGACGCCGTAGTCGGCCGGGTGACGGGCCTCCGGACCGAACGCGTACAGGTCGAACCAGCCGTCCGCGTGCCGCGAGCGCAGCACCCAGGTGCCGTCCGCCCCCTCCCGCACCAGGCCGAACGTCCACCCGCCCTGCCGGACCTCGATGCCGTCGCGCAGCGGGACCGGCTCCAGCAGCGCCTCGCCGCCGAAGCCCACGTCGGTGATCCAGTCCTCGCCGTCCAGCCGCACCTTGAGGAGGGCGTGGGTGACCGGCCGGATCTTGGTCTCTCCCACCCGGATGCGGGCGCCCAGCCCCGAGACCCGGAAGCCGAGGCGGTCCAGCGCGGCGGCGTACAGCAGGTTCTGCTCGTAGCAGTAGCCGCCGCGGCGGCGGCCGACCATCTTCTCCTGGAGGGACTTCAGGTCGAGCAGGACCGGCCGCCCCAGCACGATCTCCAGGTTCTCGAAGGCGAAGGCGGCGGCGTGCCGGGCGTGCAGCTCCCGCAGGGCGGCCGCCGTCGGCGCGCGCTCGCCCTCGTACCCGATCCGTGCGAGGTACGCGTCGAGGTCCAGCTGGTCCCCGCTCCAGGTGCTGTCGGTCATGCCGGTCCCTGCTCCTTCTGTGCCCCGGGCCACACCCCGGGGCGCCTGCTCACCTGCGGTCGGCGACGCGCCGCCCCTGCGACCTTACGAGACGGCCGGGGGCGGGGGTGGTGGGGGCGGGAGCGGTGCCGGATGCCGGATGCCGGATGCCGGTCAGACGATGACGCCGTCGAAGCCGTAAGCGGAAGCGATGCGCGCGTGGTTCCCCAGCGGCACGTCCCAGGCGAAGACCTCCATCCGGCGGCCGTGCACACCGCGCAGCCGGTGGACGGCGGCCACGTACTGTGCGTTCACCTTGGACAGCTGGGGGTTGATCTGGTCGACGTAGCGCGTGTACGAGGCGAGCTCGTTCAGCGGCGGATTGCCCAGGAACCCCGTACGGACATCCGGCACCAGCCGGTGCACCGTCTGCATACTGCGGGCGCTGAAGCTCTGCACCACCAGCCGGCGGCGCACGTGCCCCCGGTCGAGCCAGCCCGCGCCCGCCAGCTCCTTGACGATGCGGGCCTCGATGCCGGGGTAGAGCTGCGGGCTCTTGATCTCCAGCAGCAGCCGCAGGTCGTGGTCCTCCATCCGCCGCAGGAACTCCGCCAGCGTCGGCACCCGTTCGCGCGCGTAGCGCTTGCCGAACCAGGTCCCGGCGTCCAGCCGCGCGATCTCGGCGGCCGTGAAGTCCCGCACCCTCCAGGGCGCCCGCTTGGGGAACACGCGCCGGGCGTCGGTGGTCCGCGCCAGCGTGGGGTCGTGCATCACCACCAGCTTCCCGTCCCGGGTCTGCTGCACGTCGTTCTCGACCCACTTGAAGCCCTGCCGGTCCGCCGCGTCCACGGCGGCGAGGGTGTTCTCCGGGGCCACCCGGGAAGCGCCCCGGTGCGCGACGACGACCGGTCCGGAGAGCCAGGGAATGTTCACGGCGTCGGCGAGCGGAGCCGTCACCCGGCCGGCGGTGCCCGGACTGGCCTGCGCACTGCCCGCGCAGACCGGCGTCAGGCCCGCGGCCAGCAGGGCGCATCCGGTGGCCGCCGCGATACGGAACGATCTCTGGTTCATCAGGGCCTCCCGGGCACGCCCACCGCAGACAGCAACGACTGCGACAGCCTTGCCCCGATATGCCCTTAAGCATTCAAGAATGCCGCCAAGCGGGGGCGCGCACGCCGAGGAGTGCACGCCCCGGCGTGTCGTCGGGCCGGGCGCCCCGGTACGGGGTGGTGTCCTTCCAGGCGGGAGTGAGGGACCGTCACGCGCCACCGACGACCTCCAGCCGGTACCGCCCCTCACCCGTACCGCTCCCGGCTCCGGCTTCCGCCGAGCCCGCCCCCTCTCGCCGCACCAGCCCGCCGGTCGGCGCCGCGAAGTGGCTCCCGAGCATCAGCGCACCGCTCCGCGCCACCTCGTCGAACAGCCACCGCCGCGTCCGTACGGCTTCCTCCGGGTCGATGTCGACGCTGCTGCACAACTGAGGGTGTGCCAGCTGAACGGGGTGGTGCACGCAGTCACCAGTGATGATCGCCGACTCCCCCCGGCTGTGCAGGGCGACCGCGATCTGGCCGGGCGTGTGACCGGGCGTCGGGACGAGCGTGACGCCGGGGAGGACCTCGACGCCGGGCGCGGTGACGTCGACCAGGTCCAGCAGGCCGTGTTCCCGTACGGGATCGACCGAGTCGCGGAACATCTGACGACGGCTCTCCTCCATCTCGACACCGGACCAATAGGCGTACTCGGCGCGGGAGGTGAGGTAGCGGGCGCGCGGGAAGGTCGGCTGCCAACTGCCGTCGGGGGCGAGGCGGGTGTTCCAGCCGACGTGGTCGGCGTGGAGGTGCGTAAGGATCACGTGGTCGATCCGCTCCGGCGGGAAGCTGGCGGCGGTGAGCCGGTCGAGGTACGGCGTGTCGAGCTGGTGCCAGGCGGGGTTGGCGCGCGTCTTCCCGTTGCCGATGCCGGTGTCGACCAGTACGCGCAAACCGTCGGCCTCCAGCGCGAAGGTGTGCACGGCGGCGCGGAGCGTGCCGTCGGGGCGGGCGAACTCCGGGGCGAGCCAGGGCGTTCCGGCCACAAGGTCCGGCGTCGCCTCGGGGAGCAGCCAGGCGCCGGTCTCGGGCGGCAGCGCGACTTCGTCGATGCGGTGCACGACGATGTCGCCGATGTGCCAGGTCTGCGCGGGGCGGGGGGACATGGGGCCTCCGTACGGGTGGGAGCGGGGCGGGGGGGCGAGGGGCACGACCGGGCCGGAGCCGGAACACCCTCACGACGCCAAAAGCTAAGCATTTGCCTTAACCGAGACTAGCCCCCTAGGCTCACCAAACGCAAAGGCTTAGCTTTAACGCGTCCCACTCGTCCTTCCCGTCGCCCCCTCGGAGGCCCCATGCCCCCCTCCCGCACCTCCTCCGCTCTCACCCCCGACGACATCGCCCACCTGGCCCGGCGGGCCGGGCTCCCCCTCCCCGAAGAGCGCCTGGCCGGCGTCGCCGCCACCGCGAACGTCATCGACACCGTCCTCAGCGCCCTCCGCACCCTGCCTCTGGGCGACACACCACCCGCCTCTGTCTTCACCGCCGCCCCTCGCACCTCCCCCCTCCCCCGGAAGTCCTCATGACACACGCGCCCTCCTCCACCCCCACTCCCCTCCCCTACCACCTCTCCCTCACCGAAGCCGCCCGCCTCATCGCGGACCGCACCCTCTCCCCCGTCGAACTCACCACCTCCGTCCTCGACCGGATCGCCGCCGTGGAGGCGAAGGCCGGCGCCTACGTGACGGTGACCGGCGAAGCGGCGCTCGCCTCCGCCGCCGAGGCCGAACGGGAGATCGCCGCCGGGCGCCACCGCGGCCCGCTGCACGGCATCCCCGTGGCCTTGAAGGATCTGATCGACGTGGCCGGCGTACCGACCACGGCGAGCTCCCGGGTACGGGACGGCCACACGCCGGACGCGGACGCCGCCGTCACGGAACGGCTGCGGGCCGCCGGCGCGGTGCTGACCGGCAAGACCCACACCCACGAGTTCGCGTACGGCCTGACCACCCCGCAGACCCGTAACGCCTGGTCACCCGAGCACGTCGCCGGGGGCTCCAGCGGCGGCTCCGCGGCCGCCGTCGCGGCCGGCACGGCCACCTTCGCCCTCGGCACCGACACCGGCGGCTCGATCCGCGTACCCGCCGCCCTCAACCACGTGGTCGGCCTGAAACCGACGTACGGCCTGGTCCCCCGGCACGGCGTGACCTCCCTGTCGTGGTCGCTGGACCACGTGGGCCCGATCACCCGTACGGCCGGCGACGCGGCCCTGGTCCTCCAGGCGCTCGCCGGACACGACCCGCGCGACCCGGCGTCCCTGGACCGCCCGCACGAGGACTACACCCGCGCCCTCGGCAAGCCGGTCACCGGCCTGCGCATCGGCGTCCCCGTCAACTACTACTTCGACCGGGTGCGGCCCCAGGTGGCGGCCGCGGTCCGCGCCGCCGTCGACGCGCTCACCGCGCTCGGCGCCACCGCCGTACCCGTACACGTCCCGATGACGGAGTACGTCCACGCCGCCCAGTGGGGTCACATGGTCCCCGAGGCCACCGCGTACCACCAGGACACGCTGCGGGCCGTCCCCGACCTGTACTCCGACGACGTACGGATACTCCTCGAAGCCGGCGAGTTCTTCCCGGCCACCGACTACATCCGCGCCCAGCGCACCCGGACGCTGATGCACCAGGCCTGGCTCGAACTCTTCGACGGCATCGACGCGCTCGCCGGCCCCACCGTCCCCGCCACCGCCGCCCGCGCCGACCAGACGGCCTTCGCCTGGCCCGACGGCTCGACCGAGCCCGTCTCCGACGCCTACGTACGCCTCTCCGCCCCCGCCAACCTCACCGGTTTCCCCGCCCTCTCCGTCCCCGTCGGCTTCGACGACCAGGGCCTGCCCATCGGGATGCAGCTGGTCGGTCGCCCGCTGGGCGAATCCACCCTGCTGCAGCTCGGACACGCCTACGAGACCGCCCACCGGCCGGTGCCACGGACAGCCCCGGCCTGACCGTCAGCCGGGCCGGCCATCAGCCGGATCGGACCACCGGCCGAACCTGGCCGTCACCCGGACCTGGCCGTCACCCGGGCCTGGCCGTCACCCGGACCTGGCCGTCACCCGGGCAGCAGCCGCTCCACCAGGCGCCGCGCATAGTCCGCGCCGGCCCCGGAGCCGGCCGCCCCGGCCGGTCCCGCCTGCTCCTCCCCCACCGCGGTCTCCGCCCCCGGCCGGAACAGGATCCGGTACATGATCGGCGCCACGACCACGTCCATGGCCTCTTCCAGTTCCGGCACGGTTTCCCCGCGCCCGGCCGCCCGCCCCAGCAGGATCCGCACCTGCTCGGCCGCGTACGCGGAACACTGCCCGGCGTTGCCGCCGTCCGGATCGCCCGCCAGCGCGTCCCGGATGTACGCACGGCCGGCGGCGGAGGCCATCTCCTCCAGGAACTGCTCCGCCCAGGCCCCGAAATCGGCACGCAGCGACCCGTGATCCTCCGGCGCCCCCTCCGGCCGCAGCCGCTCCACCGCCACGTCCGACAGCAGTTCCTGGAGGTCACCCCACCGCCGGTACACGGTCGACGGCGTCACCCCGGCCCGCGCCGCGACCAGCGGCACCGTCAGCCCGTCCCGCCCGCGCTCACCGATCAGCTCCCGTACGGCCCGGTGCACCGACTCCTGCACCCGCGCGCTGCGGCCACCGGGCCGAGCAGCCTTCCTGCTCCCCTTGGCCGCGGTACCGGAACCGGAACCCTCTTTCATCCTGCCAGTCACCCCTCCACCTTAACGCGAAATCTTTGCGTCAGTGGTGCGACGACCTCCGGCCAAAGGCAGCGCCCGCGTGCGCCTCTGTCACACCCATGCCCTATGTTGCAGAGGCACGGTAGGGGGGCGAAATGGCGCGGGATTACGACAGTCAACTACTGGAGTCGGTGGCGGTCCGCCGGCGCAGGATGCGCGACGCCCTGCTCTTCGGCGCCCAGCGGGGGCGGCGCACGGTGGACGAGCGGCTCGGAAAGATATTCGCGGGGATCGCGGTCGCGGCCGTCCTGTGCGCGGGATGCGTCGCATGGTCGTTCTTGCAGCACACGCTGGACCGGCAGAAGGCCGAGCAGGAGAAACAGCAACGCCGGGCGCGGCAGTACGAACAACCGCCGAAGTCCGCCAAGTCGGCGGAATCCCGGAAACCCACCGATCAGGTTCGGGCGGGCTTTGCGGCATTCCGGGGACAAACGCAAAGGACTTCTCCCGGTGGGGGGCGTTTTCTTGAAACAGCGACGAGCGGCGGCCGAGAACACCGGCAGGTGCGGTCGGCCCGGGAGTTCGCCGGATCCCCGATGGTAGGTTCCCGCAAGTGGTGAGCAGAACGACGACTTCGCAGGCGCGGCTGAGCCGGGTGACGTTGGTCGGCGAACGACGCCGGGCCGACATCGTGCTGCTTTCCGACACTCCGATAGGTCAGCTGATCCCGGACATCCTGACGTTGCTGGACGACCGGCCCGGGCCCCGCCCGCTGTCCCGGCAGTTGATCACGTCCGACGGGTCCGCGCTGCCGCACGACAGCACCCTGGCGTCCGCCGGGATCGCCGACGGCGCGGTGCTCCGGCTCGTCCGGACGCATTCCGCGCCGCCCGCTCCGGTCGTGCACGACGTCACCGACCAGGTGGCCGACGACCTCGGCGTACGGGCTTGGCGCTGGCGGCCCGCCGCGCGCAGGGTCGGCGCGGGTGCGGCGTCCGTGGGCTTCGCGGTGGCCGCCGCGCTGCTCGCCCGCCGTGAGGTCGCGCTCGCCACCCTGGCCGGTGTGCTGTCCGCCGTCACGCTGGTGCTGCTGCCGGCCGGCGCGCTGGTCGCCAGGCTCGGGCGCGGCAACCGGGGCCTGGCGACCGCCCTGCTGGCCGCCGCCGGCGGGCTCGGCGTGCTCGCCGCGTGGACGGCCGCCGACGCGTACGCCTGGCCGGGCCCGGCGCGGCTCGCCGCCGTCGCGGGCGCGCTGGTCCTGACGCTGGTGTTCCTCGGGTACTTCTCGCCGCTGGGCAAGGGCGGCCTCGTCGGTGCCGTGACCACGGGCGCGCTCACCGCCGCGTGGGAAGCGGTCGCCGCCGTACAGGGCGAACCGGCCCGGCTCGGCGCGGTCCTGGCCGTCGTCTCCCTGATGCTGCTCGGCCTGCTGCCACGGCTCGCGCTGATGGCGTCCGGTCTCACCGCGCTCGACGACCGGCGCTCGGCCGGTGCCTCGGTCAGCCGCCACCAGGTGGGGACGGCGCTCGCGGTGACGCACCGCGGCCTGGCCCTGTCGACGACGGTCACCGCGATATCGGCGGCCGCCGCGGGCTGGCTGCTCACTCTGGCGGCAGAACCGTCCGTGTGGTCCGTGGCGCTCGCCTCGCTCATCGTCGTGGTGCTGCTGTCGAAGGCACGGGCCTTCCCGCTGGTCGCCGAGGTCGTCGCGCTCTTCGCCGCCGCGTCGTGCGTCGTCGTACGGCTCGTCGTGGTGTGGATGGAGCGCACCGGGACCGCCGGGCCGCTCGCCGTGCTGTGCGCGGCCGCGGCGCTTCCCCTGCTCGTGCTGGCGGTGCAGTTTCCCGAGCATGTGCAGGTGCGCCTGCGGCGCGTGGCCGACCTGGCCGAATCCATCGGCATGGTGGCACTCTTCCCGCTCGCCTTCGGGGTGTTCGGTGTGTACGGGCAGCTGCTCAACCGGTTCTGAGTCGTTTCGCGGGTGCTCCGGGCGGGGCAGCACTTTGGGGGTGGAGGGCAGGTATGCCGAACGGAGGCGACTGGCAGAGTGATGTGCTGCGGGACCTGAGAGGTGTTCCTCACCAGGTCGCGGAAAGCACAGCCGAGCCGGCCCGAAGTGACTCCGCGCCTGGCCTGGAGCGCCCCGTGGAGGCCGTACAGGAGCCGGCCCCTGTCCAGGGGGCTGACGCCCAGCCGACGGCCTCCGGGCGGACCGGCCGGCAGCGCCAGGACCCAACACCTCGGGACGTGGCCGGAGACGCCCCGGCTCCCGCGCCCCGCGCCGTTCCGGAGGCCCGCCCCGTGCTGGGCGACGGCCCGTCCGTGGCGCTGGACCGCACGCCGCGGCACGGCGAGTCCGTCACCGCGCGGGCCGTACGCACCCTGCGCCATACGCTCTACGCGTCGGCCACCCGTGAGGTCGCCGCTGCCACCCGTACCGCCGAAATGCTCCAGCGCCCGGTGACGACCGGCCGGCAGATCGCCGTCACCTCCATCCGGGGCGGCTCCGGCAAGACCACGGTCGCCGCGCTGCTCGGCACCGCGTACGCGCACTACCGGCAGGACCCGGTCCTCTTCCTGGAGGCCGACCCGGCGCTCGGCTCGCTGCCGCTGCGGCTCGGCGCCGACACGGTGCGCTGGACCACCGGGGACCTCGCCGACCTGGTCACCCCCGACATGACCCTGCCCGACGTCACCGGACACCTGGTCCCGCTCCCCGACAACGCCTGGCTGCTGCCCGCGAGTCAGGGCCGGGTCGGTACGAGCCTGGACAGCCGGGCGTACGAGCGGGCGGTGGTCGCGCTGCGCCGCTACTTCGGCGTGATGGTCGTCGACTGCGAGACGCTGCCCGCCGAGGTCGCCCGTGTCGCACTCGCCGCGGCCCACAGCCGCGTACTGACCAGTCCCGCCACACCGGAAGGCGTCAGCAGTACGTACGCGGTGCTCCGGTGGATGCGGGAACTGCCGCGCCGGCTGCTCGCCGGCACCGTCGTCGTGCTCACCGAACCGACGCCCCACCCAGGCATCGACCTCGCCGCGGCCGCCCGGCACCTCCGGTCCACCGGGGCGGCCGTCCGCACCCTGCCGTACGACCGCCACCTGGCGTCCGGCGGCCCGATCCGCACCGCCTCGCTCGCCCACCCCACCAGGAAAGCCGCCGCCCGCCTCGCCGCCGAGATCTTCCACCTCGCCCAGCAGCGCCACTGAACCGGATGCCGAGCCCGAACGTGAACGACGGACGCCGATGAGTACCCGACTGATCCACCGCCCGGCCAGGACCGCCAAGCCCCCGGCCGCCCCCGAGGCACGCCTCGTCGAGGCCCCGCCCAACCTCCCGGAGGGCAAGGCGGGCAACGTCGCGATGTCGCTGCTGCCGGTCGCGGGCGTCATGTCGTCCGTGGTGATGATGACCGTCGTACGCAACAGCCAGTTCGCCGCGCTCGGCGCGATCATCCTGGTCGTCACCGTCATCGGCTCGGTCGTGCTCGTCCTCTCGCAGCGCGGCAAGGCCCAGCGCACCCGGCGCACCCAGCGCGAGGCGTACCTCGCCTACCTGGAGGACCTGCGCGAGGAGCTCGCCGCCGAGGAGCGCGAGCGGCGCGGCCGCGCCGACGTCCTCGACCCGCCGCCGCCCGCCCTGTACGACATGGCCCGCGACCCGGCCCGCCTGTGGGAGCGCCGGCGCGGCGACCGCGACTTCCTGCGCGTCCGGGCCGGCACCGGCGAGATGCCCGTACGCGATCTGCGCATCGCCCAGCAGGGCTCGTCCGTCCTCACCCCGCCCGACCGCTTCATGCTCAACGAGGCGTCGGCCCTGATGGCCCGCTTCCGTACCGGCACCGATCTCCCGCTCACCGTCCCGCTCGACCGCGTCGGCAACGTCAGCGTCATCGGCCCGCGTGAGGACTGCCTGCGCCTCGCGCGCGCCCTGCTCGTCCAGACGGCCGCTCTGCACGCCCCCGACGACGTGGGCGTGGCGCTCGCCGTGCCCGGCCACCGGCTGGCGGACTGGGAGTGGGCCAAGTGGCTGCCGCACCTGCTCGACACGGAGCAGTTCGACGGCCCCGTCGCCGCCCGGCGCATCGCGCCCTCCGCGCCGCAGCTCGCCCGGCAGCTCGGCCCCGAACTGCGCCGGCGCGCCTCGTACGCGGCGGAGGTGCGGCGCGGTCTCTCCGGCAAGGACGCCCTGTCCCTGACGTCCCGGCTGCTCGTCGTCGCCGACGGGCACGGGGCGGACGCCGTCGAACTCCCGCGTCCCGACGAGGCGGTGAGCCTGCGGGAGATGGCCGTCACCGTCCTGCACCTGCTCGACCGGCGGGTCCAGGAGCCGGGGCAGGTCAGCGTCCGGATCACCGTCGACGGCGACCAGGTGACCGTCGAAGACCTGCGCGAACCGGAACCGGTCGGCGCGCACGGCACCGTGGACGAGGTGAGCGTCCCGTTCGCCGAAGGGCTGGCGCGGATGCTGGCGCCGCTGCGCCTGTCCGCCGAGTCGCTCGTCGACGCGCCCCTGTCCGGGCCGGTCGGGTTCGCCGGCCTCCTCGGCATCGACGACGTGGCGCGGCTCGACGTCCCCAGCCTGTGGGCGCCGCGCGGCGAGCGTGCCTTCCTGCGCGTACCGATCGGCGTCAACGACTCCCACGAGCCGGTGCTGCTGGACCTGAAGGAGTCGTCGGAGCTGGGCATGGGCCCGCACGGCCTGTGCGTCGGTGCCACCGGCTCCGGCAAGTCGGAGCTGCTGCGCACCCTCGTCCTCGCCCTGGTGGCCACGCACCCGCCGGAGGACCTCGCCCTGGTCCTCGTCGACTACAAGGGCGGGGCGACCTTCGCGCCGTTCGCGGACCTGCCGCACGTCGCCGGTGTCATCACCAACCTGGAGAACCAGGCCGGCCTGGTCGAACGCGTCCACGCCTCGCTCGCCGGCGAGGTCAAGCGCCGCCAGCAGCTCCTCAAGGACGCCGGCAACATCGCCGACATCGGTGACTACGCCGCCCTGCGCGGCAGCCGGCGGCCCGACCTGGATCCGCTGCCGCATCTGTTCGTCGTCATCGACGAGTTCGGCGAACTGCTCACGGCCAGGCCGGACTTCATCGACCTGTTCCTGTCCATAGGCCGCATCGGCCGCTCCATCGGCGTCCATCTGCTGCTCTCCAGCCAGCGCATCGAGGGCGGCAACCTCAAAGGGCTGGACACCTACCTCTCGTACCGGCTCGGCCTGCGCACCTTCTCCGCCGACGAGTCCCGTACGGTCCTGGACACCACGGACGCCTTCCACCTGCCGCCGCTGCCCGGTTTCGGCTACCTCAAGGTCGACACCAGCCACTACGACCGCTTCAAGGCGAGCTATGTGTCGGGCCCCTACCGAGGCCCCGTACCCAGCTCGGACGAGGAGACCAGCGGGCCTCGCGTCCTTCGCTACGAAGCCTTCAACACCACGGGCGACGGGCAGGGCACGGACGTCGAGGAACCGGCCGCACGCCGCCGTGAGACCGGACCGACCGAGCTGAGCGTCATGGTCGGGCAGCTGGCAGAGGCCCCCGGCACGGTACGCCGGATCTGGCTGCCTCCGCTGCCCGGCGCGATCGCCCTGGACACCGCCGCCGGACCGCTGGACGTGGGGCGACGCGGACTCCAGCTCCTGGACAGGAGGGGACGCGCCACGGGAGCAGCCGCGAAGACGGACGGCGGCCGGACCGCGGGCGCGGAACGGTCCCCGCTCCGGGTCCCGCTCGGTCTGCTGGACGACCCGGCCCGACAGTGGCAGGGCCAGTGGTACCTGGACCTCACCGTGGCCGGCGGCCACGCCGCGCTCATCGGCGGACCGCAGTCCGGCAAGACCACCCTCCTGCGCACCTTCGTCCTCTCGCTCGCACTGACCCACACCCCGCAGGAGGTCGGCGTCTACGGCCTCGACCTGGTCGGCGGCGGCCTCCAGGCGCTCTCGGCCCTGCCGCACGTCGGCGGGGTCGCGGGACGGGCCGACCGGGAACGCGCGGCACGGACCGTCGAAGAGGTACGGACCATGCTCACGGCCCGCGAAGACCTCTTCCGTGAGCACGCCATCGACTCCCTCGACCAGCTGCGGACCCTGCACGCCGCGGGCCGGCTGCCCGAGCTGCCCTCCGCCGAGATCGTGCTGGTCATCGACGGGTTCGGCGGTCTGCGCGACGACTTCGAGGAACTGGACGACGACGTCGCCGACATCCTCAGACGCGGCGGCGGTTACGGCGTCCACGTCGTCGCCGCCATGCTCCGCTGGAACGACGCGCGCATCGCCGTCCAGTCGAACTTCGGCACCCGCGTCGAGCTGCGGCTGAACGATCCCGGCGAGTCCTGCATCGACCACAAGCTCGCCGCCACCCTCTCCCCGGACGAGCCCGGCCGCGTCCTCACCGACGGACGGCTCTTCGCCCAGGCCGCGCTGCCCCGTACGGACGGCATCGCCGACACCGCGGAGCTGGGCGCGGTCCTGGAGCGGACGGCCCGCACGGTCCGCGCGTCGTGGAGCGGCGAGGTCGCCCAGCCGGTACGGGTCCTCCCGCACCTCCTGGAGCCCCAGCTCCTGCCGGGCCCGGCGGCCGAACCCACGCGCGTGCCGATCGGCCTGGACCAGGCGGCGCTCGAACCCATCCTGCTCGACCTGTTCGCCCACGACCAGCACCTGCTGGTCCTCGGCGACAGCGAGTGCGGCAAGACGAACCTCCTGAAGGCCGTCGCCGGCGGCCTCGTCGACCGCTACGGCGAGGACGAGCTGGTCTTCGCCGTCATGGACCCGCGACGCGGCCTGCGCGGCGCGATCCCCGAAGAGTTCAACGGCGGCTACGCGTACAACACCAAGCTGTGCGCGGGCCTCGCCAACGGCATCGCGACCGTACTGGAGCAGCGGCTGCCCGACGACACCGCGCGCCTGGAGGAACTGGAGCCCGGCAGCTGGGGCGGCGGCCCGCGGATCGTGGTCCTCGTGGACGACTACGACGTCCTGACCACCGCGGGCCAGGCGCCACTGGCTCCGTTCCTGCCGTACATCCCGGCCGCCGCGGACATCGGCCTGCACTTCGTCCTGACGCGCCGCGTGGCAGGCGCCTCACGCGGCATGTACGAGCCGCTCGTGCAGAGCCTGCGCGAATCGGGGGCCGCGGCGCTCCTCATGGCGGGCGACCGCGGCGAGGGCCAGCTGTTCCCCGGCCTGTACGCGTCCCAGCAGCCCGCCGGCCGCGGCGTACTCGTCCGCAGGGGCCGCCCCCACCGCCTCATCCAGACCGTGTACGCCCCCGAGTGACCCGCCCGACTGCTCCCGCGCGCAGGCGATCCACCCGGACCGCGGCGGCCGAGCCACGAACGACGAAGGACCGGACGACCCCATGACCAAGGACGTCATCGCCCTCACGGAACGTATGCCCGACCCCTGGAGCCTGCTCGCGGGCCTGCTCTCCGGGGGCCCTGACAAGCTCCTCGACACGACGGGAGAGGGCGCGGTCCTGCGCCTCTGCGACACGGAGGGGCGCCCGCTCGTCTCGGTGGAGGCTCCCCTGCTCATACAGGTCGACGGCGAGGCCGAGCGGCTGCTCGGGGCCACGGCGCCACCGCTTCCCTACTGGTGGACGGAGGCCCGGGCCGCCACCGGCGTCGAACAGGCCG
The DNA here is from genome assembly GCF_022271435.1 of Streptomyces monomycini. Lineage (GTDB taxonomy): Bacteria > Actinomycetota > Actinomycetes > Streptomycetales > Streptomycetaceae > Streptomyces > Streptomyces monomycini. Next base: position 21,314 of record NZ_JAFIQY010000017.1, on the reverse strand, counting down.
AGCGGCTCGCGGGCACGTTCGCGGCCCGGCTGGCCTCGCTGTCCGGCGGCACCGCCTGGCCCCCGGAGGCGGCGCGCAGCCTGGCCGTCGTGCCGTCCGACGGTATGGGTGTCGTACCCGAGCCCGCCACCGCCCAGCCCGCCGTCGACGTCCTCACGGACAAGGTCGCCGTCGTGATCCAGGACCGGCCGGTGGTCGCCATGACCGCCTGGCTGTCCGACGCCTTCCGTTTCGCCGCGCGCGCCGAACTGGGCCTCCAGGTCGTCACCCCGGCGGGCACCACCCTCTCCCCCGCCGTCCGGGACAACCTGGGCACCTGGCCGTCGCGCTGGGTCGTGCAGGACGATCGGGACGGCTACTACGACGGGCTGACCGGGGCCGTACTGCGCTGGCAGGGCGAGATGTTCGCACCGGTCGCGGCCGCCGACGCGACCCCGGACGATCCGCGCTCCACCGTGGCCGCCGCCTTCCAGGAAGCCGTGCCCACCGGCGAGCGGCAGCTGGCCGTCAGCTTCCGCACCGTCCACCCCGCACACGAACGGCTGGTACTCGGCGGCGCGCTGGAAGCGGTGTGGCGCGAGCTGACCGGCGAGCCCCCTGCCGGCTGGGGAACCGCGGAACCCGCCGGCCTCCCCTGGTCGCCGCGCCACATGACCGACCTCGCCTACGCCAGAGCGCCCGAGCCCACCTGGGTCGTGGTGGTCGGCAGCCCGGCCCGGCCGGGTCTCGCCACGGTGCGCATCAGCCGTACGAAGGCAGGCGTGGAGGAAGACGTCAGGCTGATGTTCGGCTACGGGGCGGTCGAGGAGCCGCCGGTCGAGTCGGTGCCCCGGGTCGCGGAAGTACTGGCCAGCCGTCACGGACTCCGGTCGATGCTCGTACAGATCCGCAAGGCCCGCCGCGATCTCGCGGTGCCGCCCCGTTTCGAAGGCCCGGGCGTGCCCGTGGCGTTCGTGCTCGGTGCGGACGAGGTCCGTCGGATGCCCGGTGACCGCGCTCTGCGTACCCCGCTGGCCGAAGCGCCGGTCCGCCTCGGCCCGAAGACCAGGCCCGCCCTGTATTACCCGCTGCCCGGTGACCCGTCGGACCTGTCGGGCTGGCGGGATTTCGAGCACCTGATGCGCCATCTGAAAGGGGCCGGAGAAGGCTTTGAGCAGAGTCCGTGATGCGCCCGAAAAGGCATGTGCCGCCCGGACGTCATAGGTGTGTCACAGCAACGCATTACGGATTGCACCAGTGATACCCGAGTTGATAGAGATGAACCTACATATGAATGTCACGTCTGGCAGGGGGCCCGATGAAGTTCGACATGGGGGCACAGACACTCTCGACCCTGAGGTCGCAGTCCCAGGGTTCGGGTTCGGAGCTGGGGGCTCTGATCCATCAGCTCGTGCAGGCCGCGCAGCCGCTGGAGAGCAAGTTCAACGGATCGGGCAAGGCCGCGTTCGACTCGTTCAAGTCGCGCGCCGACGAGATCACGGCGGCCCTGAACAGCGCGCTGTCCGCGATCGTCGGCGGCCAGTCGGGCATGGAGTCGGCGTTCGGCTCCGGTGACCAGGAGCAGGCCGACAACGCCCGGTCGCAGATGGCGGCGGCGAACTTCGACGCGGCGCGCTTCTCCGGCCGCTGACGGCCGGCTGCCGAAGAAGGAACCGGAAACCTCAGGGGGATGATCGTCATGGCAGCTGGAATGGACCGCCGTTCGTACGACACGGGCGCGTCGGCGGAGGCACAGGGCAACATCCAGGCCGTGATCGCACGCCTGGAACAGGTGATCACGGAACGCGACGCGCAGGTGAAGGCCGCGATGGCCGACTTCACGGCGGACGGTGTCGCGGACGAGTACCACGGCAAGGAACTGCGCTGGAACCGGGCGTCCCAGGAGGTCAGGAGCATCATCCAGCTCCTGCGCACGACCCTGGAGAAGAACGACGGAACCGCGCACCAGACGCTCGCCCGCGCGAAGGCCGCGGTCGACAACATCGGCTGAGCCGGCCCGGCGCGTCGGGGGAACGCTTCTCCGTGACGCGTCGGCGGCTGGAAAGCCACGGGGGTGACGGCGCCGCCGCACGGTGCGTGCGGGCGGCGCTACAGTTTTGCAGCCAGGGGGGCATACATGGCGTCATGGGACATTCAGCCACAGGGGGTCCAGGGCCAGTTGAAGGTCGTCGGCACGCATGCCGAAGATCTGGGCAAGGCCCTCAACACGCTGCTCACGGATCTCCAGGAGGCGGCCCGGGTGGCCGGCACGGCCGTGCCGGGTTCGCAGGCCACGACGCTGCCGGGCGGGGTGCCGGTACTGACGACGGCCAAGCCGGTGGGTCCGGTCGCTCCCGACAGGATGCCGCAGAAGGCGACGGGTCCGGTCGCCGCCGCGCTGGTCGAGTACGCCTCCCAGCGCCAGAAAGACATCAAGGTGATGGCCGACCGGGTCCAGGCCGCCGTCCTGGGCGCCGCCCAGGCCACCAACGAGTACGTCGAGGGTGACCTGGAATCGGCCAGGAACGCCCAGAACGCCGCCCGGGCCGTGCGGCTGGACGCTCTGAAGACCTTCGGGGGGAAGCAGTGAGCAACGCGCCGGTCGACCCGGCCGAGGTGCCGGTCTACACCGGTGACCTGGGCAGCCTCCAGGCCAAGGTGACGTCACTGGCCCAGGGCGGCACCAAGGTCAGGACCGCCGGCTCGGACGTCCACACGTCCTTCGGCGGCCTGTCCGCCTTCTACAAGGCCCCCGAGGCCGAGCAGCTGTTCGCCGTCACCGAACCGGTGGCGCGCACGGCACGGACCCTCGGCGACGAGATGCAGACCGTCTCCAAGGCCCTGGGCACCTACGCCCAGGAGATCACCCCGCTGGTCGACCAGCTGAACCGGCTCCGGCAGGAAGCCGCCGACTTCCGGGCCAACGAGGCCGCCGACGAGGACTGGAACGAGGACGGCGATCTGACCGACGAGAACCTCGCCCGCCGCAACAAGATCGCCGAAGTCTGGTCCGCCTTCCAGACGGCCGAGAGCGAGTGCCACGCGAAGATCGTCGCCCTGGTCGGCGGCACGCCGCTCAGGAAGAACGACGGAACCAACCAGAAGGGCATGTACGGCTACGACGCCGAAGCCCTCAAACAGTCCAAGAGCCTGCCCTGGGGAGACGCGGTCGAGGAGTCGGTCCCCGCCTGGCAGGTGTGGGAGCACGTCTACGACTTCGGCAAGGGAGTCGTCGTCGACGGACTGTGGGGCACCGTCAGGGGCCTGGGCACCCTCGTCGGCGTCGACGGCTGGGACGCCGCCGGCGCAGCCTGGGTCAACCTGGCCAAGCTCTCCACCGCCATCACCATCGCCACCATGCCCGGCCTGGGCGCCGCCTACCTGACCATGCCCGCCAACATGCTCCCCTCCTGGCTGCGGGACTCCCGGACGGCGATGGTCGAGACCGGCAAGGCCATGCTGGCCTGGGACCAATGGGGCTCCAACAACTCCCGCGCCGCGGGCGCCGCCGCCTTCAACGTCCTCACCGCCCTCCTCACCCGCGGCGGCAGCCGGACGGCAGCATCGAACAACACGCACAGACAGCACCGAGAGACATCACGTCCAGGCCGACGGAGGGCGCGGACCAGCCCCGGGTCAACTCTCCGAGCCATCGGGAAGAGCCGGTGATGGCGGGTGTCGGTGGGCGGGGGGACGAAGTTGTTCGCGTCGGGTCGGAGATGCCCGAAGTGAAGCAGGGCGGGAGTGAGCCCGGGCATGGTGGCGGCAGAAGCGACAACACGGGTAGCCACTCCATCGGCAGCACCGTCGACCACATGCCCGTCAACAAGCACTCTCCGGACGAAAGTGCCTCACACACACCTGACACCGGCGGGTCGGACCACACCTCTGGAGCTGGTCACACCACCGAAGCCCGCAGCGGCAGCGACAGTCCCGGCGGCGATCCGTCCACCCCGCACAAGGGGGACAGCCCCCTCGGCGCCGGCGGGTCACATGACCTGCCCGGCACCGGCGACTTGGACAGCCTCCGTCACACCGGCGACGATGCGCTCGGCCATGAATCGGTTCGGCACGACTCCGAGAATTCGCCTCTTCCTGGCAATTCTGAAGCCAGACCGGACGGCGCTCGGTATGTCGAGGAGCCTGCTCCCGAAGATGCCCAGGCGGCACGCTTCTACGACGAGGTGCGCGCAAACCCGAACGCCCTGGACATCAACGCAATTTCGAGTAACACCGGCATCAATACGCAAGTGCTGGACCGTGTACGGTCCCACTTTTTCCTCACCAAGCATCTGGTCACGCAGGGGCCCGGCGCAACACGCTTGGCATACTTCACACCCCGCGGCGACCTGGCTGAGATTTGGCAGGCAGCAGGGCAGCGCAGCCTGTCACCTGAGGAAACAATAAAGTTCGAGCGCTATATCGCCCACGAGTACATGGAAAGCCATCTGATCGAAGCCGGCGTGCCATATTTGCGCGACGAGCCGCACCTTTGGGAACATTTCCAGAATCCGGACGAGTCAGGGTACTATCGCGCCTGGCCTCGTGAGCCGTCCGACGCGGGCGCCCACGAGCTCGCAGCCAGTGAGAACAGAGGCGGACTCAACCACCTGCGCAGCATGGGCTTCGATGTTCCGAACGTCGAGCTGGCGCCCAACCTCTCGAACATCGATGAGGTAGTGGCAGCCCTCTTCCAGGAGCTGCAATCGAAGGGAATTGATCTGAAGTGAACGACCGAACGACATCCCCTACGCTCGATCGCCTTCGAGCGGTAACCTGGATGGGCGATTGGGATCAAGCGTTCGGGCATGTCATGTCACGCCGAATTCTGCTGCGTGAGTACATGCGTCGGGCTGCCATGTGGGCTCGAACTTACTCGGCCGAGAACGAGTGGCCCTTCTTTGACGCCACTCAGTACATGACCCCGGAACCTCACCTGTCTCCGGAGTTCAACGAGGAACTCCAGACTTTCCTGAGCCATGCACCCAACGACGCCGTCAAACGCACCTGTGCGGGCGCGGTACGTCTTGCTGAACTCCGCAGGCAGACCCCGGCAGCGGTCCCCGATCTTCCTGATCTCTACGAGCCGCTGGTCCTCTTCTACGAGCGGGGGGGAGAGTTCGTCCGTGACAACGCGGGGTTCCTCGATCTGACCGGAGTGCTCTTCCGGCCCGGAACCCTGGAGGGCCACCTGGGCACCCCGCCCCTCGAAATTCTTAGCAGCACCGTTCTTGATGCCGTCGACGCCGAAGGACGTATCTCCTACTACACCGAAGCCCACCGCCAAGGCCCGCTACTGAGGCGCCGCAAGCTGCGAAGCGAGCAGCACGACGAGGCGTTCGACCGCAGCGCCCGATGGGTGCCGACGGACCGGATCCCCGACACGGAACCCGCGGTCAAGGAGTCGGGCCTCGTGGAACTCGATGAGATGGTGGCAGCCAACCTCATCGGAGCGACCGTGGTCAACGCTGCTCAGTAGAGCGGAGCGCAATAACCCGGACGGACAGAAGGCATCTGCCGACGCTGCCGCAACATGATCAGTCTCGACAGCGGTGACGGGCATGGCCCCTTGGGCTCACGGCGCTCCGCCGCCCGCGTGGAGGGCACCCGCTCTCGATGTCGTCGACATGGACGATGGCATCCGGAATGTCCTTGAAGTGCATCAACGCTTTGACAGACACCTTGTAGCTGCGTCCCGCCCTCGCCACGGGGAACGGGAACTGACCTGCCCTGATGAGACGGTGCGCGGCGGATTCAGCAATGCCCATCACACCGGCGGCTTCTCGGAGGCCGATGAACGAGGGGTAGAGGTCCGAGGCGTAATAGGAGAGCTTCGGGTTGGATATTCGTGATCGGAGCAGGCCGAAGGACCTCACCGCCTGGCTCACCGTCCCCGAACGGCTACCGGAGCGAAGTTGGTCATGGAAGCTCCGTACGGCATCGAAGTGCCCCAGCCGCTGATACAGCGCGCCGAGCCGCTCACCCCGGATTCGAGTATGACCAATCGCCACGTACTGTCGCCATCCAGGTCGGACAACCTGCCCATGGCAATCATGGACTCCCACAACCGGGAACTCGAAGCTGACCGGACTCCGGACGATATAGCCTCGGCACGGAACTTCGGATAGGTGGGATGACGCTTGATCTCACACTCCTTTACATCTCCCACGTGCACGCACACCGGCGCTTCTCCGAAGATCTTCCGCACCTTCCGTTCGATGCAGTCGAAGACATCTGGCTTTACTCGCTCTCCCGCCTTCACTGTCCATTCGCAGCCGAGTATGGCGATCCGGGGAAATCCAAGATATCTGCCTTTGCGGCGTCACTCGATCGGGTGAAGGATGCCGTGTTCGGGCATTCTGGATCTCGCGGTGGGACTATCGGGGCCGATCGATGTAATCCACGTCACTGACTTCATCGCGTCAGCAGCCGCCGGCTTCCAGGCAACAACAAAGAAGCCAGGTCACGTTCTACGTGACCTGGCTTCCAGTGGAGCCGCCTGGGGGAGTCGAACCCCCGACCTACGCATTACGAGTGCGTCGCTCTGGCCGACTGAGCTAAGGCGGCGTGGTGCGGAGCCCAGTCTACACATCGGATGGGGGTGGTCCGAACCGGGTTGGGGTGGGGTCAGGTGCAGTGTTTGTCGGGGGGTGGGGGTGTGCCTTCGAGGAGGTAGGTGTTGATGGTGGTGTCGGTGCAGTCGCTGCCGCGGCCGTAGGCGGTGTGGCCGTCGCCCTCGTAGGTGAGGAGGGTGGCGGAGGAGAGCTGGGAGGCCAGGGAGCGGGCCCAGGGGTAGGGGGTGGCCGGGTCGCGGGTGGTGCCGACGACCAGGATCGGGGCGGCGCCCTCGGCGGTGATGCGGTGGGGTTCGCCGGTGGGCTCGACCGGCCAGTACGCGCAGTTCAGGGCGGCCCAGGCGAAGCTTTCGCCGAAGACCGGGGAGGCCTTGCGAAAGGCCGGCAGGGCGGCGCGTACCTCGTCGGGGCCGGAGAAGGCGCCGGGGAGGTCGAGGCAGTTCACGGCGGGGTTGGCGAACATCTGGTTGGCGTAGGTGCCGTCGGGGTCGCGCTCGTAATAGGAGTCGGAGAGGGCGAGCAGGCCGCGGCCGTCGCCCTTCTGGGCCTGGGCGAGGTATTCGCGCAGCACCGGCCAGGCGCCCTCGTCGTACATGGCGGCCGTCACGCCGCTGGTGGCGAGGGATTCGGTGAGGGTGCGGGAGCCGCCGGCGGGGGCGGGGTGGGCGTCGAGCTGTTTGAAGAGGGCGGAGAGACGGCGGCCCGCTTCGTCGGGGCCGCTGGTGCCCAGGGGGCAGTCGCGTTGTTTGGCGCAGTCCTTGGCGAAGGCGGTGAAGGCGGTGTTGAAGCCGGCGGTCTGGTCGCGGTTCGTCGTCCGGGCGGGCAGGGAGGGGTCCATCGCGCCGTCGAGTACGAGGCGGCCGACGCGGGAGGGGAAGAGGCCGGCGTAGGTCGCGCCGAGGAAGGTTCCGTAGGAGGCGCCGACGTAGGTGAGTCTGTCGTCGCCGAGGACGGCGCGCAGGACGTCCATGTCGCGGGCCGATTCGGCGGTCGAGACGTGGCCGAGGCGGGCTCCGGTGCGGGCGCGGCACCCCCGGGTGAAGTCGCGCACGGCGCTGACGAGGCGGTCGACCTCGGCGTCCGAGTCGGGGGTCTGGTCGACGCGGGTGTAGGCGTCCATCTGGGAGGGGGACAGGCAGCTGACCGGCTCGCTGCGGGCCACGCCGCGCGGGTCCATGGCGACCATGTCGTAGCGGGCCCGGACGGCGTCGGGCTGTGGCGCGTACTGCTGGAGGTAGTCGATCGCCGAGCCGCCCGGACCGCCCGGGTTGACCATGAGGGAGCCGAGGCGGCTGCCCGGGCCGGTGGCCTTCTTGCGGGAGACGGCCAGCTTCAGGTCGGTGGCGGCGCTGGGCTTCGCGTAGTCGAGGGGGGCCTTCATCGTCGTGCACTCGAAGCCGACGATGCCGCACTCGCGCCAGGTGAGCTTCTGGTCGTAATACGGGCGGAGGGCGGCCGGGACGGCGGTGGGGAGGGGCTTGAGGGTGGCCGTCGCCGCGTCGGGCATGGCGTCGGCGCCCGTACGGCCGTGTGGCGGCTGTCCGGAGGCCGCGGCGCCGGGCGAGGAGTCCCCCGAAGAGCAGCCGGAGACGAGGAGCGCGGTAGCGGTCAGGACGGTACCGGCGGTGCGGAGCAGGCGGCTGGTGGCCATGGGCGGTCCCTCGGTCCCTGAGGAGAGGAAGGAGTGGAAGGAGTGGAAGGAGGAGGGGAAGGGTTGTGGTGGGGGTGGTGGGGCGTCAGGTTGGCTGAGGGTGGTGGACGGAGCGTATCCGGGTCGGGACGGTCCGTGGGGGTGAGTGGGTACGCTCGTACGGGTGAGGGGTGTGGCCGGGGAGGGACGGGTGGGTCTCAGCCCTTGCGGAGGGCGGCGGTCATCGCCTCGACCGCCAGGAGGGGCGCCACATTGCGGTCGAGGGCCTGGCGGCAGGCAATGACCGCCTCTATCCGGCGCAGGGTGCGCTCCGGGGTCGAGGAGGAGGCGATACGCCGGACGCTGTCGCGGACCTCGTCGTTGGCGAGGGGGACCGTGGCGTTCAGCTGGACGGCGAGGACGTCGCGGTAGAAGCCGGTGAGGTCGGTCAGGGCGAGGTCGAGGCTGTCGCGCTGCGTACGGGTGGAGCGGCGCTTCTGCCTGTCCTGGAGCTCCTTCATGGCGCCCGCCGTACCGCGCGGCAGCCGGCCGCCCGTGCCGGCGGCGGCGCCGAGGGCGGCGCGCAGCTCCTCCGTCTCCTTGGTGTCGACGTCCTCCGCGACCTGCTTGGCGTCCTCCGTCGCGGCGTCGATCAGTTCCTGGGCGCCCTTGAGGCAGCCGCCGATGTCGTCGACGCGCAGGGGCAGCTTGAGGACGGCGTCACGGCGGGCGCGGGCGCGCTCGTCGGTGGCCAGGCGGCGGGCACGGCCGATGTGTCCCTGGGTGGCCCGGGCGGCGGCCGCTGCGGCGTCGGGGTCGATGCCGTCCCGGCGGATCAGGACGTCGGCGACGGCGGCCACCGGCGGCGTGCGCAGGGTGACGTGCCGGCAGCGGGACCGGATCGTGGGCAGGACGTCCTCGATGGAGGGGGCGCACAGCAGCCAGACCGTACGGGGAGCGGGCTCCTCGACGGCCTTGAGGAGGACGTTGCCCGCGCCCTCGGTGAGGCGGTCGGCGTCCTCCAGGACGATGACCTGCCAGCGGCCGCCGGACGGCGACATGGAGGAGCGGCGGACCAGGTCGCGGGTCTCCTTCACACCGATCGAGAGCAGGTCCGTACGGACGACCTCGACGTCGGCGTGGGTGCCCACCAGGCTCGTGTGGCAGCCGTCGCAGAAGCCGCAGCCGGGGGCGCCGCCGAGCGCGCGGTCCGGGCTGACGCACTGGAGCGCGGCGGCGAAGGCGCGGGCGGCGGTGGACCGGCCCGAGCCGGGCGGGCCGGTGAACAGCCAGGCGTGCGTCATCTTCGACGCGCCGGACTGCGCTATCGGGTCGGCGCCGTTCGCGGCCGCGCCCTCCGCGGTGACCAGCGCGTCCGCGTCGCGTGCGGCAGCGGCAAGCTGCTCCGTCAGGCGCTCCTGCCCGACCACGTCGTCCCACACAGCCATCTCGCTGCCCGCCGTTCCTGTCCGTCCTGCCCGTGCCGTCGCGCGACGCTCGTTCTTCCGCGCCGTCACCCAGCGCCCCACGCTCGTTCCATTGTGGGGCCTCCCACTGACAACGCGGGCAGGGAGGGAGAGGGGTGAGCCCCTGGGATCCGTCGGAGACGGATCCCAGGGGCTCACCTTCTTACGGACACATCGACCGCCCGCCTCAGCCCCGGCGCCCCCGCCGGCCGCGGCCCTGCTGTTCGTCCTCGTCCTCGCGCGGGCCGAGGAGTTCGTCGGCCAGCGTCGGCAGGTCGTCCAGCGGGGTCTCCTCCGCCCAGGCCGGGCGGCGGCGCGGTGCGGGCTGGACCGGTTCGCCGGTGGCCGGGTCGATCTGCGGGAGTTCCCTCGTACGTTCCGCGCCCGCGACACCGGAGTCGTGGGAGGCATGAGAGGCGTGGGAGGCGTGGGAGGCGCCGTGGCCACCCGGAGCGTGGGACGCGCCCCGCTCCCCCGTACGGCCGTCGTGCTCCTTGCGGAACATCCACTCGGGCACCCGGTCCGCCGGGTCGTCCCCGCGCCGCGCCTCCTCGTGCCGCTGCCGGCCCTGGCCCGCCTCGGGGCGTACGGACGGCAGCACCGCGGTCTCGTCGGAGGCGCCGGGGGCTTGGTCCCGGTGCTGCGGCAGCACCGCGGTCTCGTCGGAGGCGCCGGGGGCTTGGTCCCGGTGCTGCGGCAGGACAGCGGTCTCCTCGGCGTCCGAGGAGGGGGACGGGGACGGGGAGGACGAGGACACGGCCGCGGACGAACGGGACGACGGCTCCCGCTCCGTACGGCCGTGCTGCTCCAGCCCCGCCATCGGCGTCTCCGTCGTAGGCGCCTCCGCAGCCTCCGCAGCCTCCGCCGCCCTGGCCGCCTCTTCGCGGGCCTTGCGGGCGGCCTCGGCCTCCTCCTTGGCCCGGGCCTCCGCCTCGGCCTCGGCCTTGGCCTCTGCTTCGGCCGCGGCTGCCAGGCGAGCCTGCTCGGCGCGCAGCAGGGCCTCTTCGGCCTTGCGCTGCTTCTCCCGGCGGCGTTCCTCGGCCTCCGCGCGTAGCCGGGCCTCTTCCTCGGCCCGCTTGCGCAGGCGCTCCTGTTCGGCTTGGCGCGCGCGCTCTTCGGCTTCGCGCCGCTGACGCTCCTCCTCGGCGGCCTGGCGGGCCTCCTCGGCGCGCTTGCGGGCTTCCTCGGCCTGGCGGGCAGCTTCGCGTGCCTTGGCCTCTTCGATCTCGCGGCGCTTGCGCTCTTCCTCCTCGGCGCGGAGCTTGGCGAGCTGCTCCTGCCTTTCGCGCTCCTTGCGCTCCTCCTCGGCCTTGCGCGCGGCCTCTTCCTCGGCCTTGCGCCGGGCTTCCTCCTCGGCGGCCTTGCGGGCCTCCTCCTGGGCCTTGACCTCGGCCTCGGACAGCGGCAGCACCTGGTCGAGGCGGTGGCGTACGACGGTGGTGACGTCCTCCGGCTCCTGGCCGGCGTCCACGACCAGGTAGCGCGCCGGGTCGGCGGCGGCCAGGGTCAGGAAGCCGGAGCGGACGCGCTGGTGGAACTCGGCCGGCTCGGACTCCATCCGGTCCGGGGCCTCCGTGAAGCGCTCCCGGGCGGTCTCCGGGGAGACGTCGAGGAGCACGGTCAGGTGCGGTACGAGGCCGTCGGTGGCCCAGCGGGAGATGCGGGCGATCTCGGTGGGGGCGAGGTTGCGGCCCGCGCCCTGGTAGGCGACGGAGGAGTCGATGTAGCGGTCGGTGATGACGACCGCGCCCCGTTCGAGGGCGGGGCGGATCACGCTGTTGACGTGCTCGGCGCGGTCGGCGGCGAACATCAGCGCCTCGGCGCGGTCGGAGAGGCCCGAGGTGGACACGTCCAGGATGATCGAGCGCAGCCGCTTGCCGATGGCGGTGGCGCCCGGCTCGCGGGTCACCACGACCTCGTGGCCCTTGCCGCGGATCCATGCGGCGAGCGCCTCGACCTGGGTCGACTTTCCGGCGCCGTCGCCGCCCTCCAGGGCGATGAAGAAGCCGGTGGGGGCCGGGGCCTGGTCCGGGTCACCGCCGCGCAGGGCCTCGCGCAGGTCGCGTCCGAGGGGGACGCCCTGCCGGTCGTCGACCTTGCCGAGCACCCAGGCGGCGACCGGCAGCAGCAGCGCGCCGACCAGCATCAGGGTGAAGGCCGCGCCGCCGTGCGAGAAGACGTTCTTGTCGCCCGCCAGGTGGTGCGGGCCGATGGCCCCGGCGAGCAGCGGCGCGACGATGACGGCCAGCGCGACGACGAGCCGGACGACCGCGTGCAGGTGATCGGTCGTCCGGGCCGAGCGGGACGCTTCGGTCTCCTGGTCCAGGAGCGTGTGGCCGGTGTTGGCCGCGACGCCCGCCGCCACTCCGGCGAGCAGCATCAGCAGGACGACCGTCGTGGTGTCCGGGACCAGCCCGGCCGCCAGCAGGGCCAGGCCCGTGACGGCCACGGCGAGGGCCAGCAGGCGGCGCCGGGACAGCGCGGGCAGCACCTTGCGCGCGCCGCGGATGCCCGCGACCGGGCCGGCGCTCAGGCCGAGGACCAGCAGTCCGAAGGCGACCGGTCCGCCGCCGAGGTCACCGGCGTGCAGGACGGCGACGGAGACGGCCGCGGCGATCGCGCCGGCCACCGCCGCGCAGGCCAGGACCAGCAGCGGTACGGCGTTCGTCCGGCCGCGGTCTACGCCGCCGTCGCTCTTGGGGCGGCGCAGGCCCTCCAGGGGGGAGCGCGGGCGCGGAGTCTGCGTACCGGGGAGTTCGAGGAAGTACAGGATCGAGATGGAGGCGGCGAACAGGCCGGAGGCCACGTACGAGGCGAGCGCGGCCTGGTGGTCGGCGAACCAGCCGATGCCATTGGCCAGCAGCCTGCTGACCAGCGCGACGACGATCAGTCCGGCGGCGGCCAGCGGCAGCGAGACGAAGGCGGTGCGCAGCGACAGGCGGCGCAGCGCGTCCAGGTTGTCCGGCAGCGGGCGGACGGAGGGGCCTTCAGTACGGTCCGCCTGGCCGGACGCCCCCGAGGCCGGGGACGTGACCGGGGCCGGGGAGGAACCGCGGGCCGGGGACGAGACCGGGGCCGGAGGCGGCGCGGGCAGCAGTCCGGGCGCCGCGCTCTCCCGCGCGACGGTCCAGAAGCGCTCGGCCACGCCGCTGACGAAGACCGTCACCAGCAGCCAGACCAGCGCGGTGTCAGGGGTCCAGTCGATCCACAGCGGGGCCACGACCAGCAGCGCCAGCCGCACCCCGTCCGCGCCGATCATGGTCCAGCGGCGGTCCAGCGGACCGGACGGCGCGGTCAGCGCGGACAGCGGGCCCAGCAGCACCGCCCCGGAGAGCAGGGTGGCCAGCATCCGGGCCGCGAAGACGGCGGCGACGGCCAGGGCCGCGCCGCGGTAGCCGCCGCCGAAGGCCGCCTGGCCGCCGAAGGGTACGTACACCGCCGCTTGCAGCGTCAGCAGTACGAGCACCAGCAGGGCTAGGGCATCGCCGATCGCCCCGACGAACTGTGCGCTCCAGAGCCGCTTCAGTGGGGGGAAGCGGAGCAGGGCTCGCACGGCGCGCTCGCGGGAGTCCGCGACGAGGGCGCCGGATGTGGGGGTCACGACCGTAGGGAGCTCGGCACGCGTCATCCCGCCAGCCTATCGGCCGGATATGACAGGTCCAGCTTCCGCCCGAACACACGGACGGGTGGGCTCAGTCCTCCAGCAGTATGTCGTCGAAGATTTCGATCACCACGATGACGAGCAGACCGTGTGCGACGACGTACTCGATGAGGAGTCCCGGTGCCACCTGGGCCTTGCGGTCGTCCTCGTGCGTGCCGATGTGCGCCGTGGCTTTGTGGTACGGGTCCAGGGCGAGCTTGGCCAGCCCGCGTTCGAGCATGTCCCGCCGCTCCGGCGCCATGGCGTCAGCAGTCGCCTTCGCCTCGACGGTGTAGGTGACGCGGTACGTCAACGTGCTCCCCCTCAGCTCTCCACGCTCTCGGCCGCCGTCTTCTTCGCAGCGGTGGCCGCCGCCGTGGTCTTCTTGGCGGCGGTCGTCTTCTTCGCCGTCGTGGTCTTCTTCGCGGCCGTCGTCTTCTTGGCGGCCGTCTTCTTCGCCGGGGCCTTCTTCGCGGCCGTCGTCTTCTTCGCCGCTGTCTTCTTGGCCGGAGCCTTCTTGGCGGTCTTCTTCTTCGCCGGGCCCTTCGCGCGCTTCTCGGCGAGCAGCTCGTAGCCGCGCTCCGGCGTGATCGTCTCGACGTCGTCGTCCCGCCGCAGCGTCGCGTTGGTCTCGCCGTCGGTGACGTACGGGCCGAAGCGGCCGTCCTTGACGACCACCGGGCGCTCGCTGACCGGGTCGGTGCCCAGCTCCTTCAGCGGCGGCTTGGCGGCGGCCCGGCCGCGCTGCTTGGGCTGCGCGTAGATGGCGAGGGCCTGCTCCAGCGTGATGTTGAAGATCTGGTCCTCGCTCTCCAGGGAGCGCGAGTCGGTGCCCTTCTTCAGGTACGGGCCGTAGCGGCCGTTCTGCGCGGTGATCTCGACGCCCTCGGGGTCCTTGCCGACGACGCGCGGCAGCGACATCAGCTTGAGCGCGTCGGCGAGGGTGACGGTGTCCAGGGACATCGACTTGAAGAGCGAGGCTGTACGCGGCTTGACCGCGTTCTTGCCGGTCTTCGGGGTGCCCTCGGGCAGGATCTCGGTGACGTACGGGCCGTAGCGGCCGTCCTTGGCGACGATCTGGTTGCCGCTGTCCGGGTCCATGCCCAGCTCGAAGTCGCCGCTCGGCTTGGCGAGCAGTTCCTCCGCGTAGGCGACGGTCAGCTCGTCGGGCGCCAGGTCCTCCGGCACGTCGGCGCGCTGGTGGCCCTCGGAGTCCTTCTCGCCGCGCTCCACGTACGGGCCGTAGCGGCCGACGCGCAGCATGATGCCGTCGCCGACCGGGAAGGAGGAGATCTCCCGGGCGTCGATCGCGCCGAGGTCGGTGACCAGTTCCTTCAGGCCGCCGAGGTGGTCGCCGTCGCCGTTGCCGGCCTCGGAGGCGGCACCGGCCGCCTCGCCCTCGCCGAAGTAGAAGCGGCGCAGCCACGGCACGGACTGGGCCTCGCCGCGCGCGATGCGGTCGAGGTCGTCCTCCATCTTGGCGGTGAAGTCGTAGTCGACGAGCCGCCCGAAGTGCTTCTCCAGGAGGTTGACCACGGCGAAGCTCAGGAAGGACGGCACCAGGGCGGTGCCCTTCTTGAAGACGTAGCCGCGGTCCAGGATGGTGCCGATGATCGACGCGTACGTCGACGGGCGGCCGATCTCGCGCTCTTCCAGCTCCTTGACCAGCGTGGCCTCGGTGTAGCGGGCCGGGGGCTTGGTGGCGTGGCCGTCCGCGGTGATCTCCCGCGCGCTCAGCGGGTCGCCCTCGGCGACCTGCGGCAGGCGCCGCTCGCGGTCGTCCAGCTCGGCGTTCGGGTCGTCGGCGCCTTCCACGTACGCCTTGAGGAAGCCGTGGAAGGTGATGGTCTTGCCGGAGGCGCTGAACTCGGCGTCCCGGCCGTCGGCCGCCCGACCGCCGATCTTGACGGTGACGGAGTTGCCGGTGGCGTCCTTCATCTGGGAGGCGACGGTGCGCTTCCAGATCAGCTCGTACAGCCGGAACTGGTCACCGGTCAGACCGGTCTCCGCCGGGGTGCGGAAACGATCACCCGAAGGCCGGATCGCCTCGTGCGCCTCCTGCGCGTTCTTGACCTTGCCGGCGTACGAGCGCGGCTTGTCCGGCAGGTACGCGGCGCCGTACAGCTGCGTGACCTGCGCGCGGGCCGCGGAGATCGCGGTGTCCGACAGCGTCGTGGAGTCCGTACGCATGTAGGTGATGAAGCCGTTCTCGTACAGCTTCTGCGCCACCTGCATGGTGGACTTCGCGCCGAAGCCCAGCTTGCGGCTGGCCTCCTGCTGGAGCGTGGTCGTACGGAACGGGGCGTACGGGGAGCGGCGGTACGGCTTGGACTCGACCGAGCGGACCGCGAAGTCGGTGTGCTCCAGGGCGGTGGCCAGCGCGCGGGCGCCGGCCTCGTCCAGGTGGAGGACGTCGCTGTTCTTGAGCTGCCCGGTGGAACCGAAGTCGCGGCCCTGGGCGACGCGCCGGCCGTCGACCGTGGACAGGCGTGCGGCCAGGGTGGACGGGTCACTCACGTCGCCCGCGCGGCCGGTGGAGAACGTGCCGGTCAGGTCCCAGTACTCGGCGGAGCGGAAGGCGATGCGCTCGCGCTCCCGCTCGACGACGAGGCGGGTGGCCACCGACTGCACCCGGCCGGCCGACAGGCGCGGCATGACCTTCTTCCACAGGACCGGCGAGACCTCGTAGCCGTAGAGGCGGTCGAGGATGCGGCGGGTCTCCTGGGCGTCGACGAGCTTCTGGTTCAGCTCGCGCGGGTTGGCGACGGCGGCGCGGATCGCGTCCTTGGTGATCTCGTGGAAGACCATCCGGTGGACCGGGACCTTGGGCTTGAGGATCTCCTGGAGGTGCCAGGCGATGGCCTCGCCCTCGCGGTCCTCATCGGTGGCGAGGAAGAGTTCGTCGGACTCGGCCAGCAGCTCCTTGAGCTTTTTGACCTGGTCCTTCTTGTCGCTGTTGACGACGTAGATCGGCTGGAAGTCGGCGTCGACGTTCACGCCAAGACGGGCCCAGGGCTCGCCCTTGTACTTCGCCGGGACCTCCGCCGCGCCGTTCGGGAGGTCGCGGATGTGCCCGACGCTGGCCTCGACCACGTAGCCGGGGCCGAGGTAGCCCTTGATCGTCTTCGCCTTGGCAGGCGACTCGACGATGACGAGTCGGCGGCCGCCGCCCTGTGCGGTCTCGCTGGTCGGGGACAACTTCGCTCTTCTCTCCGGTCGACGCTGGGGGTAACCCCCCGGGCCGGAGCTCTGGGGGACACTGCGGTGACGCTTGACGCTGCGGAGTGTGACGGTACATCCCGCCCTCGTGTCAAACGGAAAAACCCCGCAACGCCACTCGAACGGTAACCCGACTACATGCCTTCATGCCGCCCGGACCGGACACGGGCCGGTGCGGGAGGCCGCGCCGGGCCGGGCACGGGCCGGTGCCGGAGCCGGTGCGGTCCCGGTCGGCGACGGGGCGGGGGTACGACGGGGCGCCCGGCCGGCGGGCGGCGCCGACGGGCCGGACGGTGGCCGTATCCGTTCCCACCCCGTACTGTCCCCTCTCGGCCGTGCCCTCTCACCCGGTGCCGCCGTCCTGGGCGGGGCGGGGTGGGGCGTGGAGTGGAGTGGAGTGGCTGATGCGAAGTCGCTGGTGTGGAGTCGCTGGTGTGGAGTCGCTGATGTCACCGGTAGGAAGTCGCTGGTGTGAATGAAGAGGCGGGGGTGGCTGGAGTATCTGGGATGTCTGGAGTGGCTGGTGGGTGTTTGCGGGGCGGGGGCCGTCGCCCGGGCAGCACGCGTTTGTCCTGAATCAGGGCAACTACGCCAGGTCGTCGCGTCGGGGCCCGGCGCGGTGAGGACTCCGTGAACGCCCCCTCCTCCCCCACCGCCGTACGGAACGCGACGCTGCGCCGCGCGGCGGTCGCCGTCGGCGTCGGTGCCCTCGGCGCGGCCTACCTGTGGCACACCGATCCCCACGAACCGGGGCAGATACTGCTTCCGTGTCCGTTCCGCTGGGCGACCGGGCTGCTCTGCCCGGCCTGCGGCGGGACCCGGATGGCGTATGACCTGATGCACGGCGACCTCGTGACCGCCTTCCACGACAACGCCGTCCTGCTGTCCCTGGGCGTGCCGGCCGCCGCGTACATGACCGGGCGGTGGCTGTACGCGGGACTGCGCGGGCGCCGGTTCCGGGCCCGCCTCGGGGCGCGCGGCAACGTCGTCGTCCTCGCCGCCGCGGCCGTCTGGATGCTGGTGCGCAATCTCACGGGCTGACCGGGCGTTCCGCCCGGCGGCCAGCGCCCGTACGCGAACGGCCGCCGGGCGCGCCGCGGGGGAAGCGGCGCGCCCGGCGTACCGTGCGTCGTGGTGGTGCCCTGCGGCGCGTTTCAGCGCACGGTGACCGTGATCACCGGGGAGATCGCGCCACCGCCGGCGATCCGCAGCTGGTTGACGCCCTTGATGCCCAGCTTGACGCGGAGCGAGTAGGCGCCGGTCTTGCTGGTGGTGACGCTCGCGGGCAGCGAGACCCACTTGGCGCCCTGCTTCTGCTGGACGGTGACCTTGGTGCCGGCCTTGATGCCGGTGGAGGTGCCGGAGATACGGAACTCCTGCCAGGCCTTGACCGCACTGGTGCTCGCCTTGGCGGTGAGCGTGGCCTTCTGCGGGGCCTTGGCGGCGACGCTGTGGGCGGCCGGGGACGCGGGGGCTGCGGAGGCGGCGGCCGCGGTCCCGGCGACGAGTGCGGCGCTGAGAACTCCTGCGGCGGCGAGGCGGTATGCACGGTTCATAACGTGTTCCTCCCTGTTGGGCCGGTTGATGGCCTTCACTCAGGAACACGGGCAGATGGCCGTTCCGGTTGCTTCACGGGCGAGTGGTTTTGCGCGTGGTTTGCCCGGTGGGGCAGGAGTGAACAGGCCGCAGCCGCAAAGCAGTTGAGCAGGCAACGAACATGGCGGAGTGCGGGGCCGCGGGCGCTTCTTGCGAAGACGAACAGGGAGGCCGACGCGTTCCCTCGGGAGGGTTTCGAACACTTCCGAGAGTCCCTGGAAACATGCGTACGTTCCGGGCAGCCTGCCCCGTCCGCCCCTACAGCAACAGCCAGCACCCCGCCCCCAGGAACAGCACGCCGAAGAGCAGCGCCAGCGCCGTACCCGACGACCGGCCCACCCCGTCGGCGACCGGCTCCCCGGCCCGTACGCATGCGCCCGTCCACACCAGCAGGCCGGCGCCGAACAGCGCGAAGGCCACCCCGGCGAACGCCTCGGGACCACTCTCCATGCGGGCAGGGTGGCAGCCCCGGGCGGCGCGGCGGCGAACCTGAGGTGAAGGCCGCCCGTACGGCTTCATCGCCGCCCGCCCGGCCTCGCCGCCGCTCCTGCGGGCCGGAAGCCTCGCGCCGTCGCCGCCCTCGGGCCGGTTCCTCAGTCCGTACCGGCCGCCACCGGCTCCAGGAAGCCCTGCTCGACCAGGGTCCGGATCGCGTCCGGCGTACGGTCGCGCAGCAACACCGGGTCCTCACCGACCAGTTGAGCGATCGCGTCGAGGATCCGTCCGGCGGGCAGCGAGCCGTCGCAGACCCCGGCGAAACCCGCACCGACCGTGTCCACCTTCGTGGCGCGCCGCATACCGCGGTTCTGCCGCAGGACCACGTGCTCCGGGTCCTCGGCGCCGGGCAGCCCGACCTGTTCCTGCACGACCTCGTCGGCGAGCCGGAAATGGCCGGCCAGCAGGGCCGCGTCGTCCGTGTCGCGCAGGTAGTCCTGGCGTTCGAAATGCCGGACGACCGCGGTGCCCAGCGGCTGCTCGACCGGGTGCGGCCACTCCTCGACGGTGATCGACGGATCCGCCGCGCCGGACTTGCGCAGGGTGATCCACCCGAAGCCGACGGCCTTGGTCCCGCGGGCCTCGAACTCCTCCAGCCAGGCGTCGTAGCGCGCCGCGTACTCCTCGGGGCTCGTACGGTGGTCGCCGGCGTCCCGCAGCCACAGCTCCGCGTACTGCGTCACGTCCTGGACCTCGCGCTGCACGATCCACGCGTCGCAGCCGCGCGGCACCCAGGAGCGCAGCCGGTCGTGCCAGTCCTCGCCCTCGACGTGCTGCCAGTTGGCGAGCAGCTGGCAGTACCCGCCGTCGTTCAGGTGGTCGGCGGCCTGCTGGACGATGGTGCGGCACAGGTCGTCGCCGCCCATCCCGCCGTCCCGGTAGGTCAGCCGGGCGCCCGGCGAGATCACGAAGGGCGGGTTGGAGACGATCAGGTCGTACGTCTCCTCGCCCACCGGGTCGAACAGCGAGCCCTCGCGAAGGTCCGCGGCCGGCACGCCGGACAGCGCCAGCGTCAGTCCGGCGATCCGCAGCGCCCGCGGGTTCAGGTCCGTGGCCGTGACCTGCGTCGCGTACGCGGAGGCGTGCAGCGCCTGGATGCCGGAGCCGGTGCCGAGGTCGAGGACCCGGGCGACGGGGGTGCGGACCGCGATGCCGGCGAGCGTCGTGGACGCGCCGCCGACACCGAGCACCAGCTGCGCGCGATCCACGCCCGCGGCCTCCTCGGCGGCCCGGATGCCGCCCGCGCCACCGACCGCGCACCCGAGGTCGGAGACGATCCACCAGTCCTGGCCGTCGGGGCCGCCGTACGGACGCACGTCGACGCTCGCCCGGACCTCGTCGCCGTCGCGCACCAGCCAGCCGTCGGCGAGGCAGTCGTCCACCGGCAGCGCGGCGGCGGCCCGGCCGTACGGCACCGGGCGCTGGAGCAGGAACAGCCGCACCAGGGTGGGCAGCGGGCCGTCGTCCCGGGTCGCGCGGAGCGCCGGGACGGTCTCGCTGCGGGCCAGCGCGGCGTAGGCGGGCGCGCCGAGCAGCTCCAGCAGGCCGTCGGCGGTGAACGCGGCGTCGCGCAGCGCGTCGCGCAGCCGGGCCGTGCGGGCGGCGGAATCGGGGTCTCGAAGGTCTGCGGTGGGGAGGTGCGTACTCACGCTCCCATTGTCAGGCCAACCACTGACAAACGGCCACGGCCCGGCCGCGCCGCGGCCACCGGGGCGCGGCGGGCGCGGGCGGCGGGGCGGGCGCGGCCGACGGTGTGCGCGGACGGCGTGTCGGCCGTGTGGCGGCGCGGGGCGGGCACGGGCCCACGGGACCGACGGCGTGTCGACGCGGACCGGGCCGGACCGCCTGACGGCGTGTCGGACACGGAACGACGCGCCTGACGGCGTGTCGGACGTGCCCGGCGCGCTCGTGGGCGCGGACGGTGGCCGTGCGGCGCCCGCCGCGCCCCCTCGGCCGCTTCCGCGGCTACTTCTTCGGCGCCGCCGACCCGCCGCCCTCGGTCGCCTTCTGGTTCTGGCAGCCGGGCTGCCCCGCCATCGCCTTCTTGACGTCGCCGGACTCCAGCTTGCTGAACGCCTGCTCGCTCTTCTTGTTGAGCTTGTTGATGCCGTCGGACAGCGACCGCAGACCGTCCGCGAACTTGCCCTTGTCCCCGGTGTCCAGGCCGTCGACCTGCTTCTTGAGGTCGGCGTAGCCCTTGGAGAGGTCGTTGAGCTCCTTGACCGCGTTCTTCTGGGACTCCTCGCCGCCCTCGGCGGGCGGCGCGCCGGCCTGGTCGAGCGACTTCGCCAGCGACGCGTAGGCGTCGGAGATCTGCTGGAACGCCTTGGAGTCGGCCTCCTGGACCTTCTTGGAGTCGGTGCCGCCGCTGTCGGCCGTCTGCATGGACGTGTTGGCGTCCTGGATCTTCTTGAACTGGGCCTGGGCGGGGTCGCAGAACTTCTTGGCCCAGGCGTCGAGCTTATTGTCACCGTCGTCGCTGCAGCCGGTCAGCGCGAGCATCAGTGCCGCGCCGCCGGACAGCGCGGCCACAAGCTTCTTCTTCACCGGATCGGTCCCTTCCATGGCTCTCGGCCCCGGAACATACACGTCCGAAGGCCCCCGGCCATGAGCCGGTCGGTCCGTGCGCCCCTCATTGCAGCCATTTGCACCAAGCCCTGTGACGCGGCCGGGCGCACAGCAGCGCGGGCGGAGGGCGTGCTCAAAGCACGCCC
>NZ_JAFIQY010000016.1 GCF_022271435.1 Streptomyces monomycini | reverse complement strand
CCTCACCTGCCGAGGTCAAGACGCTGCAACTGGCGTCCGGCGTCCCGGTCATCCACCTGATCCGCACGGCGTACGACACGGAGAAGCGGGCCGTGGAGGTCTGCGACACGGTGATGGCAGCGGACGCGTACGTCCTGTCCTACCAACTCCCGGCCACCTGACCGACGGTGCGCGAGGCCACTTCCTCGGACTCGTACACCCCAACACGCATACTCGTATAGACGAGTGGCCAAGTGGTGTAGCAAGGTAGTCCACGTTCCCGGAGTAGCCGGGTACGCAGACTGCAACTTGTCTAGACGAGTAGATGGGAAGAAGCCTTGCGCACCATCCGTGTGGAGACCTCGGCCGCGACGATCCTGCTGACCGAGGCGCCCGAACCCAAGGTCCGCGACCGCAAGACCGGCGAGATCGCGAAGGACACCAACAGCGGCGAAGCGCTGATGACGATCGGCGTCGTCTACATCGAGGAAGGGGAGTCGTCCCTGATCAAGGTCACCGTTCCGGAGAGCGGCGCCTCCGAGGGCCTGGCGCTCGGCGCTCCGGTCTCCCTGCCCGGCCTGGTCGCCCGGCCGTGGGAGTCGGTGTTCAACGGCCAGCAGCGGCACGGCATCGCCTACCGGGCCGCCGCCGTCACTCCGGCCGCCTTCCCGGCCGCCATGGGGAACGCGGCCTGATGACCGACCTGACAACGCTTCTGGAGGTGGGTGGTCCCGTCGCCGCACTCGGCGGTGGGGCCGCCTACGCCCGGGCGCGACACCCGGGCGTCTACTGGTCCACGGTCGGCCTGCCGGTCTCAATAGCCCGGCTGCTCGGCTCCTACAGCTCGGTCATGGAAGCGTGCGGCCTGACCGTGACTCCCTCCCGGCTGCGGGTCCTGGCGGTCAAGGCCACCGCCCGCCGCGAGGTCCGACCCGTACCGCCTCGTCGCGGCATCATCCGGCCGACCACGACCGGGTTACGCCTTCGGCTCCGCCTCGCTCCTGGGCAGGAGCCTGCCGATGTGGCGGCCTCGGCCGAACGCCTGCGCCATGCGTGGGGCGTGCACGCCGTGTACGTGACACCCGTCAAGCCTGGCGTGATCGACCTGCGGCTGGTCGGCTTCGACGTGCTGCGGAAGGTCCGTATGCCGCGCAAGCTCCAGGCTGGGCTGCTGAAGGTCCCGGTGGCGCTGCGGGAGGATGCCACGGCCTTCGTACGGGACTACCGCACCGTGCCGCACGGGCTCACCCTCGGCGCCACGCTGTCGGGCAAGTCCATGTACCTGCGCCACCTCATCACCGGGCTGGCTCGGCAGCCGGTCGCCCTGGTCGGCATCGACTGTAAGCGGGGTGTGGAGCTGGCACCGTTTGCGGCCCGGCTCTCGGCGCTGGCCACCGACCCTGAGCAGGCGGCAGAGCTGCTGCCCGTCCTGATTGAGGAAATGGAGGACCGGTACGACCTGATCAAGGCCCGGCAGGGTGTCGCCCCGGACACGCCGGATGAGGAGATCACCTCCGACATCTGGGACCTGCCCGAGCACGAACGTCCGGTGCCTGTCGTGCTGTTCGTGGACGAAGTGGCGGAACTCTTCCTCGTCGCCACGAAGAAGGACGAACAACGTCGGGACGAGATGGTCACGCAACTCATCCGCCTTGCCCAGCTCGGCCGGGCGGCCGGCATCTACCTGGAGATCTGCGGCCAGCGCTTCGGCGCCGAACTGGGCAAGGGAGCGACCATGCTGCGCGCCCAGTTGACCGGACGCGTCTGCCACCGCGTGAACGATGAAGCCTCCGCGAAGATGGCGTTGGGCGACATCGCGCCCGAAGCGGTCTCCGCCGCCTGTGCCATCGCCCCTGAACAGCCCGGTCTCGCCGTGATCGGTGACGCGTCCGGCGGCTGGTCCCGCGTCCGTACGCCGTACCTGTCTCTCGCTGAGGCGGCCGATACCTGCCATGCCTCGGCCCACCTGGTCCCTGACATGCCCGCGCTCCAGCCGTTCCGGCCTGCTGTGCCGGTACGGCCGGGCAAGTCCCCGGCCCCGCTCGTTCGGCCGCAACCGACGACCGGCTGAACTCCGCCTCCCCACCCGGTTGGCGTGACCGCCTCACGCCGTGTCCCTACCCCCGCCATGCCTGAATCCGGAAGGAGCCGCAGTATGCGCGCCCTGCTGGCCCGCGTTGACGCGGTGCTCGTCCAGGCGGTCATCGCCGCCGCACTGTCTTTCGCCCACCTGCACGACATCGCCTCGGCGGCCGGTCAGGACGGGTGGAAGGCATGGGCGTACCCCATCTCCGTCGACCTGCTGCTGGTGGCCGCCTGGCGGAGGCTGCGAACCAGCGACGAGAAAGCGGCCGGGTGGTGCTGGTTCGTGATCGCGCTGGGCGCGTCCCTGGGCGCCAACGTCGCCACCGCCGGGCTGCTCGATCTGAACCACGTACCGGCCTGGTTGCGCATCCTCGTCGCGGGTTGGCCTGCGGTCGCCTTCCTCGGCGGCACGCTGCTCGCTCACTCCGCAGCGGTTCCGGCAGAGGCACCCACCGCCGACGAGGACCAGGAGGAGCCCTCGGCCATCGAGAACCAGGAGGACGCGCCCGCCCCGGCACCGGTACTCCCGGCGCCACCGACCCCCGAACCGACTCCCGCGCCCTCTGCGGTCTCCGTCCCGGCCGCCCTGATCGAACACGCCCGCAAGGTCGCCACCGAGCACCACACCCGCACCGGCACCGCCATCGACACCCCGACCCTGCGCGCCCGCCTCGGCGTACCTCTGCCGATCGCTGACGCCATCGCCGCCCAGCTCTGAGAGGAGATCTACATGAGCGCCAACCGCCGCTTCCGCTCGGTCACCCACATTGGCCCCGTCCAGGTCGGCACGTCGTACGACGGCCGTGGCCGGGAGAAGCACACCGCCGCCTGCACGGCTCCGCGCTGCGGCTTCTCCGCCGACTACGACAGCCGCGCCGCCGCCGAACTGGCCGCCCGCACCCACCGCTGCCCCGTCCGCTGATCCACGCGCTGAAAGGACTCCGTCCCGTGACCGTCAGCCTGCCGCTCGTCGTCGTCCTCGGCCTCTTCGCCTGGGGTGCGGTCAAGTACCTCGGCGTCCGCATCTGGATCGTCGTGGTGATCGCACTCTTCGGCTTCTGGCTCTCGCACACCTTCATGGCGCCGGCCATCGAGAACGGCACGCGCTCCGGCGTGAACATCATCAACGGCTCACATGACTAGACGAGTAGATAAGGAGATCTCTGCCGTGTTCCTGCCCAAGTACCCCGACAGCCCGACGCCGCCGCCCACGCACATCACCCCCACCGCGGCCGACTCGGCCCCCGCGCGGCGGCCCGTCCCTCAGATCTCCATCAGCACCGGCGCCGTCGCGGCCGCCCTCATCGGCGGGGTCGTGCTCACCGCGCTCCTGGCCGCCGTCGCCGTCTCGGCCGTGTCCGTGGCGGTCGCCGCCGTGGTCCTGCGCTCGCTGCTCCGCGAACGCCACCGCC
Organism: Streptomyces monomycini; assembly: GCF_022271435.1. Lineage (GTDB taxonomy): Bacteria > Actinomycetota > Actinomycetes > Streptomycetales > Streptomycetaceae > Streptomyces > Streptomyces monomycini. The sequence goes on along the minus strand of NZ_JAFIQY010000016.1, from coordinate 158,514 downwards.
GCTGACTGACCAGCAGCACACCGAACCCCCGGGTCGGCCTCGATACCACCAAGCATCCGCCGCCCGGGGGCCTCCCCCTTCCAGCCGAAGCCAGAAGGAGAAAGGCCATCATCACCCCCGCCACCCCGCCCCCGCTCACCGAACTCGGAGAACTGGCCGCCTTCGGCACCATGCCCGCACTCCTGCGCCAGCTCTCCGGCCTCGGCGGCTGCACCCACCCGATCCGCCTCGACGGCCACCGCACCGAACGCGCCTTGAACACCCGCACCGGCGAGATCGGCAACGTCCTCCACCACCTCGACTCCTCCACCCTCCCGGCCGGTCACCTCCTGGTCCGCTGCAACAACCGCCGCACCACCCGCTGCGCGGCCTGCTCCGAGGTCTACCGCCGCGACACCTTCCAACTGATCACCTCCGGCCTGCGCGGCGGCAAAGGCGTCCCGGAACGCGTCGCCGCTCACCCGCGCGTCTTCGCCACCTTCACCGCCCCCGGCTTCGGCCCGGTCCACAACCGCCCCACCGGGCCGACCGGTTCGGTCCGCCGCTGCCGCTGCGGCGCCTTCCACGACCAGGAGGACACCGCCCTCGGCACCGCACTCAACCCCGACACCTACGACTACGAAGCGGCCGTCCTCTGGAACGCGCACGCCGGTGCCCTCTGGCGGCGCTTCTCCATCTACCTGCGGCGAGAGGTCGCCAAGCGCGCCTGCCTCACTCAGCGCGCGTTCCGGCAGTACGCCCGGGTGTCCTTCGCCAAGGTCGCCGAGTACCAAAAGCGCGGCGCCGTCCACTTTCACGCGGTCATCCGCCTCGACGGCCCGACCGGCAGCGACACCCCGCCGCCCGCCTGGGCCACCGCCGCATTACTCGCCGACGCCATCCAGGCCGCCGCGACGGCCGCCCGCGTGGACGGCCCCGTGATCGACGGCCGGGCGCACGTCTTCACCTTCGGCCGCCAGCTCGACGTACGCACCATCCGCTCGGCCGACTTCGACAGCGGCCAGGAGCTGACCGAACGGGCCGTGGCTGCGTACATCGCCAAGTACGCCACCAAGGGCGCCGAAACCGCGACCGGAGCCCTCGACCGCCCGCTGAAGTTCCTCGCCGAACTCGCCCAGCGCGACATCAACGACCACGCCCGCCGCCTCATCCGAACCGCCTGGAACCTCGGCGCCCGCAAAGACCTGGAAGAACTCCGACTCCGCGCCTGGGCCCACATGCTCGGCTTCCGCGGCCACTTCTCCACCAAGTCCCGCCGCTACTCCACCACCCTCGGCGCCCTCCGCAACGCCCGCGCCGAATGGCGCCACGCTCAAGCCGCAGGAGAGACCGAGACCACCCCGGACACCACCCTCGTCCTCGCCCACTGGGTCTACGCCGGAACCGGCCTCACCAACGCCGAAACCTGGCTCGCCGAAAGCCTCGCCCGCGACACCGCCCTTGAAAACCGCGCCACCCTCGACACCGAAGGAGGCGACTGGTCATGACCACCGCCACTGACGAACTCCTGACAGTCCCGGAAGTCATGGCCCGCCTCCGCCTCGGCCGCTCCACCGTCTACGACCTGATCCGCTCGCACCGCCTGGTCTCCATCACGGTCGGCCGCGCTCGCCGCATCCCCCTGTCCTCCCTCCGCGACTTCATCGCCGATCAGATTGCGGAGGCTGCGTGATGGCACAGCAGCGGAAGCGCAACCCCAACGGCGCCGGCACGATCACCAAGCGCAAGGACGGCCGCTATCAGGCCGCTGTGTACGTCCTTCAGCCGGACGGCACCCGTGCCCGAAAGTTCGCCTACGGCAAGACCTGGGCCGAGTGCGACACCAAGCGGCGTGAGCTGCTGGACAAGGTGGACAACGGCGTGCCCGTGCCCACGCGGTCGGCCAAGCTCGCCGAGTGGCTGCCGTACTGGCTGGAGAACATCATCAAGCCGCGTCGCAAGCGCACGACGTACGCGAAGTACGAGGTACACGTCCGGCTGTACCTGGTGCCCATGCTCGGAACGAAGCGGCTCGAATCTCTGAGCGTCGGGGACGTGCGGCGTTTCCTGAGTCAGGTCGAGCGGAAGAAGTCGGCGGCGACCGCCAAGGAGTCCCACCGGGTCCTCCGTACCGCGCTCATGGCGGCTTGCCGGGAGGAGCTGATCACCCGAAACGTTGCCACGTTGGTCGAGCCTCCTTCGCCGGAGTCCCGAGACCTCACCCCCTGGTCGCTGGAAGAAACCTTGGCGTTCCTGGCAGCCTCGCGGCGTGATCAGCTCTACGCGGCCTTCGTGCTCGCCATCGCACTCGGCTTCCGCCGGGGTGAGATCGTCGGGCTTCGCTGGGCGGACGTAGACCTCGACAAGCGCGAAATCCGCGTACGGAAGCAGCGGCAGCGGGTCCGCGGCGAGGTGTACGACGATGATCCGAAGGGGCGCCGTCGTCGGCAGACCCTGCCCCTGCCGGCCATGTGCGTCGCGCCCCTCCGGTGGCAGCGGATGAGGCAGGCCGCCATGCGGGAGCGCGCTGAGAAGAAGTGGGAGGAGACCGGCTACGTCTTCACCACTCGCACCGGCCGACCGATCGAGCCGCGCAACCTGTACCGCTCCTTCACCCGCGTCGCCAAGAATGCTGATCTCCGAGTGATCCGGCTGCACGATGCCCGGCACGGCTGTGCGACCTTGCTGACCGCTGCCGGGGTCGCTCCCCGCGTCGTGATGGAGATCCTCGGGCACAGCCAGATCGCGATCACGATGAACACGTACACGCACGTCGTGCAGGACACGCAGCGTGAGGCCGTGAGCCACATGGACCGGCTGCTCAAGAGACGACCCGAGATCGGCTGACCAGCGCCGTTGATGTCAATCCCGGATGTCAAAGACCCCCCGTCAAGATCGACGAGGGGTCTTCGCGCTGGTGGGCACAACAGGATTTGAACCTGTGACATCTGCTTTGTAAGAGCAGCGCTCTACCGCTGAGCTATGCGCCCTGGCTGAGCCGACAGACTACCTTGCTTCCTGGGCTGCTTCGCAAACCAGGGACGTGGGCCCCGGCGGCGGGGCCGGTGAATCAGCCCCCCGGATCGCGAACCAACCGGCCACTGTGTTCGTTCCCACTGGGTGGGAGAATGGCAGTCGGGCCTGGGGCGATGCGATCGGGAGAGGGATGTGACGGCGACACACACGCAGCCGCACGAGCAGCGAGCACGCCGTGCAGTACGCCGTCGCTCCCGAGGGGGCGCGTTCCGGGACACGATGGCCCTGCTTCTGCTGCCGCTGCCCTTGCTGGTGGCCGCGGCGCCGGCCGCGTTCGCGGGTGGTGGTACGCGGCGCTGGTTCGGGCGCGGGGAGAGCCAGCGGGCGGACGCGCAGGCCGCGAAGGATGCCGCGGCCGCGGCGTTCTACGAGCTGGACACGGCACAGCGCGATCTGCGGATCTCCATAGAGACGATCACGGCGGTCGACAGATCGCCGGCGGCCGGCCGGGCCGCGAAGGACTACGAGAACTTCGGGCGGCGGATCGACGAGGTCAGCCAGGGCTACATCAGCGCTGTCGACGCCCATGATCTCGACCGGGACGACCTCGACGCCGGTGCCGCCTCGCGGGCCCGCGCCGACCTGGCCCGGGCCAAGGAGGAGCTGGAGCGGGTCAAGGCCGACCTCGACCGGTTCGCCCAGGGGCTCGGTCCGCTCCTGCAGACCGCGGAGACCCAGCTGGCGCGGCTCGCACCTGCGGTGGAACGGGCACGGCAGGCCCTGCTCGCGGCGAGCAACGCGCTCGACGCCGTCCGGGCGCAGGGCTTCCAGGCCGACGATCTGGCGGCCCGGCTGGCCGCCCTGTCGCCCGAGCTGACCAAGCTGAACCAGGGCGCCGGTCAGCACGGCGTGCAGGAGACGATCCGGCGCGCCGACGACGTACTGCGCCAGGCCGAGTCCGTACGGACCGAGGCGGAGCGGCTGCCCGAGAAGGCCGCTGAGATCGACAAGCGGCTGGTGTCGCTGCGTACCCGTGCCCAGGCCATCACGACGCGGGCGAGCAAGGTCGATCCCGTACTGAGCGAGCTGCGGCGGCGGTACAGCGCTGCCTGCTGGCAGGACCTCCAGCATGTACCGGAGCAGGCCGCGGACGCCGTCGCGCAGGCCGAGAACAAGGTGCGGGAGGCCCAGCGGGCACGGGACGAGCAGCGATGGGCCGACGCCACGAGCCTGCTGGCGACCGTGCGGGCCCTGCTGAACACCACCGACGAGGCGGTCTCGGCAGCCGGCGACCGGCTGCGGCGGCTGGACGAGGTGTCCTTCGACCGTGAGAAGGAGGTCGAGCGTACGCGCTTCGCGGTGCGGGACGCGCAGCGTCTGGCGATGGCGGGACGCAGCACGCCCGACCCGCGGCACGCCCGGCCGCTGGACGACGCGGTGGCGCGCCTGGAGCGTGCGATCGCCGGTCTGGAGGGGCGGCACCCGGACTGGTGGCACTTCCTGACCGAGACGGAGGCGGTACGGCAGACCGCGGCCCGCGTCGTCCAGGAGATCCGCGACGAGCGGGGCGGCGGAGCAGCGGGCTGAGTCGGCTCCGGACGGTCGGCAGGGCTCGTGCAGCCCTGTGACCTGGCACTATGGCGTTACGCCCGGTACGGGCGGATGCTGGTGTCAAGCACGGCCCAGGCGGTTCATCGCGCTAAGGAGGCCGGAACATGGACGCTGGCCAGGCTCTGCACGGGCCCATCCGGACGCTGCGCGGCAAGGTGCGGCACACGCGACTCGACGAACATCTGCCCGTCGATCACCGGCTCAGCACGGTGTACCGATTCGGCGCCGGCCTGATGGGGTTGGTTCTCGTCGCCTTCGGCATTCTCGGACTGGTCGACAAGATCGGATTCTTCGACACGGGCGGCGACACCGTCGCCGGACTGAACACCAACGGCGCGCTGAGCGTGCTGTCGATCATCGTGGGCGTGGTCCTCTTCGGTGGCATGGTGATCGGCGGGAACCTCGCCTCCACACTCAACATCGTGCTCGGCATGGCGTTCCTGCTGAGCGGCTTCATCAACCTCGCCATCCTGGAGACCGGCTTCAACTATCTGGCCTTCCGCATCCAGAACGTCCTGTTCAGCTTTGTCGTCGGTCTGATGCTGCTGGTCTTCGGCATGTACGGACGGGTCTCCGGCGGTCTGCCCCACGACAACCCGTACTGGCGCGCCCGGCACCCGGAAGTGGCGCAGCGCCAGACCCGGCGTCCGGCCCCGCCCCGCACCGGCGCTCATGTCTCACCACGGCACGAACCCGCTTCGGTCGGCCGTCACCGCCGCCCGAAACACCGCGGGCACGCCTTGTGACATCAGGGTCGGCGCAGGTGTCACCAATCGTCTCTGCCTCAACCTCTGCCGCACCCGCCCCGCCCACCTCGGCCACCCAGCCCGCAGCCCCCGCCCTCGCGGCTCCCTGCATCCCCACCGCTCCCCTCTTCTCCGTCCTTTCTCCGCCGTCCTTCCTCCCACCCACCGGTTGTTGACCCCCGGCCCCACATGCCAGCCTCTGACCAGCCACGACCAGAGGAAGGGCGGCGGCCTGTGAAGATCAGCCGTGTCGAGACGTTCCTGGCCCCGCCACGCTGGATGTTCGTCCGCGTGGAGACCGACGACGGTCTCGTCGGCTGGGGCGAGCCGGTGGTCGAGGGCCGTGCCGAGCCGGTACGCGCCGCCGTCGAAGTCCTGTCCGAGTACCTGCTCGGCCAGGATTCTTCGCGTATCGAGGACCACTGGCAGGTCATGACGAAGGGCGGCTTCTACCGAGGCGGCCCGGTGCTCTCCTCCGCGGTCGCCGGGCTGGACCAGGCGTTGTGGGACATCAAGGGCAAGCGGTACGGCGTACCCGTGCACCAGCTTCTCGGCGGCCCCGTACGGGAACGCGTCCGCGCGTACGCCTGGGTCGGGGGCGACGCACCGGACGAGATCCGGGACGCACTGACCGCCCAGGTCGAGGCGGGCTTCACCGCCGTCAAGATGAACGGCTGCGGCCGGATGTCACCGGTCGCCACCCGCGCGGAGGTACGCGACTGCCTGCGCCGGGCCGAGACCGCCCGTGCCGTACTGGGCGATGAACGGGACTTCGGCCTGGACTTCCACGGCCGGGTCTCCCCCGCCAACGCGCGCCGCCTCCTTCCTCTGCTGGCCGAGCACGCACCGATGTTCGTCGAGGAACCCGTGCTCTGCGACTACCCGCACGCGCTTCCCGACCTGGTCAACGCCTCCAACATCCCGCTCGCTCTGGGCGAGCGCCTCTTCACCCGGCAGGAGTTCCTCGCGCCTCTCCAAGCGGGTGTCGCCATCCTCCAGCCGGACATCTCGCACGCGGGCGGCATCTCCGAACTGCGCCGGATCGCCGCCCTCGCGGAGATGTACGGAGCCCAGCTCGCGCCGCACTGCCCCCTCGGTCCGGTCGCCCTCGCCGCCAGTCTTCAGGTCGCCTTCACCACCCCCAACTTCCTCATCCAGGAGCAGTCCATCGGCATCCACTACAACCAGGACGCCGAACTGCTCGACTACGTGGCCGACCCGGAACCGTTCCGCTTCCACGACGGCTTTCTCCTGCGCACCGACCGCCCAGGGCTGGGTGTGACGGTCGACGAGTCGGCCGTACGAGCCGCCGACAGGCGGGGGCACGCCTGGCGCAACCCGGTCTGGCGTCACGCGGACGGTTCGTTCGCCGAGTGGTGACTGTACGTCCGTGGACGCGGTCGGTGCCGGTGACGCCTTCGTGGCGGGGTACCCCTCCGCTCTGCTGGACGGCGAATGGGCCACCGGGCGCCTCGTACGGGCCGTGACGACCGGCGCCTTCGCGGTCGCCTGGCCCGGTGACTGGGAGGGCGCCCCCATCCGGGCCGAACCGCATCTCCTCGGCACGCCTCCCGGCACAGTCGTACGTTGCCCCGGACCGCTTCCTCTCCACGACCCGCCCCCTCTCCCCCGCTCGCGGGCTAATCTGTCGCCATGCCTCGTTACGAATACCGCTGCCGCTCCTGCGGCTCGACCTTCGAGCTGAACCGCCCGATGGCCGAGTCCTCCGCCCCGGCCACCTGCCCGGACGGACACGAGGACACGGTCAAGCTGCTGTCCACGGTCGCCGTCGGCGGCTCGGCTGCCGCTTCCGCCCCGACCTCCGGCGGTGGCTGCTGCGGAGGCGGATGCTGCGGTTGAAACCGGACGCCGATAGTTCCAGTGGCATCGGCGGCGCCATCAGCACCGGTGGCGCCGGTGGCTTCGGCTTGCCCGGTGGTCGCTCCGGGCCCGGGCGCCGGCCTCGATCCCAGCTCGGCTTCCCGCACCCGGCACCCGCTTTGCCATATCTCCGCCCGAAGCCCGCGCCCGCACCCGCACCCGCACCCGCACCCGCACCCGCACCCGGCCATTACAGCCTGCGTGCCACCGTCAGGCCGTCTGCCACGGTGAGTATCACCGCCTCTACCCGCTGGTCCGCCCTGACGTGGTCGTTGAACTCCCTGATCGCCGCGGCTGCGCCTTCCACCTGCGGGTCGGTGACGGTGCCGCCGAAGAGGACGTTGTCCGCGACGATCAACCCACCTGGGTGCAGGCGCGGCACCAACTCGTCCCAATAGGCGATGTAGTTGGGCTTGTCCGCGTCCAGGTAGGCGAAATCGATGGCCGGCTCGGCGGGCATCGCCCGCAGGGTGTCCAGCGCCGGTCCGATGCGCAGATCGATCCGGTCCGCCACACCGGCCTTCTCCCACGCTTCACGGCCAAATGCCGTCCACTCCTCGGACACGTCGCAGGCGATCAGCTCACCGTTCGGAGGCAGGGCCTGTGCCATCGCCAGGGTGGAGAAGCCGGTGAACGTGCCGACCTCCACGATGCGGCGCGCACCGCACAGACGGACCAGGAAGGCCAGCAGCGGACCCTGCTCCTGGGCAGACTGCATCTGCGCCTCGTCGGGGAAACGCTGGTAGGTGGTCTCCACCAGCTTCCGTTGCACAGCGTCCAGCGGCGGATTGTGCGCGAGGACGTAGTCGTACAGCTCCTCCGTGATCGCGGTGGATTTGCTCTTGGTCACCGGTACTCCTCAGGTCCCCAGATAGCGCAGAACGGCCAGAACGCGGCGAGAGTAGCCCGAAGTGCCCGCCAGACCGAGCTTGTCGAAGATCGCGTTGGTGTGCTTCTCCACCGCGCTCTGTGAAATGTGCAGCCTCCCGGCGATAGCGGCGTTGGTGTGGCCTTCGGCCATCTGGGCGAGCACCTCACGCTCACGTGCCGTGAGCGAGTTCAGCGGGTCGGTGCGGCTGCTGCGGGAGAACAGGACGCGCACGACCTCCGAGTCGAAGGCCGCCTTGCCCGAGCCGACCCGCTCCAGCGCGTCCAAGAACTCGTCCACCTGCACGACTCTGTCCTTGAGCAGATAGCCGACCCCTTCGCTGTCCTCGGTCAGCAGCTCGGTGGCGTACCGCCGCTCGACGTACTGCGAGAGGACGAGTACACCCACGTCCGGCCAGCGCTCACGGATCTGCACCGCCGCTCGCAGTCCCTCGTCCGTGTGCGTGGGAGGCATCCGTACGTCCACGACCACCACGTCGGGCCGCTGCTCCGCCGGCGCGCGCTCCAGCACCGTCATCAGTTCGGCGGCATCTGCGACCGCGGCTGTCACCTCGTGGTCCTCTTCCGTCAGCAGTCGCACCAGGCCCTCCCTCAGCAGGGTCGAATCGTCGGCAAGTACTACGCGCACGGCAACTCCGCGGTGATCGTGGTCGGTCCGCCGACCGGGCTGTCCACCCGTAACCGGCCGTCCATTGCGGCGACCCGGCGTGCCAGACCGAACAGCCCGCTTCCCGAGGGATTCGCACCGCCCCAGCCGTCGTCCTGGATCCGGACGGTCAGCATGTTCTCGTCACGGTCGACGGTGACGGTTATGGCTTCCGCACAGGAGTGTTTCACCGCGTTCGTCACCGCCTCGGACACGACGAAGTAGGCGACGGCCGCCGCGGCGGCCTCGGGCTCCTGGGTGAGGCGACAGGCCAGCCGGACAGGAACCGAGGAACGCTCCGCGACGGTTTCCAGAGCGGCCTGCAAACCCGCTTCGTCCAACACCGTCGGATAGATGCGCCAGGCGACCTCGCGCAACTCGGTCAGCGCCAGGCGACTTTCCGCGTGCGCCTGTCGGAGCAGCTCGACCGCATGAGCCTCGTCCTTGCTGCGCAGGGCGCGACCGAGCAGCATCCCCAGGCCCACCAATCGCTGTTGGACGCCGTCGTGCAGGTCCCGCTCGATGCGGCGGCGTTCGTCGTTGACCGCGGCGACGACCCCGGCTCGGCTGGAGGCCAGTTCCGCGACCCGGCGTTGCAGCTCTTTCTCGTGCGTAGGGCCGAGGAAGTGCCGCGCGAGCCGGGCTTCCAGCGTCGCCACTCCGAACACTCCTTGCAGGCTGAGGAAGAGCAGGAGCGCGGCGCCCACGCCGGTCTCCGCGACATCGACCGGGTGCTCGACGTGGGTGAACGTCCATACCGTCGACGCCCAGAGAACTATGGTCGCCCCTATGAGCGTGGTGAAGACCACTCCCGCGCCCAGAAGGCCCAGCAGCCAGCGGACTGCCAGGTATTTGAGCGCGCGCTCGTCGTCGTACCCGTAGGCGAAGTCGGCGCCGCCGAACCGCAGTCGGCGGCGTGCCGACTCGATGAGCCACCGGGCTACGGCCGTCACCGGCTCCAGCACCTTGCGTCTCCCGCGCGGCCAGACGAAAACGCAGAGCAGCGCGAGCCCCGAGAGCACGATGAACGGCAGCTCGACCGCCACCGTGCCCGCGCCGACCAACAATCCGACCGTGAGGCGCATCCCGCGCCGTGCCATCCCCCGCATGATCGGAACGCTAGTGGCTGCGCCGGCACCGCCGCACTGTGGAAAACCGCAGTGTTCCGTGCGGTTTTCCGCAATGTGCCGACGGACGCGGATTTCTAGCGTCGAAGCATGAACGAACACGCGGAAACCAGCTGGATCACCGGACTCATGGACACACTCGGCGCGCCAGGCGCCGGCCTGGCGATCGCCGCCGAGAACCTCTTCCCTCCCCTGCCCAGCGAGCTGATCCTCCCCCTGGCGGGCTTCGCGGCGGGGCAAGGCCAAATGACGCTGTTCTCCGCCCTGTTGTGGACGACGCTCGGGTCTGTTCTCGGCGCACTCGCCCTCTACGGCGTGGGCGCGCTGCTCGGCCGGGACCGGATGCTCGCGATCGCGGCCAAGCTGCCGCTGGTCAAGGTCTCCGACGTCGAGAGGACGGAACGCTGGTTCCAGCGGCACGGCAACAAGGCGGTGTTCTTCGGCCGGATGGTGCCGATCTTCCGCAGCCTGATATCGATTCCGGCCGGTATCGAGCGGATGTCGATACCGGCCTTCCTCGTCCTGACCACACTCGGCAGTCTGATCTGGAATTCGATCTTCGTCCTCGCCGGCTACGCGCTCGGCGAGAACTGGGAGGAGGTGACCGGCTATGTGGACGCGTACTCGAAGGTCGTACTGGTGGCCGCCATGCTGGCAGTCCTGGCCTTCCTCGTCATACGGCTCAGCAGGAGTGGTCGGGGACAGCGACGCCGTGGGTGAACGCCCGCAGGATCTCCTCGCCCGCCACGGCTCCGCGCGCGTCCAGCGCGGTGACGTGCGGAGCGCTCCACCCGGAGTCCGCCAGCTCACCATGACCGGGACGCCACCCGCGGTCCGCGGCCAGCAGCAGGTCGGCGTCCAGCAGCGAGTCGCCTGCGGCGAATACCTGCGAGGCGCCGGTCCGGCGGACGACTTCGGCGACGGCGGCGCTCTTGGTCAGCGGCTTCGGCACGGCGTAGATCTTCCGTCCCTGGAGCGAGACGGTCCAGCCGCGGGCAGCCGCCCACTCGGCGAGTTCCTTGACCCAGGTCTGCGGCAGCAGCGAGCGCTCGACGACAAGGTAGGCGAAGAGGTCCTCGGCCACGCGTTCCTTGAGCAGCCATGCCGGGTCGGCGGTCCGCAGCAGGTGCGCACGTACCTCGTCGAGCGATGCGCACTCCGCGCTCAACCGGGCGGCGACGGTGCGCTGCCAGCCCTGGTCGGACTCTCCGTCGACGAGCAGGTGCCCGCCGTTCGCGCAGATGGCGAACCGCGGTGCGGGGCCCGGGAGGTGGATCCGGCCGTACTGCTCGCGGGTGCGCGTGGTCGTGGGGACGAACGTGGTGGCGTCGGCGAGGCCGGCGAGCAGCTCCGCCGCCGTCTCCGTCATGTAGGAGAGCGGCCGGTGTTCGTAGACCTCGACGCAGAGCAGGCGGGGTGCCTCGGCGTCGGGCACGGCCAGGTCCAGTGCGGCGGCCGAATAGATGAGGGTGCGGTCCAGGTCGCTGGCGACGATCGTGCTCACGGCGCGGTCACCGCCTTGCCGTCCGCACCCGTCGCGCCCCGCGTGAAGCGGGGGTGGATCAGTCCGACACAGGTGTAGGGGAGTTCGTCGACCTCTTCGACGGGGACGCCCCGCTGTTCAGCGAGGAGACGCACATGATCGAGGTCCGTTCCGGCGCCGCGCCGGGCAAGAATCTTCCAGGGGACGCGCCGGAGCAGTACCCGTGTGGTCTCACCGACACCCGGCTTGACGAGGTTGACGTCGTGGATGCCGTACGCCTCACTGATCCGCTCGACCGCGGCCCAGCCCGCCCAGGTGGGTGTCCGGTCGGCCGCGGCCAGTTCCTTCACGTCGGGGGCGACCTGCTCGGCGACCTCGTCGAACCGCGCCGCGACGGTGTCGATGAGCACGCGCGACAGGTCGGCCTCCGCGAGATCGCGGTAGAACTTGGCGCCGTGGAAGTCGTCGGGCCCGACGAGATCGTCGCGGAGTACGGTGCGCGATATCAGGCCGGATACGGTCGAGTTGAGGCACGCGGAGGGGATGAGGAAGTCGTCACGGGTGCCGTAGGTGTCCACGCACCCTCCGGGGTCGGCGAGGACGGCGATCCGCGGGTCGAAGCCGGGGAAGTCGCGCACCGCCTGGCCCAGTTCCCGGGTGATGGCGCCCTTGCCCGTCCAGCCGTCGACGAAGACGACGTCCGCCGGGTCGTGGTGGGCGGCGAGCCAGCGCAGGGCGGTGGTGTCGATGCCACGGCCGCGCACGATCGAGACCGCGTAGTGCGGCAGGTCGAGCCCGTGGGCGTGCAGGGCCCAGCGGCGCATCAGAACGCCCACCGGGGTGCCGGCGCGGGCCAGCGAGACCAGTACCGGGCGGGCGGAGCGCTCGGCGAGCACCGTTTCGGTGACGGTGCCGACCGCCCGCGCGATGCGGCCGGCAGAGGTCTCCAAGGCACTGTGGAAAAGCGCCTGGTACTGCTCACTCGGCTGGTACTCGACGGGCAGCGACTCGGCATAGTGGGCACCACCAGCCTGTATCGCCTCCTCACGCTCCTCCGTCGGCGCTTCGAGGGTGATCGAGGACAGGTCCTGGAGCAGCCAGCCGACCTCGTCGGGGTCGTAGGAGGAAAAGGCGGGGCCGCGCAGCGGCTCGGGGAGGGGCATCGGTCAGACCTGTCGTCGCGTGGCGTGGGGCGTGGGCTTCGGGGCGGGCTCCGGCGTCTGCGGCAGCGGGTCCGCCGGTGTGTAGGAAGGAATGACGGCGAGCAGCAGCCGGTCGGTGTGGGCGGCCAGCCGGCCCAGGAGGCCGTCGGCACCGTGGAGTTCCGGAGTGTCGCCGTACGAGTCGATGACGGCGACGACCGCGTCGAAGCGCCGCCGCGGATCCGCGCCGGCCGCGACGTTGTACGCGTACCGCTCCCCCGGCCCGTCAGCCGGCCGGTCGTGGGCGGGGAAGGCCAGCCGGGTGCGTATGGCGTAGCCCGGGTCGTCCACGGCGAGGACCGGGGAGCGGGTGGTGGTCGAGAAATACACCTCGGCCGGTGTCCGGTCGTCCAGGGCTCCGGCGAGGCGCAGCGGTGTGTACATCAGCTCTTCGTTGCCGAGGACCAGCACCCGGCGGGCGCCGGTGAGCTCATTCGCGACCCGGCCCGCCATGCCGGGCAGCGCCGCCTCCAGACGGGCCCGGTGGGTGGTGGTAAAGCCGTGGCGCCCGCCGTCCGGCACGCCTTCCGGCCAACCGAGGTCGACTCGTACGGCTTGCGCCTGGCCGCTCGGGGCCATGGCCTCGTCCGAGACTGCGGCCCCGCTCCCACGGCTGCTCCCGCTGCCGCAACTGCCAGTGCCGCTACCACCCTCCCCGGCGTCGGCCGCCGAGGTTCCCGGAGCCCGGCTCGCGGACGTCGGCGCAGACGTGGATGTCGTGTCCTGATGCGTGGCTACGAGGGCTTGGCCGCGTTCGAGGACGTCGGCCGGGAGTTGTACGCCACCGGCGGCCAGCGCGACGAGGTCGACCCGTGCGCCCAGGTCCGCGGCGAACTTCCGCAGCTGGCCGCGGTCCGAGTCCGAGCGCATGTCGACCAACGCGACGACGACGTACCGCTCGCGGGGGAAGCGGGCGTGCAGTGCCTTGATGGTGTTCAGGACCGTGCGGCCGGTGGAGAACTCGTCGTCGACGAGGACCAAGGGGCCGTCGCCGGCCAGCAGCGCCGGGTCCTCGGGGAGCAGCAGGTGCGAGGTCGCGTGACTGTGCTCCTCCTCGAAGCCGCCGGCTTGCTCGACCCCCGCGACCGGTCGCCGCGTGGAGTGCAGATAGGGCGCGAGGGCCAGCCCGTCGGCCACGCTGTGCCCGAGGCCCGTGGCGGTCTCGGCGTATCCCAGGACGACGGCGCGTGCCGCCTCGGTGTCACCGAGCAGTTCACGGACCTGGCGTCCGAGCCCGAGGCCCGCGCCGTAGACCGTGTCCGGCCGCTGCGGTACGTGCTTTCCGAGCACGTTCGACACGAGCAGGTGCGCCCGTTTCGGATTGCGCCGCAGCGCCAGGCCGAGCAGCCTGGGCAGCTCCGCCCCACCGCTCAGCGAGACACCGAGTCGCTGGGCGACCCACTCTCCCGTCCACACCACTGTGCCCGTCTCCTTCGTCTCTTCCGCCGCCGTCATCATCCGTTGCTTCCTGGACGTCCTCGGCCCGGTGGGGCGGTGACCGCCAGGCCTGAACCGTTCGCCGTCTCAGGTATGCGGAAGGCTGGCCGTCAGCAGTTCCACGAAGCCGACGCCCTCGCGGGCGACGCCGAACGCTTCGGCGCGGAGCAGGGTCCGTTCGGCCCAGGCGCGATGCGGCTTGATCTCGTTCATCTTGTTCGTGTACGCGGAGCGCAGCACGCCGCCGGCGCCCCGCTCGGGCCGCAGGATGTCCACGGCGTCGCTGAACTCCTCATGGCTGACGACCGAGAGGGCGTGCACCGGCGCCACGTGCGAGGGGTGGATGCAGGTCTTGCCCTGGAGGCCGTTCGCGCGGTCGAGTTCGATCTCGCGCAGCAAGCCGTCCATGTCGTGTTCGATCAGGGCCGTCCGGAGCTCCTCCGCCCGGCCGAGGAAGGGGCTCTGCCGCAGCTGCGGCTTGAACATCCGCTCGTGCAGCCGGAAGTACTCCCACACCGGGCCGGTGACCGTGAAGCCGGTGCCGTCCGCCCGGCCGAGGACGTTCACCACGTCGGCGATCACCGACGCGACGATCTGCACGTCGTACGCGGTCATGTCGGGGGCCCGGCGCAGGCCGTAGGCCGAGCAGAAGTCGGTGACGCCGAGACGCAGTGCCAGTATGCGGTCGCGGTACTTGTCCACCGTGCGCGCGATGCCCCGCAGTGTCTCGCCGCGGCTCTCCAGGTGGAGCAGATCGGGCGATTCGAGCACCGGCATGGCGAACAGCCGCCGCCCGCACTCCGCCTCCGCGCCGGTCAGCGCCTCCAGGAACGGGACGCCTCGCTCCTCGGTGAACTTGGGCAGCACGAATCCGGACAACAGATGAACGTCACGGCCCAGTCGGCGCACCAGGTCGGGTATCTGCGCGACCGCGCGCACCCGGATGAACAGCAGCGGGAGGACCGTACCGTTTTCGGCCTCCTCGCCGAGGGCCGCGAACTGCCGTACCAGATTCTCCTCACCGGCGACCACGTCCGCGTCACTGATGGAGTCCTCCAGGCACAGCACCATGGAGACCACTCCACGGCCGGCTTGTTTGACGACGTCCTCGGCGAGGCGCGGACGAGTGGCCGGGCTGTAGAGCGTTGCGCCGAGGGCCACCGAGAGCGTGCTGGGCGGGGAGTCGGCGGTGAACTCGACCGGCTCCTGGTGGAACAAAGCATTCCGGATATCGGGCGCAAGATGCCCAAAGTGACGCATAGAACTCCCCGTGAGCAGGCGGGGCCGGGGCCACCCCGCGGCGACTCGCTGTCTGGATCCGGCCGGTAATCGTACGTGCGGCCGCGACGAGAAAGTTCCCGCCCATGTGAAAAGCACGTGACCCGCACACGACGGCCAGGTGTCGCGGGCACCGGGCGGGCCACGCCGGAGCGGCCCCCGCGTTGTCCCTCCGACCTCCGGGAAGGCAGGATTACGGACATGACGCACGCGATGCTGAAAGGGTCCAACGTACCCCTCGACACCACGGCGGTCCGGGCCGTACTGCGCTGGGCCCCCGGCGCGGGGGTGCCCGATGTCGATGCCTCGGCCCTGCTCCTCGGTGCCGACGGACGCGTGCGGTCCGATGCGGACTTCGTCTTCTACAACCAGCCACGGCACCCCAGCGGCCTGGTGCGGCACCTGCCGAAGACGCAGCTGGCCGACGGGGTGGCGGACACGATCGAGGCGGACCTGTCCGGACTTGAGGCGTCGGTGGACCGCGTCGTGCTCGCTGCGTCGGCGGACGGCGGGACCTTCGCGCACGTACGGGATCTGCGCGTCCTGTTGCACGATGCCTCCTCGTCGGACGACGAGCCGGTCGCGGTCTTCGACGTAGTGCCGGAGACGGGCAAGGAGACGGCCCTGATCTGCGGCGAGTTGTACCGGCGCGGAGACCGGTGGAAGTTCCGCGCGCTCGGGCAGGGGTACGAGAACGGGCTGATCGGCCTGGCCACCGAATTCGGGATCTCGGTGGAGGAAGAGGACGAGTCCGCGGCGCAGGAAGCCGGTGCCTCAGCCGGTACGACAGCGGGTGCGGCAGCGGCCGCGTCGTCGGACGCCACCGCACCGACGGGCAGCGCGGGCAGCGAGGCTGGGTTCGGTTCCGAGTCCGGCGAGACAGGGGGTTTGGCTTCCGCTGCGGACCCTGATGCCGCGACTCAGCATCTGCCCGATTCGGGCCCGGGATCGGGCCCGAGCCAGGCGCCGAGCCCTGCTCCGGCCGTGTCGTCCCCTGCGACACCCCCGGCACCAGCACCAGCGCAGGCGCCGTCCCCGGCACCGGGCTCCGCAGCCCAGTCAGAGCCGGACTCGTTTCCGCTGTCGCCGCCCGCCGCTCCGCCCTCGGCCGCCCCGCACGCGGCCGCGCCGGCTGCGGCGTATCCGCCTCAGCCGCAGCCCACCGGTGGGGGCTACGGCTATCCGCAGAACGGTCCGAACATCCCGCCGCCTCCGACGCGGCCCCCGGCCCAGCCCGCGTACGGATACCCCGGCCCGATGCCGCAGCAGCCGCAGCCTTCGTACGGCTACCCGCAGCCTCCGCAGCAACATCAGCATCAGGCGTACCCGACGGGCCCGGTGGCTCAGGGTGTCCCGGCGCCTCCGGCCTACGGTTATCCGCAGCAGCCCCCGGCTCCCGGTCCGGTTCCCGGACCCGGGCTGGACCCGAACTTCGTCCTTCCGCCGCAGGGACCGCAGTTCCAGCACCGCTGACGGGCGGGTGGCGGCCCGGCAGCGCTCAGCCGTAAGCGCTCACCCGTCACTGTTCAAGGGGCAGTGGCGGCCGGTGGCCGGCATGTGTTCGGGTCGGCCGTCATGGCACCATGCCGGGCTTGCTTGGCGGGGAGAGTGGGGTGCTTCCCTCAGGCGCCTGCCCGCAAGCAAGCGGCTGCTCGCAGACGGCCCACGGCCGGGCGCCCAGGGCACTGAGCAGCGACCGCGCACTGAGCAGCCGTCGAGGCGCTCAGCCGCCCGTTGAGCGACTGAGCAGCCACTGAGGCAGCCGCTGAGCAGTGTCAGACGCCGAGCAGCTCAGAGCGGCCGGCCACGACCACGGTCGCGAGACCGGGCGTTCCGCCCCGGCCGCCACACCGGCCGTAACGTTTCTTCAGCCCAGCCCAGCCCAGCCCAGCCCAGCCCAGCCCAGCCCCCGTACCCCCGGGCCCCCGCACCGCCGGGCCCCCACACCGCCGACTAGGACTCTCCACTCAGCCTCAGCTGAAGCCCCAGCTCAAGCCCCAGCCCACGCCCTCGGCTCAAACCCCCAGCTCGTGCCCTTGACGCAAGCCCCAAGCTCCGAGCCCAGTCCACGCCCGGCTCAAACCCCAAGCTCCGATCCCGGCCCACGCCCCCGCCCCCGCCCCACGTCCACCCCCTGCATGCCGCCCACCGCAAACTCCTCCTCCAGGTCTTCGGCCGTCCGCTGCGCCCGCCCCGGGACCCTCCGCAATCGCTGGCCTCCCGTACACGGCCGGAGAACGGCATCCGGTCAGCAGGCCGATCCCACCGGCGAAGAAGCCGGCCAACTCGCCTCCGCGCTGCGCACCGCCCTCGCGCAGACCCGTCGGCTCCGTGTGCGGGGCGGCGTCCTCTGAGGCCACCGTCATTCGATCGAGGTATGGGGCAGCGAACCTCGGGGGTCCGGCTTCCCGGCCGTGGATCCAGTCGTACGAGAGGGACCGCGTACTGGAGGTGCCGGGTGGCAGGAATGAACAGGCTGGGTCTTGCGGAGCCGTACGTTGAGCTGTCGTCGGCTGCCCGCGAGATGGATTTTCCGCCGGTGGACAACGGAATCGACTTCCTGTGGTCGGTTTCGAGCTTGCTGCGCCGCGACCCGCCGGGCCCGCGAGAGCTGAAATACGTGGTGCTGGACCTGTACGCCGCCGCTGAGGTCCTTCTCAAGGCCCGCCTCGCCCGGGCCGGCTGGAAGCAGGTCTTCCGGCACCCCCACGACGCTGACCGCGGCGACTACGAGTCCGGGGACTTCGAGAGCTGCACCCTCACCCGGGCCCGCACGCGTCTGGAGACCGTAGCCGGCGTCACCGTCGGCGGCCCGGCGACCGAGAGCCTGACCGTCCTCGCACGCCGGCGCGACAAACTCCGGCACCACGGCCTGCGGGGCGTTTCGGCCCGCGAGGTCGAGGCCCGCGCCGGCCAGGTCATGGACTTCCCCGTCACCTTCGTCTTCGCCGAGTTGCTGCCGCCCGTGCCGGAGCGCCCGTATGACCGCCGCGACTGCGCCCTGTGCAAGATCGCGTGGAAAGCCCTGCGGGCGACCATCTGCCACACCACCGGTCTCGCCCGGCTCACCCGGATCAAGGGCGAACTGGCCAACGTCAAGGACCGCGCCCTCGCCTGCCCCCGCTGCGGCCAGTGGGCACTGGTCACCGGCGGCGGCGAGTACCCACTGGTCGGCCGTTTCTGCCATGCCTGGTGGTCCCACCCGACGTGGTCCCACCCGACGTGGGCCCTCCTCGCCTGGATAAAGACCGACGACGGCCACGCAAGTTGGGGGCGCCTCGACTCTTGTCCGCGGTGCGGCGCCCAAGACGCGCTGCTGGACTTCGGAGTACGGCCGGCCGATGCGCCCGACGTGCCCCGGGCGCTGTGCGCGAGCTGCGGCGCCACCTGAGCGCGCCGACTGCGCGCCGACTGCGCGTCGGCGCCGAGCCCTGCCCCGTCTTCGACGGCGCGCCTGCCAGCGCCCGTGCCATGACCGTGCTGTTCACCGACGTCGGCATGGAGCGCGTCGTCGCGGCCGCCGACCGCGACGGACAGGACGTCGAGGAGTGGGTGCGCGCCGTCCTACGCGAGCGATGGGATGCCGAAGAGCTGACGGCGGCGACCGTCGTCGCGCGCTGCACCGTAGCAACCCGGGCTACCGCCCTCCCTTGGCCAAGACCGGGAATGTCCGACCGCGGAAGGGGGCCCGAGGTACATGCCGAAGGAGCAACAGGACGATCTTGACCTCTGACGTCCAACCATGAGACGACGCCCTCGACTCACACCTTCGTCTTGTACCCCCGCCCCCACTGCAGGCCCCAGCCGTACAGGCGGTCCAGTTCGGACTGGAAGCCGTAGACGTACTTCACCTCGCGGCGGACGGTGAGTTCGCCCTTGTTGTTCTCCAGCATGAAGATGGCGCAGGAGCGGGCCTGTGGCGCGCGTTCGTCGAGGCCGATCTCCACGCGGGGGCCGCTGCTCGGGTAGAGCGTCACGACGGCGTGGGTGCGGTCGAAGGCCGGTGTGCCGTCGTAGATGTAGACGAAGATGAGCAGGCGCTTGATCTCGTCGCGGTGGTCGAGGTTGATGTAGAGCGTTTCGCCGGAGGGTGAGCCGAAGCGGTCGTCGCCGCTGAGCTTCACGTACGGCGCGGCGTTGATGTCGCCCAGGAAGTTGCCGAGTGGCTGCACGACGCCCTTGGTGCCGTCCTTGAGCTCGTACAGGCAGGCCAGGTCCAGGTCGATCTTGACGACCGCCGGTCCCTGCGCCTGCACCACCTCCGGTTTGAACATCTTGCCCGGATTGCGCAGCAGGCTGCCGCCGCGCTGCGAGCTGCGCATCCCGATGTCGGACGTGCGCATCTGCCAGGACAGGTTGACCCGCAGGTGCCCGGAGGCCGCGCCCTGCTTCGTCAGCGAGACGACCGGATTGCGCTTGGTCAGTTCGACCACGTACGACGCGCCACCGGCTTCGAATTTCGGCGCCCCGCCCCGACGCCAGTTGTCCAAGAACGACACCTTGCCCCACCCCATCGATCCGACCCGGAGGCCGCCCGCCCGACGGCTCGGCGACCCGACTGCTGCGTGCGTCCCGGCCCCACCGGTTCGTCCCGGCCGTGCCGGCCCTCCCCGGTTGCACCGGTCCTCCCCGGCTGCACCGGCCGCCCCGTGGCCCGGTACGGCCGCGGGGCGGCCATGGAGTGAGCACTCCATGGCCGCCCCGCTGAGAGCGTTCCTCAATCAGACCCTCGTCACACTCCGGAGGCAACTTCCGACTTTGCCGCGGAGTCTTCGCCCGCTTTGCCTTCCTTGCGGTTCTTGCGCATGGATGACCAGAAGGACGCGGCGATCAGCACGATTCCGACCAGGCCGGTGATGACCTCGTTGATCTCGTACTTGATCGTGGCGAGCAGGATGACGGCCAGCGCGCCGATGGCGTAGTGCGCGCCGTGCTCCAGGTAGACGTAGTCGTCGAGGGTTCCCTTACGGACCAGGAAGACCGTCAGCGAACGGATGTACATCGCGCCGATGCCCAGGCCCAGCGCCATCTCGAAGATGTCGTTGGTGATGGCGAAGGCCCCGATGACGCCGTCGAAGGAGAACGACGCGTCGATGACCTCCAGGTAGAGGAAGAGGAAGAAGGCGGCCTTGCCCGCCAGCCCCACACCCGAGACGGAGCCGCGCTTGGACGTCTCGCCGTTCGCACCGGCACCGTCTTCCCGGGCCGCCACCGCCGGCTTCGCGGCGGAGCCGTTCCCGGCGTCCTCGTTCTCGGCTTCCTGGGCCTCTTCGGCCTCCTCCAGCTTGTCCTCGAAGTAGCCGGAGACACCACCCACGACCAGATACGTGAGCAGGCCGGCGACGCCGGACAGCAGCACCGTCGCGCTCTTGTCACCACCGCCGTGCGCGACGTCGGTGGCCACCGTCATGGCGGTGACGAGCAGGACGACCAGCGCGACGATGACGGACAGCATGTCCAGCTTGCCCATCTTGGCCAGCGGCCGCTCCAGCCAGCCCAGCCACTTGTGCTCGCGCTCCTCGAAGATGAAGTCGAGGAAGATCATGAGCAGGAACATGCCACCGAAGGCCGCGATGGCCGGGTGGGCCCCCGTGACCAGGTGCTCGTACTGCGCCTTGTCGTTGATCGCCAGATTGACGGCCTCGATCGGTCCGATCTTCGCGGTGACCGCGACGATGACGACCGGGAAGACCAGGCGCATGCCGAAGACGGCGATGAGAATGCCGACGGTCAGAAAGATTTTCTGCCAGAAGGCGTTCATCTTGCGCAGGATTCCGGCGTTGATGACCGCGTTGTCGAACGAGACCGAAATCTCCAGGATCGACAGGATGCCGACGATCGCTAGCCCCTGCCACCCCCAGAGGACGCCGGCCAAGGCCAGGCCGGCCGCCGTGACGGCGAACGACCAGCCAAAGGTTCTCAGGAGCACTGCCTAACCCAATCCCTCGCTGTATGGGGTCCCCCGCGCGCAGTGCGCGGCGCTTTACGAAACGTTGACCCCGAAGTCTAGAGCGATGCCTCGCAACCCCGACGCGTACCCCTGGCCCACCGCGCGGAACTTCCATTCACCGCTGTACCGGTAGACCTCACCGAAGATCATTGCGGTTTCGCTGGAGGCGTCCTCACTGAGGTCGTAGCGCGCCAGTTCACTGCCGTCCGCCTGGTTGACCACGCGGATGAAAGCGTTGCTGACCTGGCCGAAGCTCTGGCCGCGGACATCCGCCTCGTGGATCGAGACGGGAAAAACGATCTTGTCGACCTCTTCGGGGACCGTGCTGAGGTCCACGAGAATCGACTCGTCGTCCCCTTCACCCTCACCGGTGAGGTTGTCGCCCGTGTGCTCGACCGAGCCGTCCGGGCTCTTGAGATTGTTGTAGAAGACGAAGTACTCGTCGCCGAGCACCCGCCCCGACCTGCACAGCAGCGCGCTGGCATCCAGGTCGAACGGCGCTCCTGTGGTCGAGCGCGCGTCCCAGCCGAGGCCGACCATGACCTGCGTGAGATTCGGAGCGGCCTTGGAGAGGGAGACGTTGCCTCCCTTTGCGAGCGTGACGCCCATGGTGTTCGCATCCTCCCCGGTGACGGTGGTGCCGCGGTTGTCCACGGCTTTCATACGGGTTCGTACATGGCCCGTACGGGACGGACACGGTCCCGGATACGCCACTTTTACGGCGCACAGGTGGACTCCGCGGGGCGCGCGATCCGCCGCGCGCCGGGATCCGTGTCCCGCACGGCCTGCGTACGGGCTTCAAGCGCGCCCGGCGCCGTACTCCCCGGACAGGGGGGTACGACGCCGGGTGCGGAAGGGTGACGGCTCGGCTCAGACGTTGACGCCGAAGTCCTGCGCGATGCCGCGCAGGCCCGAGGCGTACCCCTGGCCGATGGCCCGGAACTTCCACTCCGCGCCGTTGCGGTACAGCTCGCCGAAGACCATGGCGGTCTCGGTCGAGGCGTCCTCGCTGAGGTCGTAGCGCGCGAGCTCGTTGCCGTCGGCCTGGTTCACGACGCGGATGTAGGCGTTGCGGACCTGACCGAAGCTCTGCTGGCGGTTCTCGGCGTCGTAGATGGACACCGGGAACACGATCTTGGCGACGTCGGCGGGCACGCCGGCGAGGTTCACCTTGATGGCCTCGTCGTCGCCCTCGCCCTCACCGGTGGTGTTGTCGCCGGTGTGCTCGACCGAGCCGTCCGGGCTCTTCAGGTTGTTGAAGAACACGAAGTTCTGGTCGTTGGCGACCTTGCCCTGGTCGTTGGTCAGCAGCGCGCTGGCGTCCAGGTCGAAGTCCGTACCGGTGGTGGTACGGGCGTCCCAGCCCAGACCGACGAGCACCGCGGTCAGATTGGGGGCTTCCTTCGTCAGCGAGACGTTTCCGCCCTTGCTGAGGCTGACTCCCACGAGTCCTCCCTGGGTTCGAGGGGTACGAAATGCTTTGCGCCCCCATCGTGCATGGCATCAGATCAACGTTTTGATCCTAGTGACCGGTTCCCACCGATTACAGGTACCGGTACGGACACCGCGCCGATGTCGCGGCGGGAGCCGGTCACGGCGGGAATCAGAGGTCGCCGAGCGCCTTGAGGTAGTCGTTGAGGTCACGGGCGTCGGGCAGGCCGTTGACGACCGTCCAGCGCACCACGCCCTCCTTGTCGATGATGAAGGTCCCGCGCACCGCGCAGCCCTTCTCCTCGTCGAAGACGCCGTAGGCCCGCGAGGCCTCACCGTGCGGCCAGAAGTCCGACAGCAGCGGGTACTCCAGGCCCTCCTGCTCGGCGAAGACGCGCAGCGCGAAGGGCGAGTCGTTGGAGACGGCCAGCAGCTGCACGTCGTCGTTGACGAACTTCGGCAGCTCGTCGCGCAGGGCGCACAGCTCGCCGGTGCACACGCCGGTGAAGGCGAAGGGGTAGAAGAGGAGGACGACGGCCTTCTCGCCGCGGAAGTCGGAGAGCTTGATCAGCTCACCGTGCTGGTTCTTCAGCTCGAACTCCGGAGCCTTCGAGCCGACCTCGATCGCCATGGGGACCGTTCCCTTCGCAGACACCGTGCGCGGACGCCTTTGCCGTGCCCGGCGCCGTCACCGGCGTGCGGCGCGGGGCACCGCCGGCAGCGCCCGCTCCGGCGGATTCCAACAGGTTGCGGCCAACCCTACGCGCCGGGGCACGCACGCCGAGCCCCCCACCGGATCACCCGGCGGAGGGCTCGGCACGGAACGTGGGGGCGCAGCTCAGCGCTTGCCCGACTTGGCGCCCTTGGGGGTGACCAGGCGGCTGCCGCTCCAGTCCTTGCCCGCGTTGATGCTCCTGGTCTGGGACAGGCCCGCCGTCTGCGCGGCTTCGTTGATGTCGCTCGGCTCGACGTATCCGTCGCGGCCGGTCTTGGGCGTCATCAGCCAGATCTCGCCGCCCTCGTCGATCAGACCGATGGCATCCACCAGCGCGTCCGTGAGGTCGCCGTCGTCATCGCGGAACCACAGCACGACGACGTCGGCGACGTCGTCGTATTCCTCGTCAACGATCTCCTGGCCGATCACGGCCTCAATGGCTTCGCGGAGCTCCTGCTCGACGTCGTCGTCGTAGCCGATCTCCTGGACCACCTGTCCGGGCTCGAACCCCAGCTTGATGGCCGGGTTGGTCCGCTCCTCCGCGTGGTCCGCGGTCGCGCTCACGGATTGCCTCCTGTCATGTTTCGGTAAATGGCTTGCACCCACGCGTGCGCGGGGCATTGGGCGTAGTCCACACGGGCCGGGCGGATCGCGCAAGTACCCGGCCGCCGAGACCGTCGAAACGGTGACGTTTACCGCCGTCTCGCCGCAACTGCGACCCCACCCGCACGGCGGGAAGTGATTCACCCCACATCCATTTACTGCCTTTATTGCGTTTTGTTCGGTGACTGGGCTCTTTGGGGGGTGACGCCCGGCACCCGGACCTCTTCGCGGGGTTCGCACGACCGTACGGCGACCGGTTCCGGCGTGGGCGTATGGTTGCGATTTGGCCGACCTCAAAAACCGGCCTGCGAGCGCCCGTCTCTTAGGGGGTGGTTACCCACCGGTAGAGATGACGTATCCCGGTGAGCCGGTACACGATGGAAGACGGCGCGACACCAAAGCAGAGCAAGACCGAACAGCGAAGGAACAGCGTGGCTTCCGGATCCGATCGCAACCCGATCATCATTGGCGGCCTTCCCAGCCAGGTCCCGGACTTCGATCCCGAAGAGACCCAGGAATGGCTCGACTCGCTCGACGCAGCCGTCGATGAGCGAGGCCGGGAACGTGCCCGCTACCTCATGCTCCGCCTGATCGAGCGGGCCCGCGAGAAGCGCGTGGCCGTGCCCGAGATGCGCAGCACGGATTACGTCAACACCATCGCGACCAAGGACGAGCCGTTCTTCCCCGGCAACGAGGAGATCGAGCGCAAGATCCTGAACGCGACCCGGTGGAACGCCGCGGTCATGGTGTCGCGGGCGCAGCGCCCCGGTATCGGCGTCGGCGGCCACATCGCCACCTTCGCGTCCTCCGCCTCCCTGTACGACGTGGGCTTCAACCACTTCTTCCGGGGCAAGGACGACGGCAAGGGCGGCGACCAGATCTTCTTCCAGGGCCACGCCTCGCCCGGTGTGTACGCCCGTGCCTACCTCCTGGACCGGCTGAGCGAGACCCAGCTCGACGCCTTCCGGCAGGAGAAGTCCAAGTTCCCGAACGGCCTGTCCAGCTACCCGCACCCGCGGCTGATGCCGGACTTCTGGGAGTTCCCGACCGTCTCGATGGGCCTCGGCCCGCTGGGCGCGATCTACCAGGCCCGGATGAACCGCTACATGGAGGCGCGCGGCATCGCCGACACCTCCGACTCGCACGTGTGGGCCTACCTCGGCGACGGCGAGATGGACGAGCCCGAGTCGCTCGGCCAGCTGTCCCTCGCGGCGCGTGAGGGCCTGGACAACCTGACCTTCGTGGTCAACTGCAACCTGCAGCGCCTGGACGGCCCGGTCCGCGGCAACGGCAAGATCATGCAGGAGCTGGAGTCGCAGTTCCGCGGCGCCGGCTGGAACGTGATCAAGCTGGTCTGGGACCGCAGCTGGGACCCGCTGCTGGCCCAGGACCGCGACGGCGTCCTGGTCAACAAGCTGAACACGACCCCGGACGGCCAGTTCCAGACGTACGCGACCGAGACCGGTTCGTACATCCGCGAGCACTTCTTCGGTGACGACCACCGCCTGCGCGCGATGGTCGAGAACATGACCGACCAGCAGATCCAGCACCTGGGCCGCGGCGGTCACGACCACAAGAAGATCTTCGCGGCGTACGCGGCGGCCAAGGCCCACAAGGGCCAGCCGACGGTGATCCTCGCGCAGACCGTCAAGGGCTGGACCCTCGGTCCGAACTTCGAGGGCCGCAACGCGACCCACCAGATGAAGAAGCTGACGGCCGAGGACCTCAAGCGCTTCCGCGACCGGCTGCACCTGCCGATCTCGGACAAGGAGCTGGAGGACGGCAACCCGCCGTACTACCACCCGGGCCGCGACTCCGAAGAGATCCAGTACATGCACGACCGCCGCAAGGCGAACGGCGGGTACGTCCCGACGCGTATCGTGCGTGCCAAGCCGCTGCCGCTGCCGGACGAGAAGGCGTACGCGGGGGCGAAGAAGGGCTCCGGCCAGCAGAAGATCGCCACGACCATGGCGTTCGTGCGGGTCCTGAAGGACCTCATGCGGGACAAGGAGATCGGCAAGCGTTTCGTGCCGATCGCGCCGGACGAGTACCGCACCTTCGGTATGGACGCGTTCTTCCCGTCCGCGAAGATCTACAACCCGCTGGGCCAGATCTACGAGTCGGTCGACCGCGAACTGCTGCTCGCCTACAAGGAGTCGCCGACCGGCCAGATGCTGCACGACGGCATCTCCGAGGCCGGCTGCACCGCGTCGCTGATCGCGGCGGGCTCCGCCTACGCCACGCACGGCGAGCCGCTGATCCCGATCTACGTCTTCTACTCGATGTTCGGGTTCCAGCGCACCGGTGACCAGTTCTGGCAGATGGCCGACCAGCTCGCGCGCGGCTTCGTGCTGGGTGCGACCGCCGGCCGTACGACCCTGACCGGTGAGGGCCTCCAGCACGCGGACGGCCACTCCCAGCTGCTCGCCTCGACCAACCCGGCGTGTGTCGCCTACGACCCGGCGTACGGGTACGAGATCGCGCACATCGTCAAGGACGGTCTGCGCCGGATGTACGGCGAGAACAGTGAGGACATCTTCTACTACCTCACCGTCTACAACGAGCCGATCCAGCACCCGGCCGAGCCGGCCGACGTGGACGTCGAGGGCATCCTCAAGGGCCTGTACCGCGTCAAGCAGGGCGACAAGGGCGAGCACGCGGCCCAGATCCTCGCGTCCGGCGTGGCCGTGCCGTGGGCGATCGAGGCCCAGCAGATCCTGGCCGACGAGTGGAACGTCAAGGCGGACGTCTGGTCGGCGACCTCCTGGAACGAGCTGCGCCGCGACGCGGTGGAGATCGAGGAGCACAACCTGCTCCACCCGGAGGAGGAGCAGCGCGTTCCGTTCGTGACGCGGAAGCTCGCTGACGCGCAGGGTCCGAAGGTGGCCGTCTCCGACTGGATGCGTGCCGTTCCCGACCAGATCGCGCGCTGGGTGCCCGGCACCTACCAGTCGCTGGGCGCCGACGGCTTCGGCTTCGCGGACACGCGTGGCGCGGCCCGTCGCTTCTTCCACATCGACGCGCAGTCGATCGTCCTCGGCGTGCTCACCGAGCTGGCCAAGGAGGGCAAGGTCGACCGTTCGCTGCTGAAGCAGGCGATCGACCGTTACCAGCTGCTGGACGTCGCGGCCGCGGACGCCGGCGAGGCGGGCGGCGACGCGTAGTCACCCGCAGGGCAGCTGACAGCTGACACCACGAGGCGCCCCCAGCCGGACCTCTCCGGCCGGGGGCGCCTCGTGTCGCTTCGGAACATCGGCCCGGCGTCCGCTCGGAACGCCGGTTCGGCATCCGCTCCGCACCGTCCGCTCAAGACGTCCGCTCAGAACGGCCTGTGCAGGGCGTCCGCTCAGAACGGTGCCCCGACGGCCGTGGTGGTGATCCGGATGATCGCGAACACCGTGTCGATCACACCGAGGACGACGGCCACCAGTGCCGGCAGCGCATGGCTCCCGCTGTTCCACCGGCGGCCCATCGCGAGCCAGCCGAGGAGCACGGACACCGGCCCGAGCACGATGCTCAGGATGAAGAATCCGGCGACCGCGCAGATCAGTCCGATCACGCCCAGCGTCGCGCGGTCCGGCCCGGTCCGAG
The DNA here is from genome assembly GCF_022271435.1 of Streptomyces monomycini. Taxonomy (GTDB): domain Bacteria; phylum Actinomycetota; class Actinomycetes; order Streptomycetales; family Streptomycetaceae; genus Streptomyces; species Streptomyces monomycini. The sequence goes on along the minus strand of NZ_JAFIQY010000016.1, from coordinate 130,970 downwards.
ACCCCGTCCGGCCTCGTGAGCGGGGGTTGCTCCGCAGGTGGGTCCGCCATCGGGTGCGGCTGTGCTGTCCGAGGCCCGCCATCATCCCTCCCGAGGGTCGCGTGGTTCGGGCTCGGGCTCCGAGTACCCCGCGTCGCCGTACCCACTCCCCCCGTCAGCTCTCCCAGATTTTGAACGCCCTGACCTGGTAAGGGGATTCGGGCACCCAGCTGCCGCCGCCCGGGTAGGTGTCGAACTCCCCGGTCTCCGCGCACTCGGCGCTCTGGTACGTGGTGACGGGCCGGCCGGTGCGGTTGGCGAACGAGGCGGCGCGGACTCCGGCGGGCAGCGTGACGCAGCTTTCGATGTCGGTGCCGGACAGTTCGTAGGTCTGCCGCTTGCCGCCGAAGCCGCGGCCCGGCCAGACGCAGAACTGGCCGGTGGCGCAGTCACCTGCGGCCGGCCCCGGGTGCGCCCGCGGCCGCTGCTGCGGTGCGCCGTGCGCGGCCGGGACGCCGAGGTGGGCGGCGGCCAGTGCGGCGGCTCCGGTCAGCAGGGCGACGGTGTGGATCGGACGCATGTGCATCACTCCCCCGTGGAGTACGAAGTGGTCTGCCGCGGCGGGCACTTGTCCGCCGCGGGCCGGTGATCCGAGCTTGGCCGTGCACGGGCGCCGGAGCCAAGCCCGCGGCGGACGTCCCACCCTGATAGGCGATGTGCCGCTGCCGGGTCTGCAACAGGCGGCCGGGGGCGAGCTGTTGACGCCACCGCCCGGTGTGCGGAGGGGCGGCGGGCGCCGGGGTGCGGAAAGCCTCAGGCCCGTACGGGGGACGGCGGGCCTGTGGAGAAACGAAAACGCGCGGCCGGCCGGAGCGGGAAGCTCCGGCCGGCCGCGCGTCGAGACGCCCCGACCGCCCGGCGGACGGCCGGACGGCAGACGGCAGGCATCAGACGTCAGACGTCCGGCATGCAGGCATTCGGATGTCAGGCGTCAGGCGTCAGATGTGCCCGACCCCCGCGCCCGCCTCCGCGTTGGCGCCGCGCTTGGTGAACAGCGCGACGACGGCCGCGACGACCGCCACGGCGCAGGCGACGGTGAAGGCCAGGCCCATGCCCGACACGAACGTGTCGTGCACCGCGGTGCCGATACGGTCGACGATCTGCGGCGTCATGCCGGGGGCCTGGGCCACCTGCGGCGGCACCGCGCCGACCTCGGCGGCGGCCTTGAGCGCCGGGTCCGGGGCGCCCGGCAGCCCCGCCTTGGTCCAGTTGCCCGCGAAGTCCGAACTGACCTTGCTGGACATCACGGCGCCGAGCACCGCCGTACCGAGGCTGCCGCCGACCTGCATGGCGGCCTGCTGGAGACCACCCGCCACGCCGGACAGCTCCAGCGGCGCGTTGCCGACGATGACCTCGGTGGCGCCGACCATGACCGGCGCGAGGCCCAGGCCCAGCAGTGCGAACCACAGGGACATCGTCAGCGTGCCCGTGCTGGTGGACAGGGTGGTCATGCCGAACATGGCGACGGCGGTGAGGACCATGCCGCCGACGAGCGGGACCCGGGGGCCGAACTTGGTGATCAGCGCGCCCGCGGCCGGCGAGCCGACGATCATCATCGCGGTCAGCGGCAGCAGGTGCAGACCGCTGTCGACGGGGCTCAGGCCGTGCACGTTCTGCAGGTAGAAGGTGACGAAGAACAGGCCGCCCATGAAGGCGAAGGCCATCAGCACCATCAGGATCGTGCCGGCCGTCAGCGGTACGGAACGGAACATCCGCAGCGGGATCAGCGGCTCGCGGACCTTGGTCTCCAGGATCGCGAAGGCGGCGAAGACGACGACCGCGGCGGCCAGGAAGCCCAGCGTCTTGGCGTCGCCCCAGCCCCACTCACCGGCCTTGATCAGGGCCCAGATGAGGCAGAACATGGCACTGGAGAGCAGCACGATGCCGGGGATGTCGAAGGAGCGCGGGGCGTTCACGGCGCGGTGGTCCTTGAGGATCACCAGGCCCAGCACGAGGGCGAGGACGCCGACCGGCACGTTGATGAAGAACACCGACTGCCAGCTCACGTGCTCGACGAGCAGCCCGCCGACGATCGGGCCGCCGGCGGTGGAGGCGCCGATGACCATGCCCCAGATGCCGATGGCCATGTTGAGCTTCTCGGCCGGGAAGGACGCGCGCAGCAGTCCGAGGGCGGCGGGCATCAGGAGCGCGCCGAAAATGCCCTGCAGCACGCGGAAGGTGATGACCAGCGAGACCTCGCTGGACAGCCCGATGGCTCCGGAGGCGATGGCGAAGCCCACCACGCCTATGAGGAACGTCTGCCGGTGGCCGAAGCGGTCACCGAGCTTGCCGGCCGTGATCAGCGAGACGGCGAGCGCCAGCAGATACCCGTTGGTGATCCACTGGACGTCGGCGAGGGACGCCTTCAGGTCCGCCTGGATGGCCGGGTTGGCGATGGCGACGATGGTGCCGTCCAGGGCCACCATCATCACGCCGATCGCGACGGAGAACAGGGTCAGCCACGGATGGCCCCGGAGTCCCTTGCGAGGCTCCGGTACGGAAAGGTCCGGCGCGGCGTGGGCAACCGGGGTCTTAGAGCTCATCCCCCGAGGCTAATGTCAGCCACTGACAGTTGACAAAGTAATTCAACAGTCGGTAACTGTCATTTAGCTCACAGGTATCGTGAGCTGCGGCAACAACGAGAAAGGCGGCGCAGGATGACCAGCTCCACGCCGCAGGTGACCCGACCTGAAACCGCCTGGTCCGGCGGAGGCGAACCCTCCGGCGGCACCGGGACCGGCGGCCTGCGCGAGCGCAAGAAGCAGCGCACCCGCGACGCCCTGATCCGCTCCGCTCTCGAACTGTTCACGGCGCACGGCTACGACGAGACGACGATCGACGAGATCGCCGAGGCCGTCGACGTCTCGCAGCGCACGTTCTTCCGCTATTTCGCGAGCAAGGAGGAGGTCGTCTTCGCCGTCCACGAGATGGTGGAGGCGCGCTTCGCCGAGGAGCTGGAGCGGCGGCCGGCGGACGAGGCACCCCTGGAGGCGCTGCGCAGCGCCGTGATGACCTCGTGGGACGACATCGGCGGCGTGATCCAGTCCGTGATTCCGCTCGAACTGCACATGCGGACGTACCAGATGATCGAGTCGACGCCCGCGCTCATGGCCGCCCACTGGCGCCGCTACTCGGAGCTGGAGGAGCAGATCGCCCGGCTCGTCGCGCGGCGCGAGGGCGTGGACGTGGCGACCGACCCGCGGCCGCGGGTGGCGGTCGCGGCGTTCAGCGGGGCGATACGGGTCGCCGGGAAGGTGTGGGGCGAGGGCGAGGACGTCAGCGTGGAGTCGATCCGCGAGATCACCGAGGAGTACCTGTCGCAGATCGGCCCGGCCGTGTGCGGCGACTGGCGCGGGCGGACGGAGAGCCGGTGACGGCGCCTTCCGGAAGCGGCGCGGGCGGACGGGGAACCGATGACGGCGTCCTTCGGAAGCGGCGCGTCCGTCGGGCGCCGAGTGCCGCCGTGAGTCCGTTTCCGCACGTCTGAGCGGCCGCCGTTACCGTACCGTGTCCGAAGTGGTCCCATATGACCAGCCTGAAACGTGATATCCCTCACCCCCTCAGCGGGCGCCCCGTCACTTCTCCTAGGGTGGCCCGCGGTGACTTCTTCCTTTCCGGGCCTCGGTGCCCCCTCCTTCGGTTTCCTGCAGTCCACCGCCTGGCGTGCCGCGCTCGCCCTGCTGGTGGTGTTCGTGATGCTCGCGATGACCGGCTGGACGGCCGTCAGAGGCAGCAAGGACGACGCCAACCCGCTGGCCACCGCGCGGTCCGCCTGGGAGCACGCCTCCCTCGGCGGTCACCGGCTGCCGGACACCGACTCCGCGCCCGGCGCGCTCGCCGCCTTCTTCCGGAAGCTGAGCCGGGCCGACCGGGCCACGCTCGCCGACCGCTACCCGCTGGTGGTCGGCAACATGGGCGGCGCCCCCGTCGAGCTGCGCTACCAGGCCAACAAGCAGGCGTTGCGGCAGGCCGGCGACCTGGAGCGGAAGCGGATGCACGACCGGCGGCTGACGCCGGTGGGCCGCCAGGAGGCGAGCCGGCTGATGCACCGCTTCGAGTCGATGCGCGGCTCCGGCCGGCAGATCCTCGCGTTCGACCCGGCCGGCGGCGGGCGGGCCGCGGAGGTCTTCGGCGATCTGCGGCGGGCCCGGCACGTCTCGGTGGTGGTGCCCGGCGTGGACACCAACCTCGCGACCTTCGAGCGCACCGCGCGGGCGACCAGCGCGCCCGCCGGGATGGCCAGGTCGCTCTACGACGCCGAGCGGTCCGTACGCGACGGCGACTCCCGTACGGCCGTGATCGCCTGGGCCGACTACACCGCGCCCGCCGGACTCGGCGTCGGCGCGGCCACCGGGCAGCTCGCCGAGGCGGGTGCGGTACGGCTGAACGCGCTGGTGCGAGCGCTGCCGCAGGCGGCTTCCGTCTCGCTGATGTGCCACAGCTACGGCTCCGTGGTGTGCGGCGTCGCGGCCCACCGACTGCCGTCCAGCGTCACCGACATCGCGGTGGCGGGCAGCCCCGGGATGCGGGCGGAGACCGCCGCCGGGCTCGGGACCGGCGCCCGGGTGTGGGCGATGCGCAATCCCGACGACTGGATCCAGGACGTGCCGTACATGGAGGTCGGCGGGCTCGGCCACGGTGCCGACCCGGTCACCGCGGCCTTCGGTTCCCGGGTGTTGTCGGCCGCCGGCGCCGAGGGCCACGCCGGGTACTTCGTGCCCGGCACGGAGAGTCTGCGCAACTTCGCGAGGATCGGGGTGGGCGCGGTCGCCTCGGTGCACTGCGCCGCGCAGGACCGGGAGTGCTCGGCCGGCCTCGCCTGAGGGGCGGCGCACGAGGGAGTGGCGGCGCACGGTGCCGTGCCCTTGTCCGTCCCCGTACCCGGGCCCGGGTCCGTGCCGCAAGGCGCGAACCGGACGGGCCGGGCGCGGGGGCGACATGGGGCAAAAGCGGCTTGACGCGCGTAGCGCATGATGTCCGGAAGGGGGACGGGCGGGCGACCGCCGCTTACGATGAGCCGCATGGGTGATGTGCTGGCCGGTTTTCACGCCGTCTGGGAGTTCGACACGGACTCCGTGCTCATCCGCTTCGAACGGGGGATACGCAGGCCGAAGCTGTTCCAGGCGCTCGGCGAGCGCCGCGTCCCCTACGAGGCGCTGAGGTCCGTCGAGCTGTCGCCGGGCAGACGCGGCACGGTGGTGCTGCGCGCGGTGCCCCGGCCGGGCGCCGACCCGCTGATGGAGGCCGCCGACGGCCAGCTCAAGGACGATCTCGACCCGTACCGCCTGGCGCTGCCGGCCGACCGGGAGACCCTCGCCGAGTACTACCGCGACGAGCTGCGCGCCGTGCTCGGGCCCGCCGCCGCGCTCCCCGCCGACGAGCACCTGGTGGCCGCGCCGGAACCGCCGCTGACCTTCAAGGCGTACGACGGCAAGGCGTCCTTCGACGGCGACTCGGTGGCGTTCCGCTGGTTCTGGACGGGAGCCTCGTCGGCCAAGTGGAAGTGCGGTGACCAGCATTTCCCGGTCGGCGGACTGACCGGGGTGGAGTGGCGCTCGCCGGAAGGCGGCGCCGGGGCGCTGTCGGGCAACGGGTATCTGCGGCTGGTGGAGCGCGGTGCGGAGGACCGGCGGCCCGGCGAGGCCGACCAGGATCCGGCTTCGGTGGTCTTCGGGCTGGGGTACGGGCCGGTGCACGAGTCGCTGCCGTTCGCCGCCTCGGTGCTCCAGGCGGTACGGGCGGCCACACCCGGCGCCGACGCGGGGCCGGGCCGGCCGGTGCGCCCCCGTACCGACGACCGCCGCGACCCGGCGGACATCGCCGACCGCATCCGGCAGCTGGGCGAGCTGCACACGGCGGGCCTGCTGACGGATGCCGAGTTCACGACGAAGAAGGCCGAGCTGCTGGCGGAGCTGTAACGGCGCGGGGGCCGGTGCCAGGGCGCTCGCCCTGCCGGAGCACGTCCCGGGCCGCCGGAGTGTGCTCCGGCCTCCCCGTACCGGGGTATGACGGCAGAGGCCACCCCCGGTATGACGCCTCGCCCGCCCGCCGCCCCTTACGCTGACCAGGCCATGCAGACCACACCACGTCCCACCGGCGACCGCCGTTCCCCCCGTGCCCGCGCCCTGCGGGCCGGGCGGCAGGCGTTGCACACCCTCGCGGAGGACCTCGGGAGGCCGACCGACCCCGGCGCCGCGCTCTTCGGCCAGGTGCAGAACCGCTGGCTGCGCCTGCTGCCGTACGTGGTCGCCTTCGCCTTCGCGGTCTCCCTGCTGCCCTCGACGGTCCATGTGCTCACGCACGACTACGGGCTCAGCGGCGGCCCGGCCGGTGCGCTGGCCACCGCCCAGACCGTGCCGCTGCTGCTGGCGGTGACCCGGCCGCTCCAGGCGTGGTGGGTGATCTTCGCGGCGGACGTCCTCGGCGGCATCGCGCTGGCCGTCGTGCCGGCGGGAGAGGGCCGCGCCTGGCCCTGGCCGGCCACGGTCATCGTCGGCTACCTCGTCCTGATGCTGGCGCTGTCGCTGCGCGAGAGGCGCCGCACACTGATCGCCGTCTGGGGGGCGACCGGCGCCCTGAGCGTCCTGTTCGAGCTGGTCCGACCGGACCGCAGCGACGGCACCTGGGTGCTGATGTTCGTCCTGTCCGGTCTCGTCCTGCTGGTCGGCGGCGCGCTCCAGGAGCGCGGGGCGGCCCAGCGCAAGCTGATCGAGCAGGAGAACATCAGCGAGGCGGAGCGTGCCATGCGCACCCTGCTGGAGGAGCGCACCCGGATCGCCCGTGAGCTGCACGACGTCGTGGCCCACCACATGTCGGTGATCACGGTCCAGGCCGACAGCGCGCCGTACCGGATCAGCGGCATCCCGGAAGCCGCTCAGGAGGAGTTCAGCACGATCGCCGCCACGGCGCGCGAGTCGCTGGCCGAGATGCGGCGGCTGCTGGGCGTGCTGCGCAGCGAGGAGACGGAACGGCACGGCGGCCCGGAGAAGGCGCCGCAGCCCGGCCTGGCGCAGCTGCCGAAGCTGGTCGAGGGGACGGTGCGGGCGGGGGTGCCGGTCGAGCTGGCGCTGCCCGACGAGCCGGTGGTCCTGGCGCCCGCGGTGGGCCTGTCGGCGTACCGCATCGTGCAGGAGGCGCTGGCCAACGTCGTACGGCACGCGCCGGGCGCGCACACCCGCGTCTCGGTCACGGCCGACGAGGACGGCGGGCGGCTGACCGTGCTGGTCGTCAACAGCGCCCCGCCGCGCGTCGCCGCGCCGCTGGAGACCTCCGGTACGGGCCACGGTCTGGTCGGCATGCGCGAGCGCGTACGGCTGCTGGACGGCACCCTGGACACCGGGCCCCTGCCCGACGGCGGCTTCCGCGTCGCCGCCCAACTTCCCATAACAGCAAAGGACCGCCACCCCGCATGACCACTCGGGTGATCATCGTCGACGACCAGGCCATGGTGCGAGCCGGCTTCGCCGCACTGCTCGCGGCGCAGAGCGACATCGACGTCGTCGGTGATGCGCCGGACGGCGTGCAGGGCGTCGAACTGAGCCGCCGTACGCACCCGGACGTGGTGCTGATGGACGTCCGGATGCCGGAGATGGACGGGCTGGAGGCGGCCCGGCAGCTGCTGGACCCGCCGCCCGGCGTCGTGCACCGGCCGAAGGTGCTGATGCTCACCACCTTCGACGTCGACGACTACGTGTACGAGGCGCTGCGGGCGGGGGCGTCGGGGTTCCTGCTGAAGGACGCGCCGCCGGCCGACCTGATCTCGGCGGTACGGGTGGTCGCGGCGGGCGAGGCGCTGCTCGCGCCGTCCGTGACGCGGCGCCTGATCGCCGACTTCGCCCGGCAGCGGCCCGCACCGCGCAAGGACCGGACCGCGCTGCGCCTGAACGGGCTGACGCCACGGGAGACCGAGGTACTGGAGCTGATCGCCCGCGGCCTGTCGAACCAGGAGATCGCGGAGGCGCTGGTGCTCGCCGAACAGACGGTGAAGACCCACATCGGCCGGGTGCTGGCCAAGCTGGAGCTGCGCGACCGCGCGCAGGCCGTGATCTTCGCGTACGAGTCGGGGCTGGTGTCACCGGGCGTGAACTGACCGGGCACCGCCATGCCCTCAGGGCGGCCCCGCCGACGTACGGGCCGGTGGGGGCGGGTGGGGTGGGGGTAACCCCCTACAAGGTCCTCGGGGTGGCCGGTCGTGCTGAAGGACGAGCAGTTCAGGCACCCCCTACCCCGGTATCAGCGGACAGTTGGCCCCGCGGTGTGACGCCGGGTCACCCACCCGCTTTCTACGTTTCCCTCCGTCACGCCAACGGAAGAGGGAGACCCCACCATGTCCTTGCTGCGCCGGTTCACCCCACGCGGTAGGCGCACGCTCGTCGCCCTCACGCTGGCGGCGGTGGTCGTCGGCGGCACCGGCGGCTGGGCGGCGGGGTCCACCCAGGAGGCCGTCACCGGGCCCGCGCCCGGCGCCGCCGCCTGGCGCGCCGACCACTCGCTGGGCAGGCGGCTGCCGGACCCGGTGACCGCCACCCCGGCGCAGGTCGCCCGCTTCTTCGCCGCGCTGAGCGAGGCCCAGCGGCAGGAACTGGCGGCCCGTCACCCGTTGACCGTGGGCAATCTGGACGGCGCGCCGGTGGCCCTGCGCTACCGCGCCAACGCCCTCGCGCTGACGGCGGAACGCGACCGGCAGACGGCCCGCGCCACCGACCCGGCCGGCACCCTCCAGGACCACCAGGAGGCCCGCCGACTGGCTGACCGGTACGCCGAACTCCTGCGCCCCGGCCGTCAGATACTCGCCTTCGACCCGCGCGGCCGCGGCCAGGTGGCCGAGGTGTTCGGGGATCTGGTGGCGGCGCGGCGCACGTCGGTGTTCGTACCGGGCTCGGACATCGACCTGTCCTCGTCCGACCGCGCACGCGACCCGTACGGCACGCCGTCCGGCATGGCGAAGTCGCTGCGGGCCCGGATGGCCGCCGAAGCGCCCGGTGTCCCTACGGCCGCGATCGCCTGGACCGGCTACACCACGCCGGTCGGCCTCGGCCCGGACGCCGCGACCGGCCGCCTGGCGGAGGCCGGCGCCCCGCGCCTGGCCCGCTTCCTGGACGGGCTGGCCGCCGTCGGCGTCCGGGCCCCCGCCCTGCTGTGCCACAGCTACGGCACGGTCGTGTGCGCTCAAGCCGTACCGCTGCTGGAGCCGGGGCGGATCGCGGACCTCATCGTCTTCGGCTCCCCCGGGATGCGCACGGACAGTGCGGCGGCGCTGCACACCACCGCCCGGGTGTGGGCCGCCCGGGACGCCTCCGACTGGATCGGCAACGTGCCGAACGTCGAGTTCCTGGGCCTGGGGCACGGTACGGACCCGACGGACCCGGAGTTCGGCGCGCGCCGAGTGCCCGCCAGGACAGCCGAGGGGCACACCGGCTATCTCGCGCCCGGCACGGACTCGTTGCGCAACTTCGCCGACATCGCGCTCGGCCGCTACGACCGGGTGCGCTGACGCCGACGCCGCAGCCCGCTACTCCTCCCCGACTCCTCCCCGACCGAACCTCCTCCGAAGGAGGCCCTCATGGCCGCCACCCCACTCCTGGCTCCCGTCCGCAAGACCATCCGCACCATCGAGGGCCGTACCCCCGCCCACCGTGACCGTGCCGTCGACGGCCTGCGCGCGCTCGCGCTGCTCGCCGTGCCGACCGGGCACTGGCTGCTCGGCGGATTCACCCTCGACCCCGGCGGCGCGCTGCACAACGCGAGCCCGCTGTCCTCCTTCGCCGCCCTGGCGCCCGCGAGCTGGGTTCTCCAGATGCTCGGCATCTTCTTCCTGGTCGGCGGGTACGCCTCGGTGCTCTCCTTCCACCGGGCCGCCGCGCGCGGGGAGTCGACGGGCCACTGGCTGCGGGCCCGGCTGGCACGGCTGGGCCGCCCCGTTCTCGGGGTGACCGCTGTCTGGGCGGCGCTGATCCCCGTACTGTCCACGCTCGGCGTGCCCGAAGCCACGCTGCGTACGGGGGCGACGCTGGTCATCCAGCCCCTGTGGTTCGTCGGCGTCTACGCGGGGATCACCGCGCTCACGCCGTACTGCGTCCGCGCGGCGCGCCGCCTGGGCGCCTGGGCCGCAGCCCCGCTGCTGGGCGCCGTCGCCGTCGTCGACTTCCTGCGGTACGGGCCGTACGCCGACGCGATGCCGTCGTGGCTGAGCCTGCTCAATCTGCTGCCGGGCTGGATGTTCGCGTACCAACTGGGCGTGTCCTGGGGGGAGAAGCGGCTCGGCCGGCGTGCCGCCTGGGTGCTGCTGCTGGGCGGTACCGCCCTGTTCGCCGCGCTGCTGCTGTTCTTCCACTACCCGGCGAGCATGGTCGGTGTCCCGGGCCAGGACCGTACGAACTCGCACCCGCCGTCGCTGCTGGTCCTCGCGCTGGCCGCGGCCCAGTCCGGCGCCGCGGTCCTGCTGCGCGACCGTATCGCCCGGCTGCTGCGCCGCCCTGCCCTCTGGGCACCCGTGGTCGTCGTCAACCTCTGTGCGATGACGGTGCTGTGCTGGCACCAGACGGCGATGTTCTCGGCGGCCGTCCCCGCGTCCTTCCTCGGCGCCGTGCCCGGTCTCACCACCGCGCCGGACACCGTCGGCTGGGTCCTGGCCCGCCTCGCCTGGCTGCCGGTCTTCGCGGTGGTGCTGCTGCTCATCGGCCGTCTGACCCGCCGTTTCGAGGCGCCGTGGACCGGTGTCACGGCGGCCCGGCGGACCGTCGCGGGAACCCTGGCGGCGGCCTTCGCGGTGTTCGCGCTGGGGCTCGCCTGAGCCCCGGCGCGGGCGCGGGAAACGCGGCGGGCGGAGCCGATCGGGGGACGGCTCCGCCCGCCGCGCGTGCGCGGGTGTTACTCCCGGCCCGCCGAGGTGAACTTCATGTCCGCGTACCGGTCGCCCGCCACCTTGCCCGCGACGGGCGCCAGCAGCGCCAGTTCCTCCTCGGTGAGCACGACGCGCGTGGCGGCCGCGTTCTCCTCGATCCGGCTGCGCTTGCGCGTCCCGGGGATCGGCACCACGGCCAGGCCGTGCACCTGCGCCTGCTGCTGCACCCAGGCCAGCGCGACCTGCCCGAGCGAGGCCCCGTGGGCCGCGGCGACCTCACGGACCGGCTCCAGCAGCGCCGCGTTGGCCTTCGCGTTGTCGCCGGTGAAACGGGGCTGCTGACGGCGGAAGTCGTCCTCGCTCAGCTCCTTCTCGGCGCTGACGAACGAGCCGGTCAGGAAGCCGCGGCCGAGCGGCGAGTACGGCACGAAGCCGACGCCCAGTTCGCGTGCGGCCGGCACCACGCCGTTCTCCACGTCCCGGCTGAACAGCGACCACTCCGACTGCACGGCCGCGATCGGGTGCACGCCCTGGGCCGCGCGCAGTTCGCCGCCGGTGACCTCGCTCAGGCCCAGGTGCTTGACCTTGCCCTCGGCCACCAGCTCGGCCATCGCGCCGACCGTGTCCTCGATGGGGACGGCCGGGTCCCGGCGGTGCATGTAGTACAGGTCGATCGCGTCGACGCCCAGGCGGCGCAGGCTCGCCTCGACCGCCTCGCGGATGTAGGGGCGGTCGTTGCGGATGACCCGCTTGGCCGGGTTCAGCGGGTCGGCCGGGTCCGCGGCGATCGCGAACTTGGTCGCCACCACGATCTCGTCGCGGTGCGCCTGGACGAACGGGGCTATGAACTCCTCGTTGCGGCCCATGCCGTACATGTCGGCGGTGTCGAAGAGTGTGACGCCCAGTTCGAGCGCCCGCTCCAGTGTGGCCCGCGCCTCGCCCTCGTCGTCCGTCGGGCCGTACGCGAAGCTCATGCCCATGCAGCCGAGGCCCTGGACACCGACCAGCGGTCCGGAGGCGCCCAGCTGAACGGTGCCGATGTGCTCTGTGGTCATGCCGTCCTCAGACTCTCTCCGACGCCCGGCGGGCGTCGGCATAAATGTCGATCTTGTAGTCGAGGACCTGGAGCGTGCTCTGCAGTTCGGCGATCCGCTGCCGTACGTCCTCGCGGTGCGCGGTCAGCAGCCGTTCCCGCTCGGGGAAGGTGTGCGCGCCCTCGCGCACCAGCTCGGCGTAGCGGACCATGTCCGCGACCGGCATGCCGGTCAGGCGGAGCTTGGTCACCAGGTCCAGCCAGTCCAGGTCGCGGTTGCTGAAGCGGCGCTGGCCCGTGTGCGTACGGTCCACGTGCGGCATCAGCCCGATCCGTTCGTACCAGCGCAGGGTGTGCGCGCTCAGGCCGGTGACCTCGGCGACCTCGCTGATCGTGTACTGGTCGCGGCCGGTGGGCCGCGGGTACAGGACCGGTCCTTTGCAGGCCGTCAGCCGTGCTGGTTCCCGCACCGTCCGGTCCGTCGCCGTCACCGTCATGCCGTGCCTCCCGTTGTCGCCGGATGTCCCGTAGCAGGAACGTTTTCTCCGGATCTCTCACGACGGCTTCAACGCTAGAGACTTGGAGTGCACTCCAAGCAAGCGAAGTCTTGACCCGGTCTTGAGGAGATCCGCGGCCGGCCGCGCGCCCTCCCCCGGCTGCCCCGGCCCGGACCCGCCTTCTCCCCCGGCCCGTCCCGGCCCCGCCACCCGGAGCGTTAGGCTCGTGGCCATGCCCTTGCAGAGCCTTCGGATGATCGAGAACTGGCCGGTGCCGACCGCGGCCGTCGCTGTCGTACGGACCGACGGGACGGTGGCCGGATCGTACGGTCCCCAGGAGCACCGCTTCCCGCTGGCCTCGGTCACCAAGCCGCTCGCCGCGTACGCCGCGCTGCTCGCCGTCGAGGAAGGGGCGGTGGAGCTGGACGAACCGGCCGGGCCACCGGGCTCGACCGTGCGCCACCTGCTCGCGCACACCGGCGGGCTGGCCTTCGACGAGGACCGGGTGCAGGCCGCGCCGGGCGAGCGCCGGCTGTACTCGAACGCGGGCTTCGAGGCGCTCGGCGACCACATCGCCAAGGCCACCGACATCCCCTTCCCGCAGTACCTGCGCGAGGCGGTCCTCGAACCGCTCGGTATGGCCGCCACCGACCTGCCGGGCTCACCCGCCAAGGACGGCGTCTCGACCGCCGCCGACATGGCCCGCTTCGGCGCCGAACTCCTCGCGCCGCGGCTGCTGGCGCCGCAGACGCTCGCCGAGGCGACCTCCGTGGTCTTCCCCGGCGTCCGCGGTGTGCTGCCCGGCTACGGGACGCAGAACCCGAACGACTGGGGCCTGGGCTTCGAGATCCGGGACGGCAAGTCGCCGCACTGGACGGGCGCTTCGTCCTCGCCGCGCACCTTCGGGCACTTCGGCCAGTCGGGCACGTTCCTGTGGGTGGACCCGGACGCGGGCGCGGCCTGCGTCGCGCTGGCCGACCGGGCCTTCGGCCCCTGGGCGGTCGAGGCGTGGCCGCCGCTCACGGACGCGATCCTCGCCGAGCTGCGCTGAACACGCGCAGCGGTGCCGCGGGGGGCCGGGCCGTACGACGGTCCGCCGCCCCCTGCGCCGTACGACGGTCCGCCACCCTCTCCGCCGTACGACGGTCCGTCTCCACCTCAGCCGTACGACGGTTCGCCCGGCATCTCCCACAGCAGGCACTCCGCGGCGCCGTCGGCGGCCAGCTCCAGGTCGGCCGCGTCCGTGACGCGCGCCGCGTCCCCGGCCGCCAGGCGCTCGCCGGCCAGCCGGATCGCGCCGCGCACGACGTGCACGTACATCCGCGGCGCGTCCGGCACGGCGGACCGTTCACCGTCGGCCAGCCGTCGAACGTGCAGCATCGACGCGGCTCCGGGCAGCGCGTACGGCGTGCCGTCGGCGATGCCGCGCACCACCTCGTACACCGGCTCGCCGCCGGACCCGGTGGGCGCGAGCCACATCTGCACGAACCGCAGCGGCCCGTCGCCGCCGTTGCGTTCCTCGTGCCGCACGCCGTCCGCCGAGCTGAGCCGCTGCACGTCGCCGGGCCGCACCACCGTCTCGTGGCCGGTGGTGGAGTCGCGGTGGGTCAGCTCCCCCTCGACGACCCAGGTGACGATCTCGGTGTCGCGGTGCGGGTGCTCGTCGAAACCGGCGCCGGGCGCCAGCCGTTCCTCGTTGCAGGCGACCAGCGCGCCGAACCGCAGGTTGTCCGGGTCGTAGTGCGGGCCGAAGGAGAAGGCGTGCCGGGTCTCGATGCCGGCCGCCGCGTCACCGCCCGGATAGCGTTCGTCGCCTCTGTGTACCTGGATCACCCGACCACCGTAGCCCCCGCCCCCGAGAGCCCACCGCGCCGTCACACCGCCCCGATAAGGCAGGCTTGTCCCCGTGTCTGAACCCGCATCGCGCGACCCGCACCCGCATCCGCACACCGCGACCCTCCGCCGTCTGGAGAAGTCGTCGGGAAAGCTGGCTGCCAACGCCATCGCCCGCATGGACGCGCAGCTGCCGTGGTACCGCGCCATGCCGCCGGAGAACCGCTCCTGGATCGGCCTCGTCGCCCAGGCGGGCATCGCGGCCTTCACCGAGTGGTTCCGGCATCCGGAGACGCCGCAGGCCATCAGCACCGACGTGTTCGGCACGGCGCCGCGCGAGCTGACCCGGGCGATCACTTTGCGCCAGACCGTCGAGATGGTCCGTACGACCATCGAGGTCATGGAGGCGGCGATCGACGACGTGGCGGCCCCCGGGGACGAGGGCGTGCTGCGTGAGGCGCTGCTCGTCTACGCGCGGGAGATCGCCTTCGCCACCGCCCAGGTGTACGCGCAGGCCGCCGAGGCGCGGGGCGCGTGGGACGCGCGGCTGGAGTCGCTGGTGGTCAACGCGGTGCTCTCCGGGGAGGCGGACGAGGGGGCGATCTCACGGGCCGCCGCGCTCGGCTGGAATTCTCCCGAACATGTGTGCGTTGTGCTGGGTACGGCCCCCGACGGGGACAGCGAGCTGACGGTGGAAGCCATCCGCCGCGCGTCCCGGCACGCCAAGCTCCAGGTGCTCACCGGCGTCCTGGGCAGCCGCCTGGTCGTCATCGCGGGCGGCTCGGACGACCCGCTCAAGGCGGCGAAAGCCCTGATCGGACCGTTCGCGGCGGGCCCGGTGGTGGCCGGTCCGGTGGTGGCCGACCTGCTGGCCGCGACCCGCTCCGCGCAGGCCGCCGCCGCGGGACTGAAGGCATGTGCCGCTTGGCCGGATGCCCCCCGTCCCGTACTGTCCGACGACCTGCTGCCGGAGCGGGCGATGGCGTCCGACCCGGCTGCGCGTCAGCAGCTGGTGGAGGAGATCTACAGACCACTGGAGGAAGCAGGCTCGGCCCTCCTGGAGACGCTGAGCGTGTATCTGGAACAAGCCAGCAGTCTGGAGGGCGCGGCGCGGATGCTCTTCGTGCACCCCAACACCGTGCGCTACCGGCTGCGACGTGTGACCGACGTCACCGGATGGTCACCTTCGGACGTACGCTCCGCCTTCACGCTGCGCATCGCGCTGATCCTGGGGCGTCTGGCCGACGGGGACAGCCAACTCTAGACTTTTGTAGAACACCGACAATTCCCCTGATGGTTCTTCGTCCCTGTCCCCACGGGCGGGCGGGACCTCCCACAAGAGAGAGTGTGAGGGTGCTCGTACTCGTCGCTCCCGGCCAAGGCGCTCAGACGCCCGGCTTCCTGACCCCCTGGCTCGACCTCCCCGGTGTCGAAGACCGGCTCCGTGAGTGGTCGGCCGCCATCGACCTGGACCTGGTCCATTACGGCACGAACGCGGACGCGGACGAGATCCGCGACACCGCGGTGGCACAGCCGCTGCTGGTGGCGGCCTCCCTGGTGTCCGCCCGGCAGCTCTTCGCGACCGCCGAGGACTTCTCCCGGCTGGTCGGCGCCGCCGCCGGGCACAGCGTCGGCGAGCTGGCCGCCGCGGCCCTGACCGGCGTGCTCTCCGAGAACGACGCGCTGGCGCTGGTGCGCAAGCGCGGCCTGGCCATGGCCGAGGCCGCCGCCGTCACGGAGACGGGCATGGCCGCCCTTCTCGGTGGCGAGCAGGACGTCGTCCTGCCGCATCTGGAGAAGCTGGGTCTGACCCCCGCGAACGTCAACGGTGCGGGCCAGATCGTCGCCGCGGGCACCGCCGCACAGCTGGCCGCGCTGGCCGAGGACAAGCCCGAGGGCACCCGCCGCGTCGTACCGCTGAAGGTGGCCGGCGCCTTCCACACCGAGCACATGGCCCCGGCCGTGACGGCCCTGGAGGCAGCGGTCGCGGAGGTCACCCCGGCCGACCCGCACACCCGGTACGTCTCGAACAAGGACGGCCGTGTCGTCACCGAGGGGCAGGACGTCGTGCGCCGCCTGGTGGGCCAGGTGGCCAACCCGGTGCGCTGGGACCTGTGCATGGAGACGTTCAAGGAGCTGGGCGTCACCGGCATCATCGAGGTGAGCCCCGGCGGCACCCTCGTCGGCATCGCCAAGCGCGCGCTGCCCGGTGTGCAGACCCTCGCGCTCAAGACCCCGGACGACCTCGACGCGGCCCGCACGCTGATCGCCGAGCACTCTGCCCAGGCCGAATAGGAGCCCCGAGAGCATGACCTCGAAGATCAAGCCCGCCAAGGGCGCCGCGTACGCGCGCATCATGGGTGTCGGCGGCTACCGCCCGACCCGGGTGGTGCCGAACGAGGAGATCCTCAAGCACATCGACTCCTCCGACGAGTGGATCCGCTCGCGCTCCGGCATCGCCACCCGCCACTGGGCCGGCCCGGACGAGACCGTGGCCGCCATGTCGGTGGAGGCGGCCGGCAAGGCCATCGCGGACGCCGGGATCACGCCCGAGCAGATCGGCGCGGTGGTCGTCTCGACCGTCTCGCACTTCAAGCAGACCCCGGCCATCGCGACCGAGATCGCCCACAAGGTCGGCGCGGGCAAGCCCGCCGCGTTCGACATCTCCGCGGGTTGCGCCGGATTCGGCTACGGTCTGACGCTCGCCAAGGGCATGATCACCGACGGCAGCGCCGAGTATGTGCTCGTCATCGGCGTCGAGCGGCTCTCGGACCTGACCGACCTGGAGGACCGGGCCACCGCGTTCCTCTTCGGTGACGGCGCCGGCGCCGTGGTCGTCGGCCCCGGCAAGGAGCCCGCGATCGGCCCGACCGTCTGGGGCTCGGAGGGCGACAAGGCCGAGACGATCAAGCAGACTCTCGGCTGGGACGTCTACCGCCGCACCCCGGTGCCCGGCGGCAACGGCCCGGACGCCCAGCCTGCGCTGGACGAGATCCGCTACCCCGCCATCACCCAGGAGGGCCAGGCGGTCTTCCGGTGGGCGGTGTTCGAGATGGCGAAGGTCGCCCAGCAGGCGCTGGACGCGGCCGGAGTCAGCCCGGACGACCTGGACGTCTTCATCCCGCACCAGGCCAACATGCGGATCATCGACTCGATGGTGAAGACTCTGAAGCTGCCGGAGAGCGTCACGGTCGCCCGTGACGTGGAGACCACCGGCAACACCTCGGCCGCCTCGATTCCGCTCGCCATGGAGCGGCTGCTGGCGACCGGGCAGGCCAAGAGCGGGGACACCGCGCTCGTCATCGGCTTCGGGGCGGGTCTCGTCTACGCCGCGACGGTCGTTACCCTCCCCTAGGCGAGATTCGCGCAACGCGTCCGGTGACCTCGCGTCCCGGTGCCTGCGCGGAGCTCGTCCACATCCCCGGAACTGCAGACTTTCTACCGTTCCCCCGACCCATTACCGAAGGAGCGCCATCATGGCCGCCACCAAGGATGAGATCGTCAAGGGTCTCGCCGAGATCGTGAACGAGATCGCCGGGATCCCCGTCGAGGACGTCCAGCTGGACAAGTCCTTCACCGACGACCTGGACGTCGACTCGCTGTCCATGGTCGAGGTCGTCGTCGCCGCCGAGGAGCGCTTCGACGTGAAGATCCCCGACGACGACGTCAAGAACCTCAAGACGGTCGGCGACGCGACCGATTACATCCTGAAGCACCAGGGCTGATCCAGTCCCGGCGCATGTCGCCACCCCGCGGTGGCGCCGTCGATTCTCAACCCCTCAACCTGTGGAGTAGGAATTTCCGTGAACGCGACCAATCGCACCGTGGTCGTCACCGGTATCGGCGCAACCACACCGCTGGGTGGCGACAGTGCCTCGACCTGGGAAGGGATGCTCGCCGGACGCTCCGGCGTGGCCGCCCTCGACCAGGACTGGGCGGCCGACCTCCCGGTCCGCATCGCCGCCGCGGCGGCCGTCGACCCGGGTGAGATCATCCCCCGGGCCCAGGCCCGCAAGCTGGACCGCTCGGCGCAGCTCGCGCTGATCGCGGCCCGTGAGGCGTGGGCGGACGCCGGTTTCGAGGCCCGGGCCGGCGAGGACTCCTC
Organism: Streptomyces monomycini; assembly: GCF_022271435.1. Taxonomy (GTDB): domain Bacteria; phylum Actinomycetota; class Actinomycetes; order Streptomycetales; family Streptomycetaceae; genus Streptomyces; species Streptomyces monomycini. The sequence continues at coordinate 112,620 of NZ_JAFIQY010000016.1, read as the reverse complement.
GGTGGACCCGGACCGGCTCGGCACGGTCATCGCCTCCGGCATCGGCGGCGTGACCACCCTGCTGAACCAGTACGACGTCCTGCGGGAGAAGGGCTCCCGCCGCGTCTCCCCGCACACCGTGCCGATGCTGATGCCCAACAGCCCGTCGGCCAACGTCGGCCTGGAGGTCAACGCGCGGGCCGGTGTGCACACCCCGGTCAGCGCCTGCGCCTCCGGCGCCGAGGCCATCGGCTACGGCATCGAGATGATCCGTACGGGCCGTGCCGACGTCGTCGTCGCGGGCGGTACGGAGGCGGCCATCCACCCGCTGCCGATCGCCGCGTTCGGCAACATGATGGCGATGTCCAAGAACAACGACGACCCGCAGGGCGCCTCCCGCCCCTACGACGCGGACCGCAACGGCTTCGTGCTCGGCGAGGGCTCCGGCGTGATCGTCCTGGAGTCGGCCGACCACGCCGCCAAGCGCGGCGCGAAGGTCTACGCCGAGGCCGTCGGCCAGGGCATCTCCGCCGACAGCCACGACATCGTGCAGCCCGAGCCCTCCGGCAACGGCATCGCGCACGCCCTGCAGAACCTGCTCGCCAACACCGACCTCAAGCCCGCCGAGATCGCGCACGTCAACGCGCACGCGACCTCGACGCCGCTGGGCGACCTGGCCGAGATCAAGGCGCTGCGCAAGGTCTTCGGCACCGACGTCGACCACATGGCGGTCTCCGCCACCAAGTCGATGACCGGCCACCTGCTGGGCGGCGCGGGCGGCGTGGAGACCGTCGCCTCGGTGCTGGCGATCCACCACCGGGTGGCGCCGCCGACCATCAACATCGAGAACCTCGACCCCGAGGCGGCGGACGCGGACATCGTCCGGGACGAGAAGCGCGCGCTGCCCGCCGAGGGCACGATCGCGGTGCTGAACGACTCGTTCGGTTTTGGTGGTCACAACGTGGTGCTGGCCTTCCGGACCGTGTGACCGGAGCCGGGACCGCTGGTCCGTGAGGTGTGTGAAGGGGCCGTGCCGTGTGGCGCGGCCCCTTCCGCGTGTCCGGGGGCGTGTGGCGGGGGCGGGCGGCGCGGCCTCCCCGCGTGTAGGGGGCGGGCGTACGGCCCCGTCCGCGTACCCGTGGCCGCGTACGCCTCGGACTCAGAAGCTGGCGTAGTACGCCGCCGCGCCGTCCTCGTCGCCGTGCCCCTGCGCCTCCGCCCGCCGGAAGCGCTCCGCAGCGGCCGCCGTCAGGTCCATGTGCACCCCGCCCGCCGCGGCGGCCTCCTCGATCAGCCGGGCGTCCTTGCGCGCGGCGGACACCGTGAAGCTCGCCGGATAGGCGCCGGACAGGATCAGCTCCGACTTCGTCCGGAGGTAGGGCAGGTCGAGCGGTCCGCCCTCGACCGCTTCGAGGAAGGAGCGGGGGTCCACGCCGAGCCCCTGGGCGAGGGCCAGTGCCTCGCCGGTGCCGTTGATGACGGTGAGCACCCAGCTGTTGACGACGAGCTTGAGGCGGCTGGCCGCGCCCGAGGACGCGTCCTCGTCGACCCACAGGGTGCGCTGTCCGACGATGTCGAGGATCCGTGCGGCCCGGTCCCGTACCTCCTGCGGTCCCGCCGCGAGAACGGTCAGCAGGCCCTTCTCCGCGGGTTCCTTCGTGCCGACCACGGGCGCGTCCACGAGGTCCAGGCCGTGTTCGCGGGCGAGGGCGGCGAGCGGGGCGGTTCCGTCGGCGCCCACAGTGCTCATCTGGAGCCAGAGGGTCCGCGCGCGCAGGGCGGGGGCGCTCGCCCGTACGGCGTCCAGGACGGCCGGTCCGTCCAGCAGGACGGTCAGGACGGCGTCCGCGCCGTCCACCGCCTCGGCCGGGGTGTCCACGACCCGTACACCGTCGGCGGCCAGAGGTTCGGCCTTGGCGCGGGTGCGGTTCCAGGCGCGGACGTCCAGGCCGGCGCCGGCGAGGTTGCGGGCCATCGCCGAGCCCATGATTCCGGTGCCGAGCACCGCCACTGAGGTCTTGTCAGGCATGCCCGCACGCTACGGCCTGGAGCGCGCTGGAGGGCAAGCGCGACGCGGCGCCTCAGACCACCTGGTGCAGCCAGCGGACCGGGGCGCCCTCGCCGGCGTACCGGAACGGCTCCAGCTCGTCGTCCCAGGGCTTGCCGAGCAGCTTGGCGACCTCGGCCGCCAGCTCGGTCTCGCCGCCCGCCGAGCGGGCGAGCGCGGCGCGCAGCCGGTCCTCGGGGATCAGGATGTCGCCGTGGATGCCGGTGACGGCGTGAAAGATGCCCAGCTCGGGTGTGGCGCTGTAGCGCTCGCCCTCGGCGGTGGCACAGGGTTCGGCGGTCACCTCGAAGCGCAGCAGGTGCCAGCCGCGCAGCGCGGAGGCCAGTTTGGAGGCCGTACCGGACTCGCCCTGCCAGGAGAATTCGGCTCTCCAGGTGCCGGGGGACGCCGGCTGGCGGATCCAGTCGAGATTGACGCGCACGCCGAGGACGCCCGCGACGGCCCATTCGACGTGCGGGCACAGCGCGCGCGGTGCGGAGTGGACGTACAGAACTCCACGTGTCGTCACCGGGACCTCCAGTACGGTTCGAGGTTCGCCTTCCCCAGCGGCCTCGTGCCCGTTCCGGTCGCGGCCGGGACAGCTGCAAGCATTCTGCCCCAGTGATCACGTCGGCACCAGCATCCGAGGTTACCTACAGTAAACACCATGAGCCCCAATTTGCCGCAAAAGGGACAGTAAATGACGTGATGTAATACACGCGTGCCGACTGTGCCGGTGCCGTCGGGCGAGGACCCTACGGGTCACGGCACAAGCTACCGCGCGGCAGGCGTCGGGGGGTGACGTACCGTCGGTACGGGAACAGATATCACTCGCACGCCGGAGGGGGACAGGGGATGACCGTGGTCAATCGGCCCTTTCGGCCAATCCGGGCCCGTACCTCCGCGGCCGCCGTCCTCACGGCGGCCGCGCTCGCCGTCTCCCTGACGGCCTGCGGCGGCGACCCCGTCGGCGGCGGCCGGGCGGCCCCCGGCCCCTCCCCCGAGCCGTCTCCCGCCTGGCGCACCGATCCCGCCTCGGTGGCCGCGCTCGGCGACTCCATCACCGTCGGGTTCGACGCCTGCTCGGTGCTGTCCGACTGCCCCGCCGTCTCCTGGGCCACCGGCACGGACCCGGCGGTGAACAGCGTCGCCCGGCGGCTGGTGAAGGACCCCGCCACGCACAGCTGGAACTTCGCGAAGACCGGCGCGCTGATACGCGACCTGCCGGCCCAGGTCGAGCAGGCCGTACGGAAGCGCCCCGAGCTGGTCACCGTCCTGGTGGGCGCCAACGACGCCTGCCGCACCGACGTCGGCGCGATGACCACGGCGACCGCCTTCCGCGCCGACTTCGAGGCCTCGCTGCGCGCGCTGCGGCGCGCCCTGCCCAAGACGCAGGTGTACGTCGCGGCCGTGCCCGACCTGATGCGGCTGTGGTCGCAAGGGCGGCAGAACCCGCTGGGCAAGGAAGTGTGGAAGCTCGGGATATGCGGCTCGATGCTGCGCGACCCCGACGACCTGTCGAAGGCTGCCGACACCCGCCGGCAGAGCGTGCGGGACCGGGTGGTGGCCTACAACAAGGCCCTGGAATCGGTCTGCGCGCGCGACAAGCTGTGCCGCTTCGACCGGTCCGTCTTCGACTTCCGCTTCACCGGCGCGGAGTTGAGCGCCTGGGACTGGTTCCACCCCGGCCGGGAGGGGCAACGGGAGCTGGCCCGGATGGCGTTCCAAGAGATCACCCGTAAGGGGAGGTAGCAGCCCTGACGTGACGGCGCGGGCACCCCTAAGGGGGCGGGCGGGCAGATCGTTCCTGCTGGGGATCCGGGCGGAACGCGGGGCGCGGGAGGATGGCAGTCGGCCCGAACCGCCGTGCAGTCGGGCCCGTACACCGCTCAGCGCGCTCGCGCACCGCTTTCCGCACCCGGGGGGACCCACCATGACCGCACGCCGTACGACCGGGCCGGACCACCGCGTCACCAGACCGGGGCACCGCGCCACCCGTACCGCCCTCGCCACGGCCGCCCTCGTCACGGTCGCCGTCGCGGTCACCGGCTGCGAGCTGACCGAAAAGGTCACCGAGACCGAGCACAGCTACACCGTCGAGGGCCGGGCGACGACGCTGGACGTGACGACTCCGGGCGGCAACATCTACGTGGTCGCCGACGACACGGTCGGTGACGGGGTCCAGGTGACGGAACGCATCAGCTACGGCAAGAGGAAGCCCGGCACCCGGCACTCCCTCGACAACGGCACGCTGAAGCTCACCGCGGACGACTGCGGTGCCGTCAAGAGCAAGTGCAGCGTCGCCTACCAGGTGCGGGTGCCGCGGTCGGCCACCGTGAAGCTGGCGACCGACGGCGGGGACATCGACGTCAAGGGCGCCGTGGGGGCCGTGGACGCCCACACCGGTGGCGGCAGCATCGAGCTCAGGGACTGTGCGGCCAAGCAGGCGGCCGTGAAGACCGACGGCGGGGACATCGAGGCGCGCTTCACCGCCGTACCGGACCGGGTGGACGGCCACACCAGCGGCGGCCAGATCACCGTCCGGCTCCCCCAGGGCCGTTACGCGGTGGACGCCACCACGGACGGCGGGAGCCGCAGTGTCACCGGCACCGTGGACAACGGCTCGCCGCACAAGGTCAAGGTGCACAGCGACGGGGGCGACGTGGAGGTGCTGGCCGGGGGCTGAGGTGCCGCGGCCGCCAGTGGGTGACCGGCCGGGCAGATCGCACACCCCAGGGTGACGGGGGCGCATGCGGCGTACGTCGTCGCCGGTGTTCCGCGGCTGGTTCCGCGTATCGGCCCAGGTCGCCAGCAGGGTGAGAGCGTCGGCGCTGGGCGTACCGGGATCCGCAGTGCAGGTGGTGATGGTGATGTACGGGTCGCCGGGCAGCGCGAAGTCGTCGTACGCGAGGTCCGTCGTTCCGGCGGCCGGGTGGTGGACGGTCCTGCGTCCGCGCGCGGGGCGGCGCACGTGGTGCTGGGCCCAGCGGGTGCTGAAATCGGTGCTGCGGGTGGACAGCTCGCCGACGAGTTCGGTCACCTGCTCGTCCGGTGGCTCACGCCCGGCGGTCGCGCGGAGTACCGCGACCAGCAGGTTCTTCACCTCGTCGAGGTCGGCGTAGAAACTCTCCGCACATGGGTCGAGGAACACGTACCTGGCGAAGTTCGGTGGCTGCTGCGCCATGTCGAAGAGGTCGTTGGCCGCGAGGAGGTCGAGACGGCCGTTCTGTACGACGGCGGGCACGCTCATGGAGTCGAGGACCTGCCGCACCGATGCGGTGACGGGCGAGGTGCGCTCGGGGCGTTTGCAGCGCGAGCAGGACGCGACGCTGCGCGCCAGGTCGTACAGGTGGGCGCGCTCGTCCGTCGAGTCGCAGCGCACGGGCGATCGCGTCGAGAACGCTCTCGGACGCGCCACCGAGTCGGCCGCGCCTTCGCCGACTCCGGCGCCGTCGTCATCGCAACGGCTCTTCCCGTCGACGGTGGCTTCACCGTCCACTGATACGGCGCCGGACAGGTCCTGCCGCCGAGGCGGATACACCTCGTGGTGCCCCTGTGGGTTGCGATCGTCTTCAAGGGCGCGCCGGTCCTCGTTGCCCGGCCTGGATGCCCATGCCCATGCCGGGCCGGTCTGGGCCGGTCCGCGTGGGAAGGAAATGGATCAACCTCTTCCGCCCGCGGCAAGTCGCCGGTTTACTCGCCCCATGAGACGCATACGTACCTCGGCGGGCGTGTTCGGCGCCGTGCTGCTGACCGCGGCCCCGCTCGCCCTCACCGCCCCTTCCGCCACGGCGGCCTCCTCCGTCTCCGCCTCCGCCACCGCCCGGCAGGCGACGGCCTCGCCGAGCGTCGAGGAGCAGCGGCTGTCGCAGCGCGCGCCACAGGAGATCCTGCGGCGCAGCGGGTTCGCGGACGTGGCCGGGACGTTCGGTGACGGGCTCGCGCGGGTGCACTCGTACGGGGCGGCGAAACGGTACGTCACGGACGCCGGACGCGGCCTGTGGCGGCGCGCGGTGGACCGCGTCCAGGGGCGCGGACCGCAGGGCGGCGATCTGAGCCGGGACGACGACCGGCCGCTGTACTGGGCACGGCTGGGCATGACCAAGACGCTGCGCGAGTGGAAGCCGCAGTTCCGGCTGGCCGCGGACCAACGGGACGCGCTGACGGGGGCGCTGGAGCGCGGATCGCGCGGACAGGACTCGATCGACCTGCCCGGCGGGCACGGCGGGAAGCGGCCCCTGCGCGTCGTCGTGACCGGCTTCGACCCGTTCCAGCTGGACGCGGACGCCCGCCGCAGCAACCCGTCGGGCGCCGCGGCGCTCGCGCTGGACGGTACGACGGTCCGTACGTCCTCCGGGCGGCTCGCCCGTATCGAGACCGCCGTCTTCCCCGTACGGTGGGCGGACTTCGCGGCGGGCACGGTGGAGCGGACGCTGCTGCCGCACTTCCGGCGCGGGCCGCGGCAGGTGGACCTGTTCACCACCATCAGCCAGGGGCGGCCGGGGCGGTTCGACCTGGAGCGGACGAACGGCGCCTGGCGGGGCGGCTATCCGGACAACGCGCGCGCGTCCCGGACCGAGATGGTGCCCGTACCGAAGGGCGTGCCGACCGTACGGCCGCAGCCGCAGTGGACCACCACGAGCCTGCCGTACGCGCAGCTCACCACCGCTCCCACCGGGCCGTTCCCGGTACGGGACAACACGGAGGTGACCGAGATCCCGGCGGGCGGCGGTGCACCCGTCGAGCGGCCGGACGGGCCGACGCCGGGCTCGACGGCCCGCGCGGGCGGCGGCGGTGACTACCTGTCCAACGAGATCGGCTACCGGGCGACGCTGCTGCGGGACGCGCTGAAGCTGAAGGTGCCGGGCGGCCATCTGCACACGCCGGTCCTCCAGTTCGGCGCCGGGAACACCGATCCGGCGACCGGCGCGGTCACCGATCCCGACTTCGTACGGAACCGGAATGCCATCACCGGGCAGGTGCGGAGCATCCTGACCGCCGCGTTGTCAGTGGCACCGGGCATCATGGAGAAATGATCGTCGCAGCAGCACAATTCCCGTCCGCGCCCCTGGACGTCGAAGCCAACGCGGCGCGGATGGCCGCCCTGCTCACCGAGGCCGCCGGCCGCGGTGCCGAGCTGGTCGTCTTCGCCGAGCTGGCCCTGACCAACTACGAGCTCGACGCGATAGCCGCCGCCCCGGAGCAGTACACCCTCGCGCCGGACGACCCGCGGCTGGACCCCGTCCGGGATGCGTGCCGGGCGGCCGGCGTCGCCGCGGTGGTCAACTGCCCGGGCCGTGGCCCGGCGAACACGGCGGACGGCATGACGATCGCGTCGTTCGTGTACGGGCCGGACGGCGCGCTGCTGACCCGCTACGACAAGCACCACCTGTACGGCCGGGAGACCGGACTGTTCACGGCGGGTCCGGACGCGGGCGGCCGGTTCACCTTCGGCGGCCTGAAGTTCGCCCTCGCCACCTGCTACGACAACGCCTTCCCCGAGCTGGCCGAGCAGGCCGCTGCCGACGGCTGCCAGGTGTATCTGGCCAGCTCGTTCCACGACTCGGTGGAGCGCACGGAGCAGTACGCCGCCACGGCGCGGGACAACGGGCTCGACGTACTGCTCGCCAACGGCGTCGGCCCGGGGAGCGAGAGCGTGGCCTGCGGGTACAGCGGTATATGGGCGGCGGACGGGACCTGCCTCGCGCGCCTGGACGGCGGGGCCGGGGCGGCCGTGGCCGAGGTGAGGCGGGCCGCCGGGCAGGCGGAACCTGAAGGTATACGGGAGCCGGTGAGCAACCGGTGATCCGAGACCTGCGCGACGTCCGGTAGCAGCCTGCGGAAGGTGGTTCCCCACCGCTGACGATGCACCAGAGGTGAGCGGTCGCGGGCGGGACGGCCTGCGTACGGCCGTCCCGCCGCGCCCCGCGTGTGCCTCCGCTCAGGAGGGCAGTTCGTCCAGCGTCGGGTAGGACGGCTGGGCGCCCGGCTTGGTGACGGCCGCGGCGCCCACCCGTACGGCGAAGCGGGCCGCGTCCGTGAGGGAGTCGCCGTGGGCCAGGCGGGTCGCGAGGGCGCCGGTGAAGGCGTCGCCCGCGCCCGTGGTGTCGACGGCCTCCACCTTGACGCCGGGGACCCGGCCGGTGCCGCCCTCGCCGTCCACGACCAGCGCGCCGTCGCCGCCGAGGGTGACCACGACCGAGCGGGCGCCCTGCTCGCGCAGCGCCTGGGCCCAGTTCTCCGGGGTGCCTTCGCCGCGGCCCGCGAGCTGCTGCGCCTCGTGCTCGTTGACCACCAGGGGGTCGGCGGCGGCGAGCAGCTCCGGGTCGAGGCTGTCGGGGGTCGGGGACGGGTTGAGGACCACCCGGGTGCCGGTCTCCGTGGCCGTGGCGGCGGTGGCCCGTACCGTCTCCATGGGCACCTCCAGCTGGAGGGAGACGGCGGCGGACGCGGCGATGACGTCGCGGGCGGCCGCCACGTCCTCGGGGGTGAGCGCCGCGTTGGCGCCCGGGGAGACGACGATGCTGTTGTCGCCGTCCGGCCCGACGATGATCATCGCGGTGCCGGTACGGGCGCCGGACTCGACGATCACGTGCGCGACGTCCGTGCCCGCGGCGCGCTGCGCGTCCAGCAGCAGCTCGCCGTACGCGTCGTCGCCGACCCGGGCCAGCAGCCCGACCCGGCCGCCGAGCCGGGCGGCGGCGGCCGCCTGGTTGGCGCCCTTGCCGCCCGCCGACTCGACCAGGTCGGAGCCGTGCACGGTCTCGCCCGCGCCGGGCCGCCGCGCCACCCGGACCGTCAGGTCCGCGTTGGCCGAGCCCACTACCAGTACGTCGTACATCTGCTTCTCACCCATCGAATTCCGCCGCGTTCTTGCCGGTCACCAGGACCACCGGCACCTTCACCTGCTTCGGCAGCCGCTCGCCGCGCGCCGCCTTGAGCGCCTGCTCCACGGCCTGCCTGCCCAGCAGCTTGGGCTGCTGGGCGACCGTGGCGGTCAGCGTTCCGCCGCGTACCGCCGCGACGCCCTCCGGCGTCCCGTCGAACGCCACGATCTTCACGTCCTTGCCCGCCCGGGCGCCCAGCGACTTGGCGGCGCCGAGCGCCATCTCGTCGTTGGCCGCGAAGACGCCGCCGATGTCCCGGTGTACTTGGAGCATATTGGACATCACGTCCATGCCCTTGGCCCGGTCGAAGTCGGCGGGCTGCCGCGCCACCACCTGGATGCCCGGGTACGCCTTGATGCCCTCCTCGAAGCCCTGCCCGCGCTCCCGGGCGGCCGAGGTACCGGGCTGGCCCTCCAGGAAGGCCACCTTGCCCTTGCCGCCGAGGGACTCGGCCAGCGTCTTCGCGGCGAGCCGGCCGCCCGCGACATTGTCCGAGGCGATGGCCGAGCCGACCCGGCCGCCGTTGACGCCGCGGTCGAGGGAGATCACCGGCACGTCCGCCCGGTTGGCGACCCCGACGGCCGGTACCGCGGCGTCGGAGTCCACCGGGTTGATGATCGCCGCCTTGACGTCCTGGCTGGTGAACGTCTCCATCTGGTTGATCTGCTGCATGGGGTCGTTCTGCGCGTCGGTGATGTTGATGTTCAGGCCGCGCCGGTCCGCCTCGGCCTGCGCGCCCTCCCGGACGGCGACGAAGAACGGGTTGTTCAGGGTGGACAGGGCCAGGCCCAGGTCCGTGTCGCCGCCGCGCTCGCAGCCGGACAGGGCGAGGGCGCCGGCCAGGACGGCCGCGCCGAGCAGGCCCGTACGTCTGCGGAGCGAGGTGGTGCCCTTGCCGGGCGTATTGCGGCCGAGCAGCCCGGTGCGCCGCTCGCGGAACGCACCCGTGCCCCCACCAGACGTACTGCGGCCCAGCTGCCCCGTACGCCACTCACGGAACGAACCCGCACCCCCACCGGACGCATCGCGGCCCACCAGCCCCGTACGCCACTCACGGAACGAACCCGCACCCCCACCGGACGCATCGCGGCCCACCAGCCCCGTACGCCGCCTCATCGCGCGCTCCGGCGCCGCAGCGTGTCCAGGAGCACCGCCAGCGCGATGACCAGGCCGGTCGCCACCTGCTGCCAGAACGCCGAGACGCTCAGCAGGTTCAGGCCGTTGCGCAGCACGGCGAGGATCAGTGCGCCGATGAGCGTGCCGGACGCCTTGCCGGAGCCGCCGGAGAGGCTGGCGCCGCCGATCACGACGGCGGCGATCGCGTCGAGTTCGTAGCCGACGGCGGCCTGCGGCTGGGCCGAGGTCAGCCGGGCCGCGAGGACGATGCCCGCGACCGCCGCGAACAGTCCGGACATCGCGTAGATCACCAGCTTGCGGCGCTTGACGTCGATGCCGGAGAGCCGGGCCGCCTCCTCGTTGCCGCCGATGGCGAACATCGCGCGGCCCGCGTACGTCCGGTTGAGGACCAGCGCCGCCACGAGCCCCATCGCGATCATGACCAGGACCGGGACGGGCAGCCAGCCGCCCAGCGTGTCCCCCAGCTTGCTGACCGAGGCCGGGAAGGGGATCGGCGTGCCGCCGGTGATCACCAGGGCGAGGCCGCGGCCGACGGAGAGCATCGCGAGGGTGGCGATGAAGGCGGGCAGCTTCCCGTACGCGACCAGCGCGCCGGAGACCAGGCCGGCCGCCGCGCCGAGCGCGAGGCCCAGCAGGACGGCGGCCCACACCGGCAGGCCCGCGTCGGTCGCGGCCCAGGCGACCACGGTGGCGCTGAGGGCGGCCACCGAGCCGACCGACAGGTCGATGCCGGCCGAGACGATCACGAAGGTGACGCCGAAGGCGAGGACGGCGGTGACGGATGCCTGGACGCCCACGTTGAGGAGGTTCTGCCCGTTCAGGAAGTCCCCGGACAGGATCGCCATCACCACGACCAGGGCGATCAGGCCGCCCAGCGGGCCGTTCTTCAGGACGGCCCGGGTGAACCAGGGGCCGAGGCCGTCATCGGGCGGGGTGGTGCCGACCGCCTCGGCGGCCGCTCCCGTCTTCACATCAGCGGACATCGGAGCCCTCCTTCGCGCTCTCGTTCGTCGTCGTGTGCGGTGCCGTCCCGTGCCCGTGGGGTGCCGTCCCGTGCCCGTGAGGTGCCGTCCCGTGCGGTCCGGGCGCGCCGTCGGCGGGCCGTACCGCCAGTTCCATCACCGCGTCCTGCGTCGCCTCGTCGCCGGAGAGTTCACCGGCGAGCCGCCCCTGGGCCATGACCAGCACCCGGTCGCTCATACCGAGCACCTCGGGCAGGTCGCTGGAGATCATCAGCACCGCGCGGCCGGCTGCCGTCAGCTCGTTGACCAGCCGGTAGATCTCGACCTTCGCGCCCACGTCGATGCCGCGCGTCGGCTCGTCCAGGATCAGCAGCCGGGTGTCGGCCAGCAGCCATTTGCCGATGACGACCTTCTGCTGGTTGCCGCCGGAGAGGGTGCGCGCGTGCTGTCCCAGGCCGCTCATCCGTACCTTCAGCCGGGCGGCCACCTCGGCGGCCGCGCGCCGCTGGCCGCGCCGGTCGACCAGGCCGCCGCGGGTGTCGCGGTCCAGCCGGGCGAGCGTCAGGTTGTCCTGGAGGGAGGCGTCCAGGACCAGCCCCTGGCCCTTGCGGTCCTCGGGGACCAGACCGAGCCCGGCGCGCATCGCGGCCCGTACGTCGCCGGGTGCCAGGACCTGCCCGTCGACCTCGACGGTCCCGGCGTCGTACCGGTCCACGCCGAAGACCGACCGCGCGACCTCGGTACGGCCCGCGCCGACCAGGCCCGCGAGACCGACGACCTCACCGGCCCGCACCTCGAAGCCGACGTCCTCGAAGACGGGCGTGCCGTTCGGGCCGTGCCGGGTCAGGCCGCGGACGCGCAGCAGCGGCGCGCCGGGCTCGTCCGGGCGCTGCCGCGGGTACTGCTCGGCGATGTCCCGGCCCACCATCAGGCGGATCAGCTCGTCCTCGTCCGTACCGGCCGGGACCTCGGCGACCGAGCGGCCGTCACGCAGCACGGTGACGCGGTCGCCGAGGGCGCCGATCTCCTCCAGGTGGTGGGTGATGAAGATGATCCCCACGCCGTCGGCGCGCAGTTCGCGCACGATGCCGAAGAGGGTCTCGACCTCCTCGGAGGTCAGTACGGCGGTCGGCTCGTCCATGATCAGGACGCGGGCGCGCAGGCTCAGCGCCTTGGCTATCTCGACCATCTGGAGCCGGGCGATGCCCAGTTCGGCGACCGGGGTGTCCGGGGAGACGTCCAGGCGTACCCGGCGCAGCAGTTCGGCGGCGCGCGCCCGCATGGCCTTCTTGTCGATCAGGCGGAGCGCGGTGCGCGGCGGCCGGCCGAGGAAGATGTTCTCCGCGACGGTCAGCCGGGGGACGAGGTTGAACTCCTGGTGGATGGTGGCGATTCCGAGGCGTTCGGCGTCCTGGGCGGTGCGGATGTGCACCTCGTGGAGAGTGGCGGGAGGGGTGCCGGGGGCTGCGGTGGGGGCGGGGGCACTGCGGCCGCCGGGGCCGTGGGGCGGGCCGCCGGTCGGACCGCCGGTCGGGCCGTCGGTCGGGCTGTCGGCCACGAGGATGCGGCCCGCGTCGGGGCGATGGGCGCCGGAGAGCATCTTGATCAGGGTGCTCTTGCCCGCGCCGTTCTCACCGAGCAGGACGTGCACCTCGCCCGCGCGCAGGCTCAGATCCACACCGTCCAGCGCGCGCACGCCGGGGAACGACTTCGTCACCCCCTCCACGCGCAGCAGTTCACGGCCGGCCGGTGCGGCGTCCCGAACGTCGTCGTTGACGTCGGTCATGCGCTGCCCTCCTCCTCTTGGGTGTCCTCACGGGTGGTGCCCGGTTCGCCGCAGGAGCGGCGGGTGACGAGGCGGGCCGGCAGCAGTACGCAGCCGGGCGCGCGCCCCTCGATCCGTTCCAGCAGGGTGTGCAGGGCGGCCCGGCCCAGCTCGCGGGTGGGCTGCGCGATGGCGGTGAGCGGCGGGTCGATGTGCGCGAACCACGGCACGTCGTCGTACACGACCAGCGCCATGTCGTCGGGCACCCGCAGCCCGCGCGCGCGGATCTCGTCCATCGCGCCGAGCGCCATCAGGTTGTCGGTGGCCAATACGGCGTCGGGCGCCTCGGGCAGGTCCAGGAGACGGCGCATCACCTGGCGGCCACCGGTGGGCTGGAGGTCGGGCGTGGAGCCGACACGCTCGTCCGGCAGCGCTATGCCGTGCGTGGCCAGCGCCGTACGGAAGAGGTTCAGCCGCTCGTCGCCGGTCGGGGTGCCGGCCGGGGCGACGATGATCGCGGGACGCCGCCGACCGAGGGCGGCGAGGTGGGCGGCCAGGTCGGTGAGGGCCGCGGCGCCGTCGGCCCGTACGCACGGCGCGTCGATGCCGGGCACGATCCGGTCCAGCAGCACCAGCGGTGTGCCGGAGGCGACGACCTCGTGCAGCATCGCGGAGCCGGTACCGGCCGAGCTGACCAGCAGGCCGTCGATACGGCGGTCCAGCAGCGTACGGATGTAGTCGTCCTGCTGGCCGGGGCGTTCGGCGGCGTTGCCGATGATCAGGCTGTAGCCGAGGCTGCGGGCGGCGTCCTCGACGGCGTCGGCCAGCTCGGTGAAGAACGGGTTGGTCAGGTCACTGATGACCAGGCCGAGCGTGCCGGTACGGGCGGTCCGCAGGGCCCGGGCGACGTTGTTGGGCCGGTATCCCAGCTCCGCGACGGCGGCGAGCACCCGTTCACGCGTCTCGGCCACCGGGCTCCGCCCGTTGAGCACCCGGGAGACGGTCGCCACGGACACCCCGGCCCGCTCGGCCACATCCTTGATCTTCGCCATCCCGCCCCAGCCCTTCCGTGCAGGTCCGCGCAGGCAGGTCGAGGACACCACGGCGCAGGGCGTCTCGATCGCACAACGGCGTGTAATCGATTTTGTGTGGGCTTACGTAATCGATTACACGCCACCGTCGTCAAGACAGCGTGAGAGTGGCCTGCGTCACAGGGGGAGCTGCGAACGGTGGCGGCCGGCGGCGGCACACCTCTCGGCTCACCCGTCACTCGCCCTCTCGGACGCCTCACGCCACCACGTTAGCCATCGGCCCCACGACACCCCAGAGTGTCGACATCATTGGCGCGAACCTGACACCGCCATAGGGGCGTGCACCGGAGCACCCCGAGGGCCACCACCTGGACCCCAGCGCCCCGCAGCCGTCGGCCTCGCTCACCTGACCTGCGGATCTGCGAGCAGAACGACTCGATCGGCCGCGACGTCGAAGCCGAGCACCGGACGACCGCAGTCGCCTTCCGGGTCCATCAGTACGGGCTTGCGCAGCCGCCGCCCGATCTCCCGAAGGAAGCCGCAGAACACATCGAGTCGGTCCTGGCCCTGCAACTCCCGCAGGTCGACGTCGAAATCGACTTCATCGTCGGTACGGAATCGGAAGATCGCCAACACGTCGGCGGTCGGCCACACCCGCAGTTCCGGATGTGCGGCGTACTCGGCATCCGCCGGGCGGGCCGGCACGGACTCCGCCCGGGGCACGGGAAGCACCGTCTCCCCCTCGGAGTACCGGCACCGCCAGCCCTTCTCCGCGACAAGATCGAGGATCGCCTGCCAGTCCTCCACCGAGGCATGCGCGACCCGCACGTCCGGCAGCGACCCCACCAGGTCCGGGTCGAAGAAGGAACTCACGTCGTCCCACAACAGATCAGCCACCCCGCCACGCTGCCCTGCTCGCCGACCCGACGCACCCCGTTTTCCCTGGCCAGCGGCATGGAGGCACCCCCGCGCCAACCGGAACGACCAAGAGCCGCACCCCCGTCCAGGAGTGCGGCTCTCAGCCGAAGCCTCGCGCCGGCCGCCGGCCACCGGCCAGACGTCAGCCGACGCCCGGCCGCCGACCGAAGCCCGCCGGTCAGTCAGCGCTCAACTGCCGGTCACTGGCCGGCAGTCAGCCGACGCTGAGCTTGACGTCGATGTTGCCCCGCGTGGCGTTCGAGTACGGGCACACCTGGTGGGCCTTTTCGACCAGGTCCTTGGCGGTGGCCTCGTCCACGTTCGGAATGGAGGCGTTGATCTCGACCGTGAGGCCGAAACCGCCGGACGGGGTCTTGCCGATGCCGACCTTGGCGGTCACCCGGGAGCCGGAGACGTCCGCCTTCTCCTGGCGGGCGACGACGCTGAGCGCGCCCTGGAAGCAGGCGCTGTAGCCGGCCGCGAAGAGCTGCTCGGGGTTGGTGCCGGCGCCGCTGCCACCCTGCTCCTTGGGCGGATTGACGACGACGTCCAGCTTGCCGTCGTCGCTGGCGACGCGGCCGTCCCGGCCGTTCTCCGCGGTGGCGACGGCGGTGTAGACGACGTCTACGGGCTGGATGGACATAGAGATCCTCCTGTGGTTCGCCGCGACTCGCGCCCACGATCGCGACGGCTTGGGGCCGAGCCTAGTGGCCCGGCGGGACCGGCTCCGTGAAGGGTCAGTCCGTGAGATCGACGATCATCTTGCCGGTGTTGTCACCGCGCAGCAGGCCGAGAAACGCCTCGAAGCCGTTCTCGATGCCGGCGACCTTGGTCTCGCTGAACTTCAGCTCACCCGAACGCACCCAGGCCGAGACCTCGGAGACGAACTGCTCCTGGAGGTGGCTGTGGTCGGCGACGAGCATGCCCTGGATGCGCAGCCGCTTGCCGATGACCGTCGCGAGGTTGCGCGGCGCCGGGGTCGGCTCGGTGGCGTTGTACTGCGAGATCATGCCGCAGACGGCGACCCGGCCGTGCACGTTCAGCGAGTCGAGGGCGGCTTCCAGGTGGTCGCCGCCGACGTTGTCGAAGTAGACGTCGATGCCGTCGGGGGCGGCGTCCCGGAGCTGGTCCTTGACGGACCGGTCGGACTTGTAGTTGAAGGCGGCGTCGAAGCCGTATTCCTCCGTCAGCAGCTTGACCTTCTCGTCGGAGCCCGCACTGCCGATGACGCGCGAGGCGCCCTTGAGCTTGGCGATCTGGCCGACCTCGCTGCCGACCGCGCCGGCCGCGCCGGACACGAAGACGGCGTCGCCCTCCTTGAAGGAGGCGACCTCCAGCAGGCCCGCGTAGGCCGTCAGGCCCGGCATGCCGAGCACGCCCAGGTAGGCGGAGAGGGGCGCCAGGGAACCGTCCACCTTGGCGATCTTGGCGGCGTCCACCACCGCGTACTCGCGCCAGCCCTTGAAGTGCAGGACGTGGTCACCGACCGCGAAGCCGTCGGCGTTGGAGGCGACGACCTCGCCGACCGCGCCACCCTCCATCGGCTCGTCCAGCTGGAAGGGCGGGGAGTAAGACTTCACGTCGTTCATCCGGCCGCGCATGTACGGGTCGACGGAGAAGTACAGGTTGCGGACGAGGAGCTGCCCCTCGCCGGGCTCGGAGATCTCGGCCTCGCGGAGCGCGAAGTCCTCCGGCTTCGGCCAGCCGTGCGGGCGGGCGACCAGGTGCCATTCGCGGCCGGACGTGGGCAGTGCGGACATGGGCTGCTCCTCCTCGAAATACTTCAGGTGCTGAAACAACAATGCTCCTCGATATTTCATGTTGTCAAGTAATTCGGTATCCTGGTGTCATGACTCCTCGCGCAGACCACCTGACCGCCGAGGTCGTCGAGCTGATCGGCACCGTCGTGGCCCGCTATCACGAGGAGTACGAGCACGCGGCGGCCGAGCACTCCCTCACCGGCGCCCAGGCGCGCGTTCTCGGCCTGCTCGCCCGCGAGCCGATGCCGATGCGCCGGATAGCCCGGAGCCTGAAGTGCGAGCCGTCGAACGTGACCGGGATCGTGGACCGGCTGGAGTCCCGCGGCCTGGTCGAGCGCCGCCCGGACCCGGCCGACCGCCGGGTCAAGCTGGCCGCCCCCACCGAGACGGGCCGGGCGACGGCGGCGCAGCTGCGCGACTCCCTGGACTTCGCGCGCGAGCCGCTCGGCGAGCTGTCCGTCACGGAGCGCGCGCTGCTCAAGGAGCTGCTCCAGCGGATGCTCGGCGTCACACCGGAGTAGCGCCGGAGCAGCGTCGGACCAGCGCCGCCGACCGGGCGAGCGCGAGCCGGCGGACACCGGCCGGCGGACGCGCCCCGGAAGCCGCCCGTCCGGACGCCGCACCGCCGGACGCCGCCGACCGAACTCCCGGCCGGAAGTTGTGAAGCGAACTATCGTGGCGTCATGACTGATCAGAATGCGTCTTCCCCGAACACCACTCGTCACACAGTCGACTTCTACTTCGACCCCCTCTGCCCCTTCGCCTGGATCACCTCGCGCTGGATCCTGGAGGTGGAGGCCCACCGCGACATCGACCTGCGCTTCCGCGTGATGAGCCTGGCCGTCCTCAACGACGGCCGCGAGGGGCTGCCGGAGCAGTACCGGGAGCTGCTGGCCAAGGCCTGGGGCCCGGTGCGGGTATGCATCGCCGCCGCCCAGAAGCACGGCGAGGACGTACTGCGCGACCTGTACACCGCGCTCGGCACGCGCCTGCACAACGACAGCCGGGACGACTACGGCACCGTCATCGAGGAGGCGCTCGCCGAGGCCGGGCTGCCCGCCGAGCTGGCCGGTGCCGCCGACAGCACGGAGTACGACGACGCGCTGCGCAAGAGCCACCACGAGGGCATGGACCCGGTCGGCGAGGAGGTCGGCACGCCCACCATCCACATCGACGGCGTGGCCTTCTTCGGTCCGGTGCTGACCGCGATCCCGCGTGGCGAGGACGCCGTACGGGTCTTCGACGGCGCCCGGCTCCTCGCCGGCTACGACAAGTTCTTCGAGCTGAAGCGGACCCGGACGGGGGACCTGGACTTCAGCTGACCCGAAGCCGGTTGTCAGTGGCGGGACTTACCGTGGCGTCATGAACGCTTCGACGTACGACCGCCACTGCTCCGAAATCGTCGAGCAGACCGACCTGTTGAGGTCGCGCGTGCGGGGCGCGGCCCAGCTGAGAACCCCGGTGCCCACCTGCCCCGGCTGGAACGTCGGCCAGTTGCTGCGGCATCTGGGCGGTGCCCACCGCTGGGTGGAGGAGGTCATACGCACCGGGACGGAACGGCCCCCGCCCGACGGGCACTTCCGCGATCTGTCGCCGTACGCCGACGAGGACCCGGCCGTGCTGGACGGCTGGCTGGGCGAGGGGGCCGCCCTGCTGGCCGAGACCCTGCGGACCGCCGGGCCGAGTGCGGAAGCCTGGGTTCCCGTGCCCCAGCTGGGCCCGGCGGCCGCGTTCTTCGCCCGCCGGATGGCCAACGAGACGGTGATCCACCGCGCCGACGCCTTCCTGGCCGAGGGCGTGCCGTTCACGCTCGGCGAGGAGACCGCCGCCGACTGCTTCGGCGAGTGGCTGGAGCTGGCCGCACAGCCACAGACCCTCGATCACCGCCCGGAGCTGCGAGAACTTCTCGGCCCCGGCCGCACACTGCGCTTCCGGGCCACCGGCACGGCACCGGGGACGCCGGCCGAGTGGCTGGTGGACCTCACCGGCGCGGCGATCACCTGGCGCCACGCACCCCGTGAGGAGGCCGCCGTCACCGTCAGCGGCCCGCTGACCGACCTGCTGCTGGTTCTCTACCGCCGGTTGCCCGCCCGCAGCCCCGGCATCGTGATCGGTGGTGATGTGGAGCTGCTGGATTCCTGGCTGGAGCGGGTCAGCTTCGGGTGACGGGGGCGATGGGAATCGGCAGCGGCATCGGCGTCGGCATCGGCGTCGGCATCGGCATCGGCATCGGCAGAAGGGGAAGCAGCAGAAGGGGAAGCGGTGCCGGGGGCGCCGGACTCGCGCCTGCCCGTGACCGGCTTGCATTCGGTCGCCTCCTCCCCCGGCTCCGGAGACTGCGTCCGTACGCCCCTGAGCAGCGCCGCGGCCAACAGCGCGCCCAGGACCATCACGGCTGCCGCGCCGAGCAGCACCGCGTGCAGGCCGCCGAGGAACGCCGTACGGGCCGCCGTGAGCAGCGCCTCCCCGGCCTGCCCCGGCAGTTCCCCCGCGACTGCCGCGGCTCCGGCCAGGGTTTCCCGTACGGTGTCCGCCGCGCCCGCGGGGAGCCCGCCGGGGACGGCGCTGTCGATCTCGCCGCGGTAGACGGCGTTGCCGAGGGTGCCCAGGAAGGCCAGGCCCAGGGCGCCGCCCAGTTCGGAGCCGGATTCCAGGAGGGCGGAGGCCGAGCCCGCGCGCTGCGGCGGGGCGACGCCGAGGGCCAGTTCGGTGCCGAGCGACATCACCATGACCAGCCCCGCCGCGTAGACGCTGGCGCCGATGAGCACGATCCACAGCGGCGTGTCCGCCGCCACCCGGGACACCCACAGGAACCCTCCGGCGGCGGCCAGGAAGCCGCCGGCGATGACGAACGCCCGGCCCGTACGGCGGGCGAGGGCGGCCGCGGCCGGGGCCATGCCGCCGACCGCGAGGGTCGGCACCACGTTCCACAGGGCGGCTTCCAGCGGACTCATGCCCCGTACGGACTGGAGGTACTGGGTGAAGAAGACCGCGCTGCCGACCAGCGCGAACATCGCCAGCAGGTTCATCAGGACGGATCCCGAGTAGCCGCGATGGCGGAAGAGTTCCAGGTCCAGCATCGGGTGCCGGGCGGTGCGCTGGCGGCGTACGAACCCGGCGGCGGCCAGCAGTCCGGCCGCGACGGCCAGTGCGGGCAGCGTCTCGAAGCCGTTGCGGGCCAGCTCCTTGATGCCGTAGACGACCGGGAGCATCGCCGCCAGGGAGAGCAGCGCGCCCGGCAGGTCGAAGCGGCCCGCCGCCGGGTTCTTGAACTCGGGCAGCAGCAGGGGCCCGGCCACGAGCAGCAGCACCATCGCCGGAGCGTTGATCAGGAAGACCGAGCCCCACCAGAAGTGTTCCAGCAGCACCCCGCTGAGCACCGGACCGAGCGCGATGCCGCCCATCATGCCGCCGGACCAGATCGCGACGGCCTTGCCGCGCTGCCCGGCGTCGTGGAACAGGTTGCGGATCAGGGCCAGGGTGGACGGCATGAGGGTGGCGCCGCCGACGCCGAGCACCGCGCGGGCGGCGATGAGCGCGCCGGGGCTCTGCGCGTAGGCGGCGAGCGCCGAGGCGACGCCGAACAGGACGGCGCCGGTGAGCAGCAGCCTGCGGCGGCCGATGCGGTCGCCGAGGGCGCCCATGGTGATCAGGAGCCCGGCCAGGACGAAGCCGTAGACGTCGAGGATCCACAGCTGTTCGACGCCGCTGGGCGCGAGTTCGGCGGAGAGGAACGGTACGGCGAAGTAGAGCACCGAGACGTCCATCGAGACCAGCAGGCAGGGCAGCAGGAGCACCACCAGCGCGGTCCACTCGCGGCGCCCGGCACGCGGCGGAGGTGTATACGGGGTAAACGTCATAACCAGGAAGGTAGACAGGGCACGCTTACAGCGCAAACCTTGGGCCCAGCACAGGGATTGGAGGTGCGTCACACTAGTGCACCTCGCCTGCCCCCACCGGCGCTGTCGCAGCCTTGCTACGCCCACAACCCCCTGGTGCACTAGTATGGAGAGCCGGAGGCCGCCACCATGGACCGTTCAGCCACCCCCGCCACGAACCGTTCCGCCACCCCGCCGTACCGCCGCATCGTCGCGGAGATCCGGCGGCGTATCGATACGGGTGAACTGACCGCGGGCGACCGCGTGCCCTCGACGCGGCGGATCACCCGGGAGTGGGGGGTGGCGATGGCGACCGCGACCAAGGTCCTCACGACGCTGCGCCAGGAGGGCCTGGTCAGGGCGGTGCCGGGGGTGGGCACGGTGGTGGCGGAGACGGGAACGGGAGCGGAGGCGCGTACGCACCATGGGCCCGCGCCCCGGCCACGCGGCAGCAGCCACCACCCTCTCCCTGCCGCCTCCCAGCCCCAGCCCCCCGCCCTCAGCCGCGACCGCATCGTGCGGGCCGGCGTCCGGATCGCCGACGCCGAAGGGCTGCGCTCGCTGTCGATGCGCCGTGTGGCCGCCGAGTTCGGCGCTTCCTCCATGGCGCTCTACCGCCATGTGGCGAACAAGGACCAGCTGGTCATGCTGATGGCGGACGCCACCTTCGCCGAGATCGAACTGCCCGCCCCGGCGCCACGGCACTGGCGCGCGCGGATGGAGGCCGGAGCCCGCCTCCAGTGGCAGCTGTACCAGCGGCATCCATGGGTCGCCCAGTGGCTGTCGATCACTCGCCCGCAGCCGTTGCCGCACGCGATGACCCTCATCGAGTGGACCATGGGGGCGACCCGGTTCGATCCGCTGACCAAGCTGCGGCTGGCCCTGACGCTGCTCAACCACGTACGCGGCACGGCGGTGGCCATGGAGGAGGACCTGGAGGCCGAGCAGCAGACCGGCATGGACCAGGACCAGTGGATGGTGTCGCAGGAACCGGAGTACGAGCAGATCCTGGAGTCCGGTTCTTTCCCGATGTACGCGGGGATCGACGCCATGGACGACGCGGGGACGCTCCAACTGGACGCGCTGTTCGAGTTCGGGCTGGCCCGGCTGCTGGACGGCTTCGAGGTGTTCAGCGACGGCAGGGAGGGCCGCCCGGCACACTGAGTTCGCCGCGCAGCCGCCGGGCCCGCAGGACCAGTTCCAGTTCGAATCGGCGGTCCGGATCGTCCACCTCGTCACCCCACAACTCGCGTATTTGACGCAGTCGGTAGCGCACGGTCTGCGGGTGGACGCCGAGCCGGGCGGCCACCTCGGGCGCGCCGCCGCGCGTCTCCAGCCAGGCGAGGAGGGTCTCGGCCAGCCGGCGTCCGTGGGTGGGGCCGCAGTGCGCCAGGGGCTCCAGCCGCCGCCGGGTCAGGTCCTCGATCAGCTCCTCGGGCGGCAGAAGGACCAGCGCCTCGGTGTGATCGGTGCAGTGCAGCAACTGCCCGGCGGGCAGCAGGCCCCGCTCGATCAGATCGACCGCGGTGTTGGCCCAGCGCAGCGACTTGGCCGCGTGCGCCAGCGGTACGGCTGGGCCGAGCGCGCCAGACCACCCCGCCGTGGCCCGCTGGAGTAGTTCCCTGCGCCCGGCGGCGTCCGGCTCCGGCACCACCATGCGGGGCCGCTCGCACTCCATGTCCAGGAGGACGTCCGTGCCGACGGCGGGCGCGACGGACTCACGGGCGGGGCGCAGCAGTACGGCCACGGCGACCTGTGCGGGCAGCGCCCAGCCGATCCTGGCAGCACGGTCGGTGAGCGCGGGGGCGGTGTGCGCGCGGGTCCCGGCGGTGAACAGCTGCTCCATGAGACGGCGTTGGTGCCGCAGCCGTTCGCCCGCCTGGCGGGCCGCGGCCTCGGCGAAGCCCCTTACCGATTCGGCGACCAGCCCGTCCAGGTACTCGAAACCCGATTCGGCCAGTTCGTACATGGCGGGGGCCGGAATCGCCACCTGCTGGCCGATCTCGGCCAGCCGCCGCCAGGCCAGCCGTACGCCCAGCCGGTAGATGGCTTGCAGGGCGTCCAGACTGCGGCCCTGGATGCCCGCGCCGCGGCCGAACTCCTGGAAGATGCGCGGGTGGACGTGCGGACTGTCCAGGCCGGCGGACATGTGCTCCACGAAGTGCTCCAGCGACTGCCGGATGCCGACCAGCGCGCGCGGCTCGCCGTACTCGTCCAGGGCCAGCGGCAGTTGTGGGTATTCGCGGCGGATCTCCCCCAGGATGCGCTGGGCGAGCGCCGGGACCTCGTCCAGAGCGCGCGCGGCGAACTCCCGCACCTGCCCCGGGGGTACGTCACGCCAGGCCGAGCGGACGGTCTCCACCACGCCTGCGGCCTCCCCTAAGGCGTCCGGTCGAAGGTCACCAGCGGCACGTTCGGCTGTTCCGGCGTGGCGTCCAGGGCGGCGACGATGCCGAGGGAGGCGCCTACGGCCAGGGCGGCGGCGCCCAGCGAGGTCAGTACGGCGGCGAGCAGTCTGTGCATGGCGCGGCGGGCCCCTTCGGTGGCGGGTACGTCGAGGGTTGCGCGGCGCACCGGTCCGGCCCGGCCCGGTCCGCTGACGGCCTCGGGCGCACGCGGGACCGCACGGCGGCGGCCGCGGTGCCGTACCGCGCCGACGGGACGCCGGGCCGCGGCGGCCGCGGTGCCTGCCGAGTGTGTGGGGGCATTGACGGCATGTCAAGGATGCGCCTACGGTTCCCGCCCGTTCACCCGGACCACCGCCACGCCGCACGCGCACTGCCCCCGCCGCCCTCAGGAGTGCCCGTATGCGTAAGACCGCCTCACCCTTTTCCCTGGTCCTGCTGGGCCTCGGCGTCTTCCTCCTGGTGCTCGCCCCGATGCTCGCCTGGTACGTCGCGCCGCGCGCCCAGCGCACTCCGGTGGACGTCGACGTGACCACCGTCTTCACCGGCACCGGCAGCTACTTCGACACCGGGACGCTGCGCCCGAAGAACCGGCAGAAGATCACCGTCACCCGGCACGTGCTGGGGGACGTGGCGGCGAGCGAGCGCAGCGGGCGGGCCGTGTGGGACGTGTCCACGACGGTCGACACCCCGGAGACCCTGGAGCTGAAGGACCCGCGCAAGGCGTTCCAGTGGACGCGGGAACGGTGGGTCACCGACCGGCGCACCAACGCCCCGGTGCACTGCTGCGAAGAGGCACCGACCCGCTTCGAAGGGGACGCGTACCTGAAGTTCCCCTTCGACGTGCAGCGCCGGACCTACCGCTGGTGGGACAGCACGCTCGGCGCCGCGGTCCCGCTCCGCTTCGCCGGCACCAAGCAGGTACAGGGGTACCAGGGCTACCGCTTCACCGGGACCGTCGCGCCCACCAGGACGGGCAGCCGGCAGGTTCCGGGGCGGCTGGTCGGGCGGCCGGCGCAGGGCCAGGTGCAGGCCGAGGAGTGGTACGCGAACAGTGGGATCGAGCTGGTCGTCGAGCCGCGCACCGGCCGGATCATCAACGCGTCGATCTCGCCGCACAAGACGCTGCGGGCGCCCGGGGCGCGGACCGACGCGGTGACGCTGCTGCGCGGGTCGGGGCTGGAGTTCACGCCCGCCACCCAGCGCAAGCAGGTGGCGCTCGCGGACGCGGACAGCACCAAGCTCAAGACGGTCGGCGAGACGGCGCCGCTCGCGGCAGCCGTGGCGGGCGGCGGACTGACGCTTTTCGGAGTGGTGCTGGTGGTGCGCGGGAGGCGCCGGTTCAGCTGATCCTGCGCGAAGTGATGAGGCGTCAGGCGGAGCCGGGGCGGAAATTGTCACGCCGGTGAGTAGCCGCATCGAACAGGGCGGCGAAAACTATCCAGCTCACCCACCCGCGTCCCCGTCCCCGTCCCCGCACCGGTCCTCGTCCCGATCGTCGCACCGGCCCTCGTCCCCGTACCTGTCCCCTTGCCCGTCCCCCCGTCCCCCCGTCCCCCGTCCGCAGCCCCAGGCCGGCAGGTCCGCACGACTCAGTACGCAGTACGTCCCCCCACACCACTGGTACCGCACCCTGAGACGAGTTGGAGCGCACATGCCCCAGCACGTACGACCGTCCTTGTCCGCCGCACCACCCGCACGCCGCGAACCACCCGCACGCCATGAATCACCCGAACGATCCGCAACGACCGCACGTTCCGCAACACCCGCACACCACGAATCTCTCACCCACCCCACACCCCCAATCCCCCACCGCATCGTCTTCCTCGCCCGCCGCGACCTCGGCAACCCCGCCGCCGGCGGCTCGGAACTGCTCGTCGACCGCATCGCCGAAGGCCTGACCGCGCACGGCCACGAGGTCACCCTGCTGTGCGGCGGCCCCGCGGCCGACCGCGGCTACCGGGTGGTCTCCGCGGGCGGCGACGCCGGTCACTTCCTCCGGGTACGACGGCAGTTCAGCCGCCGGGTCGGCGCGTGCGACCTGCTGGTCGAGGTCTGCAACGGCATGCCGTACCTGGCGCCCCTGTGGCACACCGGACCGACGCTGTGCCTGGTCAACCACGTCCACACGGACCTGTGGGGCATGCGCTACCCCGCGCCCGCCGCCCGGCTCGGCCGCCGGCTGGAGCACTGGGCGCTGGCCGGTACCCACCGCGGCAACCTCATGGTCGCCGTGTCGGGCTCGACCGCCGCCGCGCTGCGCGGGCTCGGCGTGGAGCGGGAGCGCATCCGCCTGGTGCACAACGGGGTGGAGGAGCCGGGGCCGCTGCTCCCCGAGGCGCCGGAGCCGCTGTTCCTGGCCATGGGCCGGCTGGTCGAGTACAAGCGTGTCGATCTGCTGCTGCGCCTGTGGGAGCGGGTGCGGCCGGTCACCGGCGGCCGGCTGGTGATCGTCGGTGACGGTCCGGAGCGCGACCGGCTGACGGCCATGGCCGGTCCCGACGTGCACTTCACCGGCCGGATCAGCGAGCAGGACAAGCACGAACTCCTCTGCCGCGCCTGGCTGCTGCTGCATCCGTCGCTGGTCGAGGGCTGGGGTTTGGTCGTCATGGAGGCGGCCGCCCGGCACACCCCGGCCGTCGGGTTCGACATCCCCGGCCTGCGCGACTCGGTCGACGACGGGGTGACCGGGCTGCTGGCGCGCGGCGAGAGTTCCTTCGCCGCGCACTGGTGCACGCTGGCGCTCAGCCACCCGCGACGGCAAGCGCTGGGTGCCGCCGCCGCGCAGCGCGCCGCGCGCTTCCGGTGGAGCGGCACGGTCCGCAGCTTCCGCGCCGTGGCGGCCGAGTCGTACGCCGAGGCACACCTCGACCTCCCCGCCGGGCGGTGATGCTGAGGTGCGGGACCCTTCCCTGCGCAGATCTCTCACCCTTTTCCGCGCCTTCCTGCGCGAGCAGCACGACCCCGAGCACTGCTACGGCCTGCTCGCCCGGGACGCCGCCGACCAGATCGAGCGGTACGAGCCGCTGAAGGGCCGGGTCGTGGCGGACATCGGCGGCGGCAGCGGGCACTTCATCGAGGAGTTCCGGCGCCGCGGCGCGCACGGCTACCTCTTCGAGCCCGACCTGCGCGAACTGGCCGCGCGCGGGCGCCCCCCGAGCGGCGCGGTGCTCGCCGACGGCTACCTCCTCCCGCTGGCCGACGGCGCCGCCGACGTGTGCTTCTCCTCCAACGTCCTGGAGCACGTGGCGGATCCGCAGACCTTCCTCAGCGAGCTGGTGCGGGTCACCCGTCCCGGCGGTCTGATCTATCTGTCGTTCACCAACTGGCTGTCCCCCTGGGGCGGGCACGAGATGGCGCCGTGGCACTACCTGGGCGCCCGGCGGGCCCGCGAGCGCTACCGGCGGCGTACCGGCCGGGCCGCCAAGCACACCCTCGGCGAGAACCTGTTCGCGCTGCACGTCGGCCGGACGCTGCGGCAGATCAGGGCGCGGGACGACGTGTGGATCGTGACGGCCCGCTCCCGGTACGCGCCGTTCCTCGCCGAAACGATCCCGCGCCTGCCGGGCGTACGTGAAGTAGCCACCTGGAACCTTCTCCTCATCCTGCGGCGGTTGCCATGACCCAGACGCTCGTGTCCAGCTCACCGGGATCACCGGACGCCGGAGGCACCCCGGCGTCCGCGCCGGGCGCGCCGCCGCCCGGACCGCCGCGGTCCCGGCGCTGGCTGCTGGCGTTCTGGGCCGTCACCTTCGTGCTCTTCCTCGCGCCGTCCGCCGGGAAGATGACCTTCGAGACGAAGCTGGGGGTGACCACCGACCCCTGGCGGTTCCTCGGCGACCTCGGGCAGCTCTGGCACGACCGGGCGGGCTTCGGCGGCATCACGGACCAGTACGTCGGCTACGCGTTCCCGTCCCTGCCGTACTACGCGCTGACGGACCTCGTGCACCTGCCGGTGTGGCTCGCCGAGCGGCTGTGGATGTCGCTGATCGTCACCACCGCCTTCTGGGGCGCGCTGCGGCTGGCGGAACGGCTGCGCGTCGGCACGCCGCCGGCCCGCCTGCTCGCCGCCGCCGCGTACGCGCTGTGGCCGACGTTCACCATGGTCATCGGCTCCACCTCCGCCGCCGCACTGCCGGGCGCGCTGCTCCCCTGGGTGCTGCTGCCGCTGACCGACCACCGCGCGTCGGCGCGCTTGGCCGCCACCCGCTCCGCGCTGCTCATCCCCTTCATGGGCGGCGTCAACGCAGCATCCACCCTGGCGTCGCTGCTGCCCGTCCTGCTGTACGTGCTGTCGCGTACGGGCACCCGGCGCAGAGCGCTGCTTGCGTGGTGGATTCCGGGCGTCGTCCTGGCGACCGCGTGGTGGGCCGTACCGCTGCTGCTGCTCGGGGTGTACGGCGAGAACTTCATGCCGTACATCGAGCAGGCCAACACCACGACCGGCACCATGTCGGCGACCGAACTGCTGCGCGGCGCCGGCAACTGGACCGGCTACCTCAACTTCGGCGAACCCTGGCTGCCGGCCGGCTGGACCATGGCGGCAGGCGTCGTCGCGATCCTCGGCTCGGCGCTGGCCGCCGCGCTGGGTCTGGCCGGGCTGGCCCGCCGGGACGCGCCGGAGCGGCGCTGGCTGCTGCTGACCGTGCTGGTGGTGGCCGGTATCTGCCTCACCGGGTACGCCGGTGCGCTGGGCGGCCCGTTCCACGGGGTGTGGCAGGACTGGCTCGACGGCTGGCTGCGGCCGTTCCGCAACATCTACAAGTTCGTGCCGGGCCTGGCGCTGGCCCTCGCGTTCGGCCTGGCGCATCTCGTCGGGGTGGCCGGTGAGCGGCGCGGCACCCGGCGCGTTCCCGGGCGCCGCCACCTCCCGCTGGTCGTCGCGCTGCTGACCGTGCCCGCGCTCGCCCTGCCGTTCCTCAACGGGACCGTCCTCCAGCCCGGCGCCTTCAAGAAGCTGCCGGACGCCTGGGAACGGACCGCCGACTGGCTGAAGAAGAACACCCCCGACAACCGCGCCCTCGTCGTCCCCGCCACCGCGCACGGCGTCTACACCTGGGGCTCCCCGATCGACCAGCCCCTGGACGTGCTCGCCCGCTCCCGGTGGGCGCAGCGCGACTACGTGCCCTTCGGGACGCCCGGCGTACGGCGCGCCATGGACGCCGTGGAACAGGCGCTGCTGACCGGCTCCGAAGTGCCGGGGCTGCGCGACTTCCTCGGCCGGGCGGGCCTGTACGACGTCGTCGTCCGCAACGATCTCGACCCCGACCAGATCGGCTACATACCGACACAGACCGTCAAGCGCACCCTGGAGGCGTCCGGCTACCGCCGGGTCGCCGCGTTCGGGCCGCTGACCACGGACGGGAAGATCGCCCCCGACACCCCCGTACAGATCCAGGGCCTGTACCCGCGCCAGCGCTCGGTGGAGATCTACGAACCGGTGGACACTCCGCGCCCCGGCCCGGTCACCGCCCGGCCCGTGGCGGACACCGCACAGGTCAGCGGAGGTCCTGAGGCGCTGCTGCCGCTGTCCGCCGACCCCACGCTGCGCCACCGGCCGGCCGTGCTGACCGGCGACAACCACCCGGGCGTCGGCACCCCGCCGCTCCAGCTGACCGGCGACGGGCTGCGCCGTGCCGACACCCGGTTCGGACTGGTCAACTCCAACACGTCCTACACGTACACGCCCGGGGAGCGGAATCACCCGGACAGCGTCCAGGACCCCGGGCGCCCGCCGCGGCAGATCCTGCCGGCCGAGGGCATCGGCCACCAGACCACCGGGGTGCTGCGCGGCGCCTCCTCCGTCACCGCCTCCAGCAGCGGCAACTGGCTGTTCCACCTGCCGCAGTACGACCCGGTGCACGCCTTCGACGGCGACCCGGACACCGGCTGGGCCGAGGGCAGCGCGGGCGAACCGGTCGGCCAGTGGCTGCGGATCGGCTTCACCCGTCCCACGTCCGTACCGTCCCGGATCGCGCTGACACCGCTCCCGGGTGACGGCATGCGGGCGGCGCCGACTTCCGTACGCGTCCGGACCGACCGGGGCAGCGTCGAGAGCCAACTGCTCACCAACGGCGCGAAGCAGCAGGTCAGAGCACCGGCCGGGGTCGCGAAGTGGCTGGAGATCACCATCACCGGGTCGCAGACGCCGCGCGCCGGACTGTCCGGCGCGGGCTTCTCCGAGGTGGAGATACCGGACGTGCAGGTCACCCGGCTGCTGCGACTCCCGGCGGACGCCGAGAAGTCCACGGCGCCCTCCGCCACGTACTCCCTGCACCGCGGCAGCGACCCCGGCGGCCTCTCGCCGGCCTCCGCCGAGGCAGGGCTGCACCGCCAGTTCCGTACGGGCACGAGCGCGTCGTACGCGGTGTCGGCCAAGGCCGTGGCCGTACCGGGACCGGAACTCGACCAGCTCCTGGACCGCGCGGCCACCCGCCAGAAAGAACGCGTCACCGTCACCGCCGACTCCACCAGCTTCGGCTCCGGCCGCTCGCTCAGCCCCCGCAACCTCGTCGACGGCGACCTGACCACCGCCTGGATCGCGGGCGACCGGCCCACCCTGCACCTGCGCTGGCCGGGCAAGCGGCCCGTCAGCCAGATCGTGCTGGCCGCGGCCGGCGGCATCTCCACCCGCCCGGAACAGATCCTGGTCAACTCCCCCGACGGCGCCGCGACCGCCGGTGTCGACGAGAACGGCCAGGCCCGCTTCGACCCCATCACCACCGACCGCCTCGACATCACCATCAGCAAGGTCAAGGAACTCACCGTCCACAACCCGGTCGCCGACCAGGCCCTGCAACTGCCCGTCGGCCTCAGCGAGGTCTACATCCCGCAGCTGGAGGCGCTGCGCACCCCGCCCCCCTCGGCCACCGACCGGTTCACGCTGGCGTGCGGCCAGGGCCCGCCGCTTGCCGTGGACGGCACCCTGCACGCCACCAAGGCCTCCGGCTACGTCCGCGACCTGACCGAACGCCGACCCGTCGACGTCGAACTGTGCGCGGGCGAAGCACGTGGCGGAAACCTCGAACTCCCCTCGGGCGAACACCGGGTGGAGGCCGGCGACCAGGGCCCGCTGGCGCTGACGGACGTCACCCTCAGCCGGGGCAGCGCCCCCGCGCCCGCGAGCGAACGGCGGACCGTGACGGCCGAGGACTGGGCGGGCGACCAGCGGTCGGTGCAGGTCGGCACCGGCGCCGCCGCGTACCTCCAGATGTACGAGAACGCCAACGACGGCTGGCACGCGACGCTCGACGGGCGCGAGCTGTCACCCGTCCGGCTCGACGGCTGGCAGCAGGGATTCCTGATCCCGGCGGGCCGAGGCGGGCTCGTGAAACTCTCGTACGCGCCCGCCACGACGTACGACCTCGGGCTGCTCGGCGGCGCGCTCGGTATCGCCGTACTCATCGGCTCCACCCTGGTGCGCCGCACACCGCGCACGCCGCCGCCGGAACCGCAGGTGCCGCCCGCGCCCTCCTGGGTACTGGGGGTCGTCGCCCTCACTGTGGTCGTGGCGCTCGCCGCCGGGCCGTACGCCGTGATCGTGCCGCTGCTGGCACTGGCGGCCCGGTTCCGGCCGGGGCTCCTGGTGCCGGTCTCGCTGCTGGCCATGGTGGGCGCCGGCATCACGGCGGCGCTCGGCGCGGGCGAACCGGCCGCCGCCGAAGCCGGGGCCTTCAGCGCCACGGCGCAGGCACTGGCGCTGCTGGCGCTGGCGGCCGCGGTGGTGACGGTGCCGGGTTCGTGGGCACGGCGCGGGGTGCGGGCGAGGGGTGGGACGGGGCCCCGGGGGGAGGCGGAGTTGGCGGAGGAAGCGGAAACGGTACCCATGCCGCCGGTCTCCGGGCCGGTGGCGTCGGGGCCGCCGGCACCGCCGCTGCCCAGACGACGGCGACGGCGTGGCGCGGCGCCGGAGAGCGCGACGCCTTCGGGCGGCGAGCCGCCCACGGGTAGTGAGCCTCCGCACGACGAGCCGTCCCCGGGCGACACGCTTCCGAACGTCATATCACCGGGCGGCACACCGCCGAACGACACACCACCTCACGGCACTTCACCGGACCGGAACGGGGAGGAACCCACTCGATGACCGCACTGCAGCCGGCACGACGGGAACCACCGGCCGGGGACGGGCCGCCCGGCACGGCGGACCGGACCGTACGGCGCATCCCGTTCCCGGTGGTCGACGAGATCACCCGGCACTGCCTCACGGACGACGAACCGGAGACCGTGCACATCGAGGTGCACCTGCCCGGACGGCCGGACCCCGACCGGCTGCGGGCGGCGTTCCGTGAGGCGCTGTGCCGGCACCCCCGCATCCTGATGCGCCAGGCACCGCACCGCTGGTGGCGGCGCCGGTACGAGTGGGAGCTGACCGGGGTGCCGGACGTGGACCCGGTCGTCTTCCCCCCGCCGGGCCCGGACGCCCTCGAACGGGCCCGGGAACGGGCCCTGGCCGACTGCCCGCCGCTGGACGCCTCGCCGCCGGTGCGTCTGGAGGTGGTCGAGCGGGGGCCGGACGGGGAGGGAAGCGAGGACGGGGCCTCCGCAGACGGCAACGGCAACGGCAACGGCAACGGCAACGGCAACGGCAACGGCGGCACGGTACTGCTCGTCACCATCAACCACACCGCGCTGGACGGCCCGGCCTGCCTGCGGGTGCTGGCCACCGCCGCCCAGCTCTACGGGGGCGCCGACAACTCCCCGGCGCCACCGCCCGTCCGCGCGCCCGGGGTTCCCATGGGCGGCGCTTCCCAGGACACACCGCCGCTCGGCGGCCACCGCCTGGCCAGGCCGGTACGGATCGCCGCGGAACGCGGGCCCCGGAGCGCGGGCAGCGAGGGCGGTTCGAGCGCCCGGGGCAACGGGATGCTCATCACCGAGCTGCCCGTCCCGGCCCGGCCGCCCCGCGTCGACGGCGTCGCCGCCTTCACCGTCAACGACCAGCTTCTCGTCGCCACCTGCCTGATGGTGGCCCGCTGGAACCACGTCCACGGGCGTCCGAGCGCCCCCGTCGTCGTGACCATGCCGGTGGACGACCGCCCGCGCGGTACGGACATGCCCATCGGCAACGGCACCCGGCTGGTCTCCGTCGGTTTCGGCCCGGAGGAGGAGCGGGACGCGGCGCTGCTCACGGCCGACCCGCCCGACCCGGCGGCGGTCGCCCGGCTGCTGCGGCGCACCGCCGCCCGCACCCGTTCCCTGAAGGCCGCGCCGGGCTCCCAACTCGGGCTCGGTGCCGCGCTGCTGACCGCGCCGGTGCTCCCGGTCGGCGCGCGCGGCGTCCTCGCGCGGGCGCTGCGCACGGCCGCCGCGCCCCTGGCGTCCACCACGCTGCTGTCCAACATCGGCCGCATCCCGTATCCGCTCGACTTCGGGGACGCGGGGCGCCCCACCGCCGTGTGGTTCTCGGCTCCGGCCCGTATGCCCCGCGGCCTGACCGTCACCACCGTCTCCGTCGGCGGGCGCGTCCAACTGGCGCTGCGCTGGTCGCACGCGCTCCTGGACGACGAGGCGGGCGCCCGCCTGGGCGCCCTCTTCGCCCGGTCGCTCGCGGCCACGTCCTGGACGCCGGGGGCCGGAGAAGACCGCACGGGTCGCACGGACCACACGGATCACACTGACCACCCGGATGACACGGGCCGCACAGATCGCACAGGTCGCACGGATCGCATGGATGGCACGGACCGCACGGATGGCACAGATGGCACGGATGGCACAGATAGCACGGATGCCACGGACCGCCCGGAAGGCACCGCCCCGTGACCCGGCAGGCCGCCACCGCCCGGGACACCGAAGCCCCACGGGCCACGGCGGGCCGCCAACCCCGGCACGCCCTCCGGGAGTTCTACGAGAACCCCGCCGTACCCGTCGCCTCCGGTGACGCCCGCAGCCACCGCCAGGCGCTGATGCTGGCCCGGGCACTGGGCCCGGTACGTCCGGACGCGCCCCCGGCCACCGTCCTGGACGTCGGGTGCGGCGACGGGCGCGCGGCCGCCGTCGCCGCCCGGGCCTTGACCGGTCACCGCATCATCGGCGTCGACTGGTCACAGGACGCGCTGCGCCGCGCCACGACCCGGGTTCCGTACGCCGTACGGGGCGAACTGGGCGACGGTGGGCTGCCGTTCGCGGACGGCAGCGCCGACGCCGTCCTCTTCAGCGAGGTCATCGAGCACCTCGTCGACCCCGACGCGGCCCTCGACGAACTGCGCCGGGTACTGCGTCCCGGCGGTCATCTGATGCTCTCCACCCCCAATCTCGCTGCCTGGTACAACCGCGGACTCCTCCTAGCGGGGGTCCAGCCCGTCTTCTCGGAGGTGAGCATGCGAGGCATCCACGGACGGCCCGGCACCCAGGTCGTCGGCCATCTGCGCCTCTACACCGCCCGCGCGCTGCGCGGCTTCCTGCCGGCCTGCGGCTTCGAGGTCGTACGGATCGCGGGGGCGCCGTACCACGACGTGCCGCGTCCGCTGCGGCCCCTGGACCGCGCCGCCTGCCGTCTGCCTTCGCTGGCCTCCGTCCTGCTCGTCCATGCCCGCCGGAGAAGGGAGTAGGGCGGTGCTGTGGTGGGGCGTGGCGGCCGCACTGCTCGCCAACGTCCTGTACAGCACCGGGTTCGTACTGGAGAAGCGCGCCCTGTCCGCGCTGCCCGCGCTGAACACCCGCCGGCCCGCCCGGCTCGTGCGCCACCTGCTGAGCAGCCCGCTGTGGATCGGCGGTTCACTGGCCCTCGCCGCCGGTTTCGCCGCCCAGCTCGCGGTCTACCGCACCCTCCCCATCGCCGCGGCCCAGGGCATCTTCGTCTCCGGTCTCGTCCTGCTGCTCCTCCTGTCGTCGGTCTTCCTCGGTGAGCGCACCAGCGGCCGCGAGCGCCGGAGCATCCTGGCGATCCTGCTCGCGCTCGGCATGGTCGTCGGGTCGCTCCAGGGCAGCGGCGCCGGCACCGTCACCCGCACCGCGCCCACCGGCACCCTGCTCGCCATCGCCCTGCCCTCGCTGGTCGCGGGGCTGTGGCTGTACGGGACCGCCGAACGGCGCGCCAAGCGCCGCCACCGCCAGCCCACCTCGGGCGTCCCCTACGGTGTGGCCGTCGGCCTGCTCTACGGCGTCAGCTCGCTCGCCATCAAAGGCGTCTCCGGACTGCTGAGCGCCCACGACCCGGCGGGCGTCGTCCGTGACGTGTTCACCTCCCCGTATCCGTATCTGCTGCTCTTCACCGGCGCAGTGGGCCTGGTGCTGTCGCAGACCGCGCTCCAGCGCTGCCGTGCCTCCCTCATCGTCCCCGTCTGCACTACCGTGACCTGCGTCTTCACCGCCGCCTGCGGCACGGTCGCCTTCGGCGAGCCGCTGCCCTCCGATCCCCTGCGCCTGGGCCTGCGCCTGGGCGGCACCGCAGTCGCCGTCCTCGTCCTGCTCGCCCTGCCCCGCCAGGACGCCCCACCGCCGGAACCAGAACCGGCACCGGAAACGGAACTGGCACCGGCACCGGCACCGGCACCGGCATCAGATGCGTCCTCCCCTTCCCCCTCCGCCCCCTCTCAAGGAGCTGAGCCGTGACCCCCGACGACCCCCTGTTGAAGATCCTCGCCTGCCCGATCGACAAGGGCCCGCTCACCCTCCTCCTCCCGGACGAGATCCTCTACAACCCGAGGCTGCGCCGCCGTTACCCCATTCTCGACAACATCCCCCAGCTCCTCCCCTCCTCCGGTGAACAGGTCACCGAGACCGAACACGAAGCCATCCTGCGCCGCCTGCCCCCGGACGAACGCCCACCCGACGAGCCTCGCCAGGGCCCGCCCGGACCCACCGTCCGCGAACATGTCCATCATGAACCCCACCACTGACAACGGCCCGGGCGACGGATCCGGCAGCAGGTCCGGCGGTGGCCCCGGCGGGCCCGCCGACGGCCCCCGCGCCTTCCAGCTCGTCCTTCTGCGCCGCATGGCCGACCACCAGCCCGGCCTGGTCGAGGACGCGCTGCGTGCCCTCGGCGCCTCGCGCGCCGAGCTGCGGGAGGCCAACCGCCGCTGGCAGGCGTGGGCCCACTCGCCCCGGTCGCGCGGCGCGGTGCAGCGCTACCGCTCGCTGCTCGGCCGTCCCGAGTCCGTCACCGCCCGCCGCATCGGCGACCTGACCTGCGAGGCGCTGACCTGGCCCGTACCGCTCTGGCCCGATCTGCGGTTCGAGGTGCTGACCGGTCCGCAGGGCACCGCGTGGAACGCGTGGCTCGTCCGGGCGCCGGGCGCCGCCGCCCCCGCCCTGCGGACGACCGGCGATCTGGTCCCCTGGTCCTGCACGGTCGACGAGGTGGCCCGCGCGTTCACCCCGGCCCGCCCGATGGAGGGCACGGCCCCCACCCGCTGGCGGCTAGCGTTCACGGCGCCCGACACGGACGGCGAACCGCGGGCGACAGTAGCCGAGTTCACCTGGGGCCTGCTACAGCGCACCGTCGACTGAGACCGCGGACAGTCAGCCGTCAGCCGAGGCCGCAGCCGGCTGGCCGTCGAGTGAGGCCCGCATGCAGTCGGCCGTGGCCGAACCGCGCGCCGACAGCAGGCCGCGCGGCGTCCCGGCGTACACGATCTCGCCGCCCCTCCGGCCGCCACCGGGCCCGAGGTCGATCACCCAGTCCGCGCGCTTGACCACGTCGAGATCGTGCTCGATCACCAGGACGGTGTTGCCGTCGTCCACCAGCCGGTCGAGCAGTTCCAGCAGGCCCGCCACATCGGCCATGTGCAGCCCGGTGGTCGGCTCGTCGAGCACGTACACGCTCCCCGTACGGTGCAGCCGGGTGGCCAGTTTGAGGCGTTGCCGCTCGCCGCCGGACAGGGAAGACACCGACTGCCCGAGCGCCAGGTAACCGAGCCCGACCTCGACGAGGGCCGCCAGCTTCCGCACGATCCCTGCCGCCTCGTCGCCACCGCTCCCAGCGGGGGCCGGGCCGCCCGCCCCGAAGAACACCACCGCCTCCTCCGCCGTCATCTCCAGCACGTCCGCGACCGACCTGCCGCACAGGGTCAGGCCGAGCACCTCGTCCTTGTAGCGCCGTCCCCGGCACGTCTCACAGGTCGAGGTCACCGGGTCCATGTATGCCAGGTCCGTGTGGATCACCCCGCGCCCCCGGCACGCCTCGCACGCTCCGGCGGCGTTGAAGCTGAACATCCCCGCCGGTACGCCGTTCTCGCGCGCGAAGAGCCCCCGGACCGCGTCCATCGCCCCGAGGTACGTGGCCGGAGTGGACCGCGCGGACACCCCGATCGCCGACTGGTCGACCACCACGGCCTCCGGGTACGCCCCCACGAACGCCTCGGACACCAGGGTGCTCTTGCCGGATCCCGCCACCCCGGTGACGACCGTGAGCACCCCGGTGGGCACGCGGAAGTCCACGCCCTTGAGGTTGTGCAGCGTCACGTCCCGTACGGTCAGCCAGTCCCCCGGCGTACGGACGTCCGCCTTCACGCCCGTCACGCGCCGCAGCCCGCGCCCCGTAGGCGTGTCGGCGGCCGCCAGCCCGCGCACCGTCCCCGCGTAGACCACCTCGCCGCCGTGCGCCCCGGCCCCGGGCCCCATGTCCACCACGTGGTCAGCGACGGCGATGACGTCCCGGTCGTGTTCGACGACGAGGACGGTGTTGCCCTTGTCGCGCAAGCGCACCAGGAGGTCGTTGAGGCGGCGTACGTCGCTGGGGTGCAGCCCGGTGCTCGGCTCGTCGAAGACGTACGTCATACCCGTCAGGCTGCTGCCCAGGTGACGCACCATCTTCAGCCGCTGCCCCTCCCCGCCGGACAGGGTGGCGGCCGGCCGGTCGAGACTGAGGTACCCGAGACCGATGGCGGTCAGCCGGTCCAGCGCGGTGACCGCCCGCGCCGCGACGGCCGCGCCCACCGGCTCCTCGGCCGGGTCGACACCGCGCAGGATGTCGCTCAGCTCGGTGACCTCCAGCGCCGCCATTTCGGCGATGGACCGCCCCGCGACCAGGGACTTCAAGGCCGCCGCGGTCAGCCGCGCGCCCTCGCACAGCGGGCAGGTCCCCTCCCGTACGAAGCCGCGCACCAGGTCCCTGGTCTTCTCGGAGAGCGCCGAGAGGTCCCGCTTCACATAGCGCCGGTCGAAGTTCTCGACCAGTCCCTCGTACGTGTTGTTGTAGGCCCGCTCACCACGCTTGACGGTGAACCCCTTGCCGTACAGGAGCAGGTCCCACTCCTGCGGGCTGTACCGGTCCAGGGGTTTGCCCGGATCGAAGAGGCCGGAGGTCGCGTAGATCTGCCAGCCCGCCGTGCCGACGGCGAGCGGCGGGAAGCGGATCGCGCCCTCGTCGAGGGAGCGGCCGGTGTCCAGGAAACGGTCGAGGTCGATACGGGTGGTACGGCCCAGCCCGGCGCACTCGGGACACATGCCGGCCGGATCGTTGAAGGAGTACGCGGAGGCCTCACCGGCACTCGGCGTGCCGCACCGGGAGTAGAGCACCCGCAGGATGGCGTAGATGTCGGTCAGCGTGCCGACGGTGGAGCGCGCGCCGCCGCCGAGGGGCCGCTGGTCCACGACGATCGCCGGGGAGAGCCGCTCGATGGTGTCGGCCTTGGGCCGTTCGTGTTTGGGCAGCTGGTTGCGCACGTACCAGGTGAAGGTCTCGTTCAGCTGGCGCTGCGACTCCACCGCCACCGTGTCGAAGACCACCGAGGACTTGCCCGAGCCGGACACCCCGGTGAAGACGGTGATGCGCCCCTTGGGGATCTCCAGGTCCACGTCCTTGAGGTTGTGCTCCCGTGCGCCGGTGATCCTGATGCTGTCCTCGTACGTCGCTCCCATACCCGCCACGCTAGGAACGAAGTAGGTCGGAACATGGCCGCCTTCTCCGGCACCCTGGGACCATGAGCGACACCCCGGCGCGCCTCCTGAAGCTGCTCACGCTCCTCCAGACCGGCCGCGAGCGGACCGGCACCGAACTGGCCGAACGGCTGGGCGTCAGCCCGCGCACGGTCCGCCGCGACATCGACCGGCTGCGCGGCCTCGGCTATCCCGTGGACGCGGCCATCGGCGCCGTCGGCGGCTACCGCCTCGCCTCCGGCACCGCGATGCCGCCGCTCCTCCTGGACGACGAGGAGGCCGTCGCCATCGCCGTGGGCCTGCACGCCGCGGCGGGCGGCACGGTCGCTGACGTGGCGGAGACCTCCGTACGGGCGCTGGCCAAGCTGGAACAGGTACTGCCCGCCCGGCTGCGGGGCCGGGTCACCGCCCTACAGGAGGCCACCGTCCCGCTCTACGGCCTGCTCACCGGCGGTGGCGAGGCCCCCGTCACCGATCCGGCCGTGCTGGCCGCCCTCGCCACCGCGTGCCACCGCCGCGAGCGGGTGCGCTTCGCGTACGCGGCGGCGGACGGCACCCCGAGCAAGCGGCACGCCGAGCCGTATCGGCTGGTCAGCGCGGACCGGCGGTGGTATCTCGTCGCGTACGACCTGGACCGCGCCGACTGGCGTACGTACCGCGTGGACCGGGTGGACCGGGCCGACGGCCCGCGGCTCACCGGAGCGCGCTGCGTACCGGACCGCCGGCCGCCGGCCGCCGACGCCGCCGCGTTCGTCGCCGAATCCGTCACCAGCCATCGCGCCCGGCACCGGGCGCTGGTCACGCTGCACACCACCCTGGAGGACGCGGCCGCCCGGCTCCCCGCGGGCAGCGGCCTCCTGGAGCCGCTCACCCCGGACTCCTGCCTGCTGCGTACGGGAGGCGACGCGCTGGACTGGCTCGCGTTCCGGCTCGGCCTGCTGGGCGTCCCCTTCGAGGTGCACGAACCGCCGGAACTGATCGCTTACTTGCATGAGCTGGGCAGCCGCCTGCTCGGCGCCGCACAGCGCTCCGGCCCCACCGGCACTTCCAGCACCTCCCCCACCCCTCGGCCCCCGGCGTCCCCCAACCGGACCTTCCCAACGCGCACCTGACGAACCGTTGGCACACGATGGATCACGAGTGGCCGCCGGCGGCCACTCGGCCCGTACTGCCGAACGCTCCCCGGGGAGGCACCATCCATGACCGCCAGCCTGGCACAGTTGCTCCGTTGCTCGGTCGCCGTCGACCTGGGCGCGGCCCGCACCCGGATGTACATCAAGAACCAGGGCCTGGCGGTGGACCAGCCGACCGTCGCGGCCGTCAACATCCGCACCGGCGCACTGATCGCCGTCGGGGACCGCGCCGAGGTGATGGACGGCCGCACGCCGGACCACATCCGCGTCGTGCGCCCGGTCGCCGGCGGCACCGTCGTGGACATCGACATGGCCCAGCGGCTGCTGCGCAACCTGGTAGACGACAAGCTGCGCAAGGCGTGGCGGCGCCGGCCCACCATGCGGGCCGCGATCTGCCTGCCGTACGGCAGTGAGCCGCTGGCGCAGCGGGCCGCGGTGGAGACCCTGAACGGGATCGGCGCCCGCCGGGTGGAGATGGTCGACACGCTGGTCGCCGCGGCGGTCGGCTGCGACCTGCCGGTGGAGCACCCCGAGGCCACCATGATCGTGGTGTGCGGGGCGGGAACCACGCAGATCGCGGTGCTCTCCCTCGGTTCGATCGTGGCGGCGGAGACCGTCGCGGTGGGCGGCAACGCCATCGACCACGCCGTCGTCCAGCACCTGAGGCTGCATCACAAGCTGCTGCTGCCGGGCCAGTCCGTACGGCCGCTGCACCTGATGCTCTCCAACAACGGCGACCTGGCGGCGGGTCCGACCGAGGTGCACGGCCGGGACGTGGTCAGCGGGCTGGCCCGTTCGGTCATGGTCGAGACCGAGCCGGTCCAGCGGGCCATCGCCTCACCGCTGACCACCATCCTGGACGGGATCGGGTCGGTGCTGCGGCGCTGCCCGCCGGACCTGGTGGCGGACCTGGGCGAGCGCGGCATCATGCTGGCGGGCGGCAGCGCGCTGATCCCCGGCCTGCAGTCGATGATCCGGCAGGCCACGACCATGCCGGTGCACATCGCGGACCGGCCGGACACCTGTGCGGTGCTGGGGCTGGGCGCCATGATCGAGGGCAAGGTGGAGCCCCTGCACCTCGATCCGATGGCCACGTGAACGGCCACGTGAGGGGCCGGCCGGTGCAGCCGGGCATCCCGGCTCCGGCCCCGCCCCTCACAACGTCCGGGTGTTCCACCCCACCACCGCGGGCCGCCCGTGCTCCTCGCCGAGGATGCCGACCGTGCCCGTCTCGAAGGTGAACAGCGCGCCCGCCGACGGCGACAGCCCCAGTCGGCGAGCCGTCAGCACCCGCTGGAAGTGCCCGTGGCCGACCAGCACCACATCGCCGTCCGCCGTACGCAGCTCTTCCTCGATGCGGGCGAGCACCCGGTCGGCGCGCGCGCCGACCTGCTCGGGCGACTCGCCCGGGTGCTCCGGGGGCCCGGCGGTCACGCCGTCGCTGAACAGGAACCAGTCGGGACGGGTGCGGTGGATCTCGTCGGTGGAGATGCCCTCGTACCCGCCGTAGTCCCATTCGCTCAGGTCTGCGTCGATCCGCGGGTCCGGCAGGCCGGCCAGCTCGGCGGTGCGCCGGGCCCGCTGCAGCGGGCTGGAGAGCACCGCGCCGATCTTCCGGCCGGCCAGGACCGGCCGCAGGGAGCGGGCCTGCTCCTCACCGCGGGCGGTGAGCGGCAGGTCGGTCCAGCTGGTGTGCTGTCCCGATCTGCTCCACTCCGTCTCGCCGTGGCGGATCAGGAGCAGTTCACTCACCGGCGGCCTGCCCCTCCTGCTTCTGGGCCTCCTGCTGCTGGGCCTCTTCGACGGAGGCGCGGACCTCGTCCATGTCCAGGTTGCGGGCCTGGCCGATGACGTCCTCCAGGGCCTCCTCCGGCAGCGCGCCGGGCTGCGAGAACACCGCGATGTTCTCGCGGACGATCATGACGGTCGGGATCGACTGGATCTGGAAGGCGGCCGCCAGCTCGGGCTGCGCCTCCGTGTCGACCTTCGCGTAGACCAGGTCGTCGTGCTTCTCGGACGACCGTTCGAAAACCGGGCCGAACTGCTTGCACGGGCCGCACCACTCGGCCCAAAAATCGATCAGGACGAACTCGTTCCCCGAGACGATCTCGTCGAAGTTGTCCTTGGTGAGCTCTACGGTGCTCATGCGTACTTCCCTGCTTCCGGTTCCGGTCTCTTCTCGGTCCCGCTGCGACAACGGGTTCGTCGCCCGACCTATTCCGCACGCCGGACCGTCCCGCACCCCTG
Organism: Streptomyces monomycini; assembly: GCF_022271435.1. Classification (GTDB taxonomy): domain Bacteria; phylum Actinomycetota; class Actinomycetes; order Streptomycetales; family Streptomycetaceae; genus Streptomyces; species Streptomyces monomycini. Next base: position 71,651 of record NZ_JAFIQY010000016.1, on the reverse strand, counting down.
CCCAGCAAACGCCGACCTATCCATATGAATTTCCACAGCCGTACGGCGGCGTCCCCGGCCCCCCTCGCGCCAGCTCCCGCCACACCCGGTCCCGGGCCAGCGGCAGCCGGGGGAAGCGCACCCCGGTGGCGTCCCGGACCGCGTTGGCCAGGGCCGGCGCGACCGGATTGAAGGGGCTCTCGCTCATCGACTTCGCGCCCGCCGGGCCGATCGTGTCGGACGTGGCTGTGAGATACACCTCGGTACGGGGCACGTCCGCGAAGGCCGGCAGCCGGTACTCGCGGAACGCCGCCGTGCGCACCGCGCCGCGCCCGTCCAGCCGTACCTCCTCGAAGAGCGCCGTACCCAGCGCCTGGGCCACTCCGCCCTCGACCTGGCCGCGGCACTGCATGGGGTTGATCACGGTGCCCGCGTCCGCCACGTGCACACTGCGCAGAATGCGGATCTCCCCGCTGTCCGGATCGACCGCGACGCGGAACCAGTGCGCGTTGAAGGCGACCGTGCGCGGCGTCCCGCCGAAGTGGCCGTACCCGGTGAGCGGCCCGTCGCCGCCTCCGCGCGCGGCCCGGTCCCTGATCAGCCCCGCCAAGGACCGTGCCGCACGCAGCACCGCCTCGCCCTCGACCACGGTCCCGGCCGAGCCGAAGGCGCCGGTGTCGTGCCCGACCGCGTCGGTGTCCGCCTGCCGTACGGCGATCCGCGCACTCGTGGTGCCCAGCTCGGCGGCGGCGATCTGGCGCAGCGCGGTGGTGGTCCCGCTGCCGGATTCGATCGATCCGACGGCCAGTTCGTACGTGCCGTCGGCGGTGAGCGTGATCCGGGCATCGGCGAAGTGCCCGCCCGGCCCGGCCGCGGCGATCATCGAGAGGGCACTGCCCTGGCCCACCGGCCATCCGGTCGGTGCGGTCGTCCCCGCCGACGCGGAAACCTCCCGCAGCACCTTCAGACAAGCATCCAGCCCGTAACTCCCGATACGCAGGTCGCTCACCCCGCCCATCACCGTCTCCAGCGCGTCGCCGGACCGCACCACATTGCGCTCCCGCAACAGCAGCGGGTCGATGCCCAGCCGCCGCGCCAGCTCGTCGAGCGCGCTCTCCAGTGCGAAGACGACCTGCCCGACCCCGTAACCGCGGAAGGCGCCGGCGGGGACGGTGTGGGTGTGGACGGCGAAACCGTCCACCTTCTTGTTCGGGCAGCGGTAGAGGGCCAGGGCGTCACCGCATCCGTGCGTCAGGACGGTCCGGGCGTGATTGCCGTACGCACCGGTGTCCGACACCACGTGCAGCTGGAGCGCGGTCAGGGCCCCGTCCCGGCGCGCGCCGGCCTTCACCCGTACGGTGAACGGATGCCGCGTCGTCGCGCCGTGGAACTGCTCGGCCCGGGTGAACTCCAGCTTGACCGGGCGCCCGGTCCGCAGCGCCGCCAGCGCCACGACGTCCTCGACGAGCATCTCCTGCTTCCCGCCGAAAGCACCGCCGACCCGCCCCGCGACGACCCGGACGGCCTCGGGCGGCAGGTCCAGCAGAGAGCAGAGGGAACGGCGCACGAGATACGGCACTTGCGTACTGGTACGAACGACCAGCCGCCGACCGTCCAGACCACCCCCACCCGAACCACCCGAACCACCCGAATCGCCTGAACCGCCCGGGACACCGCCCTCGAAATACGCGAGCGCTCCGTGCGTTTCCAGGCTCGCGTGCTGTGCCCGGGGCGTGCGGAAGGTTTCCTCGTACACCGCGTCGGCCGCGTCGAACCCACGCTCCACGTCGCCGGTCTCCCCATGCACCTCACCCGCCACATTGGCTACGGACCGCCCGCCCCCGCACCGTTCCGCATCCCGCCTGACGTGCACCACGGGAGCGTCCGGCAGCATCGCCTCCTCCGGGGTGAGGACCGCGGGCAGCACCTCGTACGTCACCTCGACACGGCGGCACCCCTCCTCCGCCGCCGCCTCGCTGTCCGCGACCACCGCGGCCACCCGCTGGCCCACGTGACGGACCGTGTCGTCCAGCAGCCGGGTGTCCTGCGGGTCGTCCTCGGGACGCTCGTGCTGCGCGGTGGAGAAGCGGCGGTCGGGAGCGTCATGGTGGGTGAAGACCGCATGCACGCCCGGCACCCGTAGTGCGGCCCGGGTGTCGACGGCGGTGATCCGCGCGTGGGCGTGCGGCGAACGCAGCAGTTTCATGTGCAGGAGGCCGGACAGGACGCCGGTGCCGTCATCGGGGTCGAGGTCGAGGTCGAAGGTGTAGCGGGCCGTGCCGGTGACCACTTCCCGGCCGCCGGGCGCGGGCGCGTTGCAGCCGACGGTGGCTGCCGCCGCAGGTTCCGCGATGTGCCGGACGCCCCGTACGGCGTCCTCGACGGCCCGGTAACCGGTACAGCGGCACAGGTTCCCCTTGAAGGCGCGCGGCAGGTCGGCGAGCAGCCCCTCGTCGAGCGCGGCAGCCGTCATCACGAACCCTGCGGTACAGAACCCGCACTGGAACCCCTGCGCCTCCAGGAACTGCCGCTGTACGGGGTGCAGCCGACCGCTCGCCTCACCCTCCGCCCCCGCGTCGGACAGCCCTTCGACGGTCGTGACCGACCGCCCGTCGGCGCGTACGGCCGGATACACGCAGCTGTGCACGGGTTCGCCGTCCACGTGCACCGTGCATGCCCCGCAATCCCCGGCGTCACACCCTTTCTTGACGCCGAACCAGCCCCGCTCGCGCAGGTAGGTGCGCAGGCACTGGCCGGGGCGGGGGGCGGTGCGGGTGGGGGTGCCGTTGATGTCGGCACGGAAGGCAGTTCGGACGGCGGCACTGGAGGCGGTACGGGAGCCCGTACCCGTATTGGACACAGTGCTGGAGTCCGTACCCGTATTGGACGCAGTGTCGGAGTCCGTACAGGAGGACGGCCGGAGGCGCGGGCGTACAGACGCAGCCGGTGCTCCCAACTCCTCCCGAATCTCCTCCCCCATCCGATACGTCATGTGCCGCCGCCACTCGGGCAGCCCATGAACGTCGTCGAACCACCCGTCGTCCGGCACGGCCCGCCCGATCGCCGCCCGCAGCTCGGATGCGGACGGCAGCTCCGGGAACCGCAGCCGCACCGGCCGCACGGTGGCGGCGGTGATCGTCAGGGCGAACGCCCCGTCCACCAAATCCCGCGTCCCGATCAGCAGCGCGGCGGAGCGCCCGAGCCCGTACAGCGACGTCTGCCGGAATGCCGTACGACGCTCCAGCGCGCGGGACGGCAACGTGACCGAGCGCAGCAACTCGCCCTCCGCCAGCGCGTTGCGCCCGGCGCCGGTGACAAGGTCCGCCACCGGCAGTTGCCGCTGACTCCCGCCCCCACCCAGCAGCAGGCAGGTGCCGTCCAGCGCCGCCGTCAGGGAGACCATCGGCGCGGCGGGCAGCGCGAGGCACAGGTTCCCGCCGACGGTAGCCGTGTTCAAGATTTTGAACGAGGCCAGAAACGCACGGCAGCACTGCTCGAAGAGCGCCCCCACGGGCAATCCACCAACGCCGCTACTACTACAGCCACCACCACCGCCGCTGCTCCCGAACCGGGACACCTCAGCGACCGTGCACGTCGCCGCGATCTCCAGCGCGCCGTCCGGCAACCACCGGAACGGCTCCCAGCCCGTCCGGCTCAGGTCCAGCAGCCGCCGCACCCCCGGTTGAGGCTCGGAAAAGAGATACGTACCGCCGCCCAGCCAGGCATCACCCGGCCGCCATGCCAGACGTCCCCCCGCACCCCGGACCGCTCGCACCTCCCGCACCACATGCAGATCCATGACCCGAGTGAAACAAGCACACCCCTCAACCCCCCGCAGCCACGCACACACACCCCGCCCCCACCACCCCAACCCACCTCCTCGGCCTCTCTCCCGCATCAGCGCGACTACACACCCCTCTCCCTGGCATTTACGATGCATTTCCGCGCTCTCACCTGGCGAGTGCGCACGGCAGAGCTCCGGGCCCGGCGCCCGGACGGTACGAGGAGCGCACCCCATGCCGCACACCACCCCGCCCGCCCCCGGGGGCAGCTCCGCCCCCGCCACCCTGGAACGGCTGCTGTCCGCCGTACCCGCCGACGTCCGCGCCGTCTTCAGCGCCCGCACCCTGCGCCCGCTCCTCCCCGAGCACGACAGGACCGGCACCCTGCTGCACACCCTGGAGGTCTTCCTCCGCCACGACGCCTCGTGGTCCCGCACCGCCGCCGCCCTCCACCTCCACGTCAACACCGTCCGCTACCGCATCCAGCGCATAGAACACCTCACCGGCCGCGACCTCACCCGCCTCCCCCACCGCCTCGACCTGCACGCCGCCCTGCTGTGCCGCGCGGGGACGACCGGCGGCGGAGCGTAGGCCGCAGGCCGCGCCGCCCCCACGCGAAAGGCGGGACGGCAACCGCCGCCCCGCCCGGAACCGCCCGGAATCGACCGGATCAGATGTGCAGCAGGTACACGTACTTCCCGCCCGCGCCCGCGTTCAGGTCCTTGTCGTAGCGCTCCCAGGGCTTCGGGGGCTGGTAGTCACGGTTGTCGGTGAGCGCGACGTCCAGCGAGTTGATCGGCGAACCCTGCTCGGCGTTCCGCGTGTAGGCGGCGTAGATGTACTCGCCGCCCGCGCCGGCGTTCAGGTCCTTGTTGAGCTTGCGGTAGCCGTGCGGGGGCTCGTCGCCCTTGGACAGGAAGACGATGTCGGTGATGGGGCCGAACGCGGCGTTGGGTGCGGAGAGCTTGCTGTCGGTCTCGAAGGCGAAGTACAGGTACTGGCCGCCGGAGCCGGCGTTCAGATCCTTGCTGATCTTCGTCCAGCCCTCGGGCTCCTGCTCGTCCCCTTCGAGGATCATGAGGTTGATGACAGCCATGGCGTCCGTTCCTTTCTCGTCGGCGTACGGAGAAGAGGCGCGCTCACGCTACGGCCGCCACCCCCTGGACCACACCGGGCGCAACCGGCCAGCGAGGCGTTCGAATCGGCATCAGGTCACAGCACTGCTGAGCTGCTGACCATGTGGTTCACCCCGCAAGCACCCTCGAACACGAACGCCGCGCGGCACGTGGCCCCCTGACCGGTTCCGGCGGCGCTTCCCTCTCGCATCACGCTGGCCCCCATCAGGTACGCGGACGGCGCGAAAGACCCGCCCCGATATGGCCCTCAGCCACGGCTCGTGAGAGCGCTTCTCGGCTGGGCACTTCAACTGGCGCTGTTCTGAGACGACGACATCGGCGATGCGTGTCCACTACTGCCTGCAGGTAGTAGCGTGATCAGGTCACTCCAGGTCCGCCTCGAACGCGCCTTTTGGGAAGAGATGTCGGAGTTTCTAGAAGTGAGTAAAAAACCGCGCTCCGCTAGGTAAAGCCGCTGGTCGTGGCCTGTGCTCCCCGCGGGTGCGGGGGTGGTCCCCCGCCGCGAGCCCGCCCGCGCTGCCCCGCAACGTGCTCCCCGCGGGTGCGGGGGTGGTCCTCGATTCACCGGCCGGCGGACCGACGCGGGTGAGTGCTCCCCGCGGGTGCGGGGGTGGTCCCGTGGGCATGGGTGCGGTCGCCCTGCTGATCGTGTGCTCCCCGCGGGTGCGGGAGGTGGTCCCGGGAGGTGGTCTTCATCCCCAGTCGACGACCTGTGGTCCCCGCAGGTGCGGGGGTGGCCCCATCGGCAAGCTCCGGCGAAGCTGCTTGCTCGCGTGGTCCCCGCGTGTGCGGGGGCGCCCCCATTTTGGTCGCGGCTGGGCTGGCGTGAGCTACGTGGTCCCCGGCGTGTGCGCGGAGACTACGGGTCCCGGCCGGTCGTCCACTGATGTCCATGGCACCTTTCCCGCGTGCCCGCAGCAACCGTGACAGCCCGAAGTGAACACCAGCGAAGCGTGCCTCTTGCCACTTACGGACTCAGCGTGGCCACACAAGCACCCTTGAGCGCAGCCCTCCATTGGCATGACACGACCTCCGCTCTTCGTCTACAGCCGAACTGAAGCAATCAGCGCAGCGACGCTTGTCGTAATCAACCTCAACGCGAGCGTCACGCCAGCAACGCCATCGGAACGACGGGCAAAGCAGCAGGCCAGCAAGGATGCAAGCCCTTCCGGGCCACGATCGACGCATAGGCAACTGAGAAGCTTTCGTTGTAACTCTGCCCGGGAAAAGGGGTGTTGATGCACAACGGCATTGCAGACTGCTAGCGTTCCTCCACCCAGCGCAGGGCTACACCCCGAGCGCCTCAGCACAGAAAAAACCGAGCCCGCTGATCCACCTCGCTAGCACGAGGTAGCCGGGCTCGGCTCGTCCCATCGGATTGATCGACCGTCGAGACATTGAGAGGCTACGCATGAAAAGCTGTTCCACCAAGACCTTGGAACCATCTCTCACCTGGCAAGGTGTGCTCGTGGCGTTCCTTGCGGCCTGCCCCGTCGCGCCTTCGCCAGTGGCCCCATGGATTTGGGGCGCAGTGGTCATCCTCATCGTGATCGTGATGTTGGTGCAGCCGTAGATGGTCGCTTCTCCTGCCTAACCGGGATGTGTCCGGCATCGCTTCACCGGCGCCGCCGGGCACGCCGCCCACTCGTACCCGCGGGGTGCTCGCGCCCACCGCAGCCGACGCCCGGCCTGTTTGATGTGCCACAGAAGGGCTCAGCTGTGCCGACTACGCCTTTGGACCCGAATTATCCCTCAGGCGCCGCCAAGTTGACGCGCTTCTCCCCTGCCGCCCGTACGGCCTGGGCCAAGCATGATCGGGCGACCGATGGGTGGCTGCCGCTGTGGAGGCACATGGCCGATTCCGGTGCAGTAGCCGGAAAGTTGTGGGACACGTGGCTGGCGGACAACATCAAGCGCCTGCTGTCCGAGGCGCTTCCTGATGGGGAGGGCGACGCACGGCGGCTTGTCATCTTTCTCGCTAGCGTCCATGACATCGGCAAGAGCACGCCCGCCTTCGCCTGTCAGGTGGAACCTCTCGCTGACGCCATGCGCGCTGCCGGGCTCGACATGCATTCTGCCGTGGAGTACGGACAGGATCGGCGTCTGGCGCCTCACGGCCTGGCGGGGCAGTTGTTGCTCCAGGAGTGGATGGCCGAGCGGTTCGGGGTGCCTGCCCGCGCATCCGGGCAATTCGCGGTGGTGGCGGGTGGTCATCATGGGACGCCTCCCGAGCATCAGCAGATACACGATCTGCAGTTGCGCCCGCGCTTGTTGCGGCACCCTGGGCCGAGCGAGGGCGAATGGCGCCGTGTTCAGTACGAGTTGATGGACGCGTGTGCCGAATCGGCCAACGTAATGGAGCGCCTCACCGCGTGGCGTTCGGTCCGGTTACCACAGCCGGTCCAGGTGGTGTTGACGGCTGTCGTGATTCTTGCCGATTGGATCGCCAGCGCTCCTGAGCTTTTCCCGTACGACCCGTTGTCCTGGCAGCCAGCTGGTCCGGTCGGCGAGGCTCGCCGGCTGAGGGCCGCGTGGCAGGGCTTGGATCTTCCGGGCCCCTGGACGTCGAAGGTGCCGGAGCAGGCGGCGGAGACACTGTTCACGCAGCGGTTCGCCCTGCCCGAGGGTGCGCGGATCCGGCCGGCCCAGGAGGACGCCGTGCGGATGGCACGGACGATGCCGGCGGCCGGGTTGCTGATGATCGAGGCGCCGATGGGTGAGGGTAAGACGGAGGCCGCCTTCGCTGCCGCGGAGATTCTGGCGGCGCGGACCGGGGCGGGCGGCTGTCTGGTGGCGCTGCCCACCCGGGCCACGGGGGATGCCATGTTCCCGCGCCTGCTGGCGTGGCTGGACAAGTTGCCGCTGGACGGCCCCCGGTCCGTCGTTCTGGCGCATGCCAAAGCTGCGCTCAACGATGTGTGGGCGGGCATGATGCGGCGGGAGCGGCGGGCGATCGCCGCCGTGGACCTGGACGGGCCCGACCGGATCGGTGCGGTGGGCGCCCCTAAGCGCGCCGAGCCCGCTGGTCTCCATGCCCATCAGTGGCTGCGCGGCCGCAAGAAGGCGCTACTGGCTTCCTTCGCGGTGGGCACCATCGATCAGGTGCTGTTCGCGGGTCTCAAGAGCAGGCACCTGGCGCTGCGGCATCTGGCGGTGGCGGGCAAGGTCGTCATTATTGATGAAGTTCACGCATATGACGCCTATATGAGCCGCTACCTCGACCGAGTTCTGGAGTGGCTGGCGGCCTACCGCGTGCCGGTCGTGCTGCTTTCGGCCACCTTGCCGGCCGATCGCAGGCGTGCACTGGCCGCCGCGTACGCGGGGGCGCCGGAGGGCGCAGACGGACTGGGGCCGAAGGCGGTGCCCGATGACACCTATCCGCTGATCACCGCGGTCGCTCCTGACGCCGCACCCCTAGTGTCGCAGCCCGCAGCGGCATCCGGGCGCCGTACGGACGTGTGCCTGGAACGGTTGGATGACGACCCCGCCCTCCTGGCCGACCGGTTGGCAGCGGAGCTGGCGGACGGGGGCTGTGCGTTGGTGGTGCGCAACACCGTCGACCGGGTGCTGGAGGCGGCAGACGAGTTGCGGGAGCGGTTCGGGGACGGTGCGGTGACCGTGGCCCACTCGCGATTCCTGGCCGCTGATAGGGCAGCCAAAGACACGGAGTTGCGGGAGCGGTTCGGCCCTGGCGGCGACAGGCCGACGGGGCCGCACGTGGTGGTGGCCAGTCAGGTCGTCGAGCAGTCGCTCGACGTGGATTTCGACCTGCTGGTGACCGACCTCGCCCCCGTCGACCTGTTGTTGCAGCGTATGGGACGCCTGCACCGCCACTCGCGGGTGCGGCCGTCGCGACTGGCCCAGGCGCGGTGCCTGGTGACCGGAGTGGCCGCCTGGTCGTCCCTTCCGCCGCAGCCGGTCAAAGGCTCGGCTTACATCTACGGCGAACACCTCCTGCTGCGCACCCTGGCGGCCATGGGCCCGCATCTGGAGGGCGCCCCGCTCGTACTGCCGGACCGCATCAGCCCGCTGGTCCAGGAGGTTTACGGGAGCGCCGAGGTCGGCCCTCCCGAGTGGACCGGGAAACTGGCTGACGCCCGCGCGGAACATCTCCAGCTTCTTGGGAAGCAACGCGAAGCGGCCGGCAGCTTCCTTCTGGGGCCGGTGCGCCGGGCGGGGCGGCCGGTGATCGGCTGGCTGGAGGCCAACGCCGGGGACGCGGACGACAGCCCGGAAGGGCGTGCGCAGGTGCGCGACAGCCCGGAGAGCCTGGAGGTCCTGGTCGCCCAGCGGCTGCGGGACGGCCGACTGGTCACCGTGCCGTGGCTGGACGGCGGGCGGGGCGGTTTGGACCTGCCCACCGATTTCCTGCCGAGCCGACGCGCTGCCGAGGCCGCCGCGGCGAGCGCGATCACGCTGCCCTGGCAGTTCTGCAAGCCCTGGGTGATCCTCCGGACCATCGAGGAGCTGGAGCGTTTCCGGGTGGATGCCTGGCAGGTGAAGGAATGCCCTTGGCTGGCAGGGGAGTTGTTTCTCGTTCTCGATGAGGATTGTCAGACCCGTCTGGCAGGCTTCGTTCTCAGCTACAGCAAGGACGACGGGCTGCGGGTGCTGCCCCCGGCCGAACCCGCGCGCACGCCGGTCCCGGACGAGGGAGGAACCGTGCCTGGGAACGGAGAAGATCGTGGGCGGGCAGCGGATGGTGAGGTTACGAGCCCTGTGCCGGACACGGCGCCGACGGCCCTGCCTGAGGAGACCTCCGGCCAGATGGCGTCAGCCGATACTTCGGGGGTGCAGCGGGGTGCAGAGGAGGTGGGACTGTTGAAGCTTCGCACCACTCAGGCCAACGCTGTGGTTCCGCCGTCCTTCGATCTGGTCACCTGTCCGTGGCTGCCGGTGCAGCGCCTGGACGGCAGCACCGAGGACCTGTCACTGCACGACCTCTTCGCACAAAGCCGCGAGCTGCGGCGGCTCGTAGGAGACGTGCCCACACAGGAGTTGGCGCTGCTACGGCTGCTGCTCGCTGTGGTGCACGACGCCCTCGACGGGCCGGCGGACCTGGAGGACTGGGAGGAGCTGTGGCTGGCGGACGAGCCGTTCGCCCCGGTCCTGGACTACCTCGCCCACCACGAGAGCCGCTTCGATCTTCTGCACCCCGAGCGGCCGTTCTTCCAGGTCAGTGGATTGCGTACGGAGAAAGACGAGATCGCCTCGCTGAACCGTCTGGTCGCCGACGTCCCCAACGGCGATCCGTTCTTCGCCATGCGTCGCCCGTGCGTGGACCGGCTCTCGTACGCCGAAGCGACCCGGTGGCTGGTGCACGCCCACGCCTACGACACGTCCGGCATCAAGTCCGCCATGGCCGGGGACGACCGGGCCAAGGCCGGCAAGGTCTACCCCCTGGGGGTGGGCTCGGTCGGCACCCTGGGCGGCATCTTTGCCGAGGGAGCGAATCTTCACGAGACACTGCTGCTGAACCTCATCGCCCTCGACGAGGGCATCGTGGAGGTGACGGACCACGTGAGCACGGGCGGGGAGGACCTGCCCGCGTGGCGGCGGGAGCAGCCGTTCGGCCCGGGGCCTCGTGGAGCGGCCTCCGACATCAGCCGGCCGGGCGGGCTGCGGGACCTGTACACCTGGCAATCCCGTCGGATCCGGTTGCATGCCGAGGACGGCGCCATCGCGGGGGTCGTCCTGGGGTATGGCGACCCGCTGACGGTGTCCGCACCGTGGAAGCTGGAACCCATGTCGGTGTGGCGGCGCAGTCCGGCTCAGGAGAAGAAGCAGGGCCGCCCGCTGGTGTACATGCCACAGCAGCACGATCCGAGCCGGGCCGCCTGGCGGGGCCTGGACAGCCTGCTGCGCGCCCGCCGCGCCTCCACGGACGACAGCGGGCGGGGGACGAGCGAAACGCTGCCGTCCGGAGTCGTGCGCTGGTCTTCGATGCTCACCACCGAAGGGATTCTCGATCCGCAGACGCTGATCCGGTTGCGGCTCATCGGCGCCGTGTACGGCACACAGCAGTCCGTCGTGGACGAGATCGTGGACGATTCGGTGGTTCTGCCTGCGGTGCTGTTGCATCAGGAGTACGGAGCCTTCCGTACGGCGGCGGTCGACGCCGTCGCCGACGCGGACGAAGCCGTACGCGCCCTGGGCCACCTTGCCGGGAATCTGGCGCGCGCCGCCGGGACCGACGCGGCCCCCGCCACGCAGACCGCCCGCGACCTCGGCTTCGGAACGCTGGACGGCCCCTACCGGCAGTGGCTGGCCACGTTGGCCACGTACTCCGATCCGGATGCGGCACGCAAGCAGTGGCAGGCCACGGTGCGTCGCCGTATCCTCCGGCTCGGCCGGGATCTGCTGAATTCCGCGGGCCCGGCGGCGTCGGAGGGCCGCGTCACCGAGCTTCCCGGGTACGGCCCGACCTGGGTCAACGATGCGCGCGCGGAGACTTGGTTCCGCCGGCGGTTGAACAAAGTTCTGCCCAAGGCTGTAGACCAGCCCGGCGGTCTCCAGGCCACAGGCCGTCTCTCCTCGTCACCCGAAACCGACCCCACCAACGCGCCGGTGCCGGCATCTGCATCCATGCGCCGCAACGACCAGACGGAGCCCGCCTTATGACCACCGGCCCGCAGCCACCTGCAGACCGCCGAACAGCAAGCTCAAAGCGGCCGCAGCGCCGGAGCGCACACCCGCGGAGCGCCCCCGAGTTGGCCACAGCTCGCTGCATCGGACGGCTTCAGAACCTCTATCGCCAGGATGTGCCGGCTGCCGTCGCGATCCTGGCGCAGCTGCGGCGAGCCGCCGGCCGGACGGTTCACGAGACCCCGGATATCTGGGGCATCGACGGGTTGGAAGACCTCGCCCGGGTGTGGGAAGAGCACCGGCAAGCGGGTGAGACCGACCCGGCAGGCGGCGAAGCATCGCCGGAGCTTCTCCACCAAGACGTACGCCGCAAGCGTGAGACGAGCACGCAGGCCGAGGAAGACGCCGTTCATGTGGCGGTCACCCTATGGGCGCTGCATCAGCAGTCCATTCGCGATGCGGCCATGCACGAGCCCGGTTGGGGCCTCGGGCGTGCGGTTCGTGCCCTGGCACAGGGTGGTAGAGGCACCGCCCCCGCCGCCGACGAGCCGGAGGCGGGCCGGCAGGAGACCCGCTCCGCTCCTCGTCTGGATGATGAACTCAACGAGACACTGCGCAAGCGCTTTGTCCGCATCGGCACCTCGACCTCGTTCGACATGCTCGCAGTGCGCCTGCGCGAAGTGGTACAGCTGCTGCGCACTGCACGCATCCCCCTCGACTACGCCCGGCTCGCCGATCAGCTGTGCCGCTGGCAGAACGAGAACCTGCGGGCGGACGTCCGCCGTGCCTGGGGACGCGATCTGCACCTGTCGTACGGAAGGCAGACCAGGCCAGGCGGCGAAGACGAGAACGACGCCGAAGACACCTCGCCCCTCTCCGAGAGCGACGGACCCGACCCCGGTCTCTGAGCCACCGGCAGTCACCGGCATGCCGCGTCGCCGTGTCCCTCCGGCTCCGCCGCACCTGGCACAAAGCCCACGCCATGCCGCGGAAGCCCGTACCTGACCCATTTATCAGCGCCAGAACGGAAGAGCCCGATGAGCCGCACCATCCTCGACATCCACATCCTCCAGACCGTTCCGCCGAGCAACCTCAACCGCGACGACACCGGAACCCCCAAATCCGCTGTGTACGGCGGCGTCCGACGGGCGCGGGTCTCCAGCCAGGCGTGGAAGCGCGCCACCCGAAAAGCCTTCAACGACCTGCTGCCCCCCTCGGAGCTGGGTGTGCGGACGAAGAAGGTCGCCGAGGTGCTGGCCGAACGGATCACTGCCCTGGCCCCGACGACAGACCCGGCCCACGCCGTCGAACTGGCCGCCGAGATGCTCCGCACGGCGACCGGCTCCAAGATCGAAGTGCCCAAGCGCAAGGCAAAGGAGGAGGGCCAGGAAGGCGCGGAAGGATCGAACGGCACGGCGCCGGAGTCCGCGTACCTGATGTTCCTCAGCACCCGCCAGCTCGATGCGCTGGCCGCCCTGGCCGTCGACCTGGACACCGGCACCGGCCTCAAGAGCTTCCAGACGACCCTGAAGAAGAAAGAGAACAAGGCAGCGGCCCGGCAGGCGGTCGATACCCGGCACTCGGTGGACATCGCGCTGTTCGGCCGGATGGTCGCCGACTCCACCGACCTGAACGTGGAGGCCGCCACCCAGGTCGCCCACGCGATCAGCGTGCACAAATCCGAGATCGAATCGGATTACTACACCGCGGTCGACGACAAGAACACCGATGCCGAGACGGGCGCCGGGATGATCGGCTCCATCGACTTCAACTCCGCCACCCTCTACCGCTACGCCGCCATCGACGTCGATGAACTGCACCGCACCCTGGGCACCGGCCTCCGCACGGACGAGGCACCGTCGACTCCCGCACAGAAGGCTGTGGCCGCCTTCCTCGAAGGATTCATCACCTCGCTGCCCACCGGGAAGATCAACACGTTCGGCCACCACACCCTGCCGTCCGCCGTGATCGTCAAGCTCCGCACCCGCCGCCCCGTCAGCTTCGTCGGCGCCTTCGAACGGCCGGTTCCGCAGGGCGTCAACGGCGGTTTCTTGGAGGAAGCCTGCAAACGCCTGGGCCGCTACGTGCCGCAACTGGAAAAGACATTCGGCGTGCCGGACGGCGAGCCGAGCTGGGTCCTACGCGTGGGTGAGGAAACGCAAGCCCTCAAGGACCTCGGCACCAGCGTCACGCTGGCGGAACTGCTCAAGGAAGTGGAGGCCGCCGTCGCCGGGCGTCTGGAGTCCGGCGCATGAGCGTGCTGCTCCTGCGGCTCGCCGGCCCGTTGCAAGCCTGGGGCTCCGCGGCCCGCTTCGCGCGCCGCAGCACCGAGAACGCCCCGACGAAAAGCGGCGTCCTCGGCCTGCTCGCCGCCGCCCAGGGCCGCCCGCGCCAGGCGGACCTCGCCGACCTGGCCGCACTGCGCTTCGGCGTACGCATCGACCAGCCCGGCTCCCGGCTGCGCGACTTCCACACCGCCCACCACGCCGACTCCGGCAAAGCGATGCCGCTGTCCGAACGCTTCTACCTGGCCGACGCCGTCTTCGTCGCCGGCCTCGAAGGCGACCCGGAGCTGCTCCGGGAACTCCACGAAGCGCTGCTGTACCCCCGCTTCCTGCCCTACCTCGGCCGCCGCTCCTGCCCCCCATCCCAGCCACTCGCCATGGGCCCGCCGCAGGACACCTCCCTGGAAGAGACCCTGCGTCACGCCGAGTGGCAGGCATCTGGCTGGTACGTGCAACAGCTCCAGCGCACCGCCGGGCACGGCGCCACGCCCGGGCCGGAAGTCCTGGACATGCTCCTCGACTGCCCGCCCGGCGACACCCCCGACTTCTCCCTGCGCGACACCCCCGTCAGCTACGACGCCCGCCACCGTCGCTATGCACTGCGCGGCATCCGCAGCACACAGGCCACTGCCGCGCACCACGCCACACCTCCGGCTCACGAGCCGACCACCGGCCTCGCCTCCGTTCCCTTTGAAACACCAGCGACGTCCCCGCCTCCAAGGACCACCTGATGTACCTGACCCGCTTTCGCGTGAACACCGGCCGCACCGAGGCCCGTCGGCTGCTCGGCTCGCCCCATTTGATGCACGGCGCCGTCAACATGGGCTTTCCCGACCTGCCGGCCCGCGACGGCCAGGGCCCGCGTGTCCTGTGGCGTGTGGACCGCACCCACCAGGCCGAAACCGTCCTGTTCATCGTCAGCCCCGCCCGCCCGGACCTGTCCCATCTTGTCGAACAAGCCGGCTGGCCCACCCTGGAGACGCCCGGCTGGACGACCTTCGCCTACGCAGAGTTCCTCGATGCCCTCGCGGCCGGGGACACCTGGGGCTTCCGGCTGACCGCCAACCCCGTCCACCACATCCGCCTGCCCCAGGACGCCCCGGGCGCCCGCACCAAACGTGCCGCCCACGTCACACCCCACCACCAGATGCAGTGGCTGCTCCAGCGCCAGGAGAAGGCCGGCTTCGAAATAGTCCCCAAACGCGCCGACCGCCGGCTGACGGAACACGGCGACGCCTACGAACTGATCGTGCGCGACCAGCAACCGCTCCAGTTCCGCCGCACCCCGACCAAGCAAGCCGGGCAGGACGTCCGCTTCACCCGGGTGACCTTCGACGGACGGCTGCGCATCACCGATGCTGCCGCCTTCCGCCGCACCCTCACCCATGGCCTGGGCAAGTCCAAGGCCTACGGCTGCGGCCTGATGACGCTGGCCGTGGCAGGCGCCCGATGAGCACCGTCAGCCGCCGCAGTACCTCCACGCCCCGGGAACTGGCCCGGGTCGGCGACCGGCTCTCCTTCATCTACCTGGAACGGTGCACCGTGCACCGCGACCACAACGCCATCACCGCGACCGACGCGGACGGCACCACCCACATCCCGGCCGCCACCATCGGCACCCTCCTGCTGGGCCCCGGCACGCGCATCACCCACCAGGCCATGTCCGTACTGGGCGAGTGCGGCGCCGGCGTGGCCTGGGTCGGCGAGCACGGCGTGCGCTTCTACGCCGGCGGCCGCGCCCTGACCCGCTCCTCGGCCCTGGCAGAAGCCCAGGCCAACGCCTGGGCCAACCGCCACACCCGGCTGGAGGTCGCCCGCGCCATGTACCGCCTGCGCTTTCCCGACGAAGACCCCGCAGGCCGCACCCGGCAGGAACTGCTGTCCATGGAAGGCCGCCGCCTCAAAGACTGCTACCGCCGCGAATCCGTCCGCACCGGCGTCCCCTGGACCCGCCGCGACTACCACCGCGACAACTTCGCCGCCGGCGACGCTCCCAACCAGGCCGTCACAGCGGCCGCGCAGTGCATGTACGGCATCGCCCACGCCGTCGTCACGGCGCTCGGGTGCTCCCCGGCCCTGGGCTTCGTCCACTCCGGCCACGAACGCTCCTTCGTCCTGGACATCGCCGACCTCTACAAGACCGACATCGCCATCCCCGCGGCCTTCGACGCCGCCGCCGACGGCTGCGAGGACGTCGCCCCCCGCACCCGCCGCGCCCTGCGCAACCGCATCAACGACACCGGCCTGCTCGACCGCTGCGTCAGCGACATCAAAACCCTGCTCCACCACGAAGACACCGGCGACACCCCGGACCGCGAAGACTCCATGACCCTGCAATCGGACGGTGACACCCACCTGACAAGCGGCCGCAACTACAGCGACGAGGTGCTGTGGTGACCGTCATCATCCTGGCCAACTGTCCCGCCGGCCTACGCGGCTTCCTCACCCGCTGGCTCCTGGAAATTTCCCCCGGCGTCTTCCTCGGCTCCCCCACCGCCCGCATTCGTGACCTGTTGTGGGACGAGGTCCGCCAGTACTCCGACAAGGGCCGTGCCCTCCTCGTCCACCAGACAGACACCGAACAAGGCTTCACCTTCCGCACCCACAACCACGCTTGGCACCCCACCGACCACGAAGGCCTTACCCTCCTGCACCGACCAGCCCCCCGAACCACCCCACCGGAAGCCGGCCACCCACCCCAACCACCGAAACAAAACTGGAGCAAGGCCGCCCAACGCCGCAAGTACGGCCGCCGATGACAGCATCGGCCCACGACATCCACGAGCGAAGCGGCCAACGAATGCCTGAACATATGCCGGTTATGCCGGGATCTCGGAAAGTGAGCAAAAACCACCACCCCGCCTGACAAAACCGCTGGTCGCGACCTGTGGTCCCCGCGCGTGCGGGGCTGTTCCCTTCCAGCGAGGGGCTACCCCTCTGTGCATAAGGTGGTCCCCGCGCGTGCGGGGCTGTTCCCGTGACCGGCCCCTCGTCGACGTCGCCCTCTACGTGGTCCCCGCGCGTGCGGGGCTGTTCCCCCCCCAAGGTGTGTGCTTCGACTGTGCCACATGTGGTCCCCGCGCGTGCGGGGCTGTTCCCAGACTCTGCCAGTTGCCGTCAGCACCCTGGTCGTGGTCCCCGCGCGTGCGGGGCTGTTCCCTGGACGCTGTCATGGATGTACGGCAGGGCCCGGTGGTCCCCGCGCGTGCGGGGCTGTCCCCAGGACACCACCCTCGGCGTCATCGTCTCCGAGGTGGTCCCCGCGCGTGCGGGGCTGTTCCCACGGCGGAGAAGGGGCCCGGCGGGTACGGGTGGTGGTCCCCGCGCGTGCGGGGCTGTTCCCTGCCCGCCAGCGCCGCCCGCTCCCTGCCCATGGTGGTCCCCGCGCGTGCGGGGCTGTTCCCTGCCCGCCAGCGCCGCCCGCTCCCTGCCCATGGTGGTCCCCGCGCGTGCGGGGCTGTTCCCAAGGCCGTGGAACAGGTGCACATCATCGAGGCGTGGTCCCCGCGCGTGCGGGGCTGTTCCCGACTCGTCGGCATAATCCGGTCCGCCGCTTATGTGGTCCCCGCGCGTGCGGGGCTGTCCCCTCGGTGCCGATGCCTGCACCGCCACCTTCTTCGTGGTCCCGCACATGAGGGGCTGTTCCCCGGAAGCGCTGGCGTTCATGCTGGACATGCAGTGGTCCCCGCGTGTGCGGGGCTGACCCCTGAGAAGCGTCCGCTGTCAACCCTGCTCAGTCGTGGTCCCCGCGCATGCGGGGCTGTTGCCCGCCAGGTGAAGGTGTGGCCGACGGCCATACCGTGGTCCCCGCGTGTGCGGGGCTGTTCCCGCCGGGCCGATCGCGTTGTTCCACAGCCACATGTGGTCCCCGCGCGCGCGGGGCTGTTCCCTCACCACCGCCTATCAGTAGGCGGTGCCTTGAGTGGTTCCCGCGCGCGCAGGGCCGACCCTTGCGTGCAAGCTCATGGCGCTTCCCGCACGTCGAGCGGGACTTCTTGAGTAGTACAGCCGGCCAGGTGTGGGAGGCCAGCTTCCGAGGACCCCCTGTGGAGGTGGTGAGCCCGCCCTACCTCGGTTGCTGCGGCTTCTCCGCGAGACTCGTTGCTCTACTTTGCCGTCTACCAAGCAGGTGGCCGGGGTCGCCCGTGGGGCCGATGGACCTGCACCCGAGCCGTCCCTGCATCACGCGCGGTGGAACTTTCGACCCGGGCCCCCTGCGTCGGGGCGGCGGCGTTCGCGGGGGTCGAGTCGGGCTTCCAGCGGTGTGCGGGACAGGTACCGAAAACGCCACGGCTCTCCGGGCGGTGTCACCCTTCAGGTGCGCGCGGAGGAGCGCGTGCTCCGATGGCGCCAGGAAGATCTTCTCGTCCTTGGCCTCATGCGCCCTCGGCCGGCGGGCGCGGGCATCCGTTGTGCGATATCGGGCCCGCGGGGTGGAGTCGGACGTCCCCTGGCCCAGGTGGTGGCCCCTCATGGATTTCCGATATCTGATGTCGCTATGTCCCGATATGGACGTCAATAGTTTGACGTACTCGCGAGGGCCATCGCACACCGAGCGGGCCCGCAGGACGGGGTAGCGGCCTCGGAGTGACGTTTCCGCAGGCCACATCGTTTCTGCACACATGTGCAGCAGTGGGGCGGGTGGGACTCGAACCCACGGCCGACGGATTATGAGTCCGCTGCTCTAACCGGCTGAGCTACCGCCCCGATACGGCGCGCCGCGCACATTTGTGCGCGCCGTCTGCCGCAGCATAGCCGCTCATACGATCTGTTGCGCGGGTGGGTCCTCGCTGGGCCGCCATGCTCGTTCAAGAGGACTTCGGCCGCCCTGTGTTCGGTTCCCGCGCACAGGAAAGAGGACCCCCGCGGGGGTCCTCTTCCGTCCTGCTCCCCCGACTGGACTCGAACCAGTAACCCTCCGGTTAACAGCCGAATGCTCTGCCAATTGAGCTACAGGGGACCGAGCTCCCCCGACTGGACTCGAACCAGTAACCTGCCGGTTAACAGCCGGCTGCTCTGCCAATTGAGCTACAGGGGAATGCTCTGTGTGCCTCGAATGCACTCCGATCCGGGGGCTCCGGACGGCGTGCGCTCGCTGCTGCACATACATTAGCGCAAGCAGGGGGGTGCTCCGCCAATCGGTATGGCCGCGGGTGGCCCGGATGATCTTCTGGTCCGCGGGTAGGCGGGCAGCACAGCCCGGCGGACGCGCGGGTGGGCGGGCGGCGCGGACCGGCGAGACCCCGCACCGTGCGCGCGAGCGAGACCGACGAGAGGGAAGGTGGAGCGACGATGCGCTACCGGCTGACGTTCATCACGGGACTGGCCATCGGATACGTGCTCGGCAGCAAGGCGGGCCGCGAGCGGTACGAGCAGCTCCGCAAGAGTGCCCGGCGGATCGCGCAGAACCCGGCCGTCCGGAACACCGCGGAGTCCGCCGCGCTCGGCGGCCGCGAGGTGGCCACCAAGGCGTTCGACAAGGTGTCCGCCAAGGTCGGGGACCGGATGCCCGGGCCGGTGGCGGAGCGTATCCGGGCGCTGCGTGAGCAGCGCGGCGGTGGTGAGGACGACTGGGGGACGAGCAACACCTGAGCGCAGCACCTGGGCGAGGGACCGCGCGGGCGGCCGGGGACGGCCGCCCGCGTTCGCCTGTCCCCGTGTCCCCGCCCGCGTTCGCGTGTCCCGTGTCCCCGCCCGCGTTCGCCTGTCCCGTGTCCCCGCCCGCGTTCGCCTGTCCCCGTGTCCCCGCCCGCGTTCGCGTGTCCCCGCCCCGGGGGTGTGAACCTGGCAGCCGTACGGTCCCGTCCATGGGGCATCATCTGGGGGCATGGGGATAGTCGCCGGGCTGGACAGTTCGTCCGAGAGCACACGGATCGTCGTCTGCGACGCGGACACGGGTGCCGTCATCAGGCAGGGGTACGCGCCGCACCCCGCCGAAAAGGGACACGAGATCGACCCGCAGGCGTGGCTGATGTCACTCGGCGAGGCCGCGGGCAACGGGCTGCTGGAGGGTGTGCAGGCGATCGGTGTCTCCGCCCAGCAGCAGGGGCTGCTGCCGCTGGACGCCGACGGCGCGCTCGTACGGGCGGCACTGGTCGGTAACGACAAGCGGGCGCAGAGCGCCGCTGCCGATCTGATCGACGCGCTCGGCGGGCGGGCCGCCTGGACGCAGGCCGTCGGTGCCGTCCCGCACGCCGCGCAGCCGCTGACGAAGCTGCGCTGGCTGGCGCGGAACGAGCCGGCGAACGCGGCGCGCGTCGCCGAGGTGCTGCAGCCGCACGACTGGCTGGTGTGGCAGCTGCTGGGGCGCCCGGCGCGGCGTACGACGGACCGGGGCGGCGCGTCCGGCACCGGGTTCTGGTCGGCGGCGGCCGGTGCGTACCGGCCGGATCTGGTGGAGCTGGCGCTCGGGCACCAGGTGCGGCTGCCGGAGGTGCTGGGGCCGTCCGGCACCGCCGGTTTCACGCCCGAGGGGCTGCTGATCTCCGCCGGGACGGGCGAGACGATGGCGGCCGCCTTCGGGCTGGGGGTCGGTACGGGCGACGCGGTGGTGTCGCTGGGCGCCTCGGGCTCGGTCTTCGGCATCCACCACGAGGCGCTGGCGGACTCCAACGGCACGATCACCTCGTTCGCCGACGCGACGGGGATGCACCTGCCGGTGGTGCACACGAGCAACGCGGTACGGGTGCTGCGCGGCACGGCCGAGATGCTGGGCACCGACCTCCAGGGGCTGTCCGAGCTGGCGCTGAAGTCGACGCCCGGCTCGTACGGCATGGTGCTGCTGCCGTACCTGGAGGGCGAGCGGACGCCGCACCTGCCGCACACGGCGGGATCGCTGCACGGGCTGCGACGCGAGAGCATGAAGCCGGAGCATCTGGCGCGGGCGGCCTTCGAGGGCATGCTGTGCGGGCTCGCGGACGCGCTGGACGTGCTGCGCGGGCGGGGCGTCGAGGTGCGCCGGGTGTTCCTGCTGGGCGCGGCGGCGGAGCTGGGCGCGGTGCAGGCGGCGGCGCCGGGGCTGTTCGGCGCGCAGGTCGTGGTGCCGCAGCCGGCGGACTACGCGGCGCTGGGCGCGGCGCGGCAGGCGGCCTGGGCGCTGGGCGTGGCGCACGGCACGCTGGCTCCGCACGAGCCGCCGCGCTGGCCCGCGGCCGCCAGTCAGGTGTTCGAGCCGGGCGACGACCTGCCGGTCGGGCAGGCGGTGCGGCAGCAGTACATCGCGGTGCGGGAGGAGAGCTACGCGGGAGCTTTTCTCTCCGCGCAGTGAGGAGGAGGTAGGGGGCTCAGGGGGCGCACGGCCCTCAGTCCAGGTAGCCCCTCAGCTGGTCCGCGAAGGCGTGGTCGCGGAGTTTGTTCAGGGTCTTGGACTCGATCTGGCGGATGCGTTCGCGGGTCACGCCGAAGATCCGGCCGATCTCCTCCAGGGTGCGGGGGCGGCCGTCGACCAGGCCGTACCGCAGCTGGACGACCTTGCGCTCCCGTTCGCCGAGGGTGGACAGGACCGCTTCGAGGTGTTCGCGCAGGAGCAGGAAGGCCGCCGATTCGACCGGGGACGCGGCGTCGCCGTCCTCGATGAGGTCGCCCAGGGCCACGTCGTCCTCCTCGCCCACGGGGGCGTGCAGGGAGACCGGTTCCTGGGCGAGGCGCAGCACCTCGCTGACGCGCTCCGGGGGCAGGTCGAGCTGGGCGGCGACCTCTTCGGGGGTGGGTTCGTAGCCCCGTTCCTGGAGCATCCGGCGCTGGACCCGGACGACGCGGTTGATCAGCTCGACGACGTGCACCGGGACGCGGATCGTGCGGGCCTGGTCGGCCAGTGCGCGGGACATGGCCTGGCGGATCCACCACGTGGCGTAGGTGGAGAACTTGTAGCCGCGGGCGTAGTCGAACTTCTCGACGGCGCGGATCAGCCCGAGGTTGCCCTCCTGGACGAGGTCGAGCATGGTCAGGCCGCGGCCGACGTAGCGTTTGGCGACGGAGACGACGAGGCGCAGGTTGGCCTCGATGAGGCGGCGCTTGGCCATCCGGCCGAGGACGACCAGCTTGTCGAGGTCCAGGGCGAGTTGGGAGTCCAGGTCGGGGGCGAGCCGCAGCCGTTCCTCGGCGAACAGGCCGGCTTCCACGCGGCGGGCCAGTTCGACCTCCTCCACGGCGGTGAGCAGCGGTATCCGGCCGATTTCGCGCAGGTACTGGCGGAACAGGTCGGAGGACGGTCCGCCGGCCTCGGGGCGGGGCGGCGGCTCCGGGGCGATCTCCTCCACGAGGATTTCGGGCGCGGGCGGCTCGGCCTGCTGCGGCACGGTGGCCGAATCCGCGGCCGGCGCGTCGGCGAGGGTCCGGGTCTGCACGGGGGCGACCTCCAGTGTGATCGCTGCTGAGGCGGCGGAAAGGCCGGGACCGTCTGCGGCCGAGCCGCTGTCCGTCCCGTACATCAAGAGCGGTTCCGCGGGGGTTTCCGGTTCCGTACGTCCGGACCCGCCGCGCTCCGAGGACTCAGGCACCGCTCCTCAGTGTGGAGTACGACACAGTCCCGCCACGAGGGGCGTGCGGGCACTTTTTGGGTCCGGACGGTGACCGCGCGGCTACGGCGGGGTGGGTGCGGGGGCACGGGATGGGGGGTGCGGGATACGGGTGCCCGCAGTACCGGGTGCCGGGGTGCGGGGGCAGGGGTGCCGGGTTACGGGGCGTCCGCGGCCGCCGCCCGCGGGTACGGGCCCGTTCGCGCGGGCGTACGGGCCGTTCGCGCGGGCGGCGGCTTCCGGTGCCCGGCCGCCGGGCACAGGCGGCTACAGCGCCGCGTAGCCCCGTTCGCGGAGGGACTGGCCGTACTGCTGGAGGACCCAGAGCTCGTTCTGGACGGCGGCCAGGTGCTGGGGGTCGGCGTTCGGGCCGAGGCGCTGGAGGGCGCCGCGGATCTCCGTGACGCGACTGTTGACGGCGGCCAGCCGGACGGCGACCAACTGGACGCCCGCGTACGCCTCGTCGGGGTCGCGGCGGGTGTGCAGGGGCTCCACGGCCAGTTCGGTGACCATGGCGCGGACCGTGTCGTCGGGGGCGGCTTCGCGGACTCGGGCGAGATAGGTGGTGTCGCCCGCGGCGGACAGGGCGCCGCCCGCGTCCTCGATGCAGCGGCGGACGGTGGCGTACGGGGGCGCGGTGAACTCGTCGACGCCGTACGCGTCGAAGGCGGGCGAGACCAGGTCGGGGCGCTGGAGGGCCAGCTTGAGCAGTTCCCGTTCGACGCGGTGGGCGGGGCTGCGGAGGTTCAGGGCGGGCCCGCGCGGGCCGGCCGGCGGCTGGGCGCCCTCGGGGGCCTGCTGCCCGGCGCGGCGGCCCGTACGGGACGGGTCCTGGCCGTTCTGGCCGTCGCGGCCGCGCTCGCGGGCCCAGCGGGCGAGCTGGCCGACCCGGCGGACGACGAACTGGGTGTCGAGGATGCCGAGCATCCCGGCCAGCTGTACGGCGGACTCGTGCTGGATGGAGCTGTTCTTGATGTTGGCGACGATGGGCGCCGCCTCGTCGAGGGCGGCGGCGCGGCCCACGGTCGTGTCGAGGTTGTGCCGGGCGACGACCTGGCGCAACGCGAACTCGAACAGCGGCGTACGGGCCTCCACCAGCCCGGCGACGGCGGCGTCGCCCTCGGCCAGGCGCAGGTCGCAGGGGTCCATGCCGCCGGGGGTGATGGCGATGGAGGTCTGGGCGGCGAACTTCTGGTCGTCCTCGAAGGCGCGCAGCGCGGCCTTCTGGCCGGCCGCGTCACCGTCGAAGGTGAAGACGACCTCGGAGCCGGAGTTGTCCATCAGCAGCCGGCGGAGGATCTTGATGTGGCCTTCGCCGAAGCTGGTGCCGCAGGTGGCGATGGCGGTGCGGACGCCGGCCAGGTGGCAGGCCATGACGTCGGTGTAGCCCTCCACGACGACCGCCCGGTTGGTCTTGGCGATCTCCTTCTTGGCGAGGTCGATGCCGTACAGGACCTGGGACTTGCGGTAGAGGGGGGTCTCCGGGGTGTTCAGGTACTTCGGGCCGTTGTCGTCGTCGCGCAGTTTGCGGGCGCCGAAGCCGACGACTTCGCCGGCGATGTCCCGGATCGGCCACATCAGGCGGCCGCGGAAGCGGTCGATGGGGCCGCGGCGGCCGTCCTGGGAGAGGCCGGAGAGGATCAGTTCCTGGTCGCTGAAGCCGCGGCCGCGCAGGAACCGGGTGAGGTGGTCCCAGCCGGCCGGGCTGTAGCCGACGCCGAAGTGCCGGGCGGCGGCCTGGTCGAAGCCGCGGTCGGCGAGGAACTTGCGGCCGATCTCGGCCTCGGGGCCGTCCAGCTGCTCGGCGTAGTACTGCGCAGCGATCTTGTGCGCCTCGACCAGGCGGGTGCGCTCGCCCTGCTGGCGGCCCGGGGTGTAGCCGCCCTCCTCGTAGCGCAGCGTGATGCCGGCCTGGGAGGCGAGGCGCTCGATGGTCTCGGCGAAGGAGAGGTGGTCGAGCTTCATGATGAAGTCGACGACGTCCCCGCCCTCTTGGCAGCCGAAGCAGTGGTAGAGCCCCTTGGCCGGGCTGACGTGGAACGACGGGGACTTCTCGTCGTGGAAGGGGCACAGGCCCTTGAGGTTGCCGCCACCCGCGTTCCGCAGCTGGAGGTACTCGGACACGACGGCGTCGATCGGGACCGCGTCCCGCACCGCCTTCACGTCGTCATCGTTGATCCTGCCAGCCACCCCTGAATTCTACGGGTGGGATACGACAGTCCCCGCCGCCCCCGCCCGGCGGGGGACGCCGGACCCGGTGGAAAGCTGCCGGAACGCCCGGTAGGCCCGGGACGGCAGCCCTCAGGCCATCAGCTCCAGGAACCGGTCCAGCCCGATGTTGCCGCCGGAGACCACCGCCCCGACCCGGCGCGGCAGCGGATCGACGGCGCCGGCCAGCAGGGCGGCCAGCGCGGTCGCCCCGCTCGGCTCGGTGACGATCTTCAGCCGTTCGAAGGCCAGCCGCATCGCGGCCCTGATCTCGTCGTCGCCGACCAGCACCACCGAGTCCAGCAGCCGGCGGTTGATCGGGAACGTCAGTTCGCCGGGCTCCGGCAGCGCCTGCCCGTCGGCGATGGTGCGCGGTACGGGGACGCGGACCCGCTCACCGGCCGCCAGCGAGCGCCGGGTGTCGTCCCCGGTCTCCGGCTCGACGCCGATCATGCGGATGCCGGGGACGAGCGCGGTGGCGGCGACGGCCGAGCCCGCCATCAGACCGCCCCCGCCGACCGGCGTGAGCAGGGCGTCCAGCGGGCCGGTGTCCTCGATCAGCTCCAGGGCGGCGGTGCCCTGGCCGGCGATGACGTGCGGATGGTCGTACGGCGGGATCAGGGCCAGGCCGCGTTCGGTGGCGAGCCGCGCGCCGAGCGCGGCCCGGTCGCCGGTGTAGCGGTCGTACGTGACGATCTCGGCGCCGTAGCCCTCGGTCGCGTCCCGTTTGGAGCGCGGCGCGTCCTCCGGCATGAGGATGACGGCGCTGCTGCCCAGTTCCCGGGCGGCCAGGGCGACCGCCTGGGCGTGGTTGCCGGAGGAGAACGCCGCGACGCCGCGCGCGAGCTGCTCCGGCGCCAGCCGCGACATGGCGTGGTAGGCGCCGCGGAACTTGAAGGCGCCGGCCCGCTGGAAGTTCTCGCACTTGAGGTGCACCTCGGCGCCCACCAGGGTGTCCAGGGTGCGGGACCGGAGCACGGGGGTGCGGTGGACGACGCCCTTGATGCGGGCGGCGGCGTCCTGGACGTCGTCGAGCGTGACGGTGGCTCCGCTCACGGGTGGGTGTCTCCCTGGGCGTCGGCTGCGGTACGGGGGCTTGTGCGCCTTCTCGTGCGCCGGGCGCGCGGACGCGCCCGGCGGTGCGGGCTCAGAGCAGCGAGTCCAGGGCCACCTGCGGGTTGGCCAGCGCATTCGGGTCGAGGACCTGGCCCGAGCGGATGAGCTGCTGGATCGGCCCGGTGACGTCCCACATGTTGACGTTCATGCCCGCCAGCAGCCGCCCCTCGCTCAGCCAGAAGGCGATGAACTCGCGCTTGCCGACGTCGCCGCGGCAGACCACCTGGTCGTACGAGCCCGGGGGCGCGTAGCCGGAGTACTCCAGTCCGATGTCGTACTGGTCGGAGAAGAAGTAGGGGATCCGGTCGTACGTGACGTCCTGGCCGAGCATGGCGCGGGCCGCGGCGGGGCCGCCGTTGAGGGCGTTGGCCCAGTGCTCGACGCGCAGCCCGGCCGGTTCGCCGTCCTCGGAGGGCAGCAGCGAGTACGGGAAGGCGGCGATGTCACCGGCCGCGAAAATGTGCGGATCGGAGGTGCGCAGCGCGGCGTCCACGGCGACGCCGCCGCCGTGCGCCGGGTCGACCAGGGTGAGCCCGGCCTGCTCGGCGAGGGAGGTGCGCGGGGCGGCGCCGATCGCGGCGAGCACGTCGTGCGCCGGGTGCTCCTCGCCGTCGTCCGTGCGCGCGGCCAGCACCACGCCGTCCTGTCCGGTGATCTCGGTCAGCCGGGCGCCGAAGTGGAAGCGGACGCCGTGCTCGCTGTGCAGGTCGGTGAAGAGGCTGCCCAGTTCGGGGCCCACGACGCTGTGCAGCGGCGTCGGCTCGGGCTCCACGACGGTCACCTCGGCGCCGTACGAGCGGGCGGCGGCGGCCACTTCCAGGCCGATCCAGCCGGCCCCGGCGATGACGAGGTGGCCGTTGTCCCGGCCGAGGGACTGAAGGACGCCGCGCAGCCGCTCGGCGTGCGCCAGACGCCGCAGGTGGTGGACGCCGACCAGGTCGGTGCCGGGGATCTCCAGGCGCCGCGGCTCGGCGCCGGTGGCCAGCAGGAGCTTGTCGTACGCGATCAGGGTGCCGTCGCCGAGCCGGACCGTGCGGGCCGCCGGGTCGAGGTGGACGGCGGGCTGGCCGAGGTGCAGTTCGATGTCCGCGCCGGCGTACCAGGCGGGCTCGTGGACGAAGACGCTGTCGCGCTCCTCCTTGCCGAGCAGGTACCCCTTGGAGAGCGGGGGGCGCTCGTACGGGTGGTCGCGCTCGTCACAGATCAGTATCACCCGGCCGGTGAAGCCTTCCGCACGAAGGGTCTCGGCGGCTTTTGCCCCGGCCAGGCCACCCCCGACGATGACGAACGTCTGGTGTGCGTCGACCACTTGCTTCCTCCTCGCTGCGGCGCGGTGCGTCCGCGTCCGTGAACGCCCCCGGTCGTGTCCCCGTTCTACCCCCCGCAGTGCTTGCGCCGCGTACTGCCCGGCGCGGGCGGCCGCGTGTCACCGCCCGGCCGCGCGCGGATCTGTCATATCGCGTTCCGCGGCCGTCCACCCCGTCGTGCCCCTGTTTTGTTTCCCCGGTTCGCGGCACTCAAGCTTGAGCGTCCCGCAGCCGGCGTGCCGCGGGAAGAGGGCCCGTGCCCCAGGGGGCGCACCGGTCCCGGCCACGGTGGCCCGGCGGCGCGGGCGGCGCTGGTCAGAGCGTGCCCCGCGGCCGGGTGAGCCGGGCGTGCAGGGAGCGCGCCGAGGCGTCGGTGAGGGCGGCGATCTGGTCGATCAGGGCGCGCATCCGGGCGGTGTCGTCGCCCGCCGCCTCGGCCCGGTCGTACAGGGCGCGGAACTGCGGGTCCAGGCCGTCGGGTGCGCGGGCGACCAGCGCCTCGGCCAGTTCGGCGATGACGACGCGCTGGTCGGCGCGGAGCGCCTCCTGGTCGGGACGGCGCATGACGTAACGTT
Source organism: Streptomyces monomycini (assembly GCF_022271435.1). GTDB lineage: Bacteria > Actinomycetota > Actinomycetes > Streptomycetales > Streptomycetaceae > Streptomyces > Streptomyces monomycini. The sequence goes on along the minus strand of NZ_JAFIQY010000016.1, from coordinate 44,162 downwards.
CCGCGACCGCCTTCAACACGGCGCATTCCAGCCGGGTTCCGGGCGGTACGACGAGCCGGGCGCGGTGCCGGGTGAATCCGCCGGTGCCGGCACGGCCCGGCAGGTGTCCCCACTCGGCCCGGGTGGCGGTCTCGGCGGCGAGGCAGAAGCGGCCGATGAGCTGGCTGGTGGCGTCCTTCAGGCGGGCCTGGGCGACGGCCGTGCCGTCGTAGCCGTGCGGCCACCACTCCTGGTCGAGCAGGCGGTCGAGGGCCTCGCCCAGTTCCGCCGGGTCGGCGCCGGGTGCGTAACGTCCGGCGGCGATCGCGAACACTTCGGCACGTTCGGGCCCGGCGAGCAGGCAGTTCGGGTCCAGGTAGCCGGCGTGCAGTCCGTCCTCCACGTCGTGCACCGAGTACGCCACGTCGTCGGCCCAGTCCATGACCTGCGCCTCGAAGCTGCGGGACGCCTCCGGCGCGCCCTGCCGGAACCAGGTGAAGACGGGCAGGTCGTCCTCGTAGACACCGAACTTGGACGAACCGGGGTCGGTGGGGTGGCCGCCGCGCGGCCAGGGGTACTTGGTCGCGGCGTCCAGGGCGGCGCGGGTGAGGTTGAGGCCGACGCTGACGGCCGTGCCGTCGGTGTCGGGCACGAACCGTTTCGGTTCCAGGCGGGTGAGGAGCCGCAGCGACTGGGCGTTGCCCTCGAAGCCGCCGCAGGGCGCGGCGACCTCGTTGAGCGCCTGTTCGCCGTTGTGCCCGAACGGCGGGTGGCCCAGGTCGTGGGCGAGGCAGGCGGTCTCCACCAGGTCCGGGTCGCAGCCGAGCGCCGCGCCGAGTTCGCGGCCGACCTGGGCGCACTCCAGGGAGTGGGTGAGACGGGTGCGGGGGCTGGCGTCCCACAGGTGTTCGGTGGTGCCCGGGGTGACGACCTGGGTCTTGCCCGCGAGGCGGCGCAGCGCGGCGGAGTGCAGCACCCGGGCGCGGTCCCGTTGGAAGGCGGTGCGGCCCGGGCGTTTGTCGGGCTCGGGGACCCAGCGTTCGGTGTCGGCCGCTGTGTACCCCGTACCGTCGTGGCCCGCTTCGCGGCCCGTCGTTCGTGTGCCCGTCATACGCTGACGGTAGCCGCCCCGAGGGAGTCCTGGACGCACCCGCCGCGTGCAGCGAGGGCCTGGTCGTAACGGTGCAGGACCAGCCGGGCCAGCGCGGGGTGGTCGCCGAGCGGTGCGGCGGCGGGCCCGGGGGCGGCCGCGGCGCACTGGGCGGCGAAGCGGCCGGGCGCGGTGAAGCAGGAGGCGAGGGCGGGCCGCCGGTGACCGCGGGCGGCGAGGACGCGCAGCGCGGCGGGGACGGAGAGCGGGGTGCCGGGCGGGCCGCCTTCCGGGGGCGCCGAGGCGTAGGCGGGCAGGACGGGCACGCCGCCGAGCCGCTGGGACAGGAGCCGCGCCGTACGGGCCGTGTCGGTGGCCGATTCGGGAGCGCGGGACCCGGCGGCGGCCAGCACGACGGCGCTCGGACGCCGGGCACCGGCCTCTTCGAGGCGGGCGTGCAGGGCTTCGGCGAGCAGGGGGTGGGGGCCGAGCGGGCGGGCGAGGCGCGCGGCGAGGTGCGGTGCGCCGGCCAGCGCGGCCGGGATGTCGTGGCCGACGTGGTGCCCGCGGGCGAGCAGCAGCGGTACGGCGACGGCCTGGCCGTCCAGCTCCGCCAGTGTGTCCGGGAGCAGGGGCGCGTTCAGCTCGATGTGGCCGAGACGGACGACGAGCCCGGGGCGCAGCTCCCGTACCCGGTCCAAGAGGGCGGTGACGGTGCGCAGCGCGGCGGGGTCGCGGCTGCCGTGGGCCACGGCGACGAGGGCGGGGGCGGCCGGTGGGCGGACGGGACGGGCGCCGTTCGGTGGTCCGGCCGGGCAGGGGGCGTCCGGGCGGCGGGCCTCCGGTGGGCGGCCAGCGGGGGGCCGCGGGGCCAGGCCGCGCAGCCGGACCCGGCTGAGCCGGTCGCCGAGCTGGATGCTGATCTCCGTCATGAGCTGCGCCGTACTGTCGAAGGGAACCGGGGCGCACGGAGGGGCCGCGGGCGGCGGGGGCGGGGTCGACGCCTTCATGGGGGGAGCCTGGCATCGGGGCGTTGCCGGGCCGTTGCGCGGGTGTGACGGCTGGTTTCCGGTGGCTGACGGGCCGCCGGGTACGGGCGTGAGGGGTACGGGTCCGGTCCCCCGGCCTCCTCACCTCCCCCGTACGGGCGCCGTGAGGCCCGCTTCGCCGGCCCGTAACGCCGTCCCGGACCGGCGGAAACACGGGCGTCGCAGGCTGGCCGTATGAACGCCGCCAGCCCCCGCACCACCGCCGACCCGGCGGCCGAGCTCCCGAAGCCGCCCCCTGCCCCTGCCTCGGCCCCGCTCCCGGGCCCGGCAGAGCCCGTCGACACCCACTGCCCGTACTGCGCCCTCCAGTGCGGCATGGGTCTGCGCCTCCTCCCGGCGGGCGCCGCGGACGCCCCCGCCGAGGTCGTGGAACGCCCCGCCTTCCCCGTCAACCGGGGCGCCCTGTGCGGCAAGGGCCGCACCGCCGCCGAGGTGCTCGCGCCCGGCGTCCGGCTGACCGAGCCCCTGGTACGCGACCGGGCGACCGGCCGGCTCGTCCCGGCGGACTGGGACACGGCCCTCGACCGGGTCGCCGAGGGCCTGTCCCGTACCGGCACGCGGCACGGCAAGGACGCGGTGGGCGTCTTCGGCGGAGGCGGTCTGACCAACGAGAAGGCGTACGCGCTGGGCAAGTTCGCGCGGGTGGTGCTCGGCACGTCGCAGATCGACTACAACGGCCGGTTCTGCATGTCCTCGGCCGCCGCCGCGCACCAGCGGGCCTTCGGCCTGGACCGCGGGCTGCCCTTCCCGCTGGCCGACGTCGCCCGCACCGGCTGCGTCGTCCTGGTCGGCTCCAACCTGGCCGAAACCATGCCGCCCGCGCTGCGCCACCTGACGGAGCTGAAGGAGAACGGCGGCCGGCTGATCGTCGTCGACCCGCGCCGTACCCGTACGGCCGACCAGGCCGACCTGCACCTGGCACCGCGCCCCGGCACCGACCTGGCCCTCGCGCTCGGCCTGCTGCACCTGGTGGTGGCGGAGGGCCGTACGGACGAGGAGTTCATCGCGGCGCGCACCAGCGGCTGGCCGGCGGCCCGGGCCGCGGCGATGGCGCACTGGCCGGAGCTGGTCGAGCGCATCACCGGCGTACCGGTCCCGCAACTCCGTGCGGCGGTCGGCCTGTTCTGCTCGGCGGACAGCGCCATGGTGCTCACGGCCCGCGGCCCCGAGCAGCAGTCCAAGGGCACGGACACGGTCGGCGCGTGGATCAACCTGTGCCTGGCGACCGGTCACGCCGGACGCGAGTACTCCGGGTACGGGTGCCTGACCGGCCAGGGCAACGGGCAGGGCGGCCGCGAACACGGTCAGAAGGCCGACCAGTTGCCGGGCTACCGCAAGCTGTCCGACCCGGCCGCGCGGGCGCACGTCGCAGGGGTGTGGGGCGTACCCCCCGAATCCCTGCCGGGCCCCGGACGCAGCGCGTACGAACTGCTGGACGCGCTGGGCCGGGACGTCCGCGCCCTGCTCGTGATGGGTTCCAACCCCGTCGTCTCCGCACCCCGCGCCGCCCATGTCGAACAGCGCCTCCGGAGCCTGGACTTCCTCGCGGTGGCCGACGTGGTGCTCTCGGAGACCGCGGCCCTCGCGGACGTGGTCCTGCCGGTGGCCCAGTGGGCCGAGGAGACCGGGACGACGACCAACCTGGAGGGCCGGGTGCTGCTGCGGCGCCGCGCCCTGCCCCCGCCCCCCGGCGTCCGTACGGACCTCCAGGTCCTCCATTCCCTCGCCACCCTCCTCGGATGGGAGAAGGGCTTCCCCGCCGACCCGGAGGAGACCTTCGACGAACTGCGCCGCGCCTCCGCCGGCGGTCCCGCCGACTACGCCGGCATCACCTACCGCCGGATCGCCGCCGAGGACGGCGTCTTCTGGCCCTGCGCCGACGAGGAGCACCCCGGCACCCCACGGCTCTTCCTGGACCGCTTCGCGACCCCCGACGGCCGGGCCCGCTTCGCCCCGGTCACCCACCGCCCGGCGGCCGAGGAGCCCGACGACCGCTACCCGGTGGTCCTGACGACCGGCCGCGTCCTGGCCCAGTACCAGTCGGGCGCCCAGACCCGCCGCGTCCCGGAGCTGAACGCCGCGGCGCCCGGCCCGTACGTCGAGATCCACCCCCGGCTCGCCCGGCGGTACGGCATCGAGGACGGCCGGCCGGTCGCGGTGGTCTCCCGCCGCGGCCGGGCGGTGGCCCCCGCCCGCTTCAGCGAGGCGATCCGCGCGGACACCGTCTTCATGCCCTTCCACTGGCCGGGGCCCGGCCGCGCCAACACCCTCACCAATCCGGCGCTGGACCCGGTGTCGGGGATGCCGGAGTTCAAGACGTGCGCGGTACGGCTGGAGCGGGTGGAGGAGATGTAGGGGCGCTGCACGGTGCCTTCACGGCGTGCAGGCTTCGGCGATCGAGAGGCTGTTCTCGTAGAGGTGGTGGCGGGTGATGCGGCCGTTCTCGACGGTGAGATGGAGGGCGAAGGGGCCCTCGAAGGACTTGCCCGTCGCCCGTACGGTGCCTGCCACGTGTCCCATCAGGACGGCGTCGGTGCCGTCCACGAGGAACGTGCCGACGGAGGCGTGCGACTTCCCGGGCACGGTGTGGGCCGCCAGTTCCTCGGCCTGGGCGGCGCATTCGGCGGCCGTGCGCCGGGGGCGTATCCACGGGACGGCCGGGTTCTCGGCGAGCAGCCAGTCGACCTCGTCGGCGAAGAGTTCCGTGAGCCGCCCGGTGTCACCGGCCAGCCGGGCGGTGAGGAACTCCTGCACGACGGCCCGGGTGGTTTCGGCGGCGGATCGCACGGGAGTGACCGGAGTCGGCGTGTGCGGGGTGGGATCGGCGGTCATCGCGTGCTCCTCGCTGCGGCGGGCGGGTCCGGCGGATGCGGCTTCCTCGACGGGGCCGATCCTGTCGCGGGAGGGGCGTGCGGTCGATTACTCCCGGGGTAATGAGGGCCTCAGTGGTGCCGCATCTTCCCGCCGACGTTGTGGATCATCCGCTGGAGCACCTTCAGCGTACGGACGTACTCCTCGTCGCTGATGCCGTCGTGGATCCGGGCGCGCATCTCCACCTGGAGGGCGGCGCAGGTGGCGCGCAGGTCCGCGCCCTCGGCGGTGATGTGCAGCCGGTCGCCGCCGGCGGCGGCGAGGCCGCGGCCGAGGAGGTCGTCGACGGCCGCGCCGATGCCGTCGGCGCCGGTGTCCAGATAGCCCTTGAGCATGTCGGTCACCTCCGTCCGGTCACGGCCGTCGGCGTGGCCCGCGAGCTGGTTGAGCACCCACCACTGGGGCTGGTTCAGGCCGTGGCGGGCCAGCCCGGCGCGGATGTGGGTGACGGCCGCCGTGTGGGCGGCCCAGGCCCAGTAGCCGATGGGCTGGCCGGCCAGTTCGGCGTCGCTGTGCGAGTACTCCATGGTGGTGCCTCCTCTGCCCGTTACGGGCGTCGTGCCTGATGAGGAAGAACCTAGGAACTCAACCGGACTTGAGGTCAACGGTGGCGTCGGTCACGCGGCCGGGGACCGTCGGCGTCCCCGGCCCGCCGCACGGTCACGTACGGCCGTGCGCCTCGACCTCCTTGAGGTACGCCTCGCGGGTCGGCTCGTCCAGGAAGGACGCGCGGAAGGAGTTGCGGGCGAGGGTGCGCAGGGTCTCCTCGTCCAGGTTCAGGGCGTCGCGTACGGCGGTGAAGTTGTCGTCGGCGTAGCCGCCGAAGTAGGCGGGATCGTCGGAGTTGACGGTGACCAGCAGGCCCGCTTCCAGCATGGCGGGCAGCGGGTGGTCGGCCAGTTCGCCGATGACGCGCAGCCGGACGTTGGACAGCGGGCAGACGGTGAGCGGCACCTGGTCGGCGACCAGGCGGGCGACCAGCCGCTCGTCCTCCAGGCAGCGCACGCCGTGGTCGACCCGGTCCACGCCGAGGACGTCCAGCGCCTCCCAGACGTACGACGGCGGGCCTTCCTCGCCCGCGTGCGCCACGCACTTGAGCCCGGCCTCCCGCGCCAGCGCGTAGACCTCCCTGAACTTCGACGGCGGGTGCCCGACCTCCGCCGAGTCCAGGCCGACGGCGGTGATCCGGTCCAGGTACGGGCGGGCCGCCTCGAAGGTGGCGAGGGCCGACTCGGCGCTCTCGTCGCGCAGGAAGCACATGATCAGGCGGGTGGTGATGCCGTACCGCTCCTCGGCGGTGTCCAGGGCGCGCGTCAGGCCCTCGATCACCGTGCCGACGGGGACGCCGCGCGCGGTGTGCGCCTGCGGGTCGAAGAAGATCTCCGCGTGCCGGACACCCTGGGCCTCCGCGCGCGCCAGGTAGGCGTGGGTGAGGTCGGCGAAGTCGTCCTCGGTGCGCAGGACCGCCATCAGCGCGTAGTAGAGGTTCAGGAACGACTGGAGGTCGCTGAAGGAGTACGCGCGACGCAGCTCGTCTTCGGTGGCGTACGGCAGGGTGACGCCGTTGCGCTCGGCGAGGGCGAAGGCCAGCTCGGGTTCCAGGGTGCCCTCGATGTGGAGGTGCAGTTCCGCCTTGGGGAACGGGGGGTTCGCCGGGCTCGGGGTGGAGGGGGGCACGCTGGGATCACACCTGTCTGCTGCTGGGGCCGCCGGGGCTTCCAGTACTGGCGGAGCCGCCGGGTCCTGTTGCGGTTCGGGGGAAGTCGTCCAGATTAACCGGGCGGCGGCGCTGGACGGGCGGCCGGGGCGGCCGTACAGGGCGGCGCCCCCGCAGCGCGTCCGCGCAGCCAGTCGCCGCCGGGTATCGGTGGGCCGGACGCGCGCAGCCGGGCGGCGAGCGGTGCGGCGGCCACGTACATCCAGGCCCGTACGCTCCGGCCGTCCACGCACTCGGCCTGCCGCGCCACCCGCTCGTAGAGGTTGCCGGGGCCGCCCGGAACGTACCCCTCCAGCCGGTCCAGGGCGGCGCGCACGGAGTCGTAGGCGTCCTCGCGCGGCGCTATGAGGTCGCCGTGCACGACGGCTTCGGCGGGGCCCGGCACGGCGTACGGATAACCTGGTCCCTCGTACAGCGACACGCCTCTGACCAGGGCGGATTCCTCGGACGCCGTGCGGCCGCGCAGGCACCGGGCGTGGTTGGCCCGGCCGGGGCGCAGCGTTCCGTAGACGAAGAACGGCAGGCGCTCGGGCTCGGTGGTCATCCGGGCGGGCTCCTTCGGGTGCGGTACGGGGCGGGGGCCCGGCCCCCTCGTTCCCGCAACCATGCCAGGCCACGGCGCGTCGCTGCTTGCGTCAGCAACAAGAACAACGGGGGCAACGGATGACACAGCGGACGCATCAGTCACAACAGGCACAGCGGCCACAGCAGGCACAGCGGGAAGGGCGGCTACGGCGCGTACGGAGCCGAGTGCGCCTACCCCGGACGCGGCGCGGACAGCGGCGGGTCTTCCAGGTCGCCGTGCTGGCGTGCGTCCTGGCACTGCTGCCGGCGACGTGGATGAACGCCGCCGCGGCGTCCCGGATCCGTACGGTCGAGGACGTCCCGGCGGCGCCGGTCGCCGTGGTCTTCGGCGCGGGGCTGTGGGACGGCGAGCCCTCCCCGTACCTGGCGCACCGGCTGGACGCCGCCGCCCGCCTCTACGAGCGCGGCACGGTCCGCGCGCTCCTGGTGACCGGCGACAACAGCCGCGAGGACTACGACGAGCCGGACGCCATGCGCCGGTACCTGGTCGCGCACGGCGTCCCGGCGGACCGGATCGTCAGCGACTACGCGGGTTTCGACACCTGGGACTCGTGCTCCCGCGCCCACCGGGTCTTCGGCGTGGACCGGGCCGTCCTGGTCAGCCAGGGCTTCCACATCCGGCGCGCGCTGGCGCTGTGCGGTGCGGCCGGTATCGACGCGTACGGGGTCGGCGTCGACGCCCGGCACGACGTGACCTGGTACTACGGCGGGACCCGCGAGGTGTTCGCGGCGGCGAAGGCGGCGGCCGAGGCCGCCGTACGGCCCGATCCGCGCTTCCTCGGGCCGAAGGAGGACGGGGTGTCGGTGGCGCTGCGGTGACGGCGGCGCCGCGGTGTGTCACGGCAGGGTGACGGGCCACGGCTGCGCGGTGTGCGACGTCAGCCGGTGGCCGGCACGTGCGGCGCCCCCGCCCGGCGGGCCGTGATGACGTCCAGCATCTGCTCGCACGCCGTACGGAGCAGGGACGGCAGGTCCACGTCGGCCATGGGGCCGCACATCGCGTCCTCCAGCTGCGTGCGGACTCTCAGCAGAGCCGGGTCCGGCTCCCCGTACGCGTCCAGCAGTTCGAGGGCGCGCCGGGCGCCGTCGGCGCAGCGGGCCGGGCCGTACGCCGGGGGTTCGTCCAGCAGGCCGTGGGCGCTGCTGAGGAGAAAGGCGGCCAGCAGGACGATGTCATCGGTCAGGTCGGGTGCTGTCGTCGGCTGGTCAGGTCCAGGTGCCATGGCGGATCACTTCGTCACGGTGGCGTCGGGCGGAGGGGCGCACCGGGTCCGCCGGGTGGCCGACCGGTACGAGGAGGACGGGTTCGAGGTGGGGCGGCAGTGCCAGCAGGCGGCCGACGGCGGTCCGGGAGAAGCTGCTGACGGGACAGCCGCCCAGGCCGGTCGCGTGCGCGGCCAGGAGCAGGTTCTGTACGGCCATGGCCACGCACAGCAGCCCGACGTCCGTGGGCCCGCTGTCCTCGCGGGCGGCACGGTCGCGGTCGAAGCACGCCGTGACCACCAGCGGCGGCAGGCCGATCATGCCCGGCGCGAAGGCCCGCAGGCAGCGCACCGTGTAGGGGTCCCGGACGGCCACGAAACCCCATGCCTGCTTGTTGGCGGCCGTGGGTGCCGCCGGCATGACGTCCAGCAGTGCGTCGAGCAGCGCGTCGTCGACCGGTTCGCGGGTGTAGCGGCGCACCACCGCACGCGACCGCAGCAGGTTCAGGAACGCCGTTCGTGCCGCCGCGGAGTCGGTCGCCTCCGGCGTGGTCCCGGCGGGGCACGTCACCAGAGCACCGGCAGGCGTTCAGGTGTGCGTTTGATCCAGCCGGAGCGCCAGTTGAGCTCATCGGCGGGGACGGCCAGGCGCAGGCCGGGCAGGCGCGCGAGCAGGGCGGTGAGCGCGGTGGCCGCGTGGGCCCGGGCCAGCGTGGTGGCCGGGCAGTAGTGGCGGCCGCTGCCGAACGCCAGGTGGGGATTGGGCGTCCGGGTCAGGTCCAGCCGGCCCGGGTCGCGGAAGACGGCCGGGTCGTGGTTGGCGCCTTCGACCAGGACGAGGACGAGGTCGCCCGCGGCGACGGGCACGCCGCCCAGTTCGGTGTCCCGGGTGGCGATGCGCGGCAGTGCGTCACCGATGGACAGGTTGTAGCGCAGCAGTTCCTCCACCGCCGGGCCGATGGCCTCGGGGTGGTCCCCCAGCCACCGCCGTTGCTCGCTGTCACGGAGCAGGAGCAGGATCGCCAGCGTCAGGAAGGCGGAGGTGCTGACCGCTCCCGCTTCGAACAGGGAGTGCAGCGTCATCGTGAGGTGTTCGTCGGTACTCGCCTCCTCGCCGCCACCGCTGTCGGCGCGGACCCGTGCCAGCGCGCCGAGGAGGCCGGGCGCGTCGGTCGCGCCGGGCGCCCGCAGCAGCCCGGCCATGTGGGACATTCCCTTGTCCCAGTTGGCCAAGGCGCCTTCGAGGGGGCGGGGCGCGGTCATGATGCTGATGTCCAGACCGCTCATCAGCCGGCGCCAGTCGTCGTCGGGCAACCCCAGGACGGTGCACATCACGGACGCGGTGTAGGGGTCGGCGAACCGGTCCTTGAGGTCGACGGGCGGGCCCTCGGCCAGCAGCTCGTCGATCAGTGCGTCGGCCCGGTGCCGGAACCGGTCCGCCGCCTGCTTGATCGCGCGGGGCGACAGGGCCTGCATCACGGCATCCCGCGTCCCCTCGTCCTTGATGCGCGACAGGTTGTTGCGGATCTGGACGGGGAAGGTGGGCGCGTACTGCTGGGGCGCGCCGGGGGCGGCGGTGGCGGAGAGGCTGAAGGTCTCGTCGTCCAGGACCCGGCCGGCCAGGTCGTAGGTGGACACCAGCCAAGCCGGGTCGCCGGCCAGCGTGCGTACCCGGGCGACCGGGCGCTCGTCGCGCAGCCAGGCGCACTCGGCGGGGACGACGTCACCGCGCCGGGAGAGCGGGAAGGCCACGTCCGTACCGGCGGGGTGGGCGGCCTGCTCGCCGGGAGGCCGTCCGCTCACGTCACGTCCCCTGCTCCGCCGGGACGCCCGGGCGCTGAGGAGCCGGCGTCTCCCGGACGGCCGGCGTCGTCCGGATGCGCGGGAGCGTCGTCCGGATGCACGGGAGCGTCGTCCGGCGTCACCGCCAGGAATGCCTGGTTGTCCGCCGCCCGCAGACCGTTTTCCCGCATGTAGAGCGGCCCGAGGACAGGCGTGAACAGGTGGTAGCAGGAAACCGACGAGGGCACGCCGAGAATGCTCGGGGTGTCCACGAAGAAAGGCAGTTCGCCGCTGAGATACTGCAGCCCCGCCCGCACCTGGTCGTCTTCCGCCGCGTCTGCCGGGCCGCCGGCCACGGGCCCGGCGGCGGAATGCGTTCCACCCGTATTCTGCGGCTGGCCCAGCAGATGGATACGGATCATGTCGTGGCAGGCGTCCGCGAATTCCGGGTCCTCGCAGAGGGCCCTGTCGATGTCCGCCCGCAAGCGCTGGTAGGCGCCGTTGTGCTGGAAGTCCGAGAGCAGGTGGGTACCGGGCACCGGACCGTCGGGCGAGGCCGATTGGACGGCTTTGCGGATTCTGCGGCGCACGTCGGTGACGCGTCTGCGAGCCCGCCTTCCGACGCTCTCCGGAGCGGCCCCCTCAGCGGTCAGCACGGTGTCTATGTGCAGGTCGGCACAGATGATGTCGACGGCCCGGAAGTGTCTTTGCGCCCAGTGCACCAGCGCGGTGAGCCGTTCAGCGCTGAAGTAACTGTTGTTCGTGCTCACTCCGATCAGCGCGTGATCACCACGCCGCCGGATACGGTCGCACCGGTCAGTGAAAGGTCGCGTGCGAAAATTCACAGCAGCCTGCGATGCACTCATGCCCAACCTCCTGACTGCCGGAAAGGAGACAGGGAAAGCGGCCGCCCTGTCATTCCTGCGGATCGTCGCGCCCTGCCCCGCACCACCGAGTGCGTTACTTTCTGAGTGCCCGGAGCCGCCGCACGCTGACCGCCACCCCTGCCCATTTCACCCATTCAGCTCACGTGAACGTTTCCCAGGTGGCGCGCGGCACCAATGAATGCTCCGGCGTACGCCCGCCGGCACACCATTCGACGAGAAAACGCTTACGGGAAGGGCGAGCGGGAACGGCCTTGCACATGACGTGCCTCCGGAAAGGCGAATTCCTCATGACAGCAGCAGACATGACTCCCTACGGCAAAGAGGCCGCGCAGGTGGCCGATCGGGTCGCCGCGCGCTATGCCGAAGTGGCGCCCGCCCACCAGGATTCCCAGATCGCCGTCATCGAGCGGCTGTTGAAGCGTCTGCCACGCGGGGCCCGGGTGCTCGACGCGGGCTGCGGCACCGGACGGCCCACCTGTGCGCAGTTGTGTGCGGGCGGCGGGCTGGACGTCACCGGGATCGACGTGTCGGAAGCGATGCTGGCGGCCGCGCGCGCCAACGTGCCCGAGGCCCGGTTCCTCCTGGTGGACCTGCTCGGCGAACAGGCCACCGGGCTGGGCACGTTCGACGCCGTGGTCAGCTTCTTCTGCCTGATGAATCTTCCCGAGCCGGTGTTCGTCTCGGCGCTGGCCCGCTTCGCCTCGCTCGCCCGGCCCGACGGAGCCGTCATCGTCGGCGTTCCCGAACGCCCTGGTGAGACACCCGTCGAGGGCCTTTACGGGACGTATCACCCACCTCGGTGCACCCGCCAGGACTTGCGGCGCCGCGCCGGGCTCGCCGGGCTGACGGTCGAGGAGATCGAGGTCCGGCCCGGCACCGGCATCATGGGCGCGGAAGAGGACCATCTCTTCCTCCACGCCCGTCCCGCGTCCTCTCCGGATCGCTCCGGGTGAGCACGGAGCCGCACGGCACCGCGGGCCGTACCCGTCACCGGGTGACGGCGCGGGCGTAGAGCCGGAAGACCTCCGAGCCGTAGTACGGGCTGTAGGACGTCCGGTGGCCGTCCGGGCCGGACGGGCCGCCGCCGTTCAGGCCGCCGATGTTGCCGACCACGTACCCGGTCTTCGTCCGCTCGTCGAAGCGGCTCAGCCACGGGCCGCCCGACGTGCCGCCGTAGAACCCGCCGCACTCCATGCGCAGCTGCCGCTGCCCGGTGAGCCGGCTGGTCCGTACATCGCACCGGACGGCCTGGTCGGCGGGGTCGTTGCGGGCGGTGGGGTAGCCGATGACGGTGACGTCCGTGGTGTAACCGGGGGTGCGCAGCAGGATGTTGCCGCCGGTCACCGACTCCAGTGTGCGGCCCCGGCCGTCCGGCGCGACCGTCGCGAACGCGAAGTCCAGGTCCGATCCGGGGCCGGTGCCGCTGCGTCGCGGGTCGGTGAAGCCGCGTTCGACCGCCCAGACCCCGTACGGCTGGGTGGTGGCGCCGGAACGATACTGCGGTACGAAGGCCGCACGGGACCCCGGCTTGCAGTGCCCGGCCGTCAGGATCAGGTCGCGGTGCGGGCTGCGGACGACGCTCGCGGTGCAGTGGTGGGCCCGTGCGTCCTGGTCGACGGAGAACAGCACGCCGACGGAGGGCACGCCGCCGAAGTGCCGGGCGGACCGGGCGGCGCCCGCCGTGGCGCGCGCGCCGGGCGCACCGGCGCTCTCCCCCGGCGGAGCGGCGCTCTTGCCGCTGCCCGCGCCCGCCGGGACGGCCGCCGCCATCCGCCCGGCCGTCCAGTACCGGGCCGCGTCCTCGCTCGTCCAGCCGCCCGCACCCCCGCCGCTCCCGCCGTCACCGGCCGCGTCGGTGACGGCGCCGCTCGCGGGCGCCACGAGGAGGCACAGCGCCAGCCCGGCTCCGGCAGCGCTCAGCCGGCCACGGGCCCGCCGTCCGCCCCGGCGCCCGCGGCCGCCCCGCCCCGCTGGTCCCCGTAGCTCGGACCCCCGTAGCTCGGACCCCCGTAGCTCGGACCGCCGTACCTCGGGCCCCCGCGCCCCGGACCCCCGCGCCTCGGACCGCCCTCCCACGTCAGCTCGTCTCCTCCGCGACCCACGCGAGATAGCCGGCCCCGCCCCGCGTGACGGGCGTGGCGATGATCTCCGGCGTGTCGTAGTCGTGCGCCGCGACGAGGTACGCCTCCAGCGCCTCGTACCGAGCGGCCGCCGTCTTGAACAGCACCTGCCACTCCTGTGCCGTCTCGATGGCCTGCTCCCACCGGTACACGGACGTGACGGGCGCACTGATCTGCGCGCACGCCGCCACCCGCGCCTCCACCGCGCCGCGCGCCAGCGTCTCCGCCTTCTCGGCGCTGTCGGTCGTCGTCATGACGGTCAGGAAGCCGGCCGGGCCGCCGTCCGCTGCCGCGGCGGGTTCCCGCCGCCCGCCGTGTTCCGCCGGTTCGTCTCGCATCCGGACGCCTCCTTCGGGCACTGGGTCGCTGATCAGGTTCCTCGCATCGTACGGACCCCGGCGATCGCCCGGCCGCCGCCCGCCGGCCGTGCGCCGTCCGACGGCGATTCCGCGGCCGGGCGGCCATTCGGCAGCCGACCGGCCACCCGTCAGGATGGACCGGGCCGCACGGCGGTGCGGTGGGCGGAGGCGATACGGGTACCAGTACCGGAACCGGCGCCGATCCCCGGCGCCGTGGCCCCCCGACGACCCCCCGACGGACCCCGATGGACCCCCGATGGACCCCCGATCGAAAGGCCGCGTCATGGACGACCTCAGCTCGCTCGCCCGCCGCCAGCTCGACGACGCCAGGGCCTCCGCTCACGGGCGCAGCGCCCACCTCTTCCTCCAGGACGGCCCGCTCCGGCAGACCGTGATCGCGCTCATCGAGGGCGCCGCCCTGGACGAGCACGTCACGCCCCCGGCCGCCAGCCTCCAGGTGCTGCACGGCCGGGTGCGGCTGACCGGGACGAGTGACGACCGGGACCTGATCGCCGGGCAGGTGATGCCGGTCCCCCACGAGCGGCACGGCCTGAAGGCCCTTCAGGACTCCGCCGTCCTGCTGACCGCCGTCACGGCGACGAAGTCCATGAACTGACGGCAGCCGGCCGCCACCGGCCCCAGGCCGGTCGGCGCCATGGCCCTCAGGCCAGCCACTGGTCGAAGGCCAGCTTGCACAGCAGCGTCACCACGACCACGACCAGCACCCCGCGCACGAACCCGGCCCCCCGCTTGAGGGCCATGCGCGCGCCGACCGTGCCGCCGACGAAGTTGAACACCGCCAGCAGGGCGCCCAGTTGCCACAGAACCGTGCCCTGGTAGGCGAACATGGCCAGGGCGCCGACGTTGGTGCACACGTTGACGACCTTGGCGGTGGCCGAGGACGTCACCAGGTCCATGTGCAGGATCGCGGCCAGCGCGACGACGAGGAAGGCGCCGGTGCCGGGGCCGATGAGGCCGTCGTAGAAGCCGATGCCCAGGCCCGCCACCAGGAGCGCGGCCAGGAGGCGCCGCCGGGTGACGGGCCCCGAGGGCGGCGGGGCGGTGCCGAAGGCCGGGCGCAGGAGGACGAACGCCAGGACACCCACCAGGACGGCCATGATGAGCGGGCGCAGCACCGCGCTGTCGATGCCCGCCGCGAAGAACGCGCCGCCCAGCGAGCCGCCGAGTGCGGCCAGGCCGATGCGCAGGGCGGTGCGCAGGTCGATCGGGGCCTTGCGTACGTAGGTCCAGGCCGCGGCGGCGGTGCCGACCACGGCCGTGGACTTGTTGGTCCCCAGGACGTACGCGGCGGGCGTGTGCGGGAGGCCGACGAGCAGGGCCGGCAGGAGCAGCAGACCGCCGCCGCCCACGACGGCGTCGATCCAGCCCGCCGCCAGGGCGGCCAGGCACAGCAGGAGAGTCGTCGTCAGAGATATGTCTGCGGGCACCGGCCGATCTTAAGGAGCCGGGCGGGGCGGGAGGGGCCCGCGTGGCAGGAGTCACAGAAGTGGCGTACGGGGGACGCCCAGGGACCGCGCAAGGGGCGGGTGGCGCACGGGTGATGGGCGGGTGGCGGGCGGCCCGTGACCGCCGCCCGCCACCCGTCCGTATCAAGGGCGCCCCGCCCCGGCACTGGTGGGGCGGGGCGCCGCGTCCGTCATCCGGCGAGGGCCTTGGTACGCCGGTGAGGACGGTCAGGGACGGACCGCTGCGGGCGGTCCTTGGGGAACCGCTGGGGGCGGTCCTTGGCGGAGCGTTGCGGGCGGTCCTTGGCGGGCCGCTGCGCGCGTTCCGCGACCGGCCGTTGCGCGCGGTCCTTGGCGGGCCGGTGCCGGCGATCCGTCGTGGCACCTTGTGGGCGGTCCGGTCGGCGTTCCGTCGCCGACGGAGCCGACGGGGGTGCCGGGCTCGCCGGGTCCGCCGACTTGGCCGTACGGAAGCGGGGCGTGCGCAGGACGGCGTGGTACGCGCGCGACTTGAGGGCGTAGTACGCGAGGCGCGGGGTGAAGGGCTTCATGCGAACCCTCGTGTTCCGGCGTCGGCGGCCGGTCGGCCCAGCAGGTCCGCCAGCCCCTCCGCCAGGCCGCCCGCCCAGCAGGCGTGGTCATGACCGCCGTTGTACTCCCTGTACGTGACCGGATGGCCGAGGACACGCAGCGTGTCGCGCAGTTCCCGGGAGCGGGTGCGCGCGTCGCCCGCGTACCGGCCTGCCCGCAGGTGGGTCCGCAGCTCGCGGCGGCCCCCCGCGGCGAACCGTTCCGCCAGCCAGGACGGCCGTTCCGCGACGTCGCTCCCGTTCACCGGGCCCGCCCCCTCCGGCCGCCACCACAGCGCGGGCGACTGGGCCAGGACGTTGCCGAACCGGTGCGGCGCCGCGAAACCGGCGTACAGCGCGGTGAGTCCGCCCAGGCTCTCGCCCGCGGCCACCGTGCGCGACGGGTCGAACGTCACCGGCAGCCGCGCCGCTGCCCAGGGCAGCAGTTCGGCGGCGAGGAAGTTCGTGTACGCCTGCCGGCCGCCGAACTCGCGGGCGTGGGTGGCGTTGTCCACGGCGTCCGGCGCCAGCACGACCAGCGGCGGCAGCACGCCGTCCGCGATCAGCCGGTCGAAGAGGCCCTGCACCCCGAGCCGCCCGAACCACATGTCGCCGTCCAGGAGCACCAGCGTGTCGGCCCCGCCGTCCGGGAGCGGCCCCGGCGGTACGTACGTCCAGATGTCGCGGCGGGCGGCGAGGGCGGCACTGGTCAGCCGGTGCCGTTCGACCGTACCCCGGGCCATGTTCCCGTCGGGTCCGGCGGCCCACGGCCGCCACGGCTGCGGCGGGGCGTCGGGCAGCTCGAAGACCGAGCCGCCCTCACCGCGCCAACGCGACGGCATGACGTGCGGGTTGAGCGGGTCGGGCCGCGCGGCGGCGAGCAGCGGGAGCAGCCGGGCCTGGAAGTCGTCCGCAGGCTCGGAGACCGGCGCCGGCGACAGCACCGGCGCCGCCGACACCGCCTGCGCCGACACCGGCACCTCCGGCATCGCGACCGAAACGTCCCCCGTACGGGCCCGTCCGCCCTCCGCCCCCGTGTCGGGCGCGATGACGTACGACCCGCGGTGGTCGGAGGGCAGCCGGTAGGTGAGGTGCCAGACGTCGGTGCCGTGGATCCGGCGCATCAGGCTGCCCGCGAGGTGCGCGCGGTCCACCAGGCGGTCGACCAGCAGGAGGACCCGGCGGGTCCGGTCCGTGCCGCGCCACAGGAAGGTGACGGCCCGGTGCTCGGGGTCCCAGGGGATCGGCTCGACGAGCGGGGTCCCCTGCGTGGCGGCCTCGGCCCAGAACTCCCGTACGGCGGCGTCGCGTCCGCCCGCCACGGAGGCGGCCAGCGCGACGATCCGCGGGCTGTCCACGATCTCGGCCGGTGCCGGGCGCGACGTGTGCGGCGGGCCGGCGGGCACGGCTTCCGCCGCCCCCGTTCCCGCCGGTCCGCCGGAGGGTGCGCCCGGCACCGTCCCCCGTACCGCTCCCGTCGCCGTACCCGTCGCGGCACCCGGCAGGGTTCCCCCGACCGCGCCCGTCGACGTGCCCACCGATGTCTTCATCGACGCTCCCATCGACAACCCGCTTCCCGCCCGGCGCTCCGGCGCGGGCACAGACGACTTCGGCCGGGTCGTACGCAGCGCGTCCGACCTCGACTTAGGTAAGCCTAACCTAATCGCACATCGGTCGCCGGGACAACACCCACGGGGACGGGCGGCGGGGCGCCCCGGCCGGACGGAGTCAGGCGCCGTAGAGCGTGATGAAAGGGGCGATCCGGGGGCCGGCTTGGTTGTTGCGCGTCGTGCCGTACTGGATCTCGTGGAGGTTCGCGTAGATGCGTCCGGCGATCCGGGCGTGCTGCGCGGCGGGGAGACTCTCGTTGTTCATGCCGGCATGAACGATGCGCGACAGACGCTCCCAGTTGTTCTCCAAATCCACACCGAATCCACCGATGAACGAGTAGGAGCCCTCCCCGTCGTAATCGCTGCCCGCGTGGATGCTCCGGGCGATACGGTTCTCGATCCAGCCGAAACGGGCGGCTTCGGAGGTGGCGCCGATGACGAAGGCGATGTGGGACCGCGCCCCGTACCAGTTGTTCTCCGTCAGCCCCGTCATCGTGTCGAGGTACTGGAACATGTGACTCGCGTCGTAGGAGGCTTCACTACGAGCCTGGGACTCGGCCAGGTCCCTGTAGTGCCCGGTGTAGGGAAGAACATCGAACAGCATGTTGCCCTGGTTGCGGTAGAAACGGCTGAACCCCGTCACCATTTCCCGCGGGGCTTCTCGGAAGCTGTAGTTCTGTCCCTGGACCGTGAAGCCGTCGAGGTAGAGGTTGTCCGCGCGCAGATACAGGGACAGCCGGTGCTGGGTGGCTGCGCCGCGGTCCCTGACCCTGACCTCGATGTAGCGGCCGGTGCCCTGCGGCATGCTCTCTCGCACATCGTTGAGGATCTGGTGACTGGAGATGTCCCGAAGGCGGGCGACCATGGCACGGTAGTTGCTGGCCGCGCCCGGACTGGCGGTCTTGCCCTTCATCCCCGTGATGTCCCACTCGATGACGGTCCACGGCTGGGTGGTGTCCGCGTGGGCCGGTGTCGCATTTCCGTTCAGCAGTCCGCACGCAGCGAACAGCGCAAGACACAGAACGCCGATCCGTCTGCCGACGCCACGTACGGCGGATATCGGATGCATCGATTTCTCCCTAACGCTTCAGCCCGAAGCCCCGCAGCAGGACTTCGCAACAACCTGACTCCGAGGCAACAGTCAGCGGTACGGACGCGTACCGGCGCCGCCGTCCTTGCCCATCGGTGACAGACCGCCTGGGTACACAGGACAGCCCGAACCGGCCGCCGGGCCACGGCGGACAACGCCACGGCCACAGCAGGCGTCCCTCACCCTGGCCTGCGGACCTAACGTTCATCTAATGCCAGCACCACGCGCCGCTCCCCGGCCGCGACCGCCACGGCCGAACACTTCGCTCCCCCGAGCAACCGACGCGTGCTTCCCGAAGACATGGCTGCTCGCGTCGTGCCAGGGCTTCTTAGAGAGTTCTTAACCCCGCGCACTATCCACGTGTCCATGGATTCCAAGATCACCCCGACCGGCGGCGAGCCCCGCCCCGGCGCCCGCACCCGACCCCGCTCCCGTACCGGTACGCGCGTGCTCGCCGCCTCCCTCGTACTGACGGCCACGGCCACTGTCGGCGCCTCCGGGTGCAGCAGCCAGGCCGTGGCCGGGACCGTCGGAGGGCGGCACATCGACATCCCCGTACGGGGCGGCACGGCCACCGTCGACACCGGCACGCTCGCCGTCAACGCCCGTACGGCGGACGGCAGGAGCCTGGCCCTGTCCGCCCCGTCCGGCACCGCCCTCGGCACGCCCGGCCCGGTCGAGCGCACCGACGGCGGCGCCCGCTGGAGCTACCCGGACCAGGGCCTGACGGTGACCGCGCGCGCCGACCACGGGCGGCTGCGGGTCAGCATGAAGGCGGACCGCGACGGCTCGCTCACCTGGCCGGTGACCGGCACCGACCGGGCCGCGTCGTCCGTCCAGCTGCCGCGCGGCGAGGGCCTGGACATCCCCGTGCGCGACGCGTTCTGGAACTCCGCGAAGGGCGGCCTCACGGGCGACGCGATCGACGTGGGGGGCCAGCTCGAACTGCCGCTGTGGGGCTACTCCCTGGGCAAGGGCCACGGCGTCAGCTACCTCACCCCCACCGACCTCGGCACCTCGCTGAAGTTCCGCTCCGACGGCGGACGGCTGACCACCTCCACCACCCACGCCTTCGACGGCGGCGACGGCACCCGCGACTACACCGTCACCTTCGCCCTCACCGACGGCAACCCCGTCGCGCCCGGCGCCGACTACCGCTCCTGGCTCTCCGAGCACGGACAGCTCGGCAGCCTGCGCGAGAAGATCCGCAGGAATCCGGCGAACGGCCGGCTGCTCGGCGCCTTCCACGCGTACGTGTGGGGCGACGCGCGCAAGGCCGGCGGCGTCGAGGAGCTGCGGAAGCTGGGTGTGGACCGGATGTGGCTCGGTTACGACGCCGGGGCCGATCCGATGGACGCCGCGGCCGTGAAGGCGGCGAAGAAGGCGGGTTACCTCGTCGGCCCGTACGACACGTTCGCCAACGGCCAGGACCCGAAGAGCGCCGACTCCCCCACCTCCAAGTGGCCCGGCACGGTCTACCCCGACTTCTGCGTACGGGACGCCGAGGGCAAGCCGGAGACCGGGTTCGGCGACCGCGGCTGCTACCTCAGCTCGCGCGCCTTCGAACAGGCCGAGCCGCAGCACCACTACCTCGCCGACCGCACCCGCGCCATGACCGCCAACGACGCCGACAGCTACTTCCTCGACGTCGACGCGACCGGTGAGGAGTTCCGCGACCACAGCGCCGCCCACCCGATGACCAAGGCGGACGACCGCGCGAACCGGCTGGCCCGGATGCGGCGCCTGGCCCAGGACAAGAAGCTCGTCCTGGGTTCGGAGAGCGCCCAGTCCTGGGCCAACGAGGTGCTGGCGTTCAACCACGGGGCGGCCACCCCGGTCGCCGACGGCCTGTGGAAGCTCCAGCGCGACAAGGAGACCTGGGGCGCCTGGTACCCGCAGAGCGCCCCCAAGATGTTCTTCAAGCCGGTCGAGCTGCCGGCCGACCTGGCGAAGGCGATGTACGACCCGGCCTACCGGGTGCCGCTGTACGAGACCGCGCTGCACAGCTCGCTCGTCAACGCCGAGCGGTGGGAGCTGTCGTACAACAAGCTGCCGAAGCAGAAGACCGACCGCGCGCTGCTGGCGATGCTCTACAACATCCCGTTGAACTACGTGCTCGACGGCCCGTCCATCAAGAAGTCCGGGCCCGAGCTGGCCGCGCTGCAGAAGTACTTCTCACCGCTGCACAAGGCGGCGGGCACCGAGCAGCTGACCTCGTTCCGCCGCCTGACCGACGACAACCTCGTGCAGCGTACGGAGTTCGGCAACGGCAAGCTCACCGTCACCGCCAACTTCGGCACCACGGCCCACGCCGGCCTCCCCGGCGGTTGCGTGGACGCCCGGCTGCGCGGCGACGAGCAGCCGCGGCGACTGTGCCCGGCGAAGGCTGCGGGCTGAGGAAACAGGGGGCTGACGCGTCAGGGGGCCGACGAAGCAAGGGGCTGACGCGACAAGGGCGGACGAAGCAAGGGGCTGACGCGACAAGGGTTGACGAAGCAAGGGGCTGACGAAGCAGGGGCGGACGTCCGGTGGAGGTCCGCCCCTCGCTCTCCGCGGGCACCGGCCCGGCGCGGTACCCAGGTACTACCCAGGTACTCAGCCATCCTTGCCCATGGCCTTGCGGACGGCGTCGCGCGTACGGTCGGCGATCGCCGCCACCGGGCCGAGCACGGCGTTCATCGCGCCGGATTCCACCCCGGGGTGCGGGTGCGTCGGCGCGGCGGACTCGGCCGCCTTGACGGCCTTGGCCAACGAAGCCAGCCGGGCCGGGTCGTTCAGCCGCCGCAGCTGGTTGAACTCGTAGCGCTCCTCGGCACGCGCGTGTTCCCTCACGTCCGTCCGCAGGGACAGCAGGCGCGGCAGGAACGCCTCGTCCTCCGGGTCCAGGTCCTCCAGCGCGGACAGTGTCCGCTTGGCCGTCTTCTCCTCGCCGAGCCGGTCCGCGACGATGTCGTCCCCGCCGTCCGCCGTCCGTTTCACATACGGGTGGACGGCCTCCTCCTCGGCCGT
The DNA here is from genome assembly GCF_022271435.1 of Streptomyces monomycini. Lineage (GTDB taxonomy): Bacteria > Actinomycetota > Actinomycetes > Streptomycetales > Streptomycetaceae > Streptomyces > Streptomyces monomycini. The sequence goes on along the minus strand of NZ_JAFIQY010000016.1, from coordinate 22,777 downwards.
CTCGTGCACCGCCAGCATCCGCACCAGCCGGCGGAACGCGTCCCGGCGGGCGTCCCCGCTGCTCTGCTCCACCTCGTCGAAGAGGTTGCGGATCTGTCCGTGCTGGGCGATCAGCAGCGCGACCACGTCCGTGTCCGGCGTGGGGTTCCGGTCGGTGGCCGGGTCGGTCGTCGCCGTGGTCCGCCCGTCCTCGGCGCGGTCCGCCGGGGCCGTCACCGCTCCTCCGTCCGCAGCGCGGCGACCGGGTGCTCGCCCTCCGTCTGCAGCCGGTAGTCGCCGCCGATCAGCTTGTCGTGCTCGGCCAGCACCCGGTCGCTCGGCGTCGTCCCGCCGCCGTTGAGGGCTTCCTGCATCGACTCGAACCGCTCGTGGGCCTCGCGGACGTAGCCCGCGCCCAGCGTGGTCAGGTCCAGCTGCTCGGCGATCAGTTCCCGCAGGTACCCCTTGTTCGGTTCAAACGTCAGCACGTCGGGCAGCTCGGGGGCCAGCACCTCGGCCGGTTCGCGCCCGTCGTGGCGGCGCATCAGGTCGCAGGCGATGTGCAGGTGCTCCAGCTCCATGTTCAGGTGCAGTTCCCAGATGGCCTTCACCTTCGGGTCGCTCTCCTGCTCCATGAAGGAGTGGTACAGGTAGCACTCGTTGTACTCGTGGTTGACCAGCTGCTCCCACCATGTCTCCCCCGGGTCGACCAGCGACTCGTAGTGCGTGACGTGCTCCTCCTCGATCAGCCCGATCTCCTGGTAGAGCTGGCGGGCGATCGGCTCCATGTAGGTGGGGCCGGTGTTCATGTAGAAGTTCATCGTCTGCTGCTCGGCCGACATGACCGTCAGCGCGTGCAGCTTCGACAGCGGGTGCGCCTTGGTCTTGTCGTACGGCTCGCGCACGTTGTCCACCGGGTGGCGGTGGTGCACCGGGGTGGGGCGGCCCGGCATCACCTCGGTCAGCCCGTCCACGATCGTCTCCGCCTTGCGGTGCTCGATCATCTCGTACAGGTTCGCGTACCGGTACAGGTGGTCGAAGTCCTCCAGCACCCCGAACTGGTACGCCTGCTTGAGGTACGGGTCGGGCTCCATCCGCGCGACCCACGCCGTCAGATCCACGGCCACCTGCTCGTAGGCGATCGTCGTCTCCAGCACCGACGAGACGCCCGGCAGCAGCCAGTTGACCGCCTTCTGCTGCTGGGCCTCGATGTAGCGGGTACGCGCCAGCTGCTGCTTGATCTCCATGTCCGGACAGTGCCGTGCCAGCTGGTGACCGAACAGGATCGCCTCCACCTCGATCCCGTTCATCGTGATGATGCGGCACCGGGTGTACGGGTCGCACTGGTCCGGGTCGATCGGCGTTACGTTCAGCTCACGCCAGTTGCGCACCTGCCGGTCCAGCGGGATGCCCCGCTGCTCCAAAGGGTTGAACGACATCGGGCTCTCCAGCCGTAGCGGAACAGGAACGTTCCAGCACCGAGTGCCCCCGTCCCACGGAAGAAACGGCGGATCCCCGCCGGGACGCGCCCCGCCTACGGGCAGTCCACCACCTGCCCCGCGTACGACAGCCCGCCCCCGAAGCTCAGCAGCAGGACCGGCCCGCCGGCCGGCAGGTCGCGGCGCTCCACCATCTTGGACAGGGCGAGCGGCACGGACGCGGCGGACGTGTTGCCGGACTCGACCACGTCGCGCGCGATCACCACGTCCTCGGGCAGGCCGAGTTGCTGCACCACGGCCTCGATGATGCGCAGATTGGCCTGGTGGGTGACGACTCCGGCGAGATCGGCGAGGGCGACACCGGCCCGTTCGCAGGCTTCCCGGGCCAGCGGGGCGAGTTCGGTGGTGACCCAGCGGAACACCGTCTGCCCCTCCTGCGCGAAGCGCGGGTGCCAGTCGCCCATCAGGCGCACCGCCTGGGCACGGGTGGGGTCGGAGCCCCAGACGACGGGTCCGATGTGCGCGGACTCGGCGGCGCTCACCACGGCGGCGCCCGCGCCGTCACCGAGCAGGACGCAGGTGCCGCGGTCGGTCCAGTCCGTGACGTCCGACATCTTCTCGGCCCCGATGACCAGGGCGTGCCGGGCGGCGCCCGCACGGACCGCGTGGTCCGCCGAGGCGAGCGCGGTGCAGAAGCCCGCGCAGCCGTTGTTCAGGTCGTACGCGACGGCCGAGGGGATGCCGAGCGCGGCCGCGACCTGGGCGGCGGTGGACGGGCAGCGGTCGATGGCCGAGCAGGTGGCGACGGTGACCATACCGATGTCGCCGGGGGCCAGCCCGGAGGCGGCCAGGGCCTTGGCGGCGGCGGCCGTGGCCAGGTCGGCCACCGACTCCTCGTCGGCGATCCGGCGGGTGGCGATGCCGGTGCGCCGCCGGATCCACTCGTCACTGGTGTCGACCATGCCCGCCAGGTCGTCGTTGGTCAGGACGCGGGCCGGCTGGTGGTGGCCCAGCGCGGCGATACGGGTTCCCGGCACGGTTGCTCTCCTCGGGTCGTGGACGGCGCGACGCGACCGGTGCGCCGCCTGGTGCGGTGGCGCCGGCCGCACCGGCCGGAAATATAGCAACCGATCGGTCGGAAGTTAATTGCGGGCGGGGCGGGACGCGCTGGCTACGATGGCGGCATGAGCCCACGCAAGTCCGCCGCCGAGTCCCGCCGGACCCGGGACCGGATCATCGACCGCAGCATCGCGATCGCCTCGGTCGAGGGGCTGGACGGGCTGACCATCGGCCGCCTCGCCACCGACCTGGGCATGAGCAAGGCCGGCGTCCTCGGCCACTTCGGCACCAAGGAGACCCTCCAGCTCGCCTCCCTGGACGGCGCGTCCGCGATCTTCTCCAGGGCGGTGTGGGAACCCGCCGCCGGCACGGCCCGCGGCCTCGCCCGCCTCCGGGCCGTCTGCGAGTACTGGATCACCTATCTGGAGCGCGAGCACGGCGCCTTCCCCGGCGGCTGCTTCTTCACCACGGCGGCGGTCGAGTTCGACGCGCGCGTGGGGCCCATCCGCGACGCGGTGGTACGCCGTTCCCTGCTCTGGCGCCGCCGGCTGGCCAACGAGATCCGGTACGCCGTGAACGCGGGCGAGCTGCCCCCGGACACCGACCCGGACCAGCTCGTCTTCGAGCTGATCGGCCTCTACACCGGCCTCAACCAGGCCATCCAGCTCTTCGCCGACCCCCAGGCCCAGGACCGCACCCGCCGCGCGCTCACCCGGCTGCTGGCTCCCGCGCCGGAGGGGGCCCGGTGACGGCGCCGGGAGGTGCCCGGTGACGGACGCGCCTTCGACGCGCGTCGCGGACCTGCTCAGGACCGGGATCGCCGGGGCCACTCGTGGCAGCTGTCACCGCCGCCCGCCACCGCCCCGTAGCCCTGCCCCTACCCCACCGCCTCCAGGTACCGCAGCACGGCGAGCACCCGGCGGTGGTCCGTCCCGGACGGCGGGAGGTCCAGCTTGGTGAAGATGTGCGCGATGTGCTTCTCGACGGCGCGTTCGGTGACGACGAAGGCGGCGGCGATGGCCTGGTTGGTGCGGCCCTGGGCCATGTGGGCGAGGACTTCGCGTTCGCGTGGTGTGAGGGTGTCCAGGGCGGCGGCGCGGCGGCCGGCGCCGAAGAACTGGGTGACGACCTCCGGGTCGAGCGCGGTGCCGCCCGCCGCGACGCGTTCCAGCGCGTCGACGAACTCGGCGATGTCCACCACCCGTTCCTTGAGCAGATAGCCGACGCCGCCCGCCCCGCCGCCCAGCAGCCGCGCCGCGTACGCGGTCTCCACGTACTGAGAGAAGATCAGTACGCCGGTGCCGGGGTGGTCCCGGCGGATCGCGACGGCCGCGCGCAGGCCCTCGTCGGTGTGGCCGGGCGGCAGGCGGATGTCGACGACGGCGGCGTCCGGGCGGTGTTCGGCGACCGCGGCCCGCAGCGTCTCGGCGTCGCCGACGGCCGCCGCCACCTCCACTCCGCGCAGCGTGAGGAGTTGGACGAGTCCGTCGCGCAGGATCGCGGAGTCCTCGGCGATGACGACGCGCATGGGGCTTGTCCTTCTGGAGTGGGAACGGGGCCTAGGACAACGGGATACGGACCGTGGCCACGGTAGGGCCGCCGGGTGGGCTGTCGCAGGTCAGTGTGCCGTCCACGGTACGGACCCGGGCCAGCAGCCCCGTGAGTCCGCTGCCCGCGCCGACCACCGCGCCCCCGCGTCCGTCGTCCCGTACGGCGAGCCGCAGCTCGCTGCCGCTCGCCGTGTCCACCTCGACCTCGACCCGCGTGGCCCCGCTGTGCTTGGCCGCGTTGGCGAGCAGTTCGGCGGCGCAGAAGTAGAGAAGGGATTCGACGGCGGGGGTGGGGCGGGGGCCTGGCGCGCCGGCCGTCACCGTGACCGGCAGGGCGCTGTCGGCGGCGAGGGTGGCGAGCGCCGTGCCCAGCCCCTGGTCCAGGACGGGCGGGTGAATGCCGCGTACCAGGTGGCGCAGATCGGCGACGGCCTGTTTCGCATTGCCCTGGGCGGTCTCCACCACGGCCAGCAGCTGGTCCGGGTCCGCGCCCGCGGTGATCATTTCGCGGATCATCGTGAGGTGCATACCGAGCCCGACCAGCCGCGCCTGGGTGCCGTCGTGCAGGTCGCGTTCGATACGGCGGAGCGTCGCGGCGGCGTCCTCGACGGCCTGGGCGCGCGTCTCCTCCAGCGTACGGATGCGCTGCGCCGACGGGTCGGGGCCGAGCAGTGAGCGCAGCAGGAGGCGGTGCGGGGCCTGGGCCTGGCGCAGCAGCCACGGCGCGACGAGGAGCAGCGCGGCCCCGGTGGCGACCACCGGCAGCCACCGTGGCCAGGAGTCGAACTCCACCCCGTCCACCTGGAGGGAGACATGGCGTTCGGCGCCGTCCGGACCGCGCTCGGTGAAGTGGTTGACGTGCTTCAGGACGGGGTGGGCGAGGAAGAGCAGCCCGTACACGTACCCGGCCAGCACGACCAGGAGCGGCGCGACGGCCGTGAACGGCGCGAGGAGGGCGCAGCCGACCGCCCGCCACCCGGCCCGGTCGCCGAGCACCGCCCGCCGCCACCCGAGCGCCCCGCCGCCGGTGCGCCGCGCGGGCGCTTCGATGTGCACCGACAGCAGCCCGCGTGCCAGGGCGCGCTGCGCAGCGCCGAGCGCGGTCGCTCCCCGTACGGTCAGCGCCATCAGCCACGGGCCCAGCGCCGTCCACGCCAGCACCGTGCTCACCAGCAGCCCCACGACGACGAGCACCATGCCGAGCAGCGCGAACGGCAGCCCGGTCACGGCGTGCAGCACCGCGGTCAGGCTCCGGGGAGCGAAGGGCGCGGCCGCCCGGCGGCACAGGCGGGCCGCCGGAGCGGGCAGACGGGCCGCTGCTCTCGACAGGCGGGCCGCCGGAGCAGGCAGACGGTGGTGCGGTGGCATGGGCATCAACCTACGGCGGAGCCGCGCACGGATCGATCGTGCGGATACGGAGAGCAGGGGTTCGGGTAGCACCCCCCCCGGCCGACCCGCCCCGTCCCCTCACACCCCGCCCGCCCCCGCGCTGAGGGCAGCGTTCCCCGCGGGTAACAACGCAGATGCGGACGGGTAACAGCGGGACCGCACGCTGACGGACATGACCTCGCAACAGCGTGTGGTGGTGATCGGCGGCGGCATGGCGGCCGCCCGGCTCGCGCAGCGCCTCCGCCCGGCCGGCGCCCACGGCACCGGCGGCCCGGCGCTCACCGTCCTCGGTGAGGAGCCGCACGCGCCGTACAACCGTGTCCTGCTCGCCGAGGTGCTGGCCGGCCGGTACGCGCACGAGGTCATCGCGCTGCCCGCCCCGCACGACGGCGTGCGGTGGCTGGGCGGGGTGCGGGCGGTACGGATCGACCGGGCGACCCGTACGGTGCTGTGCGACGACGGGCAGGCCGTACCGTACGACCGGCTCGTCCTCGCGACCGGCTCCAACCCGGTGCTGCCGCCGCTGCGCGGCCTCTTCCCTCCCGGGCACGACGAGCTGCCCGACGGCGTCCACCCCTTCCGCACCCTGGACGACTGCACGGCGCTCGCCGCGGCCGCCGCCCGGCCGGGGGCGCGCGCCGTGGTGATCGGCGGCGGGCTGCTCGGTGTGTCCGCGGCCCGTGCGCTGGCCGAGCGCGGTGTACCGGTGCTGCTCGCGCAGCAGGGCGAGCATGTGATGGAACGGCAGCTGGACGCCGGTGCCGCGGCCCTGCTGCGGGCGCACATCGAGGCGCTGGGTGTCGAAGTCCACACGAAGTGCCGGGTGCGCGGGCTGCGCGTCGAGGACGGCTCCGTACGCGGCGTGGAACTCGCAGACGGTTACCTGCCCGACGCCGACGTGGTCGTCCTCGCCTGCGGCGTACGGCCGCGCGTCGGACTCGCGCGGGCCGCCGGGCTGCCGGTGGACCGCGGCATCGTGGTGGACGACGAGCTGCGGACGGCCGATCCCCGTATTCACGCGATCGGCGACTGTGCACAGCATGACGGCGTGGTGTACGGCCTGGCGGGCGCCGCCCTCGAACAGGCGGACCTGCTGGCGCGCCTCCTCTCGGAGGAGGCCGCCGCCCGCTACCGCGGCACCCGCGCCCTCACCCGCCTCACCCTCACCGGCCCCGGCCCCGGCACCGGCCCCGGCACCAGCACCAATCCCGGCCCCAACTCCAGCCCCACCTCCCTCTCTTCCCCCTCCACCCCCTCCACCCCCCTCGACCTCGCCGCCTTCGGCACCCCCTCCCCCGCCCCCGGCGACGACGTGATCCGGCTGTCCGACGCCACCCGCAGCGCCTACCGCCAGGTCATCGTCCGCGGTGACCGCCTCGTGGGCGGCATCCTCCTCGGCGACCTGGGCGCCGTCGGCACCCTCGCCCGTACCTGGGAGGCCGACGACCCGCTGCCCGCGGCGCCCCTCCTGCACCTGCTCACCCCCGAATCCAGCGGCGGTCCCCGGACCGCTCCCACCCCCGACGGAGGCTCCTGACCATGGCCGCAACCGCCGTTCCCACCCTCGTGCTCATCGGCCACGGCATGGTCGGCCAGCGGTTCCTCGAAGCCCTCGCCGACCGTGGGGTGACCCGCCGGTCCCGCGTCGTGGTGCTCTGCGAGGAGCCCCGGCCCGCCTACGACCGGGTCCAGCTCACCTCGTACTTCTCCGGCCGCACACCGGAGGACCTGTCCCTCGCCGACCCCGGCTTCATGGCCCGGCACGGCATCGAACTGCACCTCGGCGACCCGGCCACCGCGATCGACCGCGCGACGCGCACCGTGACCGCCCGTTCCGGCCTGGTGGTCCCGTACGACACCCTCGTGCTGGCCACCGGCTCGTACCCGTTCGTACCGCCGGTGCCCGGCGCGGACAGCACCGGCTGCTTCGTCTACCGGACCGTCGAGGACCTGCTCGCCATCGAGGAGTACGCCAAGAACTCCCGCACCGGCACGGTCGTCGGCGGCGGCCTGCTCGGCCTGGAGGCGGCCGGTGCGCTCAAGGGCCTCGGACTGCGCACCCACATCGTGGAGTTCCAGCCGCGGCTGATGGCGGTCCAGGTGGACGAGGGCGGCGGCAGCGCGCTGCGCCGGACCGTCGAGGAGATGGGCCTGAGCGTCCACACGGGTGTTGGCGGCAAGGAGGTCGTCACGGGTGCGGACGGTGCCGTACGGGCCATGGAGCTGTCCGACGGCTCGCGCGTCGAGACCGACCTGGTGATCTTCTCGGCCGGAGTGCGCCCCCGCGACCAGCTCGCCCGTGACTGCGGGCTGACGGTGGGCGAGCGCGGCGGCATCGGCGTGGACGAGCGGTGCCGGACCAGCGACCCGGCCGTGTACGCGATCGGCGAGTGCGCGCTGGCGGCCGACGGCCGGGTGTACGGCCTGGTGGCGCCCGGTTACGAGATGGCGGAGACGGCGGCGGCCGCGATCGCGGCCGGCCAGGGCGCTCCCGCCGTCGCCGGCGACCTGGACGGGCCCGCCTTCACCGGCGCCGACACCTCCACCAAGCTCAAGTTGCTCGGCGTGGACGTGGCCTCCTTCGGGGACGCGCACGGCACCACCCCGGGCTGTCTCGACGTCGTGTACGCCGACTCCCGTTCCGGCGTCTACAAGAAGCTGGTCGTCGGCGCGGACGGCGCGCTGCTCGGCGGTGTGCTGGTCGGCGACGCCGAGTCGTACGGGCTGCTGCGCCCGCTCACCGGCTCCGTGCCGCCGGTCGCCCCGGAACAGCTCGTGCTGCCCGCGGGCACCGGCGCACCGGCCGCGCTCGGGCCCGCCGCCCTCCCGGACGACGCGGTGATCTGCAACTGCCACAACGTCACCAAGGGCACCATCCGCACCGCGGTCTCCGAGCACTCCTGCACCACCGTGCCCGAGGTGAAGAAGTGCACCAAGGCGGGCACCGGCTGCGGCAGCTGCGTCAAGGCACTGACGACGCTGGTCAACGACGAGCTGGCAGCCGGCGGCGTGACCGTCGACCAGGGCCTGTGCGGCTGCTTCCCGCACACCCGCGCCGAGCTGTACGAGATCGTCCGCACCCGCCGCCTCACCTCGTACGCCGCGCTGCTGGACGGTCACGGCCGGGAGGAAGCGCGCGGCGGTGACGGCTGCGAGACCTGCAAGCCGACCGTGGGCTCGATCATCGCCTCGCTCGCCCCCACGGTCGGCGCCGACGGTCACGTCCTGGACGGCGAACAGTCCGCCCTCCAGGACACCAACGACCACTTCCTCGCCAACCTCCAGCGCAACGGCTCCTACTCGGTCGTGCCGCGCATCCCCGGCGGCGAGATCACCCCGGAGAAGCTGATCGTCATCGGCGAGGTGGCCCGCGACTTCGGCCTCTACACGAAGATCACCGGCGGCCAGCGCATCGACCTGTTCGGCGCCCGCGTCGACCAGCTCCCGCGCATCTGGGCCCGCCTGGTGGACGCCGGTTTCGAGTCCGGGCACGCGTACGGCAAGGCCCTGCGCACCGTGAAGTCATGCGTCGGACAGAGCTGGTGCCGCTACGGCGTCCAGGACTCCGTCCGGATGGCCATCGACCTGGAGCTGCGCTACCGGGGCCTGCGCTCCCCGCACAAGCTCAAGTCGGCCGTCTCCGGCTGCGCGCGCGAGTGCGCCGAGGCGCGCGGCAAGGACTTCGGCGTCATCGCCACCTCCAACGGCTGGAACCTCTACGTCGGCGGCAACGGCGGCGCCGACCCGCGCCACGCCGACCTGCTCGCCCAGGACCTCTCCGACGCCGAACTGATCCGGCTCATCGACCGCTTCCTGATGTTCTACATCCGCACCGCCGACCGCCTGGAGCGCACCTCCGCCTGGCTGGAGCGCATCGAGGGCGGCCTCGGCCACGTACGCGACGTGGTCGTGCACGACTCGCTCGGCCTCTGCGACGAGCTGGAGGCCCTGATGGCCGCGCATGTGACGGCCTACCGCGACGAGTGGGCCGACACCCTCGCCGACCCGGAACGCCTCGCCCGGTTCGTCTCCTTCGTCAACGCGCCGGACGCCCCCGACCCGGCCGTCCGCTTCGTCCCGGAACGGGACCAGATCAAGCCGGACCTGGTGCTGCTGGCCGGGCCGGCCCTGCCCGTCCGTACCGCTTCCGACAGCCGCGCCCGCACCCTGGAAGGGACCGCCGCCCGATGAGCCCCACGACACTCGCAGTAGAACTCCCCTCGGAACCGCACGCGGAACAGCGGTCGGACCGCACCTGGTTCCCGGTCTGCGCCCCCTCCGCCCTCGTCCCCGGCCGGGGCGTCGCCGCCCTGCTCCCCGACGGCGGGCAGGTCGCGCTGTTCCTGGACCGCGCGGGACGCCCGTACGCCATCGGTAACCGCGACCCGTTCACCGGCGCGTACGTCCTCTCCCGCGGCCTGACCGGCTCGGCCGGCGGCCGCCCGTTCGTCGCCTCGCCCCTCCTCAAGCAGCGCTTCGACCTGGAGACGGGCGCCTGCCTGGACGATCCGGCGGTGTCGGTGCCCGTCTACCGGGTGCGGGAGATCGGGAGCTAACTTTCCCCTGTACGCGTCCCGGCCCCGGCCCCGGCCCCGGCCTGGGAGTATCCCCGACGGGCCGGGCGTACCCTGGTGCTCCCGACGCACCGACGAAGGAGCGCAGCAGGCGTGACCCGTTGGACCACGAGCCACATCCCCGACCAGACGGGCCGCTCGGCGGTCGTCACCGGCGCCAACAGCGGCATCGGTTACATCACCGCACGCGAACTCGCCCGGCGCGGCGCCCGCACCGTACTGGCCTGCCGCAACGAGGCACGCGGGCATGCCGCTCTCGCCCGGCTGCGTTCCGAAGTACCGTCGGCGGAGGTGGAGTTCCGGCAGCTGGACCTGGCCGACCTGGCGTCCGTACGCGCCTTCGCGGCGGGCCTGGACACCTTCGACGGCGACCGTCTCGATCTCCTCGTCAACAACGCCGGGGTGATGGCGCTCCCGCACCGCCGTACCGCCGACGGCTTCGAGATGCAGTTCGGGACCAACCACCTCGGTCACTTCGCACTCACCGGCCTCCTCCTCCCCAGACTGCTGGCCACGCACGGGGCGCGCGTCGTCACCGTCTCCAGCGGCTTCCACGTACTGGGCAATGTCGACCTGGACGACCTCAACAGCGAGCGCGGCTACCGCCGCTGGATCGCCTACGGCCGTTCCAAGAGCGCCAACCTGCTCTTCGTCCACGAGCTGTCGCGCCGCCTGGCGCGCGCCGGTTCGCAGGTGCTGGCCGTCGCGGCGCACCCCGGGTACGCCGACACCAACCTGCAGACCGCCGGCGTACGGATGGAGGGGCGTACGGGCGCGGAGCGCGTCGTGGCACTGGCCAACCGCATCGTCGGCCAGCCTGCCGAGTCCGGCGCCCTGCCGACACTGTGCGCCGCCACCGCCCCGCACATGAAGCCGGACGCTTTCCTCGGCCCGCGCACCGGCCTGCGCGGAGCGACCGCGCCGTCCCCCCGCGCACCGTGGACACGCGACGACGAGACGTCGGCGCGGCTGTGGGACGCGTCGGAGGAGCTGACGGGCGTTCGCTACGACTTCGGGGGCGCCGCCTCGTGAACGGTTCTTCCTCCAGCACTCCGCCGGACGGCATGCCCGTCTACCGCGTCCTGACCGGCCCGGACGACGCCGCGTTCTGCCACCGGGTGAGCGAGATGCTCGCCCTGGGCTACACGCTGCACGGCGGGCCCGCCGTGACCTTCAACGGCGAGCGCGTCATCGTCGCCCAGGCACTGCTGTGGCCGGGCGGGGCGCAGGAGTCACGGGCGCATCCGTAGCAGGTCCGGCGGCGTGTCGGTGGCGGCCTCGGCGAGGTGTTCGTGGCCGCCTCGGCGACGTGTTCGTAGCGGTTCCGGCGACGTGTTCGTAGCGGTTCCGGCGGCCGTGGCAAGATCCGCTCTCGGGCGGCCGGTCACTCCATCCCCGAAGCCTCGAAGATCCTCCGGGCACCGTCCCGGTCGACACACTCCCCCAGCACCCGCAGCACCTCACTACCCGACCGGAGCAGCCCGCGCTCCCGCGACAGCCGGGCGCCGGTGTCGAGGAGGTGCCACAGGGCCGGGTCGGCGGTGAGGACCTTGGGGTCCAGTTCGACGCGGCCGCCCACCGCGTCACGCAGCACCAGCCGGGGCGCCATCCCGTCACTGCGGTGGACGAGGACCAGCAGGTCGGTACGGACCCGGCGCTCGCACAGCAGCCCCCGTACGACGAGCCATCCCGCGCCGGCCGTCACCCGTGCCGGGAAGAGCGCCGCGAAGAGCACCACCGCGAGGCCCGTCCAGCAGGCGGCGCGCAGCGGGTCGAGGGTGCGGCAGGCGAGGTCGACGCCGAGCATGAGGCCGAGGACGCCGGCCGTGCCGCAGGCCGTCGTGCGCAGTTCGGCCGTCCACCGGCGGTCGCGGTACGCCGCCGGGCCGTGCACCGGGGGTGGAAGGGCGTACCTCCTTCGCGTATGCCGTCCATCGCGCGTCACACCGCCTCTCCGTTCCATGGCCGTGACGGTAGGCCCGTGGCGCGCACGCCGCCGGGACATTGACGCGACACTGACGGCGCGTCGCGGCTGCTTGACGCACCGCTGACAACGCGGCCCCCGCCGTACGCGCACCGGTGCCCGTGCCACCCGATGTCCGTACCACCCGGTGCCCCGGCCACCCACCCGCGTCAGTACACCCCCGCCGGGCATCAAGAAGGCGTGAAGAAGGCCGGATCACCCGCCAAAGCCACGCCAAGAACCGGCGCGCCCGTACGAACCGGCACTCACGCTGGGCTGGCCCCGTCACCGGGGTTCTCTTCCCGCAGCGCACGGAGGTACGGCGAACGATGTCGATGGTGTGGAAACCCGTGGGCCGGCCCGCGGACCGAACCACAGGCCGGGTGACCGGCCGGTCCCTTTCCGGTGCCGGTTCCGGCCCCGCTTCCGCCCCCTCCCCCGCTCCCGCCCCCGACCCGGACGCCCGGCACCGTCTGACCTCCGTCCAGGGCCTCGCCGCCCTCTCCCTCGACGCGATGGCCTCCGTCGCGTACGGGCCCGAGTCCATCGTCCTGATCCTGGCCGCCGCCGGGGCGTACGGTCTTGGCTTCACCCTCCCGGTGACCCTCTGCATCGCCGCCCTGCTCGCCGTCCTCGTCGCCTCGTACCGGCAGGTGATCGCGGCCTTCCCGAACGGCGGCGGTTCGTACGCCGTCGCCAAGGCGCACCTCGGGCGCCGTACGGCCCTGGCCGCCGCGGCCTCGCTCCTCCTCGACTACGTGCTGAACGTCGCCGTGTCGGTGACGGCCGGCGTCGCCGCGCTCACCTCCGCCTTTCCCGCCCTCCACGGCCAGCGGCTCTGGCTGTGCCTGGGCGTGCTCGTGCTGGTGACCGCGGTGAACCTGCGCGGCATCGTCGACTCGGCGAAAGCTTTCATCCTGCCCACCGCCGTCTTCGTGGGGTCGATCCTCACCGTCGTCGTGGCCGGCCTGTTCCGGGACGCGCCCGCCTCCACGGCGTCCGCCGCCGGCCACGCCTCCGTCCTGGCGGACAACGCGACCTCGGTCGGCGCGCTGCTCCTGCTCAAGGCGTTCGCCGCCGGGTGTTCGGCCCTGACCGGCGTCGAGGCGGTCGCCAACGCCGTACCGTCCTTCCGCGCGCCCGCCGCCAAGCGCGCGCAGCGCACCGAGGTCGCCCTGGGCGCCCTGCTCGGCGTGATGCTGATCGGCCTCTCGGTGCTCATCGGGCGCTTCCACCTCCAGCCGGTCGAAGGCGTCACCGTCCTCGCGCAGCTCGCGGACGCGTCGCTCGGCCACAACTGGGCTTTCTATGTCGTGCAGTTCGCGACGATGGTGCTGCTCGCCCTCGCCGCCAACACCAGCTTCGGCGGGCTGCCGGTCCTGATGGGCCTGCTGGCCCGCGACAACTACCTGCCGCACGTCTTCGGCCTCAAGGCCGACCGGCAGGTGCACCGGCACGGCGTCCTCGCGCTGGCCGCCGTCGCCGCACTGCTCCTCGGCTTCTCCGGCGGCGACGTGAACACCCTCGTCCCGCTCTTCGCCATCGGCGTCTTCGTCGGCTTCACCATCTGCCAGGTCGGCATGGTCCGCCACTGGCGGCAGGAACGTTCCCCCGGCTGGCGCGGCAAGGCCGTGCTCAACGGCTTCGGCGCGCTGCTGACCGGCGTCTCGGCCGCCGTCGTCACCGCCACGAAGTTCACCGAGGGCGCCTGGCTCATCGTCGTCGCGCTGCCGCTGCTCGTCCTCACCTTCGAGGCCGTCCACCGGGCGTACGGCAGGATCGCGGACCGCCTGCACCTCGGCCGCATCCCCGAACCCCCGCACCGCGACCGCTCCCTCGTCGTCGTCCCCGTCTCCCACCTGTCCAGGCTCACCTGCGAGGCGCTGAACGCCGCGGTCTCGCTCGGCGACGAGGTGGTGGCCGTCACCGTCACGTACGCCGCGCCCGAGGACCGGCGTACGGCGGAGTCCCTGCGCCGCGACTGGGAACTGTGGAACCCCGGCGTCGACCTCCTCGAACTCCCCTCCGCCACGCGCACCGTAGGCCGCCCGATCGCCGCATACGTACGCGAACTCGCCGGCCGGCACCCCCACACCCGCGTGACCGTCCTGATCCCCGAAGTCGAACCGGCCCACCTCTGGCAACGCCTCCTCCAGAACCAGCGCGGCGCGGTCGTCGCCCACGCGGTGCGCCGCACGACGGACGCAACGATCTGCAGGCTGCGGTTCCGGCTGTCGGCGTGACCCTCCGGGGCGGCGGGGAGCGGGGCCCCGCTGTTAGGGTCGCAAGGAAAGGCCCCCGGTGGAGCGCCACCGACCACCCCTACCCGAACCCCTCACGCATGCTTCTCGCACGGATACTCTCCACCCTCGCCCTCCTCTGCGCGCTCGCCGTGACGGCCCTCGGGATCTGGCTCGGCGACACGTGGAACATCGTCCTCGGCAGCATCCTGATATGCAGCGCGGCCGTCAGTGTGCGGACGGCCTGGCGAACCCGCCGCCAGACGCACCGCCCGTGACCTCGGCAGGAGTTCCGTCCGGGGCGAACGCGTGGTGGAAGGTGAAGGCGTGCGGCGCGGAGCCGTGGTCGTGGAGGTGCTCCAGCCGGGAGACCCCGGCCTGCCAGGTGGGTATCACGTCGTCGGAGACCCACCAGAACACGTGACCCGGGTGCCGGGACCGCTCGAACCAGTCGTAACGCCTGTTCAGCGCCTCACGGTGCACGCCGGTATAGATGGCGTCGAAGGCAGGGCGCAGGTCGGTCCACAGCGAGAGGGTCGTGGCCAGGGCGGTGGTTTCCGCCGTACGGCCCTTGTCGTACCAGTTCGGTACGGCGAACTCTCCCCATGCGCCCCAGTCCGCCCCGAAGTGCGATCCCCGGCCGGCGTCTGCCGCTTCAGCGTGCCCGAGGTATCCGGGGTGCTGACTCATTTCCCGGTAGACGACCTCACCGGTGTCGTAGAACTCGCGCGTGAGCGGCCCGGGGTCGGCGAGGGCCGACTTCAGGACGCCGAAGGTGTACAGAGCAAGACGGGGCATGCTTCTCTCCCTGGTTGGAAGGTGCCTGATGTGGTCGCGACCGTGGGCGACCGCCGAGGACCAGGTGAAGGTAGCTGCCTCCGCGGGCCCTGTCGAAGTTGTGTTTTCGCAGCCCAAGTGCCCTCTTGTACAGGCCGTTACGGGATTCGGGGTAGCGGATGCGACGCCCCTTGTGCCTCTCGTGCCCCTCCGAACAGATCACCTGGTTCGCAGCCTTGCCCCTCCCTCCGCCAGGTGCGACAACGACCCCATGCCGACCTCACCCACCCCGTACCGGGGCTTCCCCTTACGCCGGCCCACCCGGCCGCCGTTCCTCCTCCCCACCGACCCGGAAAGCGCCGAGCTGTACGGACCCGTCTTCGGCCAGGCCGACGTAACGCCCCTGGACAGCGACCTCACCCGCCACCACCCGGGCGCGGGCACCCCCATCGGCGAACGCATCACCGTCACCGGCCGCCTCCTGGACCACCAGGGCCACCCGGTCCCCCACCAGCTCCTCGAACTCTGGCAGGCCAACGCCGCCGGCCGGTACGCGCACCAGGGCGACCGGCACGACGCCCCACTGGACCCGCACTTCACCGGTACGGGCCGCACCCTGACCGACGCCGAGGGCCGCTACGCCTTCACCACGATCAAGCCGGGCCCGTACCCGCTCGGCACCCCCGACCACGCCTGGCGCGCCGCCCACCTGCACTTCTCCGTCTTCGGCCGCGCGTTCACACAACGCCTGGTCACCCAGATGTACTTCGAGGGCGACCCGCTCCTGGCCCACGACTCGGTCCTTCACACGGCCCCGAACGCCGCAGCCCGCCACCGCCTGATCGCCACCTACACCCCGCTCCCCCTACCCCCGGGCCGCCCGCCGTCCCTCACCTACCACTGGAACATCGTCCTCGGCGGCCCCTCACCGATGGTCGCTCCCGCCTGACATCCAACTCGCACCACACGGTCTTGCCGATCTCCCGCTCCCGTACACCCCACCGCACGGCCACCTCCTGCACGAGCACCAGCCCAAGCCCACCGGCCCTGTCACTCTCCGCCTCCCGCACATGCGGCCACACTTCCCCACGCGCGTCAGTGACCGCCAGCCGCAACACCTCCTTCCCCACCGTCAGGTGCACCCGCACGAGCCGCCCGGGCACCCGGCCATGCGTGATCGCGTTCGTCAGCAGCTCGGCCACCAGCAACTCGGCGTCGTCCACGAGATGCCCGTACCCCCACTCCCACAACAGCCGGGCCATCCGGTACCGCGCGAGCCGCACACTCTTGGGGAACGGCGAGTAGTCGAGCAGGTCCTCGTGGAGGACGGTTTCTGTGGGGTCATGCGGAGAGATCATCGACGGCCACCTCCGGGTTACGAGCAGCGCGCACCCTTGCGCCAACTGATGCGGCCGCGCGGGCAGTTCGTTCGTTAGGGACGGTAGGGGCGCCACGACGTCGACCACAATCGAGCGGTGCAATTTTCACCCGTGAGAGTTGCCAGGTCGCGATCTCGTGCCCAGACCGCTCCCCCACGAGCGAAAGTGAGCGACATGGAACGCAGCCAGACACCACAAGGCAACCGCACGTCGACCGTGCTGGGCCGCCGCCTCGGCGGCGAACTCACCAGGCACCGCCTCGCAGCCGGCCTGACACAAGGCCAGGCGGCCAAGGTCATCAGCGCGTCAACCGGCAAGATCGCCAGGATGGAGAGCGGCTGGGTCCCGATGCGCGACCCGGACATCCGCATCCTGTGCGAGCTGTACGAGGTGAGCGACCCGGCAGCGGTGGGCGGGCTGCTGGAACTGGCTCGCGTGGACCGGGAGCGGCGTAAGGCGAAGGGGTGGTGGAATGACTTCCCCGACCTGGGTGACATGCGCGAGTACGTCACCCTGGAGAACGCTGCGACCGTCATCCGAACATGGCAGCTCTCCTTCGTGCCAGGCCTCCTCCAGACACCGGACTACGTGCGTGCCTTGGCCTTGGGCAACTCATCACGGGAGCATGCCGACGGTGGGCAGCGGGTGGTCGACACGCGTCTGGCGCGGCAGCAGCGTCTTGTCGGGCAAGCACCACTGTTCCTCCGGGCCGTGATTCACGAGGCAGCGCTCCGCCACCTGGTCGGCGGCGAAGATGTCATGCGCGAACAGCTCAAACACTTGGTCAAGGCGTCTCAACAGCAGAACGTCAAGGTACAAGTGCTGCCTTTCGCCGCAGGGCAGCACGCCGGTATGGGCGGCACCTTCAACATCATCTCGTTTGCGGAGCCCGGCGCCATGGATGTTGTTTACACCGAGACAGCCATGGGACAACTGTGGATCGAAGGCGGCGACGGAGCGGCCCAGCATGACAGGCTCTTCCAACGCCTGGTTGCGAGTGCACTCTCGCCTGCCGACTCGCAAGCATTCATCGACACTCTGCACAAGGAGATGTGAACGGTGTCACCGGAGTTCCGCAAGTCCACCTACAGCAGCGCCGACCGCGAGTGCGTCGAAGTAGCCACCAACCACCCCCACCTCATCGCCATACGCGACTCCAAGAACCCCACCGGCCCCATACTCCAGCTCTCCCCCATCGCTTGGATCTCCTTCCGGACCGCCGTGCGCAGCGGCTGGTTCGAGCACTAGGTCGTTCTGACGGCTCTTGAACGTCGCGGGGCCGAACGACGATCGCGGTAGGGCTGCCCAACCGGCCTGGTGGCTCCTCCCCGGCCAGCCCCCGGGCCCGCGAATGGGCGGCCCGAAGGGCGCTATTGCGGTGACGCCGAGGTCTATTTCAATGATCTGACATCGAGGGATTCGCTGGCACGAGCTCTGGGTTCTGTGGAACTGCAAAGCTTTCCCGAGCTTGCGCCGCTTCGCACAGAAGTGGAATCAGCAGACTCAAGGTTCCGTGAACTCCTGATTACAGATGCGTTCCCAAGAATCTCTGAGGAATTCTGGTGGGCGCGCGGCGTGGTGAAATCCGCCCGGAGGAAGCTGGTGGAGAGCCTGCGGCGCGAATATCGTCTTGAGGTGGCACTGCATCAGACACGAGCAAGCTGAGCGGCTCCCAGGTGGGATGCCGCTCAAAACTGGGCTGGGCCCTCAGACGGACCCTTGTTGTCTCTCTCGCCGTTCGAGGATGACCAGAAGGGCACGGGCCACGGCAGCCTTGCAACCGCGCGGGGTACCCCCTGGTAAAGCCGCCGGTGAGGGGCTTTGGGGTCTCATCCGCTCGGCAGCCCAACCGCCCTGCTGATGCTTCGCGACGCCTTGAGCTACCGATCACCGCCGCGACGGCGGAAAATGGCCGGCAACCGTCGCGGCCCGCGAGCAGCACAGCGGCCACCCATGGTCACCAAATGTTCCGGACCGCATCAAGAACATCGCGGATCCAGCAACACGGCAACGCGCGCCGAGCAAGTGGGCGCACGGAATGTCGTCGTCAGGGGGCCGAAGTGCGCCGTCTTCCGCGGCGCTTCAGGAGAATGAGCGAGGAGCAGCAAACGATGGCGGTCGCCCGCGATGCCGACAAGGGCGCGAACCGAAAGCCGCAGCTGTCGGCAAGCTCGCCGACTCCGCCGAACAGCACGCCAAATCGGCCGAAGCTTTCGCGAAGAACGCCAACCAGTATGCCCAGGAGGCGAAGGAATCCGCCGAGAAGGCGGAGGCCTACGAGCGGGAGCAGGAGCGGAAGCGGCGCGAGGAGTCGCTGAAGGAGGAGAGCGGCAAGGGCGACGCGCCGAAGCTCAGCGCAGGCGAGGAAGCAGCTCTCAAGGCCGCCGGCATCACGCCCGAAATGCTCGCGGCAGCCCGCGAACTCGACGACAAGGGGTTCCTCGGCTTCCTCAAGGAACACGGCGCCGAAATCCTGGTCTCTCTTCTCGGTCTTGACAACGTCAAGGCGTGCTTCACCAAGGTGGACATCGAGGCGTGCGTCTGGACTCTCATCGGCGCGCTCCCTTGAGGCAGGGCCTTCCAGGCCATCAAGGAAGCCCCGGCGATCGCCAAGGCCATCTACCGGACGGTCACGGGCATTGGCGCGTTTATCGAGAAGTCCGACAAAGCGAAGAAGCACCTGGTAGAAGTCACCATCGACACCGATGGTGCAGCCGGCAACGCCACCGGAACAATCAAGGCCACCGACGGCAACCCGTTCTGGGTCGCCAACCGCAGCCAGCGGGTGGACGCCAAGGACCTCAAGACGGGCGACCAACTCCGCACCTCCGACGGTGACCTGCCCGAGGTCGTCGGCACCCGCGCCCGGACCGAGGTCCGAAGGGTCGTCAAATGGTCGCGACCTGACTGGGACGGTTGGAAACACGTACAGGAAACACACCGCGAAGGCGCAGTGGAATACTTGAAGGACCCGCTCAACAAGGGTGTATTCTCTGGGAAGTTCGTCAAGGGTGAGGAGCTGAAGAAGCGCCTTCAGGAGGTTAACGACAACGGCAGGGCCTCCCCAAACACCGGAGGGATGGAAGGCACGGTGTACGAGTATGACTTCCATAAGCGGATCGCCATCATCTCTCGCCTCCGCAGCAGTCAAGGAATACGAGGAAAACGCATGATCCTGCTGACTTTCTCGCCAGACGAACAGTCCGACTTCCCCAGTCCAGCCGCGCGCCCCGGCACGATTGACCTCACTACTGAAAGCTCCATGAACCTCCGGTATGGTTTCTTCGTGTATCCAGTGAACCTCAGGGTAGACGGCGTGGAGTTCCTTTCTGCTGCGCGCGTTCCGTTGATCGACATCATGTTCACGGTCGCCTACTCGCTGAAAGACCTCGACCACAATGGGGCCGGCGAGGTCGACTTTACCGAAAACGCGCGCGTGATCTACGTTACACAGCAAGGGGACAATGTCGTGTTCACCGACCCTCATGCGGGTACGGCAAGCTGTCTCCGCAGCGAGTATTTCGATGCAGTGCGCGACTTCGCGCGCCAGGGCATCCAACACCTCGCAGATCGCCACCCTGAAATACTGAGCAACAAGACCATCAGTGAGCTTCGGGAGCTAATTTCCACATAAAAGCGACTTGAACAGACGGGGGCCAGAAATGCTCCGCGAAGTCGTCGTGGTGGGCGCCGGTCAGCGGCAGCCGCAGCCGGATTCCGCCGCCGAACAGCACATGCAGCTTGGAGTCCTGAATGACAGTGGTGCAGTGACGGCCCCGATGCCCTTTTCACCCAGGCCCGCCAGCATGGCTGGGTGGAAACCTCGGACTATGCCGGGCGGGTCGGCCTTGACGACGTCAAGGCATGCTTCACCAAGGGAGACATCGAGGCGTGCGTCTGGACTCTCATCGGTGCGCTCCCTTGGGGCAGGGCCTTCCAGGCCATCAAGGAAGCCCCGGCGATCGCCAAGGCCATCTACCGGACGGTCACGGGCATTGGCGCGTTTATCGAGAAGTCCGACAAGGCGAAGAAGCTGATCGCCAAGCCGACAAGGTACTCGAAAAGCTCCGCAAGACGCCTTGCCCCACGGAAGGGAAGAAAAACAGCTTCACGCCGGAAACTCCGGTGCTGATGGCCGACGGTTCACGTGAGCAGATCAAGGACGTTCGGGTCGGCCAACAGGTTTTGGCCACTGACCCGGCATCCGGCCGAACCGAAGCACGAGCGGTCACCGATGTGATCGTCGGCGAGGGAAAGAAGAACCTTGTAGAGGTCACCATCGACACCGATGGTGCAGCCGGAAACGCCACCGGAACACTCAAGGCGACCGACGGCCACCCATTCTGGGTCGCCAACCGTAGCCAGTGGGTGGACGCCAAGAACCTCAAGGCGGGCGAACAGCTCCGCACTTCCAACGGTGAGCTGCTCCAAGTCGTCGGCACCCGCACCTGGACAGAGGCACGCAGGGTCTTCAACCTCTCCGTGGCGGGCATCCACACGTACTATGTGCTGGCGGGTAAGACTCCGGTCCTCGTTCACAACAACAACTGTTTCGGGGATAAATGGAGCGACGCCAACAACCTCGATGAGCACTTCAGGAGGTATGGCGAGGAAATGGGATTCGACACCCTGGCTGAGTACAATTATGCAGCACAGGACCTCATGTGTATGTGCGATGGTCACAGACCTGGAGTTCTCATGAAGAAGGACGGCGAGGTTTATCGATTCTTCGACCCAGAGTCGGGAGAATTTGGGTCTGCTGGACCGAGAGGCATTATTACGTACTTCAAGCCCGAAGGCGGTCTAGATTATTTCAGGCGGCAGCCTGGAGTCAAGGTTCCATAAATGAGCTTCTATCCCTGCCCCTGCTGTGGGCGCCTCGTCCACGAAGCCCCGCCTGGCTCCTTCCAGATCTGCCCCGTTTGCGGCTGGGAGGACGACCTGGTTCAGCTGCGCTGGCCCAACGTCAGCGGTGCCAACCGTTGTTCCCTCATCGAGGCTCAGCGGCTTTATCGGGAAGCCGGAGTCGCTGATCCCAAGTTCGTTCCAAAGGTTCGTTTTGCGAACGAATCCTGGCCGCTGGAAATTGAATTTCGGGTTGTCACCCCTGAGGTCGATGACTTTGAGCCGGATGGAGCGATGGAAACGGAATGGCCGGAGGATCGCACGCGGCTCTACTGGTGGAGGCCGTCCTTTTGGAGGCGGCCCCGTGGGGGTGTCGATCCGGAAGCGTGATGGCCTTGGATCCGAATCCGAGGGGCGACACCACAGCTTTCCAGCCTTCCCCTTGAAGGGTTGAGGTAGCAAATATGAAGCCCCGCCAGGTGTGCCCTGACGGGGCTTCTGCATGGGATGACGGCAGTAGTTGACGGCAACATCGGCGGACGATGGCTCCGCACAGCGGCGGGTCGTTGCCGCCGCTGTGCGGGTCGTCGTGTGTGACGGCGCCATGGCCGAGCCAGTCGGGCGCGACCTGGAGCCTGCCGGACACGGTGATCACGACTTTCTCCTTCAGACAACCGACGAGCGGACGGGCGGGTGACGAAGGCTTTGTACCGCATGGTGCATCGAGGGTCTGACAATTACCCTGACCTGCGCGCACGTTCGCCACGCCCCCTGCATCCGCCGGCCATGCCCCAGGCCTCGCCACCGAACTGCCGCCTCCTCCAGAGCGGGGACGGGCATCGGACTGTCGTCCATAACGCAACTTGTCCGACCGCGTTCAAGAATCTGGGCGGTGATCGCTAGAAGTCTCCTGCCGGTCTCACATATGGGCCAGGTTCGAAGCATGGGCACCGACTTGATCACGTGATGGCGCACGCGAGCCCCGACCCGTCGAAGAAGACGCCGCGAATCACTGTCTCTCCAGGAACCAATAAACTCATATCGGCTTATCCGTACTAGCGAAAGTTGCCTCAAATGGATTGGTGCCCCAGGTGCGACCAGGGTTGGGTAGTCAGATGCCGAGTTCGCGGACGGACTGACATGTTCGTAGTACGCGAAGAGTGCGATACGGTTTGGGAAGAGGGAAGCTCGGTAACTCTGGCATCTCATACGACTCTCGAAAAATATATGAGTAACTTTGGGCTTGCCCCTTTGTGGTCGGATCTCATTCCGCTGGAGCGCGGGGCCGAGGGGTAGACCGCGTCCTGGCGGGGCTGCTGCATGGCAGGATGGCAGTAGTCGACGGCAACGTCACCGCACCGGCTTGCCCAAGTGGCACATCGCCGGAGAGCTACAGAAGGCGGTCCGCGCGCATCGCGACGGTGGACCGCAGAGTGAAGTACCGCGCGTCGTAGGCCTTAGAGCTCCTAACGCAATGTGGGACGCAGGCGTCGCCAGCAGATGAGTGAGCAGGCGAGTTTCAGGAATGCTTCGTGGATGTCGTCGCGGGTTTCCCAGCGGATGCGCAGGCGGCTGAACCAGTG
>NZ_JAFIQY010000015.1:116517-162928 GCF_022271435.1 Streptomyces monomycini | reverse complement strand
GCCGGGCCCATGGCGGCCCGGCGCCGGACCGTGCTCACCGCGGCGGCGTCCAGCAACGCGGCAGCGGCGCTCCGGCCCTCGCGGGCGGCGACCGGCGGTGTGCGGCGCTCCGTACCGAGCAGCGCCGAGCTGACCAGTTCCTCCCAGGAGGGGCCGGGTCCGGCGGTGGGGCGGAGGCGGGCGCCGTGGGTGCTGCGAGTTTCGATCATGGTCTTCCCCCGGACGGTGATCGGACATCGGGTGGCTGCGCGGGTAGCTGGGCGCGGTTGGCTGGTCGGGCGACTGGTCGGCGGCTGGGCGGGCGGTTCGGAGGGTGGCTGACGGGTGGCCGGGTCACAGAGCGACCGGCGCCGGGTCCCAGGTGGTCAGGGGCACGAAGCCGCGGTGCCCGCACTCGCCGAAGACCGTGACCGGTTCGCCGCCGGATATGGCGGTCAGGCGCCACAGCCCCGCCCGCTCCGTACAGCGCGGGTCCACGGGCAGCGCTGATTCCCCGTCCGCGTCGGCCAGTTGCCACGGCTCGCCCCCCTGCCCCGGTATGGGGACGACGTCGGTCAGGACCACCGGCCAGGTGTCCAGCCAGGGGTCGTCGCGCAGCGCGTCGCCGTACGCGGCCAGCGCGGCGTCGGTGCCGCCGCCCGGTGGCGGGCCGGTGACCGGGACCGGATCGGCGTGCCGGGTGCCCAGGACGACGCGCAGTGGGCGCGCGCCCGGGTAGTAGGCGAGGTCGGCGTCCAGGACGAGCCCGCCGGGCAGCGAGAGGTCCAGGGCCCGGTCGGGTCCGCCGAAGGAGAGATGGAGGGCCATACGGCCGGTCCGCTCGCCGCGCAGCCATATGCGGCGGCTGGTCAGTACGCCTTCTTCGGCGTCGTGTTGGGCGAGCACCAGCCAGCGGTCGCGCACGACGGTGGTGTCCGGGCCGGCCAGCACGTCCGCCGTGTCGGTGGTCAGCCCGAGGCGGGTGCGGACCGTCGCGGCCAGCGCGGGCGGCAGCCGGTCGATGCCCAGGAACGCCTGGTCGAGGAGGTGGAGCAGAGCGCATTCCGCGAGGAGCCGGGACGGCCAGTCCGCCCCGGAGGCCACGGTCGGCCCCAACTCCCGTACGCGCGCGGCAAGCCCGGGTGCTTGCGCGTCGACCATGCGCGCCGCGGTCTCGTCCCAGGTGCCGTACCCCGCGCGGTCCGCGGTGGCCAGTCCGGAGCGCAGCAGGTCCTCCAGCCGCTGTTCCAGCTCGGTGGCACCGGCGGCGATCCGCTGGGCGCGCAGCGCCGCCCGCCGCCGCGCGGCCTCGGTCGCTGCCGCGGACGGTGAACCAGCGGCGCCCGGACCGCCGTTGACGTGCTCCGACGCCTTCTTCTGGGTGCGCTGCCGACGGGCGGTGAGCCACTCCTCCACCCACGCGGGAGGCTCGCCACCCGACACGGAACCTTCCTCGCCCGCCCACAGGAGCAGCAGGCCCAGTGCGTGTTTGCACGGGAACTTGCGGCTCGGGCAACTGCACGTGAAGGCCGGCCCGGCCGTGTCGACGACGGTGCGGTACGGCTTGCTGCCGCTGCCCTTGCACAGGCCCCACACCGCCCCGTCCCGTGTGCCGGTCTCCGGCCACGAGTCCGGTGTCGCGAGCCTGCTGCCCGCCTTGCGTGACGGTGCGTCGGGCGCGAGCGCGAGCACGTGATCCGACGTCCAGCGTTCCCCCTGCGGATTCATGTTCCCAACGCTACGAGCCCCCACTGACAATCGCCCTGACCAGCACATATTCCCTTGTCATGACCTTGACTTCACTGGTGAATCGCGGTTGATTGACGCGGTCTTCGGAGGCGGTGGACAAGGCCGTGGACGAGAAGGCCGGCCAGGACGTCGAGAAGGAGATGAAGAAGGACGAGGCCACCACGTACCAGGTCACGTACGGAGTCACCGGCGGGGCAGCGGAATCGATCGCCTACGACGACGCGTCCGCCAAGGGCAGCAGCGAGGTCCCCGCGGAGGGCGGCAAGGCTCCGAAGCTTCCGTGGCGCAAGACCGTCACGCTCAAGGGCAGTGCCGCGCCGACCGTCGTGGCCGTCGTCGCCGAGGGCGGCGGCGAGGTGACCTGCTCCGTCACGTACCAGGACCGTCAGGGGTGACGAAGCGGACCGCGAAGGGCGCCTTCGAGTCCGCGCAGTGCGTGGCCATGTCGCCGATGAAGTAGCAGGTCAGGGCCGGGATTCCGGTGATTGTCAGTGGTGTGGTGCAAGGTGGTTCACGCAAGCGGCCGGCGGAGGCGGGGTACCGGCCGCAGACCTTGCGACGAGGGGGAGACCATGCCCGAGTACACCACCGAAGAAGGTGCCGCAGGCCCCGGCGCCGACGGCTCAGCGCAGGTGCTGCGGCCCCATGCGGAGGACGCGTTCGCGGACGAACTCAAGGCGCTGGCGGCCGCCGACGACCGGCCGCGCCCCGAGCGCTGGCGCCTGTCGCCGTGGGCGGTGGCGACGTACCTGCTCGGCGGCACCCTGCCGGACGGCACGGTCGTCACCCCGAAGTACGTGGGCCCGCGCCGGATCGTCGAGGTCGCCGTGACGACCCTCGCGACCGACCGCGCGCTGCTGCTGCTCGGCGTCCCCGGCACCGCCAAGACCTGGGTGTCCGAGCACCTGGCGGCAGCCGTCAGCGGCGACTCGACAATGCTCGTGCAGGGCACGGCCGGCACACCGGAAGAAGCCATCCGCTACGGCTGGAACTACGCACAGCTGCTCGCCCACGGTCCGAGCCGGGACGCGCTGGTGCCGAGCCCGGTCATGCGGGCGATGGCCCAGGGCATGACCGCCCGTGTGGAGGAGCTGACCCGCATCCCCGCCGACGTCCAGGACACACTCATCACCGTCCTCTCGGAGAAGACGCTGCCTATCCCGGAGCTGGGCCAGGAGGTCCAGGCGGTGCGCGGCTTCAACCTCATCGCCACGGCCAACGACCGTGACCGCGGGGTGAACGAGCTCTCCAGCGCCCTGCGCCGCCGCTTCAACACGGTCGTGCTGCCGCTGCCCGCGACACCCGAGGAGGAGGTCGACATCGTCTCCCGGCGCGTCGACCAGATCGGCCGCTCGCTGGATCTGCCGCCCGCCCCGGAGGGGACGGACGAGATCCGCCGTGTCGTCACGGTCTTCCGGGAGCTGCGCGACGGCGTCACCACCGACGGCCGCACCAAGCTCAAGTCCCCGTCGGGCACCCTCTCCACGGCCGAGGCCATCTCCGTGGTGACCAGCGGTCTGGCGCTGGCCGCCCACTTCGGGGACGGCGTACTGCGGTCCGGCGACATGGCCGCGGGCATCCTCGGCGCGGTGATACGCGATCCGGCGGCCGATCGCGTCGTATGGCAGGAATACCTCGAAACCGTGGTGCGCGAGCGCGACGGCTGGAAGGACTTCTACCGCGCCTGCCGCGAGGCCGGCGCATGAACGCCCGGGCGGACGGACCGCTGCTGCTGGGGGTGCGGCACCACGGACCGGGCTCGGCGCGGGCGGTCCGGAAGGTCCTGGAGCACCACGCGCCCCGCGCCCTGCTGATCGAAGGCCCGCCGGAGGCCGACGCGTTGGTGTCCCTGGCCGCCGACGAGGCGATGCGGCCGCCGGTCGCGCTGCTGGCCCATGTGCCCGCCGACCCGGGGCGGGCGGCGTTCTGGCCGCTGGCGGAGTTCTCCCCGGAGTGGGTGGCGATCCGGTGGGCCCTGGCCCGTGACGTACCGGTGCGTTTCATCGACTTGCCTGCGGCGCATTCCCTGGCGTTCGGGGAGGAGGGCGGGACGTCCGGGGAGGACGGGGCGTTCGGCGCGGACGGTGGGGACGGAGCAGGCGGAGGCGGAGAGGACGGTCGGGGCAGGGAGGACGGCGGGGACGGTGCGGGCGCGGGCGGCCGTACCGGCGGGACGACGGGGGCCGACCGGGCGGCGGAGGCGCGCATCGATCCGGTGGCGGTGCTGGCCGAGACCGCCGGGTACGACGATCCGGAGCGCTGGTGGGAGGACGTGATCGAGCACCGGGCCCACGGAAGCGGCCCCGGGAGCGGGCACGCTTCCGGAAACGGTGCCGGGAGCGATTCCGGGAGCGATTCCGGGAGCGGGGGTGCGGCGGGCGTCGCCGATCCGCTCGCGCCGTTCGAGGCGTTGGCCGAGGCGATGGGGGCACTGCGCGAGGCGTACGGCGTCGGCGGGCACGACCGCGACCTCGTGCGCGAAGCCCATATGCGGCTCCGGTTGCGGGAAGCGCGCCGGGAGTTCGGGGACGGCGTCGCCGTGGTGTGCGGGGCGTGGCACGTCCCGGCGCTGGCCCGGCGTACGACCGTGACCGCCGACCGGCAGCTGCTCAAGGGGCTGGCGAAGGTGAAGCCCGAGGTGACGTGGGTGCCGTGGACCCACCGCAGGCTCTCCCGCCGCAGCGGGTACGGCGCGGGCATCTCCTCGCCCGGCTGGTACGGCCACCTCTTCAGCGCCCCCGACCGCCCTGTCGAACGCTGGATGACCAAGGTCGCCGGACTGCTGCGCGAGGAGGACTACGCCGTTTCCTCCGCCCACGTCATCGAGGCCGTACGGCTCGCCGAGGCGCTGGCCGCCATGCGCGGCCGCCCGCTGGCGGGACTGGCCGAGGCCGGTGACGCGGTGCGCGCGGTGCTCGGCGAGGGCTCCGACGCGCCGTCCGCCCTGATCCACGAGCGCCTGGTGGTGGGGGACGTACTGGGTCAGGTGCCGGACAGCGCTCCGGCCGTACCGCTCCAGCGGGACATCGCCCGCAGCCAGCGCTCGCTGCGCCTCAAGCCGGAGGCGGCGGACCGGGAGCTGGACCTCGACCTGCGCAAGGAGACGGACGCCGGGCGCAGCAGGCTGCTGCACCGGTTGCGGCTGCTCGGTGTGCCGTGGGGCGAGCCCGTGCGGACCCGTGCGAGCACCGGCACGTTCCGGGAGAGCTGGCGTCTCCGGTGGGAGCCCGAACTGTCGGTCCGGGCCGCCGAGGCCGGTGTCTGGGGTACGACGGTGGTGGCGGCCGCGACCGCCAAGGCGGCGTCCGACGCCCTGGGGACCACCGCCCTGGCCGACGTCACGGCCCTGGCCGAGCGGTGCCTGCTCGCCGCCCTTCCGGAGGCGCTGCCCGTGGTCATGCGGGTGCTCACGGACCGGGCCGCGCTCGACGCGGACGTGGGGCACCTGGCCCAGGCGCTGCCCGCGCTGGTCCGCTCGGTCCGCTACGGCGACGTACGCGGCAGGGACGCCGCCGCGCTCGGTGAGGTGGCCGCCGGGCTGGCCGAACGGGTCTTCGTCGGCCTGCCGCCGGCCTGTTCCGGCCTGGACGCGGACGGCGCCGCCGACATGCGCCAGCATCTGGACGCGACGCACCACGCGGTGGGGCTGATGGACGAAGGGCCGGTGAGGGGGGCGGCAGCCGGGGTCAGGGCCGGGGACGGGGTCCGGGCCAGGGACGGGGTCCTGGGGGAGGCAGTGGCCTCGGGGGAGGCAGCAGATCCGGGCGAGGCAGCAGATCCGGGCGAGGTGCGGGCCCGGGGCGAGGTGGAGGCCCAGGGGGGCGGGCTGCGGGAGCGTTGGGCGGCGGTGCTGCGGAAGCTGGCTGAACGGGAGACGGTGCCGGGCCTGCTGCGCGGACGTACGGTCCGGTTGCTGCTCGACGACGGGCGGTTGACCTCCGAAGACGCGGGCCGGCTGATGGGGCTGGCCCTGTCACCCGGCACCCCGCCGGCCGAGGCGGCGGGCTGGGTCGAGGGGTTCGCGGGCGGCGACGCCGGAGGGCTGCTGCTGGTGCACGACGAACGGCTGCTCGCCCTGGTGGACCGTTGGCTGGCCCAGGTACCGGCGGACTCCTTCACGGACGTCCTACCGTTGCTGCGCCGTACGTTCGCCGAGTACGAGGCCGGAGTGCGGCGCACGCTCGGCGAGTTGATACGCCGCGGCCCGGCCGGGCCCGACGGCCCCGGCGGGCCGGGCACCGGGCCAGACGCGGGGCGCGCCGACCAGGAATCGGCGATACCGGGCTTCGGCCCCGGTCTGGACCGCGACCGGGCGGCAGCAGTGCTGCCGACCCTGCGCGTCCTGCTGGGCCTCACAGAGGGCTCCGGGGCGAGCTTCGGGGAGGGCTTCGAGGGAGGCGAGGAGAGTCACGGGGGAGCATCGAGGAGAAGGGCTTGAGGGAGGCAGGCTTCAGGACGGCAGGCTTCGGGGAGAGCGCCGCGGAGGGGCGGACGGCAACGGGGGTGCGGGGATGAGGGGAGTGAGCGGGACGAACGGGACGAACGGGACGAGTGAGGTGCAGGAGCGGCTGCGGCGGTGGCGGCTGGTGCTGGGAGGAGGCGGCGCCGACGGGACCGGCTGCGAGCTGCGGGGGCAGGACGCCGCCATGGACGGGGCGCTCAGCGCCCTCTACGGGAGCCGCCGCCCGGACGGGCCGGGCGGCCCGGGCTCGCGCGCGGCGGGTCTGGGCGCCTCGGCGCCGAGCGTGGCCCGCTGGCTGGGGGACATCCGGACGTACTTCCCCACCTCCGTCGTCCAGGTCATGCAGCGCGACGCGATCGAACGGCTCGGACTGTCCGCGCTGCTGCTGGAGCCGGAGATGCTGGAGGCCGTCGAGGCCGACGTGCATCTGGTGGGAACGCTGCTCTCGCTCAACAAGGTCATGCCGGAGACGACGAAGGAGACCGCGCGGGCCGTGGTGCGCAAGGTCGTCCAGCGACTGGAGGCACAGCTCTCGACCCGTACCCGCGCCACGCTGGGCGGCGCCCTGGACCGGTCGGCCCGCGTCAGCCGCCCCCGGCACCGGGACATCGACTGGGACCGTACGGTCCGCGCGAACCTCAAGAACTACCTGCCCGAACACCGCACGGTCGTCCCTGAACGGCTGATCGGCCACGGCCGGGCCGCGCAGTCGGTGAAGAAGGACGTGGTGCTGTGCGTCGACCAGTCCGGGTCGATGGCCGCCTCCGTCGTCTACGCCTCCGTGTTCGGCGCGGTACTGGCGTCCATGCGGGCCATCGCGACCCGGCTGGTCGTCTTCGACACCGCGGTGGTCGATCTGACGGACGAGCTGGACGACCCGGTGGACGTGCTCTTCGGCACCCAGCTCGGCGGCGGCACGGACATCAACCGTGCCCTGGCCTACTGCCAGTCGCAGATCACCCGGCCCGCCGACACCGTCGTCGTACTGATCAGCGACCTTTACGAAGGCGGCATACGCGACGAGATGCTCAAACGTGTCGCGGCGATGAAGGCGGCCGGGGTGCAGTTCGTGACACTGCTCGCGCTCTCGGACGAAGGGGCACCCGCCTACGACCGGGACCACGCGGCGGCTCTCGCGGCCCTCGGGGCACCGGCGTTCGCCTGCACACCGGACCTCTTCCCGGAGGTGATGGCGGCCGCGATCGAGAAGCGGCCGCTGCCGATACCGGACATGACGGAGCAACGGTAACGAGAGCCCCAGGGGGCTTGCGGGGCCCCTGGTCTGTCGTGCAAGGATCGGGGCCCGCCAGCGTGTTGGCCGGATCGTCGGCATCGCCGGCATCGCCGAAGCGTCTGCGTCGTCGGCGTCGGAGGCGTCGTCTGCGTTGTCTGCGCCGCCTGCATCGGCCGCGGGGTCGTGGCCGGTCGTGCCCGGCCTTCCGTACGCTCTGGCTTCCCTCGTTCCCGGCCCGCCGAAAAGGATCTTCGCGTGTCTGCTTCGCCCGCCCCTTTCGCCGCTGCGCGCCTGCCGCGCACCGCGGCGGTGCGGCGTGCGCTGCTGGCGGGGCTGTTCCTGGCGGGGTTCGTGGTGCTGGGGTTCGCGTTCGGTGGCGGCGCGCAGGCGGCGGACGGTTCGGCGAGCACGGAACCGCAGGTCGGGGCGGTGACTCCGGCTGATCCGCAGGCATCGGTCAAGGCCTCGACGGTCGACGCCGGACGGGAAGTGCGGCGCGGCGGCAAGACGGCCGCGGGCACGGTGGCGGAGACGCCGGTCGGCAAGGCCGTACGGCCGGTTGCCGAGCGCACCGCGCCGGCCGCTGGACAGGCCGCCGAACCCGTCACTGAGCCCGTCACGGAGCCCGTCACTGAGTCAGTGGCCGAGCCGGTTGCCGAGCGGGTCGCCGCGCCGGTCACCGTGCCGGTTCGGGACGTGGTGCGCAAGGTGCGCCAGGTGGCCGACGTGGACTCGCTCCCCGTAGAGCTGCCGGACCGGATTCCCGGTGTCGGCGGCGACGAGGACGGCGACGGCGACACCGGGCGTGGTGACGAGCACGGCGAGCAGCCGGGGCAGGGCTCCGGGTCGCAGCGCGGCACCGGCCCGCAGCATTCCGGAGCCGGTGAGCAGCGAGACGTCGGGAGCGTCAACTCCGGTGCCTGTGAGCCTGGTTGGGCGAGTGTGGGCGAGCTGATGGATGCGTCGTCGCAGCCTGGGCAGCGCGCCGACTTGGCGTCGGAGCGGCGGCCCGGCCAGGGCCACGGCAGCCTTCCCGGGCTCCCCGGGCTCCCTGGTCTTCCCGGTCAGCTTCCGCAGGCGCCCGCCTCGTCGGCCTCGCACATCGCCGGTGACGGTCACGGGCCCCGTGGCGGGGACCAGTTCGCCGCCGTACCGGCACATCCCGCGCGCTTCGGGCTGGTGCCCGGAGGCGTTCTCGCGGCCGCCGAGCCGCCCACGCGGCAGCGCGCCGCCGACATCCTCGAATTCCCGGGCTAGGGCAGACCTCCGGACCTTCAGCGTCCGGGCCCCCGTCCGCAGACCACGCGTCTGCACAGGACCTGCCGCGCGGGGGCGGGACAGGTCTGCCCGTCGAACCCCCTGAATTCGAAGGACGTTTCACCATCATGCGTACGCACATCCGTCGTTCCATCGTCGTAGCCGCCGCCGCTTCCGGCCTGTGGGCTCTCGGGTCCGTCGCCGCCAACGCGGCCGGTCTGCCCGGAACCGCCGGCCTGCCCGCCGCCGGTGCGGTCAAGGGCGCCGTCACCGACACGGTCACCGACACCGTCAGCGGCACAGTCAGCGGTGCGGTGCGGGACAAGCTGCCGGCCGGTGACGTGGCTGGTGACGTGGCCGGTACCGCCGAGAAGACCGTCAAGAAGACCGTGGACGGCGTGGCCGGTCAGGTCGCCGGGGTCACCGGCGGGGACGTCCACACTCAGGGCCTGCCCGCCACCCCGGGGCTCCCTGCCACCCCGAAGGTGCCCGTCACCCCGGAACTGCCCGCGGTCGGTGACCTGGGCAAGGCCGCGGACCTGGGCAAGGCCGCGGACTTGGGCAAGGCCGCGGACTTGGGCAAGGCCGCCGACCTCGACACCACCACCGCCGACGTCCTGCCGCCCGTCGCCCAGCGTGTCGTCGGCAAGGTCGTGCCGGTCGTCCAGGGGGCCGTCGGCGGCGTCGGTCAGCTGGCCGGTGACGTGAAGGGCCAGGCGACCCCGTTCGTGCAGGGCGTGGCCACGGACGCCACCCCGTTCGCGCAGGGCCTGGTCAGCACCGTCAAGGACGACGCCTCGGGCATCGCCGGGGGCGCCACCGCCGGGCTGCGGGGTGCGCTCCCGGGCCAGACCGTGCCCACCGTGCCCGCTGTACCTGCCGTGCCCGCTGTACCCGCCGTGCCTGCCGTGCCTGCCGTGCCTGCGATGCCCACCGCGCCCACCGTCCCCACTGACCTGACCAACCCCGCCAACGTCCCGACCCTCCCCACCCTCCCGGGCACCACCACCCTCCCGACTCTCCCCACCACCGTCCCGGCCCTCCCCACCCAGAGCGCCTGACCCTCTCCGCCGGGCGGCCGGGTGTGCGCACAGGGTGGTGTGCCGTGCGCCCGTACCGTCGCCCGTGACGGCAGTGAGTGAGCAGCCGGGCGGTTCCCCCTGGGAAGGGAGCCGCCCGGCTGCACGCTGTGCGCGGGACCGAACGGGCGGACCGGGCGGACGGGGGAAGCGACTCGTCCACCTGGCGGCCACCCGCCCGTACCCCTGTGTGATCTGTGACCACCGTCTCTGTGACTGTTATCACCGCCGCAGTGTGATCTGCGATTTAGGGAGGCCGGTCCTGCGGGGATAACCTGCGAGACGGACATGCCGCGTACCGGTCACCGTGTACGCCTCCCTCAGTGACAGCGCAGTCACGTTGCCCTTCGCGGCACGCCCATGCAGACAACGAACCGCGATCACTACGGCGATTCTGAGTAGACAAGGGACGGACGCGCGTGGACCTGTTCGAGTACCAGGCGAGGGACCTCTTCGCCAAGCACGGTGTACCGGTGCTGGCCGGTGAAGTCATCGACACGCCTGAGGCGGCACGCGCGGCGACCGAGCGCCTCGGCGGCAAGTCCGTCGTCAAGGCGCAGGTGAAGGTCGGCGGCCGCGGCAAGGCCGGCGGCGTGAAGCTGGCGGCGAACCCGGACGAGGCCGTCGCCCGTGCGACGGACATCCTCGGCATGGACATCAAGGGCCACACGGTCCACAAGGTGATGATCGCCGAGCTGTCCCCGGAGATCGAGGCGGAGTACTACGTCTCGTACCTCCTCGACCGCACCAACCGCACCTTCCTGGCCATGGCCTCGGTGCAGGGCGGCATGGACATCGAGGAGGTCGCGGAGAAGACCCCCGAGGCGCTCGCCAAGGTCGCGGTCGACTCCAACGAGGGCGTCACGATCGAGAAGGCCCGCGAGATCGTCGCGCAGGCGAAGTTCCCGGCCGAGGTGGCCGAGGGCGTCGCCGAGGCCATGGTGACCCTGTGGGAGACCTTCGTCGCCGAGGACGCGCTCCTCGTCGAGGTCAACCCGCTGGTGAAGACCAAGGACGGCCGCATCCTGGCCCTGGACGGCAAGGTCTCGCTCGACGAGAACGCCGACTTCCGCCAGCCCGAGCACGAGGCCCTGGAGGACAAGGCCGCGGCCAACCCGCTGGAGGCCGCCGCCAAGGCCAAGGGCCTGAACTACGTCAAGCTCGACGGTCAGGTCGGCATCATCGGCAACGGCGCGGGTCTCGTCATGAGCACCCTGGACGTCGTCGCGTACGCCGGTGAGAAGCACGACAACGTCAAGCCCGCCAACTTCCTCGACATCGGCGGCGGCGCCTCCGCCGAGGTCATGGCGAACGGCCTGGAGATCATCCTCGGCGACCCGGACGTGAAGTCCGTGTTCGTCAACGTCTTCGGCGGCATCACCGCCTGCGACGAGGTCGCCAACGGCATCGTCCAGGCCCTGGAGCTGCTCAAGTCCAAGGGTGAGGACGTCAACAAGCCGCTGGTCGTCCGCCTGGACGGCAACAACGCGGAGCTCGGTCGCAAGATCCTGAGCGACGCCAACCACCCGCTGGTCCAGCGTGTGGACACCATGGACGGCGCGGCCGACAAGGCCGCCGAGCTCGCCGCGGCCGCGAAGTAAGGGACAGAGGGAACCAGACCACCATGGCTATCTTCCTCACCAAGGACAGCAAGGTCATCGTCCAGGGCATGACCGGTGCCACGGGCATGAAGCACACCAAGCTCATGCTGGGCGACGGCACCAACGTCGTCGGCGGCGTGAACCCGCGCAAGGCGGGCACCGAGGTCGACTTCGACGGGACGTCCGTACCCGTCTTCGGCTCGGTCGCCGAGGCGATGGAGAAGACCGGCGCCGACGTCTCCGTCATCTTCGTGCCGCCGAAGTTCGCCAAGGCCGCCGTCGTCGAGGCGATCGACGCCGAGATCGGCCTGGCCGTCGTGATCACCGAGGGCATCGCGGTGCACGACTCCGCCGCCTTCTGGGCGTACGCGTCGAGCAAGGGCAACAAGACCCGCATCATCGGCCCGAACTGCCCCGGCCTGATCACCCCCGGTCAGTCCAACGCCGGCATCATCCCGGGCGACATCACCAAGCCCGGCAAGATCGGTCTGGTGTCGAAGTCCGGCACGCTGACCTACCAGATGATGTACGAGCTGCGCGACATCGGCTTCACCTCGGCCGTCGGCATCGGTGGCGACCCGGTCATCGGCACCACCCACATCGACGCTCTGGAGGCCTTCGAGGCCGACCCGGAGACCGAGCTGATCGTCATGATCGGTGAGATCGGCGGCGACGCCGAGGAGCGTGCGGCCGACTTCATCAAGGCCAACGTCACGAAGCCGGTCGTCGGCTACGTCGCGGGCTTCACCGCGCCCGAGGGCAAGACCATGGGCCACGCCGGCGCCATCGTCTCCGGCTCCTCCGGCACCGCCCAGGCGAAGAAGGAGGCCCTGGAGGCCGCCGGCGTCAAGGTCGGCAAGACCCCGTCGGAGACCGCGCGCCTGGCGCGCGAGATCCTCGTCGGCTGATCGCGCCACGCGTCGGACGCGGGCCCGTACCCCTCGCGGGGGTGCGGGCCCGCGCCTTTTGTACGGGCCTGATCTTGGCCTCTGATCTTGGCCTCGGCCCCTGGTCTTGACCTCGTCGCCTGGTCTTGACCTCGTCGCCTGGTCTTGACCTCGGCCTCCGGCCCTGACCTCGGCCTCCGGCCCTGTCCTCGGGTTCTGACCCTGGCCTCCGCCCCCGGCCCTGCCCGTCGCGTGATCCGTCCCCGTCCCCGTCTCCCCTCCCCTCCCCGCCCGGCCCCGGCTACCGCGCCTCCGGAGCGAGGAGGCCGGACCGGACCACCTTCCGCCGGGCCGGTTCGCCGGCCGCGGCCTGCTGCCGGGTGCGGGCGTGTTGCCGGGTGCGGGCGTGTTGCGCCTGCTCCGTACGGGGGGTCTGGGCCTTCGCGCCGGGCGTGGGGGACGCGGAGAGGGCCGGGGGACCGGCCTCGGGGCGGCCGGGCAGCGGGCCCGTCGACGCGTTGACGAGGGTGAAGGCCGTCGCCGCCGCGATGACAGCGGTGAGCCCGAACGCGCCCTGCGTCATCCGGCTGACCGTCCGCTCGCCGCCCGTGCGTACGGCTGCGGCGGCAGGCGGCGCCACCGGATACAGGGCGGCCAGCCCGGCCAGCCGTTCGCGCAGGATCTCCCGCCGGCGTACCGGCGTCGCGGCGGCCAGACCGAACGCCGGCACCCGTTCGGCCACGGCCCGGCGCGCGTGCAGCAGCCGCCCGGCCGTCGCGGGCGTACTGGCCTCCACCTCGGCCGCCGTCTCGCTCAGGTCCAGGCCGAGACCGTCGTGCAGGAGCAGCGCCCGCCGGTAGGCCGCGGGCAGGCTGAGCAGGGCGTCCCGCAGCGCGCGCTGCGGGGGAGCGGCGGGCGGCGCGGCGGGCACCCTGGGCGACGGCCGTTGCCCGGCGCGCAGACCCGGGCGCATACGGTGCCAGGGCGACAGCGCGTACTCGTGCACCATGGCGCGCACCCGGCCCGCTGGGTCGGGGTCGACCGCCACCTCGGGCCAGCGCTGCCAGGCCGCCTGGAACGACCGTTCGACGGCTTCCTGGGAGAGGTGGGGTTGGCCGGTGAGCACGATCGCCTGGCGGGTCAGGTCGTGGGCGTGCCGGTCGTACAGGGCGTCGAAGGCGGCTGCGGGGGTGAGGTGTGGGGGTGCTGATGCTGCGTCAGGTCTGCTCTGTGACTGCTCCTCTGACGGGGCGTCGTATCCGCCCAGCGTCGTTTCGGCAGTCTTCCCCGTGTGTTCCGCGTGTTCCGTGTGTTCCGTGCGTCCGACGCGTCGCGGCGACGTGAAAAGGTACATAAGCATATATTGAGCGACACGTCCGGTAATCGCCTGCTCCATGGCGGAAACGTGTGTTGTTGGCAGCATGGCCGTGTGAGCCAATTGACCGACCGCGGCCCGACGTTGTCGTCGCGCGGCCGGGCCTCCACCCAGCGGTCCTCCGCGCTCGGCACCGCCTTCCTCGGCGGAGTGCTGGCGGCGGGGCTCGGGCTCGGGGCCTTCGCCGTCGCGGTACTGCTGCTCTGGGTGGCCTCCCCGTACCCGGACTCCGACCCGTCGCGCGCCCTGCACCTCGCCGCCGACCTGTGGTTCCTCGCACACGGCAGCGACCTCGTACGGACCGTGGCCGCCACCGGCGGCGCCTCGCCCGTCGCCGTGACGCCGCTGCTCCTGACGGCCCTGCCCCTCTGGCTGCTGTACCGGTCCGGCCGGCACATCCTCGAAGTGCCGCCGCAGCCCGCCCGCCCCCCGAAGCCCGCCTGCCCCAGCCTCCTCCACCCCGAGGACATCGACCCGGAACCCACGCCCCGCCAGATGCTCGGCTGGCTGCTGACGGGGTACCTGCTCGTCGCGGCCGCCGCCCTGCTGTACGCATCGGCGGGTCCGCTGCGCGTAGAACCGCTCAGTGCGCTGCTGTACGTACCGCTGGTCGCCGTGGCGACCCTGGCCGTGGCGGCCTGGCGCTCTCTCGGGCCCGCCGCCTTCGTGCCGCTGCCCGACCCGGTCCAGCGCGCGCACGACCGGCTGCCGGCCGGGCTGCGGGCCTCACTGCGAGGCCGTCGGCTGGCCGCCGCGGCGCGCGCGGGTGCCGCGGCTCTCCTGGCGCTGCTGCTGTGCGGCGCCCTGCTGGCGCTCCTCGCGCTCGGCTGGCACGCGCCCGCGGTCCGGTCCGAATTCCTCGCGCTCACCCACGACTGGGCGGGCCGGTGCACCGTGCTGCTGCTCAGTCTCGTACTGCTGCCGAACACCGTCGTATGGGGAGTCGCTTACGGGCTCGGTCCCGGCTTCACGCTCGGCGCGGGCAGCACGGTCGGTCCGCTCGCGGCCACCGGTCATCCGGTCCTGCCGCACTTCCCGCTGCTCGGCATGGTCCCGGATGCGGGCGGCACCGCTCTGCCGCACTGGCTGACCGCCGTGGTGCCGCTCGCCGTCGGTGTGGTGCTGGCCCGGTACGCCGCGCTGCCCGCGAAGGCGTACGCGGCCGCGTCGCGAACCGCTGCCCGGCCAGAAGCCGGGGCGGGGGCCGGAACCGCACCCGAAACGGGAACCGGGACCGAAGCCGGGCCCGGGACCGAAGCCGGGCCCGGGACCGAAGCCGGGCCCGGGACCGAAGCCGGGCCCGGGACCGAAGCCGGGCCCGGGACCGAAATCGGGCCCGGGACCGAAACCGACCCCGACGCCACACCCTCCACACCCCCCACACCGACGACACCGGCCCCCGCATGGACCGGCTGGCGCGGGACCGCCGCGGCCGCCGGGCTCGCGGCGCTCGGCTGCGCGGTGGCCTCGGCGCTGCTCGCCGGCCTGGCGGGCGGCGCGCTGGGTACCGCGGCGCTGGCCCGTTTCGGGCCGAGCTGGTGGCAGACGGGGCTGGCGGCGCTGAGCTGGACGGCGCTCATCGGAATTCCGGGCGCTCTCGTCGTGCGGGCCTGGTGGCTGCGCGGTGTGCCGCGCCCGCCGAAGCCCGTGCGGAAGCCGCGTGAAAAGCTCCGCAAGCGGCTGTGGCGCGGGGGAAAACGGCTCGCCGTGGAGGTCCTCCGTGCCGCCGGACGGTGGACGCGGGCCGCCGGCCGCTTCTGCTGGGCGGCGCTGCGGCGTACGGTCCTCCGAGCCCGACGGCGGGCCGTACGGCGTACCGCTGCCCAGCCTTCCCGCCGCCGGAACCGCCGCCGGAACCGCCACCGGGCCCGGCACCGCCGTACGGCCGGCAGCGACGTCCCGTACGGCCGCGACCACCCGGGCACCCGCACCCCGCCGCCGCCCACGCCCCCCGGATCTCCCACGCTCCCGTCACACCCGTCCCCCCTGTCACCTCCACCACCTCTGTCACCTATGTCCTCCCAGCCACCCCCGTCATCCCCGTCATCCCCGTCATCCCCGCCACCCCCACCCGCCCCTTGGCACGACGCCAGCACCCGCCGGGCCCGCTGGTCGGCGCTCAGAGCCTCATCCGGCGGCCTGATGACCGACTTCGAACCCACCGCACCGCCCTATGACGCAGACCCCGGAAACACCTCAGCCGCCGACCCCGAGGGCGGCGGCTGAGAGAGACGCGGGGTCCGGCTCCGACCGGGCTACTCCTTGTCGGCCCCGAGCAGCGGGCGCAGCTGCTCGGGGAGCTGCTTCTCGCAGGCGTGCTGGGCGGAGCGGGTCAGGGCGTCGTTCACGCACGTGAAGTAGTCGCGGTAGACAAGCTGGACCGTGTAGGTGGCCGCCACCATGGCCAGCGCCAGCGTCGCGGTGACCAGGCCGGCGACCGCGGCGGTCGTCTGCGGGCGGGTGGATACGGGCGGGGTGCGGCCTGCGGCGGACGCGCCGGAGTCCGTACGGGGCGCAGCCTGGCCCGTGAGGTCGGCGGTCGTGGCGCGTGCGCTCCCGGACCGTGCGCCGTTGCCCGTACGCGCCGCCTTGGCGCGCAGGGAGCTGATGCCCCAGTACAGGGCGAGCGTCGCCAGCAGCAGGGCGATCTCCGGCAGATTGAACAGGACGAAGAAGAAGCCCCACATGCCGGCGAGCAGCGCGTAGCGCGCGCGGCGCTGGGCGGGGTCGGTCGGGTCCCAGCGCAACCCGCCTCCGGAGCCGCCCTGGCCTCCCTGGCCCTGCTGGTTGTTGCGGCCGCCCTGGCGCGAACCGAAGCCACCGCCCTGGCGGCCCGGCTGCCGGCTGCTCCAGTGACTGCCCCAGGAGGACTGCTGCCGGTCGCCCGGCCCGTCCTGGCCGCCGTCCTGGTCCTGCCCGTGGCCGCGGGGCTGCCACGGCTGCTCGGGGGCGTCGGCGGGTGGCGGCGCGAACGGATTGTCACGGTCCCGCCCGTCCTGACCGCTTCCGTCCTGACCGCTTCCGCCCCGGTCGCTACCGCTGCGATCGCTTCCACCCGGCCCGTTCCCGTCCTGCCCTCCCGAGTCCTGACCGGAGGGGTGCGAGTGGGCCCGCTCCCTGGCCGGCCCCCCGGACGAGCCGGAGCCGGACGAGCCGGGGCCGGACGAGCCGGGGCCGGACGAGCCGGGGCCGGACGAACCCGATGATCCGGACGAACCCGAAGCACCCGCCCCCGCGGCATCGGAGGACGGCTTGCGCTCGCGCAGCAGCACCGCCCCGGGAGCGGCTGCTGGCTGGGGGTACCTCCCAGCGAGGGCTGGGGGAGCGAGGAGGAGGGCCGCGCGGCGGCGTCGGTCCGGCATCTGGAGTGTGTCTTCCCCTTGTCTCGTCCGTACGTCCGACGGGTGGCCGGGCGGGCGGATACCACGAACAGCGTGCGTTCTCACGCCCGACGCTACCTCTCGCGTGCGCCCCCGTCCCGTGGGGGCCGCGCGGTGTGCCGGTATCGTTGCTGACGGTCGGCGCCTTCGTAGGGTTCCCCGGTTTTCGGCTACCCATGGTTTTGTACGACCGCACAACATGCACACCGCCGTACAGCAGTACCGCCGTACAGCAGACCGCGCGAGAAAGAGTCCCGCCGTGGCCTCCGCTTCCTCTTCATCCGCTTCCGCCGCCGTTTCCGGCCCCCCGGCCCGCATCGTCGTGCTCGTCTCCGGTTCCGGTACGAACTTGCAGGCGCTGCTGGACGCCGTCGCCGCCGAGGGGGCCGCCGCGTACGGGGCCGAGGTGGTCGCGGTCGGCGCCGACCGCGACGGCATCGCCGGCCTGGAGCGCGCCGGGCGGGCCGGGCTGCCCACCTTCGTATGCCGGGTCAAGGACCACGCCGACCGGGCCGCCTGGGACCGCGCGCTGGCCGAGGCCGTCGCCGCGTACACGCCGGACCTGGTCGTCTCGGCCGGTTTCATGAAGATCCTGGGCGCGGAGTTCCTCGCCCGGTACGGCGGCCGGATCATCAACACGCATCCGGCCCTGCTGCCGAGTTTTCCCGGTGCCCACGGTGTCCGCGAGGCCCTCGCGTACGGCGCCAAGGTCACCGGGTGCACCGTCCACTTCGTCGACGACGGCGTCGACACCGGCCCGGTCATCGCCCAGGGCGTGGTCGAGATCCGGGACGAGGACGACGAATCCGCGCTGCACGAGCGCATCAAGGAAGTCGAGCGCAAGCTGCTCGTCGAGGTCGTGGGGCTGCTGGCCCGGCACGGCTACCGCATTGAGGGACGAAAGGTACTGATCCCGTGACCGCCGAAGCAACGAAGCGGCCCGTACGCCGGGCGCTGGTCAGCGTCTACGACAAGACGGGCCTGGAAGAACTGGCCCAGGGGCTGCACGCGGCGGGCGTCCAGCTCGTCTCGACCGGCTCGACGGCCGCGAAGATCGCGGCGGCCGGTGTCCCGGTGACCAGGGTCGAGGAGCTGACCGGCTTCCCCGAGTGCCTGGACGGCCGGGTCAAGACGCTGCACCCGAAGGTGCACGCGGGCATCCTCGCCGACCTGCGGCTGGAGGACCACCGGCGGCAGCTGGACGAGCTGGGCGTGGAGCCGTTCGACCTGGTGGTCGTGAACCTCTACCCGTTCAGCGACACGGTGGCCTCCGGCGCCGAGCCGGACGCCTGCGTGGAGCAGATCGACATCGGCGGCCCCTCGATGGTGCGCGCCGCGGCCAAGAACCACCCCTCGGTCGCCGTCGTGGTCAACCCGGACCGCTACACGGACGTGCTCAAGAGCATCGCGGACGGCGGCTTCGGCCTTCAGGAGCGCAGGCGGCTGGCGGCCGAGGCGTTCCGGCACACCGCCGAGTACGACGTGGCCGTGGCCTCCTGGTTCGCGGGTGACTACGCGGGCGACGGCGGCGAATTCCCCGGCTTCCTCGGCGTGACGTACGCGCGCAAGAACGTGCTGCGCTACGGCGAGAACCCGCACCAGGCGGCCGCCCTCTACACCGGCGGCTGCGGCGGCCTGGCAGAGGCGGAGCAGCTGCACGGCAAGGAGATGTCGTACAACAACTACACGGACACCGACGCCGCGCGCCGGGCCGCGTACGACCACACCGAGCCCTGCGTGGCCATCATCAAGCACGCCAACCCGTGCGGCATCGCCATCGGTGACGACGTCGCCGAGGCGCACCGCAAGGCGCACGCCTGCGACTCGCTGTCCGCCTTCGGTGGCGTCATCGCCGTCAACCGCCCGGTGTCCGTGGCGATGGCCGAGCAGGTCGCGGAGATCTTCACCGAGGTCATCGTGGCCCCGGACTACGAGGACGGCGCCGTCGAGGTGCTGGCCCGTAAGAAGAACATC
The DNA here is from genome assembly GCF_022271435.1 of Streptomyces monomycini. Taxonomy (GTDB): domain Bacteria; phylum Actinomycetota; class Actinomycetes; order Streptomycetales; family Streptomycetaceae; genus Streptomyces; species Streptomyces monomycini. The sequence goes on along the minus strand of NZ_JAFIQY010000015.1, from coordinate 143,951 downwards.
CGGGTGCTGCGCTGCCCCGAGGGCCCGCAGCCGCCGGCCGAGTTCAAGCCGATCGACGGCGGCGGCCTGGCCCAGGTCAAGGACGTCCTCCAGGCCGAGGGCGACGACCCGGCCCACTGGACGCTGGCGGCCGGCGAGGCACTGGGCGACGCCGAGCTGGCCGAACTGGCCTTCGCCTGGCGGGCGTCGCGCGCCGTGAAGTCCAACGCGATCCTGCTCGCCAAGGACGGCGCCACGGTCGGCGTCGGCATGGGCCAGGTCAACCGCGTGGACTCGGCGAAGCTGGCCGTGCAGCGGGCGGGCGAGGAGCGGGCGCGCGGCTCCTACGCCGCCTCCGACGCGTTCTTCCCGTTCCCGGACGGCCTGGAGGTGCTGCTGGAGGCGGGCGTCAAGGCCGTCGCGCAGCCCGGCGGTTCGGTCCGTGACGAGCAGGTCATCGAGGCGGCGAAGGCCGCGGGCGTGACGATGTACCTGACCGGAACCCGGCACTTCTTCCACTGAGCCCGCCGGGGCTCGCCCGTGAGCCCCCCCTCAGCCGAAAGGCCCGTCTCCCGCGTGCTGGGGGACGGGCCTCGGCGTGTTCCGGGCGTGCGCCCGGCCGGCTCAGGAGAGTCAGAACCGGGGGCGCATGAACCACGCCTGGCTTTCCTGCTTCGCCGCGAAGACGATGATGAGGATGGAGAGCACGAAGCTCGGGATGCCGTAGAACGCGAAGGCGAAGGGAATGCTGCACAGGATCGACACGGACCCGAAGATGATCGTGCCGATACGGATTCCGTTGGCTCCCTTGGAGAACTGGAGCGCGAGCACCAGCGCGACCGCCGCGTAGGCCGCCTGGAGGATCATGATGAAGACCATCGCGCCCTTGCCGATGGCGAAGATGTCCTCGGGGTTGCCGCCGAGACCGCTGTAGTTCGCCGACGCGCTGCTGAGCCGGTTCAGGCCGACGGCCATGATGATGATGCCGATGACGCCCGTCGCGGCGAGGAAGAAGAGCATCACGCGGGCGGCCTTGGTGCTGCTGGGCATCTGCTGCGGCGCGGGTATGCCGGGCATGCCGCCGGGACCCATGGGGCCTGCCGGGAACGGCGCGTACGGCTGCTGCGGCTGCATCGGCTGCTGCTGCGGGTAGCCGTACTGGGGCTGGGGAGGGCCCTGGGGCTGGCCCTGCGGCGGACCGTAGGGGTTCTGGTTCGGATAGCTCACGACGTGTCCTTCGAGCGGTGTGACCGGGTGTCAGCCGGTGCTGCACGGTTCCGGCGGTCCCGGGTGAAGTAAGAGATCGGTAAGAGCCTAAGGGGCGGCGAAGGCCCCCTCGCGCCATTTTCGCGCGAGGGGGCCCTGGGCCGGATGAGCTGCCGTACGGAGTCCTACTGAGTACGGACGACCACGGTGCTGACGATCTTGTCGGCGAACGTCTGGGACTTCTCGTCCCACAGCGGCCACCAGAAGCCGAGGCCGCACAGCGGACCGTCCACCGCGTGGCAGATCTTGCGCCCGAGGGCCAGGCCGAAGCCGAGCGGCTGCCCGGTCGCCTCCCGCACGACGCGGATGTTCAGCGCCTTCTTGCCCGGGGTCTGGCCGGTGGAGCCTTCCTTGGCGATCAGGAAGAGGCCGCCGGCGAGCGTGATCAGACCGGCCAGCGCGACAAGGATGAGCGCCAGGGCGGGCATGCCGGAGGTGGCGTTGTTGGCGGCGGTGTAGGCGTCCGAGATGCACTGGTAATCGGTGCCGCAGTAGGACGTGTCCGGCCGCGTCACCGTGGTGACCGTGTTGGCGGTCACCACGCCCGCGATGATGTACAGGATCGTCGGAAGGACACCGACGATCAGACCGTCCAGCAGCGCCGCGCCGACCCGCGCACCCCAGCCGGCGTAGGGCTGCGGCCCGCCCATTCCCGGCATGCCGGACTGCTGGCCGTACGGGGAGCCCTGCTGCGGGTAGCCGTACGCCTGCTGCTGGGGCACCTGCGGCGGCTGGCCGTACGGGGCCTGCGGCTGCGGCGGGGCCTGCTGCGGGTAGCCGTAGCCCGGCTGGGGCTGTGCCTGCTGCGGGTAGCCGTACCCCGGCTGGGCCTGCGGTGCCTGGGGCGGCTGGCCGTACGGCGCCTGCGGCTGCTGGCCGTACGGGTTGGGCTGCCCCTGCGGCTGACCGTAGGGATTGTTCGGGTCGCCAAAGCTCATTGGCTGGTTTCCTCCGTTGGTGTTCAGTGGGGGACGGCAGGGCGTGCTCGGAGGAAAACTTGGGATCAGTGGCCCGCCCCCCGATGATGCCTGCGGCACTGAACGGCAATCTTTCTAGTTGCGCAATATTCTTGTCCAGTCAAGAGGGACAGGTGTTGTGCAAGCGCAATGATCGATTGCGCAATTGCATTTCGGTCATCTCCGGTCATCGCTCTTGTCGGCGGCCATAGCGTGCCCCGACAGGGCGCCCTGATTGGAACGGGAGAGGCTTCATCCGGGAGGATGGGGGTATGAGCGCCCAGATTCTCGATGGCAAGGCCACCGCCGCCGCGATCAAGTCCGAACTCGCCGTCCGTGTGGAGGCACTGAAGGCCCGGGGCGTCACGCCCGGACTCGGCACCCTCCTGGTCGGTGACGACCCGGGCAGCCGCTGGTACGTCAACGGCAAGCACCGCGACTGCGCCCAGGTCGGCATCGCCTCCATCCAGAAGGAACTGCCGGACACCGCCACGCAGGAGGAGATCGAGGCCGTCGTACGGGAGCTGAACGAGGACCCGGCCTGCACCGGCTACATCGTCCAACTGCCGCTCCCCAAGGGCATCGACACCCACCGCGTCCTGGAACTGATGGACCCGGCCAAGGACGCCGACGGCCTGCACCCGGTGAGCCTGGGCCGTCTGGTGCTCGGCATCGAGGGGCCGCTGCCCTGCACCCCGTACGGCATCATCCAGCTGCTCCGCCACCACGGTGTGACGATCAACGGGGCGCATGTGGTCGTGGTCGGCCGCGGCATCACCGTCGGGCGTTCCATCCCGCTGCTGCTGACCCGCAAGTCCGAGAACGCCACCGTCACCCAGTGCCACACCGGCACCCGTGACCTGGCCGCGCAGCTCAAGCAGGCCGACATCGTCGTGGCGGCCGCCGGGGTGCCGCACATCATCAAGCCGGAGGACGTCAAGCCGGGCGCGGCCGTGCTGGACGTCGGTGTCAGCCGGGACGAGCACGGCAAGATCGTCGGCGATGTGCACCCCGGCGTCGCCGAGGTGGCCGGCTGGATCTCCCCGAACCCGGGCGGCGTGGGCCCGATGACCCGCGCCCAGCTGCTGGTCAACGTCGTCGAGGCGGCCGAGCGCGCCGCGGGCTGAGCCGGCGGCCCCCACGGCACCACATCGGACAGGGACAACGGACAGGGAAAGGGACAGCCACCCATGAGTGCCGAAGCGCACGCGGAAGGCGCCTCCGAGCCGCAGCGGCCCTCGCGCCGCTTCCCGCGGATCACCACCGACACCGCACGGCCGGAGGGCGGCGCCCGTACCGCGCCCGGCAGCGCCGCCCCGCCCGCCCGGCAGTGGCCGCTGCTGGCCGTCATGGGCGGGGTGGCCCTCGGGCTGTTCATCGTCGCCCTCGACGGCTTCCGTATCGGCACGCTCCTGATCGGCCTGTCCCTGCTGGGCGGAGCGGTGCTGCGGCGGGTGCTGCCGAAGGTGGGCATGCTGGCCGTACGGTCCCGCTTCACGGACATGGCGACGTACGGCGGGCTGGGCCTGGCCATCGTCCTGCTGGCCCTGATGGCGCAGCCCAAGCCGTGGCTGAAGATCTCGTTCCTGGACGACCTGGTGCACCTCACGGTGTGGTGAGCCGGGGCCGCACCGGCTCCCGCACGCCATTCGCGTGACGTCCGCCCGCGCGCCGCCCCTCAGGGGCGGCCGCGGCGTCCGCCGCCGGGTAGCTTGGCGCTTCATGGCCAAGATCAAGGTTGCCCGGCCCGTCGTCGAGCTGGACGGCGACGAGATGACCCGCGTCATCTGGTCGTCCATCAGGGACCGGCTGGTCCTGCCCCACCTCGACGTCGGCCTGGAGTACTTCGATCTCGGCATCGAGCACCGCGACGCCACCGGTGACCAGGTCACCGTGGACGCCGCGCACGCGATCGAGCGGTACGGCGTCGGCGTCAAGTGCGCCACCATCACCCCGGACGAGGCGCGGGTCGAGGAGTACGGGCTGAAGGCGATGTACCGCTCGCCCGGCGCCACCCTCCGCGATGTCCTCGGCGGGGCCCTCTTCCGCGAGCCGATCATCATGGCGAACCTGCCGCGGCCCGTACCGGGCTGGACCGAGCCCGTCGTCGTCGGCCGGCACGCCTTCGGCGACCAGTACCGCGCCACCGACCTCAGGATCCCGGGCCCCGGCACCCTCACCCTGACCTACACGCCCCGGGACGGCGGCGACCCGGTCGAGCTGGAGGTCCACGACTTCCCCGGGCCGGGCGTCGCACTCGCCATGTACAACCACGACGCGTCGGTCCGCGACTTCGCGCGCGCCGCCTTCCGTTACGGCCTGGCCCGCTCGTACCCGGTGTACCTGTCCACCAAGAACACCGTCCTCAAGAAGTACGACGGCCGGTTCAGGGAACTCTTCCAAGCGGTGTTCGACGCCGAGTTCAAGGCCGAATTCGACGCCCGCGGCCTGACCTACGAACACCGGCTGATCGACACCATGGCCGCCGCGGCGCTCAAGTGGCCGGGCGGTTACGTCTGGGCCTGCAAGAACTACGACGGTGACGTCCAGTCCGCCGTGGTGGCCCAGGGGTTCGGCGCACCCGGCCTGATGACCTCGGTCCTGATGTCCGCCGACGGCCGGACCGTGCAGACCGAGGCCGCCCACGGCACGGTGACCCGGCACTACCGCCGCCACCAGCAGGGCAAGTCCACCTCCACCAACCCGATCGCCTCGGTCTTCGCGTGGACCCGCGGCCTGGCCCACCGCGGCGCACTGGACCAGACCCCCGAAGTCGTCCGGTTCGCCCGGACCTTGGAGCGGGTCTGCGTGGAGACGGTCGAGGGCGGCCGCATGACCAAGGACCTGGCGCTGCTCGTCTCGGCGAACCAGCCGTACCTGACCACGGAGGAGTTCCTGGACGCGCTCGACATCGGGTTGCAGAAGGCGATGGCCGACAGCTGAGGCGCCCTGAGGGCCTGGGCCCGGCGGGGTCCTGGAGGCGGGCGGCGGCCGGGCGGGCGGGGACGTGCACGGCGCGGCCGGAGCGGGGAGGGCGGAAGTGTACGGGCGCGCACGTCCGCGTGTCCGGTACCCGAACGCTCCCGTGCGCCCGGGAGAAGGGAACTGGCATCCTGGCTCTGAGCATCTCTTTGAGTGACGGCCGGGCGGGCCGCGGGGGTCGCGCCCCGGCGAAGGAGTGGAACACCAGAGCACTCGACAGGCGCAACCAGGCGCACACGGGGGGTTAGGGGGAGGCAATGCCTCGCTGGAGGGCGCTACCGGAAGAACTCGACCCGCAGGTCAAGGAGTTCGCCGGGCAACTGCGCGGACTCGTGGAGCGCAGCGGCCTGAGTGTCGCCGCGGTCGCGGACCGCACCGGGTACAGCAAGACCTCGTGGGAGCGCTACCTCAACGGACGGCTGTTGCCGCCGCAGCGCGCCGTGATCGCGCTGGCCGAGGCGACCGGCACGCACACCGGTCACCTCACCACCCTGTGGGAACTGGCCGAACGCGCATGGAGCCGCTCGGAGATGCGGCACGACGTCACCATGGAGGCGATCCGGGTGGCCCAGGCGCGTGCCGCGCTGGGGGAGTTCGGGCCGGCGCCGGGCAAGCCGGCCAAGTCCCGTATCAAGGAGAAGGCCAAGACCAAGGCCAAGGACCGGGACGCCGAGGGCGGGGCGAAGGGCGAAGAGCAGGGCGGAGGGTCCGGGCAGGCGCCGACGCCCGCCGCGCCGCCGCAGCGCGGCGACGAACTGCCGTCCGCCGCGGACTTCCCCGGCATGGCAGCGTCCCCGGCCGCACCGCCCGCCTCCCCGGCCGCGTCGCCCACTTCCCCGCTTGCGCCGCCTGCCTCCCCGGCCGCACCGCCCGCGTCACCGGGCACGACGCCGCTGAAGCCGGTCGCGAAGGACTCCGGCGACACCGAGCGGCCGGACCGGCCGGACCGGATGGCCTGGCCCCGCCTGACCGCCGACCCGGACGCCGCCCCCGTGCCTCCGCCGCCCCGCCACGAGGCATCTCCGTACGACGTGCCGCGGCAGGGCACCGGCGGCCGCACGACGGGTCCTGAAGTGGCGCGTCACCCGGCGGGGTCAGTGCCGCCCGCGGGCCCTCCGGACGACACCGACCGGCAGCTCCGGCGCCGGCGCGTGACCATGTTCCTGGCGGGCGTCGTCGGTGCGCTGCTGGTGATCGCCGCCGCGGTGCTGCTGCTCGACATCGGCGGCGGCGAGGAAGGCAAGCAGGCCACGCCCGCGCCGTCGGCGTCCCCCAGCAAGAAGCCGGTGCTGCCGGCGGGCGTGAAGTGTGCCGGGGCGGACTGCGCGGGCAAGGACCCCGAGGCGATGGGGTGCGGCGGCCGGAACGCCACCAGTCCGTCGCGCGGATTCGCCGGAAGCTCCCTGATAGAGGTGCGCTACAGCAAGGTGTGCGGCGCCGCCTGGGCCCGTATCACCGGGGCCGCGCCGGGCGACGAGGCGTCGATCAGTTCGGCGGGCCGGACCGAGAAGGCCGCCGCCGGGCAGGACGGCGACGCGTACACCGCGATGGTCCCGGTGTCCGGGGACCCGGCCAAGGTCACCGCGTGCGGGACGACCACGGCGGGCGGGAAGGGCTGCGCGAAGCCGGTGCCGGCGGGGTCGGGTTCGGGAGCGGGAACCGGGTCGGGATCAAGTTCGGGATCGGGTACGGGTACGGGTACGGGGCAGGCCACCGGGTGAGGCGCCCCGGGGCGGCGGCGGGCCGTCGTAGCCGATCGGGACGCCGCCAACAGTCGGTACGTACCAGGATGTACGCCGCATACCACCCGTAGCGAGAAGATCCGCGATGAGGGGGATTGCCCGCGCGGATCCGGGGCAGGGGCATCAATGACCCCCCACGGGTGCGGCATCACCGGGCGGCCGTCCGCGCTCCCCCCTCCTTGAGCGGACGGCCGCCCGCCCCGCATCCGCGGGGGCCCGCTGGCCGGCCGGTGAGGCGTTCCACACCGGCCCGGGGGCGGTGCGCCGCGGCGGTCCGATAGCCTGGCGGCCGGGTCTCTCGACACCAAGAGATCTCGGTACATGGGCAGGGGTTCCCACCGCCACCTACGCGGCACGGGGGCTCGGCCCCCAGAAAACAGCGCGCAGGAGATCGCCATGACCCGCACTCCCGTCAATGTCACCGTCACCGGCGCGGCCGGCCAGATCGGTTACGCCCTCCTCTTCCGCATCGCCTCCGGTCACCTGCTCGGCGCGGACGTGCCGGTCAAGCTGCGCCTCCTGGAGATCCCCCAGGGGCTGAAGGCCGCCGAGGGCACCGCCATGGAGCTCGACGACTGCGCCTTCCCGCTGCTGCGCGGCATCGACATCTCCGACGACCCGAACGTGGCCTTCGAGGGCGCGAACGTGGCCCTCCTCGTCGGCGCCCGCCCCCGTACCAAGGGCATGGAGCGCGGCGACCTGCTGGAGGCCAACGGCGGCATCTTCAAGCCGCAGGGCAAGGCCATCAACGACCACGCCGCGGACGACATCAAGGTCCTGGTCGTCGGCAACCCCGCCAACACCAACGCCCTGATCGCCCAGGCCGCCGCCCCGGACGTACCGGCCGAGCGCTTCACCGCGATGACCCGCCTGGACCACAACCGCGCCATCTCGCAGCTGGCGCAGAAGACCGGCGCGCAGGTCTCGGACATCAAGAAGCTGACGATCTGGGGCAACCACTCCGCGACCCAGTACCCGGACATCTTCCACGCCGAGATCGCCGGCAAGAACGCCGCCGAGGCCGTCGGCGACCAGGCGTGGCTGGCCGACACCTTCATCCCGACCGTCGCCAAGCGCGGCGCCGCGATCATCGAGGCCCGGGGCGCGTCCTCGGCCGCCTCCGCGGCCAACGCCGCCATCGACCACGTGCACACCTGGGTCAACGGCACCGCGGCCGGCGACTGGACCTCCATGGGCATCCCCTCGGACGGCTCCTACGGCGTCCCGGAGGGCCTGATCTCCTCCTTCCCGGTCACCACCAAGGACGGCAAGTACGAGATCGTCCAGGGCCTGGAGATCAACGACTTCTCGCGCGAGCGCATCGACGCGTCCGTCCAGGAGCTGTCGGAGGAGCGCGAGGCCGTGCGCGGTCTCGGTCTGCTCTGACCTGCTGAGGGCGGCGCCCTCCGACGCGCCCGCACGACCGGAGCCCGTACGGAACCCTTCGGGGTTCCGTACGGGCTCCGGCGTTCCTGTCCGCCCCCGGTGTCACACCTTGGTGTGATCTTCCGGGCAAGCGCCTGGCACGGCTCACCGGCCTCCTTTATGCTGCGGCGTTCATGACACGCAACCCGCCCGTCCGTACGGGCTGTTGCCACCCGGGGGGAACCAGGTGACGCATCCGCACGCGCCGCAGCAGTCGGGCTCGCAGCCCGGACCGCAGTCGGGCTCGCACTCCGGCTCGCCAACCGGCTCGCACTCCGGCTCACAGAGCGGCCCGCACGCCCCGGACCCCCCGCACGCCCCGGACCCCCGGCCCCCCGGCGCCAGCGAGGCCACCCGGCTGCTGTGCGCCGGCACCTACCTCGACCCCGCCTACCGCGACGCGGTGATCGACGAGCTGTACGTCCACGAAGAGCGCGTCGCGGCCCCGTCACCGGGCTTCGACGCGGCCCGCGTGCTGGCCCACGCGCTGCGCGCCCGCCGCATGGAACTGGCCTGGGCCGCCGCCGTCCTGCTGCTGTGGATCGTGTCCGTCCCGCTCTCCTCCGGCCTGACCCTGCTCTACCTGCTGCCGGTGCTGCTGCTCTCGCTGGCCTCCTTCGCACGGGGCCGCGCCGCGCACCCGCCCTGGTACCGGCGGTTCGTGGGCTGGCTGCTGCGCTGGTACGGGCGGCTCAGCCTGGTACTGGCGGCCGTGGCCCTGCTGACCATGGCCTTCGGGGGCTCCGGCGCATCGGCGAGCGCCTACTCCGGCGGCATCGCCAACCTGCCCGTCGACCCGCTGCTGCTGTTCCAGCCGACCGGCCTCTTCGGGCTGCACCTGTACGCGGCGCAGCACCTCCACGTCTGGGTCGCCCTCGCGCTCCCCTTCGTCCTGGCCTGGGCCGTCGGCGCCCAGCAGAGCCACATCGCCAAGGTTTTGACCACCGAGCTGTCCAGGGACCGGTTCCCGGACGTGGCCGCCGACCCCGCCGAACGGGCCGAGGGCGCGCGCTTCCACCGGCTGCGCCACCGCATCCGTACCGAGCAGCACGGCCCGCTGGTCATGTACCGCGCCGCCGGCCCGTTCTGCGGCGCGGGCACCCCGTACGAGACCTGGTCGCTGTCGGTGGAACTGCGGCCCCGCAAGGACGCGGCGCCGGACCCGGCCGGGGGCGCCGGCGGGCCGGTGCCGCTGGACAACGACACCGTCCTCCAGCGGGTCATCCCGCTGGTGGCGGCGCTCCGCGAGCCCTCGGCGCACGGTTCGCCGCGGGCCGCCGCCGCGGTGCGGGACCGGCTGCGCGAGCTGGAGATCGACGAGTGCGTCTTCCTGCCGGTGGCCGGGCTGCCGTCCCGTGACGCCGCTCCGTACGGCCCCGACGGCTTCGCCGCGCACCGGGCCCGCGCGGTGGAGGAGGGCGGCGAGACCCGGCGGCACTTCCTGCGTGTCCGGGTCGGCGGCTGGGGCGAAGGCATCGTCACCACGGTCTTCGTACGGGTCCACACGCAGGGCGGCATGCTCATGCTGGAGGTTGCCCCGCACGTACTGTGGCCGGTGCGCGCGCTGTACCGCGAGGCCGACCGGATCGCCCACCGCCACCGCGGCAACAACCCGTTCGGCAAGGCGGTGTGGGCCCTCGCGCAGACCCCGCGCTCCGCCGGGCGCGCGGTGACGAGCCTGTGGCGCGGCTTCGTGTCCGCCTGGAGCCTGCTCACCGGCGGGCACGGCGGCGCGCTGTCGGACGGCCCGGCGGCCTCGGTGCGCGAACTGGGCTCCGACGGGGACGCCTCGCTCTTCCAGGAGATGGACGTCACCCGCTACCTGAAGAGCATCCAGGACCGGGTGGCGGGCGGCGTGCGGAGCGCGCTGTACGAAGCGGGCTGGCAGACCTACGAGTTCGAGCAGCGGGTCGTCAACGTCACCAACGGCGGGGTGTTCATCGAGTCGGCGCAGGGCGCCATCGGCATCGGCGACCACAACACGATCACCAGCAGTGGAGGGCTCGGCGGGGCGGCGGGCGCGGGAGCAGGCGGAGCCCCCAGAGCTGCCGGCGGGCCCGCCGGGCCCGGGGACGCGGGCCGGTGAACCGCCGGTACGGGCCCGCCCGGGGCGAGGCACAATCGTGGCCACGGCCGGCGTACACGGCACCACGGCGGACGAACGCAGCGGACGAACGGGGAGGCAGACATGGCAACGGCTGACGAACGCAACCGCGGCATCCACATCGGCGAGGTGCACGGCGCCTTCGCCATCGGCGACCACAACACGGTCACCCACAACGAGAACACCTCGGACCGTCCCGGTACCGACCCCGCGCACGAAGAACTCCTCGCCGCCGTACGCCAGTTGCGCGAAGACCTGGCCAGGGTCGTCGAAACCCCGCAGGTCACCCTGCTGACCGCCGAACTGGCCGACGCGCAGGAAGAGATCGAGACCACCGGCCGCACCGCACCCGGCCGCCTGGACCGGCTGCGCACGGCGCTGGCCGACGCGGGCGCGGTCACCGGCATGCTGGCGTCGGGCGCCGCCGTAGGTCAGGCCGTGGCCGCACTGCTGGGAGGCTGAGCATGGGCGAGCAGGGGGGCGGCACGGGCGGGGTGCGCTGGAACGACGAGGAACAGCGCTGGGACACCGGCGGTCCGGCTCCCGCGCCGTACACGGGCCCGCCGCCGCCCAAGCCCGGATTCGTACCCGGCCCCGCGTCCGCACCGGAAGCGGGCTTCTTCACCGACGACACGGCCGACGCGCCGCACCTCCCCGCCTACCCGCCGCCCCGCCCGCCGGGCCACGACCCGGCGGCGGCGCCCGGCACGGGCCTGTCCGCCACCCGCCCGCGCACCTGGCCGACGCCGCTCGTCGTCGGCGCGGCGGCCGCCGTGGTCGCCGTGGGGTTCGGCGGCGGCTATCTGCTGTGGGGCGGCGACGACACCACCGTACGTACCGATCCCGGGACCGCGGTCTCGTCGACGGGCCCGAACGGGGCGACCGCCCCGCCCGGCGCGCCGACCGGCTCCGCCACGGACGGCCCGGGGGCGGGCAGCTCGTCCGGTTCGTCCGGTCCGTCTTCGGGTGCGGTCCCGCCCGGCTACCGCCTGGCCCGGGACAGCGCCGGCTTCTCCCTGGCCGTACCGGAGAACTGGCAGCGCAGCCAGCGCTCGGACGGCGTCTTCTACACTGCCCCCGACGAGCGGTACCTCCTCCAGATCTTCGAGGTCACCGAGCCCGACATCACCCCCCTCCAAGCCCTCGAAACCACCTCTCAGAGCCTCGCCGACAAGCCGGGATACGTCGAGATGAGCCTGGGCCCAGCCAAGGACGTCGGCGTCAGCTCCGGCACCGTCGAACTCGTCTACGCCTACGACAGCGAGAAACTCGGCGTCCGCGCCCGCGTCACCGACCGCGCCTTCACCGTCCCCGACGGCCGCCAGTTCGCCGTCCTGGTCCTGGGCCCGGACGCGGACTGGCCGGCCCAGAGCCGTATCCAGCAGACGGCGCTGAAGTTCTTCGATCCTCGCGCTTCCTGACCTTGGACCGCCCAGCCTGTTGTGGCCCTGCTCAGCAATGTAGTATTTCTTATACATGAGTGAGCAGGTGCACAACAGGCTGGCGATGGTGCGCGCCGAGCGCAAGGTGTCCCGGCAGGCGCTGGCCGACGCGGTCGGTGCCCACTACCAGACCATCGGCTACATCGAGCGCGGGCAGTACAACCCGAGCCTGGACCTCGCCCTGCGGATGGCCGAGTTCTTCGAACTGCCGGTGGAGGCGCTGTTCTCACTCCGGCCGTTCCGCCCGCTCACGGACGAGGTTTACGGGAGGAAGCAGTGATGACCACCGGTACCACCCCCACGCCGCGCCGGGCACGTACGCGCTACGACGAGCGCATGTACGCCATCATGAATCGCCGTGAAGCCTCGGCGATGTACGCGACGACCGGGCGGCGGCGCGCGGCTGTCGCCGTTCATGTGCTGCTCACCGGGGTGATCCTGGCCGCCGAATTCACCGGGTTCGCGACCGCCACTCCCTGGATCGTCCTCACGGTGCCGGTTCTCGTCCTTCCCTGGTGCCTGGCCACCGGCGTGCTCAACGCGGCCCTCCGCGGCCTCCTCGACCTGCGGACCCACGTCCTGGACGAACGCCAACTGGCCGAGCGCGACCGGGTGCGCGCCAAGGCCAACCGCCTGACCACGTACGTACTGGGGTGCGGCGTGGCGGGTGGCATCGTGGTCGGCGAACTCGGCGGGCTGACGGTCGGCGGGGCGGTTCTCCCCGTGCTGATCTCGGCGTTCGTCGTGCACTGGCTGATGCCGCTGTGGGTGGCCGGCATGACGGCTCAGGACGAACCGGCCGACGAGACGGACGAGTAGCCCGGCACCGCGCGGATCAGGCAGACCAGCGCCGCCGTCGTGGCGAGGGTGCGGACAAGGTTCCACCGGGCCCACCTGTCCTCGAAGTGGGCGCGCAGCGCGGAGAGCCCGCCCGGTGCGTGCGCGGAGTCGAGGGCGTTGTTCAAGGGGATGTTGACGGCGAACGTGATGACGAGCATCGCCGCGTAGAGGACGAGCGCGGCCGCCAGCCAGGGGAGGAAAGGGCGGGCGCCGGCGTGCAGGTGGAGGGTGACGGCGGCGGCTATGAGGAGGGGCGCGCCGGCGAAGGCGAGGCCGAACCAGCCGTTCAGGATGGCGGAGTTGATCCGCTGCATCACGGTGACGAACGTCGCGTCATCGGCCTGTCGCAGGCCCGGCATCACGGCCACGGAGAACGCGAAGAAGAGGCCCGCGATCAGGCCCGTGGTCACGGTGGCGGCGAACAGTGTGGCGGTACGGATCGTGTCGTACATGGGCGGGCGGTCCTCTGGTCACGGTGTCCGGCGGCTCCGGCGCTCTCCCGCCCAGTCAACGGCCGCGCGCCCGGCCCGGGCCATGGCCGGACGGCTCGCTCGCATGTCCGTCCGTCCAGCCGTCCCGCTACGCTCACGCCATGGACGCCCTGACCGGCCTGCTGGACGGGCCGCGCGCCCGCGGCGCCTTCCTCATGCGCTCGGTTCTCGCCCCGCCCTGGTCGCTGCGCATCCAGGACGAGGCGCCGCTGACCCTGATGTCGGTGGTGCGGGGCGACGCGTGGGTGGTCCCCGACGGAGGCCCGGAGGCCGCGGGCGGTACGGGCCCGGTCCGGCTGCTGCCCGGCGATGTGGCGGTCCTGCGCGGCCCGGATCCGTACACCGTCGCCGACGACCCCGCCACGCCGCCGCGCGTCGTCGTCCACCCCGGCCAGGTGTCGGCCACTCCCCGGGGCGAGGCGCTGTGCGAGGCGATGGACCTCGGCGTACGGACCTGGGGTGACCGCCCCGACGGACCGGTGGTCCTGCTCAGCGGTACGTACCAGATGCGCGGCGAGGTCAACCAGCGACTGCTGCGCGCGCTGCCGCCGCTGGTACGGCTGCCCGCCGACGCCTGGAACTCCCCACTCGTGCCGCTCCTGGAAGCGGAGATCGGCAGGGACGCGCCGGGCCAGGAAGCCGTCCTCGACCGGCTGCTGGACCTGCTGCTGACGGCCGCCCTGCGAGCGTGGTTCGCCAGGCCGGAGGCGGCGGCGCCGGGCGGCGGGCACGATCCGTACGGCGACCCCGTGGTGAGCCGTGCGCTGCGGCTGCTGCATGACGACCCGGCGCGGCCATGGACCGTCGCGGACCTGGCGGCGGCGAGCGGCGTCTCCCGCGCGGCCCTGGGCCGCCGCTTCACCGAGCTGGTGGGCGAGCCCCCGATGACGTACCTGACCGGCTTGCGCCTGACCCTCGCCGCCGACCTCCTGCGCGAACCGGACGCCACACTCGGCGCGGTCGCCCGCAAGGTCGGTTACGGCAGCCCGTTCGCCTTGAGCGCCGCGTTCAAGCGGGTGCGGGGGGTCAGTCCTCGGGATCATCGGCTGGGTGGCCCGCACGGGGTCTGACACAGCAGCCCGCCGCGTCAGACCGTCGTATGCGGCACCCCGCCGCTGTGCGGGCGGCCGTTCGGGCCAGTCGTACTTGTGTACGAGTTGACTCTGCGAAGGGTCGTACAGGGACACCCGGCCCAGGCCGAACGGCGCACCGGGCATTCCGGACAGTGGCCCGTAAAGACCGACCGGTGACCCGGATCAGCCCCCGCAAACCTGCATTCCGGGGGCCGGAAGAGTGAGTCGGGTCACTTTCCTCGAACGTTTCGGCATAGGTAAAGGGGTTCCGGGGAGGGGTCCTCGTTGCTGGTGTGAACCAGTGGCAACAAACCGGAAGTCGAAAGGCAGAACAGACGTGTCGGCAAGCGAGACGATTCACGTAGACGGGGTGTGGCGCTCCGCCGTATCCGGCGCCACTCGGGAGATTCTGGACCCCGCCGATGCGAAGACGCTCGAAGTCGTCGCCGAGGGTGGCGCCGAGGACGCCGACGCGGCGGTCGAGGCGGCGCGCCGCGCCTTCGACAACGGCGCGGGCGAGTGGCCCCGTACCCTCGTCGCGGAGCGGGCCGGGCTGCTGCGGCGGGTCGCGGACCTGCTCCAGCGGGACCGTGAGGAGATCGCCCTCATCGAGAGCCGGGACACCGGCAAGACCCTCGAAGAGGGCCGGGTCGACGTGGACGACGTCACCAACGCGTTCCGTTACTTTGCGGACCTGGTGATCAACGAGAGCGGCGGGCGTGTGGTGGACGCCGGGAGCCCGGACGTGCACAGTGTCGTCGTGCACGAGCCGGTCGGTGTCTGCGCGATGATCACGCCCTGGAACTACCCGCTGCTCCAGGCGAGTTGGAAGATCGCCCCGGCGCTCGCCGCGGGCAACACGTTTGTGATCAAGCCGAGTGAGGTCACGCCGCTCACGACGGTGTACCTGATCAAGCTGCTGGTCGAGGCGGGGCTGCCGGCCGGGGTCGCCAACATCGTCACCGGCGCGGGCCTGCCGGTCGGCCAGCGGCTGGCCGAGCACCCGGACGTGGATCTGTTCTCCTTCACGGGCGGGCTGGCCAGCGGCACGAAGGCGGGGTCGGCGGCGGTCGCGGGCGCGAAGAAGATCGCGCTGGAGCTGGGCGGCAAGAACCCGAACGTCGTCTTCGCCGACTCCTGCGCCACCGACGAAGGTTTCGACACCGCCGTCGACCAGGCGCTGAACGCCGCGTTCGCGCACAGCGGCCAGGTCTGCTCGGCCGGTGCCCGCCTGATCATCGAGGAGTCGGTGCGGGACCGTTTCGTCGCCGAACTGGCCCGCCGCGCCGAGAAGATCAAGCTGGGCCGCGGCACCGAAGAGGGCGTCGAGTGCGGTCCGCTCGTCTCGCAGCAGCAACTGGAGAAGGTCGAGGCGTACGTGGCCTCCGCCCTTCAGGAGGGCGCCCAGCTGCGGTGCGGCGGACGCCGCCCCGAGGCCAGTGACGTCCGTCCGGCCACCGGCTACTTCTACAGCCCGACCGTCCTGGACGGCTGCCACCGCGGCATGAAGGTGATCCGCGAGGAGACCTTCGGCCCGATCCTGACCGTGGAGACGTTCACGACCGAGGACGAGGCCGTCGCGCTGGCCAACGACACCGAGTACGGTCTGGCCGGCGCCGTCTGGTCGGCCGACACCGCCCGCGCGCGCCGGGTCGCCGCCCGCCTGCGGCACGGCACCATCTGGATCAACGACTTCCACCCGTACCTCCCGCAGGCCGAGTGGGGCGGCTTCGGCAAGTCCGGCATCGGCCGGGAACTGGGCCCCGCCGGTCTGGACGAGTACCGCGAGAGCAAGCACGTTTACGAGAACCTCCGGCCGGAACCGGTCCGCTGGTTCGCGGGCTGAGGCCCCGTCTGTTCACCGCACCACGCACGCACGAACTTTGCAGAAGGAGCACCACCTCATGCCCGTGTACGACTATGTGATCGTCGGCGGTGGCACCGCCGGATCGGTGATCGCCTCCCGGCTCACCGAGGACCCCGACATCAGCGTCGCCGTCATCGAAGGCGGCCCGTCCGACATCGACCGCGAGGACGTGCTGACGCTGCGCAAGTGGCTGGGCCTGCTCGGCGGCGAGCTGGACTACGAATACACCACCACCGAACAGCCCCGCGGCAACTCGCACATCCTGCACAGCCGCGCCAAGGTGCTGGGCGGCTGCTCGTCGCACAACACCCTGATCTCCTTCAAGCCGCTGCCGTCCGACTGGGACGAGTGGGAGGCGGCGGGCGCCACCGGCTGGGGCGCCAAGGACATGGACCCCTACTTCGGCAAGCTGCGCAACAACATCGTGCGGGTGGCGAAGAAGGACCAGAACCAGATCGCCACCGACTGGATCGAGGCCACCAAGAGCGCGCTGGGCGTGCCCGAGGTCGTCGGCTTCAACGACCAGCCGTTCGAGGAGGGCGTCGGGTTCTTCGACCTGTCGTACCACCCGGAGAACAACAAGCGGTCCTCCGCCTCGGTCGCCTACCTGCACCCGCACATGGAGGCCGGTGACCGCCCCAACCTCACACTGATGCTGGAGACCTGGGCGACCAAGCTGGAGCTGGACGGCACCACCGCCAAGGGCGTCCACGTCCGTACCAAGGACGGCGAGGAGGTCTACGTCGAGGCCGCGCGCGAGGTGCTGGTGTGCGCCGGCGCGGTGGACACCCCGCGCCTGCTGATGCACTCGGGCATCGGGCCGAAGAAGGACCTGGAGGCGCTGGGCATCGACTGCGAGGTCGATCTGCCGGGCGTCGGCGAGAACCTGATCGACCACCCGGAGTCGGTGATCGTCTGGGAGACCAACGGGCCGCTGCCGGACAACTCCGCGATGGACTCCGACGCGGGCCTGTTCGTGAAGCGGGACCCGGACCACAAGGGCCCGGACCTGATGTTCCACTTCTACCAGATCCCGTTCACCGACAACCCGGAGCGGCTGGGCTACGAGCGCCCGGAGCACGGTGTGTCGATGACGCCGAACATCCCCAAGTCCCGCTCGCGCGGCCGCCTCTACCTGACGTCCAAGGACCCCGAGGTCAAGCCGGCGCTGGACTTCAAGTACTTCATGGACGAGGACGACTACGACGGCAGGACCCTCGTGGACGGCATCAAGCTGGCCCGTGAGGTCGCCGAGGCCGAGCCGTTCAAGAAGTGGCTCAAGCGCGAGGTCTTCCCCGGCCCCGAGGTGACCGACGACGCGGAGATCAGCGAGCTGGTCCGCAAGGCCGCGCACACCGTCTACCACCCCGCGGGCACCTGCAAGATGGGCGCCAAGGACGACACGACGGCGGTCGTCGACCCCGAGCTGAAGATCCGCGGGCTGTCCAACATCCGGATCGCCGACGCGTCGGTCTTCCCGACGATGCCCGCCGTCAACCCGATGATCGGCGTGCTGATGGTGGGGGAGAAGGCAGCTGAGCTGCTGGTTGATTCCCCGACCCAGGGAGGTGGTGCGTGATGGCCGCCGCCGCCCCCGAAGCCGGTATACCCCAGCCCCGCGAGGCCGCCGACAACCTGACGGCCAAGGACGTCCGGGACTCCCCGGACCCCCGGGACGTCGTGTTCTCCGTCCGTAACCTGTGGAAGGTCTTCGGCCCCAAGGCCGAGCGCATCCCGGAGGACGACGAGCTGACCGGTCTGTCCGCGCAGGAACTCCGCGAGCGGACCGGCTGCACGGCCGCCGTCCGCGACGTCAGCTTCGACGTCCACAAGGGCGAGGTCTTCGTCGTCATGGGCCTGTCGGGCTCCGGCAAGTCCACCCTGGTGCGCTGTCTGACCCGGCTCATCGAGCCGACCAGCGGCGGCCTGGACATGGACGGCGAGGACGTCCGCGCCATGGACAAGACCAAGCTGCGCGAACTGCGCCGCCGCCGCGCCGCGATGGTCTTCCAGCACTTCGGCCTGCTGCCGCACCGCTCGGTCATCGACAACGTCGCGTACGGCCTGGAGATCCAGGGCGTGCCGCGGGCCGAACGCCGCGAGCGCGCCGCCGAGATGGTGGAGAAGGTCGGTCTCGCGGGGCTGGAGAACCGCCGCCCCGGGCAGCTGTCCGGCGGCCAGCAGCAGCGCGTCGGGCTCGCCCGCGCGCTCGCCGTGGACCCCGAAGTCCTGCTGTTCGACGAGCCGTTCAGCGCGCTCGACCCGCTGATCCGGCGGGACATGCAGGAAGAGGTCGTCCGGCTGCACGAGGACGAGGGCCGCACGATGGTCTTCATCACGCACGACCTCGCCGAGGCGCTGCGCATCGGCGACCGGATCGCCCTGATGCGCGACGGGAAAATCGTTCAACTCGGTACGCCCGAGGAGATCGTGGGCTCCCCGGCCGACGAGTACGTGCGCGACTTCGTCCAGGACGTACCGCGCGAGCAGGTGCTGACCGTACGGCGCGCCATGCGCCCGGCCGAGGGCGGCGAGACGGAGACCGGAGCGGCGCTCGCGCCGGACACCCTGGTCGCCGACGCCATCGAGGCCGTCGCCCGCTCCGGCGGCGCGGCGCGCGTGATGGACGGCAAGCGCTGCCTGGGCATCGTGGACAGCACCTGCCTGCTGAACATCGTCGCCCGCATAGACGCCGGCGAGGTGGCTGCCTGATGTCCGCGCATTCCAGTACCGCCGACGCCGCCGCGATAGCGGCCGGCTGGCCACCGACCCGGCGGCCCGTACGGGTCGCTCCCGCCCAGGTGCGGACGCTCCAGCCGCCGACCCGGGACCGGGCCCGGCACGTCCCTGAAGTCCACTCCCTGGCGGACCGGTTCCGCACCGCCGTACAGCGCCGCTGGCACGAGGCCCAGCGCGCCGCGGCGATGCAGATGCCGGCCGGCACGGTGAAGCGGGGGCGCGCATGACGGCCGCCACCCCCACCGCAAGCTCCGCCACCGTGCCCGACCAGCCGGGCGCCCTCCAGACCGCCCTCCAGAGCCGCGGTCTCCGCAAGATCCTCGTGCTCGCCGTCGCCGCGGCGGTCCTCGTACCGCTCGCCCACGCCAAGTGGTCCAGCGGCACCTGGCCGAGCGACCTGACCGTCGACCTGACCGGCCCGCTCGGCCGCACGAGCGACTGGATCATCGACAACCGCGACAGCCACCCGCTGTTCGTGTACTTCCTCGGCCACCTCAGCAACGCCGTCGTCATCTCCGTACGCGCCGTCTACCAGCTCCTGCTGCTGCTCGGCTGGACCGGCGTCACCGCGGGCGTCACCCTCGTCGCCTGGCGCGTCGCGGGCGTCCGCATCGCCGCGACCGCGCTGATCTCCTTCGCCGTCAGCGGCGCCCTGGACATGTGGCTGCCGACCATGCAGACCCTCGCCCTGATGATCGTGGCGGTCATCGCCTCGGTCGCCGTGGGCGCGCTGCTGGGCCTGGCGGGCGGCCTCTCGGAGCGGCTGTTCAAGATCCTGCGGCCGGTGCTGGACACCATGCAGGTGCTGCCGGCCTTCGCGTATCTGCTGCCCGTCGTGCTGATCTTCGGCATCGGTGTGCCCGCCGCACTGCTGGCCACCGTCGTCTACGCGGCCCCGCCGATGGCCCGGCTGACCGCGCTCGGCCTGCGCGGCGCCGACCCGGGCGTCCTGGAGGCCGTCGCCTCGCTCGGCGCGACCGGCCGGCAGCGGCTGCTGACCGCCCGCCTGCCGCTGGCCCGCAAGGAACTGCTGCTCGGCCTCAACCAGACGATCATGATGGCGCTGTCCATGGCCGTCATCGCCTCCATGATCGGCGCGGCCGGTCTCGGTGACCGCGTCTACCAGGCCCTCGCCTCGGTGGACGTCGGCGCCGCGCTCGCCGCCGCCGTACCGATCGTGCTGCTGGCCATCGTCATGGACCGCACGACCGCCGCCGCCGGCGAGCGGATGGGCGCCGACCCGGCCGCCCGCGGCCCGGAGCTGCTGCGCGGCTGGCGCGCCTGGGCCGGTATCGCCGTCCTCACCGCGCTGGTCACCGCCGCGGGCCGGCTGGCGGGCTCGACCGTCTGGCCGTCCGGCTGGACGGTGGCCATCGCCCGCCCGGTCAACGACTTCAAGGAGTGGATGGTCGACCACCTCTACTCCGGAGTCCCCGTCGTCGGCGGCACCGCCGACTGGGCCGCGCACTTCACCTCCTGGGTCCTGGACCCGCTGCGCGACGGCCTGACCGCGCTGCCCTGGTGGGGCGCGCTGCTCATCGTCGCCGCGCTGGCCTGGGTGATCGGCACCTGGCGCACCGCGCTGACCGCGACGCTCGCGATGGCCGCCATCGGCGTCCTCGGCGTCTGGAAGCCGTCCATGAACACCCTCTCCCAGGTCCTCGCCGCCCTCGCGGTGACCCTGGTGCTGGGCTTCGCCGTCGGCATCCTCGCCGCGGGCAGCAAGCGCCTGGAGGCGATCCTGCGGCCGGTGCTGGACGTCATGCAGACCATGCCGCAGTTCGTGTACCTGATCCCGGTGGTCGCGCTGTTCGCCGTGGGCCGCGCCCCGGCCGCTGCCGCCGCCGTCGTGTACGCGCTGCCCGCGGTCATCCGCATCACCACCCAGGGCCTGCGGCAGGTCGACCCGGCCGCCATGGAGTCCGCCCGCTCGCTCGGCGCCACCCGCTGGCAGACCCTGCGGCAGGTACAGCTCCCGCTGGCCCGGCCCGCGCTGCTGCTGGCCGTCAACCAGGGCGTCGTCCTCGTCCTCGCCGTCGTCATCATCGGCGGCCTGGTGGGCGGTGGCGCGCTCGGCTACGACGTCGTCACCGGCCTGGCGACCGGCGACCTGGCCCTCGGCCTGGTCGCGGGCGTGGCCATCGTCTGCCTCGGCCTGATGCTCGACCGGGTCACGCAGCCGACGCAGCGCCGTACGACGGGGAAGGGAGCGTAACCATGGCCCGTACCCGTATACGCGTACTGGGAGCCGCCGGGCTGGCGGGGGCGACGCTGTTCGCCCTCTCCGGCTGCGGCAAGGCCGACATGACCAAGCAGGGCTCGCCCTTCCAGGCGCCGGGCGGCTCGAAGTCCGTGACGCTGTCCACGCAGACCTGGGTCGGCGCGCAGGCCAACGTCGCGGTCGCCAAGTACCTGCTCGAACACGAGCTGGACTACCACGTCGACACGGTCCAGGTGGACGAGATCCCCGCCTGGGACGCGCTCAGCCAGGGCCGGGTGGACGCCATCCTGGAGGACTGGGGCCACCCGGACCAGGAGCAGCGGTACATCAAGGACAAGAAGACGATCACGGCGGGCGGCGGCAACGGCGTCACCGGCCACATCGGGTGGTGGGTCCCCAAGTACTGGGCCGACCAGCACCCGGACGTGACCGACTGGAAGAACCTGAACAAGTACGCCGACCAGCTGCGCACCTCCGAGAGCGGCAGCAAGGGCCAGCTGATGGACGGCTCGCCGTCCTACGTCACCAACGACAAGGCGCTGGTGAAGAACCTCAAGCTGGACTTCGAGGTCGTCTTCGCGGGTTCCGAGGCGGCGCAGATCACCCAGATCCAGCAGTTCGCCAAGCAGAAGAAGCCGTTCCTCACGTACTGGTACGAGCCGCAGTGGCTGTTCAACCAGGTGCCGATGGTGGAGGTCAAACTCCCCGAGTACACCGACGCCTGCGCGGAAAAGGGCGCGAAGGACCCGTCGAGCATCGACTGCGCCTATCCGACGACACCGCTCCAGAAGTTCTTCAACACGGAATTCGCCCAGGGCGGCTCCGAGGCCGCGGCCTTCCTGAAGAACTTCAAGTGGACGAAGGAAAACCAGAACGAGGTCTCCGAGATGATCGCCTCCGACGGCCTGTCCGCCGACGAGGCGGGCAAGCGGTGGGTGGACCAGCACCCGGACATCTGGAAGAAGTGGCTGCCCGAGAAGTAGCCACGGGGAGCCTGCCGGGGCCGGGCGGGTCTGTCTTCGGACAGACCCGCCCGGCCCTTCCTCCTTCTCAGGGTCCAGCGATTCCGCCCGCGTCGTACGGATAATCGAGACCATGCCCTTCACGTCGCCGACGCCCCGGCCGTACGAGGCCGCCCCGCCGCGACGGCGCAAGCGGCGCCGCCTGACCGTCCTGCTGGAGGCCGGCACGGCGTTCGTCTACCTGGCCGCCCTGGGCGCCGGGGGAGCCGGCGAGATGGGCTTCTTCGGGCTGCTGCCGTTCGAAGGGGAACTGGCCCTGTGCGCCGGGGCGGCGGCGCTGCTGCCCTTCCGCAGGCGCATCCCCGTCACCTGCCTGCTGGTCCTCGCCGCGGTGGCGGGCGTCCTGCCGATCGGCGGGATGCTCACCGCCCTCGTCGCCTTCGACGCGATCCGCCGCGTCGACGGCCCCCGCCGCCGTACCGTCGTCCTGTTCACCGCCACCATGATCCCGGTGCTCACCGCCATCGTCGGCACGGTCTGCACCGGGTACGGGAGCTGGCGCTACGGCTTCGCCCTGGGCCTGGTCGTCGGCGGCGTCGGCATCCTCGTCCCCGGCCTGGTCGGCAGCTCACGCGGCCAGCAGGACCGCCTGGTCGTCGCCCTGCGGGAACGTGCCGCCGCCGCGGAGGAGGCCCGGCGGCTGATCGACAGCGCGTCCCGCGTCGAGGAGCGCTCCCGGATAGCGGCCGAGATGCACGACCTGGTCGGCCACCGCCTCAGCCTGATCTCGCTGCACAGCGGCGGCCTGGAGATGGCCCTCGCCACCAAGGCGCCCGAGCTGAAGGACGAGGCCGCACAGGTCCGCGCCGCCACCCGGGACGCCATGAACGAACTGCGCGCGGTCCTCGGCGTCCTCGGCCCTCTCGGCCGCGACACCGGCACCGAGGCCCTCACCGACGCCACCGGCACCCGCGCGGACATCGACGCGCTGGCCGAGGAGTCCCGCGCCGCGGGCATCGCCGTCACCGTCCGCTGGCAGGGCTCCGACCTCGACGCCCTGGAACCGCGGGTACGGCGCGCGGTGCACCGCGTCGTCCGCGAGTCGCTGACCAACGTCCACCGCTACGCGACCGGCGCGACCGTCGAACTGACCGTGGAGCACACCGACGACCACGTACGGGTCACCGTCCGCAACGGCGCGCCCCCGGCACCCCCCGAGGCCACCACCGGCCTCGGCACCGGCCGCGGACTGACCGGTCTGCGCGAACGGGTCGGTCTGCTCGGCGGCGAACTGCGCACCGGACCGACCGGCGTCGGCGGCTTCCTGGTCGAGGCGACGGTCCCCGCGCACCCCGCCTCGCCCTCGGCGTCCGCCACACACCCGGAAACCTTCCCCTCCTCCCTCGCCGCCGAGGAGCACCACCAGTCCGGCGCCCTGCCCGGCATCCTGCGCCACCTGCCCGGCCTGGCGACCGGCGTCCTCGGACTCGTGGGGGTGGGGGCGATGCTGGTGTTCGGGCTGGGCCTGGTGCAGAGCTCCCGGCCGGTCAAGGAACCGCTCTCCCCGGACAGCATCCACGTCGGCATGGGCCGGCAGGACGTCGAGTCCGCCTACATCTACGACAACGACCTCGCCCGCGCCGCCGCCGCGGGCCACGAGCCGCGCCGGCCCGGCGGCACCGACTGCATCTTCCCGTACACCGGCGAGGAGGCCCTGGGCGGACGCCTGGAACTGACGCGGTACTGCTTCCGTGGCGATGTGCTGACCGACATCGACAGGTTCTGGGTGCCGTCCGTTCGCTGATCTTCCGGTCCCTGACCCGCTGATCTTCCGGTCCGACTGCCGTGGCCGGGCTGTGCGGGCTACCGTTCGGCCAGGCACAGGCAGGCGGCCGCCGGCCGCCGCTCTCGCCCGCCGGGCCGCCGAGGGGAGCGACATGGCCGTGGAAGTCTGGCACGCGTACGTGATCCGGTACCTGGAGCCGGTGCTGGAGGTGTGCCGGGACGTGCACCGGCGCGAACGGAGCGCCGGTACCTGGATGGACCCGGTGCCGGGGGCGCTGGAGTGGACCCTGCCCTGGGGCATGGACGACGGCAACGGCCTGGTGCGGCTGACCGTCTTCAGCGAGTACGTCCCCGAGCGCGGCAAGACGTGGGCCCGGGTGGTCGTCGCCGCGGACACGGCGGCCTTCATGGGACCGGGCACCGGCGGCGTCACCCTGCCCCGGTTCAGGAACTGGGGCGGCGGGCGGGCCGCCCAGAGCGATCAGCCCTCCCCGGGTCCCGTGCCGCGACCGGACACGCGACTGACCCGAGGCATGGCCGAAGCCCTGCTGGCCGGAGTAGGCGGAGTTCCCGGTTCACTGCGCGAGGAGCCGGGCGGGGAATTCAGCTTCGGAGTGTCCATGGACCCTGAGTGAGCGAGCGCACCGACCGCCGAAGGCCCGGCCCCGCGCGGGTGCCCCGCTAGCCTGGGCGCATGAGCGATCTCCCCGGCGCGCGTGCCGCACAGCCCGTACGAGTCCTCCTCGCCGACGACGAGGAGATGATCCGGCACGGTGTCCGTCTCATCCTCAAGCACGCCGAGGACATCGACGTCGTCGCGGAGGCCGCCAACGGCGCCGAGGCGGTCGAACTGGCCGCCCGCACCCCGGTCGACGTCGCGCTCGTCGACATCCGGATGCCCGTCCTCGACGGCCTCGCCGCCATCGAGCAACTGGTACGGCTCGACCCCAAGCCGCAGGTCGTCATGCTCACCACCTTCGGCGACGAGGAGAACGTCACCCGCGCCCTCCGGGCCGGAGCCAGCGGCTTCCTGCTCAAGGACGAGGGCCCGCAGGAACTGATCAGCGCCGTACGGGCCGCGGCGGCCGGCGACGCGGTGCTCTCGCCCGGCGTGACCGGCCATGTCGTCAAGCGGATGCTCCAGGGCGGCGGCCGGACCGGCGCCCCCGACGGCGCGGGCGGCACCGACCAGCGGCTCGCCGCGCTGACCGACCGGGAACGGGAGGTACTGGCGATGCTCGGCCAGGGCCTGTCGAATCTGGACATCGGCAGCCGCCTGGAGATCGGGCTGGGCACCGTCAAGACACACGTAGGGCGCATCCTCGACAAGACCGGCACGCAGAGCCGTGTACAGGCGGCGCTGCTGGCACATCAGGCGGGCCTGGCGGGCTGAGACGGCGTCCGAACCCCAGGTCAGGGTCCGTAAAAAACTTGCGGTGCAGCGCAACCTCTCGTCGCCGCCCCCGCGTGGAGCCCAGGCATAGTAGAAGCCCCCCCCCGGCCGGGGGCATGTCGACGACATGACACCTCACCGGACGTACAACCAGAGGGAACACGCTCCATGCCTGTCATACGCCGTACCGCAGCGGCCGCCGCAGCAGCGGTCGCACTGTTCGCCACCGCGACCGCCTGCGGCCCGCAGGACGACAAGACCGCGGCCGCACCCGGGAGTTCGGCGGCCGCGGATCACCAGGGCGGCGGCGAGGCAGGTGCGGACGCGGGCGGTTCCGACTTGCCGAGCGGGCTGCCCACCAGCCTCGACGACGTCAAGAAGTGGCAGAAGGGGGGCTGGAAGGACTGGGACCAGTGGGCCCGCAAGGCGTCCGAGTTCGCCAACCCCGTCATCAAGGACCTGTGGAACCCGTCCCGGATGGCCGAGGCCAGGAACACGCCCGACGTCACCACCCAGAACGCCGGTGACGCCGGCGCCAGCGACCCGGAACCGCGCCCGGTCCAGGCCCGGCAGGTGGCCCGGCCGTACCACCAGCACATGGCGCCCATAGGCAAGATCATGTTCGACAGCCCGCAGGGCCCGATGGTCTGCTCCGGCACGGTCGTGGAGGACCCGGCACACCCCGGCAGGTCGAACCTGGTGTGGACCGCGGGGCACTGCGTGCACACCGGCAAGAGCGGCGGCTGGATGCGCAACATCGTCTTCGTGCCGTCCTACAACGACGAGGGCCTGCCCATGAGCCAGGTCGGCCGGGCCCCGGCGCAGGAGGTCGCGCCGTACGGGGTGTGGTGGGCGAACTGGGTCACCACGTCCGGTGAGTGGATCGACATGGGCAGCACCGAGTCCGGCAACGCGGGCTCCGCGTACGACTTCGCCGTCCTGCACGTCAAGCCGGAAGGGGGCGGCGGCAAGTCGCTCCAGGAAACCGTCGGCGCCGCGCTGCCGGTATGGTTCGGCGCGCCCTCGGCGGACCGCATCAGCGGCCTCCAGGCGTTCGGCTACCCGGCCGCGCCCCCGTACGACGGCGCCCGCATGATGAACTGCCCCGCCCGCCCCGGCCGTCTCACGATCGCCCAGGGCACCCCGGCGATGTACCGCATCGGCTGCACGATGACCGGCGGCACGTCGGGCGGCGGCTGGTTCACGAACTACGGCGGCCGCACCTACCTGGTCTCCAACAGCTCCATCGGCTCCCTGAACCACACGTGGCTGGCCGGGCCGCACTTGGGCGCGGAGGCGAAGCGGGTCTTCGACGGGATCAGCCGGAAGTTCGCGTAAGGCTCAGCGGGCAACGACCAACAGGGTGCCCGGCCGCTCCCCGTCCGGTGCCGGCAGGACGCGCGCGTCCACATGGGCGAAACCGGCCCGCTTGAGGTGGCCGGCCCAGGTCTCGGGCGGGTACTGCCAGCGCGTGACGGTCAGCTCCCGCTCGCGGCCTTCCAGCCACTTGCCCCGCATGGCCTGCGGGCCGTACGCGCCCGGTGCCGGCTCGGCCTGGGAGAACGCGAACACGCCACCGGGAGCCAGCCGGGCGGCGACCAGCGGGAGGAGCCGGCCGGGGTCGGTGAACCAGACCGCTCCCCACACCGAGTAGATCGCGTCGTACGTCTCCGTGGTCCCGGCGAGGTAGGAGCACGCCTCACTGCGTACGAAGTCCAGGCCCGGCAGGCCCTGCCACCAGGCGCGGGCACGGGCAGTCTGGACGGCGGAGAGATCCACGCCGGTCACCCGCACGCCGCGTCCGGCCAGACAGGCGGCTTCCCGGCCTTCGGCCGGCCCGAGGTCCAGAGCCCGGCCCGGCGAGCCCAGCAGCTCGGCGCCGGGGCCGTGCCCGGCATACTGCGTCCACTCGAACCGGCCGACGTCAGGCCGCGGCTGAGCCCCACCGCCCCGGTACGGCTTGTACGCGTCCCAGTATTCGGCCGGAGTCTGTGGCGCACGTGACATACGGCTCCTCGGGAGAACGACGGGACCAGGCACCGTACCGGTCCGTCCTGCTCCTGGGGGCGGTTCACCTCGGAGTCACCCGAGCAGCCGTCGGGCGGGGACCCGCCGGGGGTGACCGCCCACCGGGTGGGGGGGCGCGCACGTGGCATAAGACCCCCCC
>NZ_JAFIQY010000015.1:0-116507 GCF_022271435.1 Streptomyces monomycini | reverse complement strand
GTTCCCCTCGGAGTCACCCGCGCCGCCGGCGGCGGGGACCGCGCTGGCGTCCCCGGCCGACGGTGTGCGGCGTCGCTCAGTGGCATTCCTCCCCCGGACGGCACGGGCCGCACGCCGCGTAGTCGCGCTCCCACAGCTTCCAGTCCACCTCGAAGCCGTTGTCCGCGATCACCCGGGCGGTGCGTTCCACACTGCCGTCGTACTTGAACGCGATCTCCGGAATGTGCTCCAGGAACTTCCCGTCGAAGTGCCGGTGGCAGAAGTCGCGGTAGTTCTTCGTGTCCAGGATGAACACATGGACCGCCAGGTCGACGAGGCGGCCGCAGCACAGCTCCAAGTGCCGGCCCCACTTCTCCATCGCGGTGATCAGGTACGAGACCGCGGCCCCGAACAGCCGGTTGGCCATCACCTCGTCCACGGGGTGATCCCGCATCAGGAGCTGGATCTGCCGGGCCCACACTTCGCGCGTCACGTAGTCCCGTGGATCGCGGACCGGTGTCTTGGTTTCGGCCACTGTCGTCATCGTGCCCTCCTGCGAGCTGTGACGGTCCGGCCCACCGTGGGCCGCACGACCACGACACCACCGGGCAGGAGTGGCCGGAGGGAGCCGTGCATGCTGTGCAGACCATTTGCGGATAGTGCACACGGCATCGACGCGGGCACGTTCAGTCACTACCGTGGAACGGGCCTCGGCCCCTGGCGCGCGGGAGGTGCTGTGTCCGGCGACACGCTGTGGTGCTCCGACATGGTCCGCTCCCTCATCGCCACCCGGCACGCCGGCGGCCTGGTCAAGGTCGGGCGTACTGCACGCGGGTGGCGACAAGAAGACCTGGGCGGCCGTCTGGGGTGCTCGACCTCCACGGTCTCCCGGCTCGAAGCTCGCCGCAGCCCCTCCGACCTGCGTCTGCTGCGGCGCGCCGCCGAAGAGGTGGGAGTCCCGACGGATGTTCTGACGGCGTCGCTCGCCCTCGGCGGTTCCTCGGCCACTAAGGTGGCGCTCGATGGTCCACGAGCGCAGGAGGACCCGATGCGCCGCCGTACCCTGCTCGCTGCCGCCGGACTCGCGGCCCCCGCGCAGTTCCTGATCGGCGTCGATGTCGCACTGGCGGGCGTCCCCGATCCCAGCGGCTCCGCCGCGCCCCTCAGCCGGCGTATGGCCCAGGCCCGAGGATTGTTCGACGCAGGCCGGCACGCCCGACTCCTGGAGGTGCTGCCCGGCCTGCTCGGTGACGCGCACCTGGCAGCCCGCTCCCGGCAGGAACTGGCACTGGCCCGCCTCTCGACGGGTTACAGCCTCCTGTCCCAGGTCCTCACGAAGATCGGCCGCTACGAACAGTCCCGCCAGGCCGCCGACCGGGCCACCGTTTACGCGGACCTGTCCGGCTCCCCGCTCGCGGCCGCGGCCGCCGCGCGAGAGATGAGCATCGTCCTGCGTCATCAGGATCGGCCCGCTGCAGCTCAGCGCCTCATCCTCAAGGCCGCGGCGCAAGTCGAAGCCACCGGACTAACCAGCAGCGCGCAGTCCTCGGCGTACGCTCAGATGCTGTGTACGCAGGCGTACTGCGCGGCCCGTGCGGGCGACCGGGGCCATGCCCTGGCCACGATCGGCGAGGCCCAGGTCGTCGCCAGGCTCCTACCAGAACAAGCCCCGTCCGAGCGTCTGTTCCCGTTGACCCCGGCGGCCGTAGCTCTGTACGCCGTCGGCGTCCACTGGGCCTTGGGCGACGCCGGCACCGCTCTCGCATCCGGTGCCAACCTGCACGAGGGCCAGTTCCCCACACCCGAGCGCAAAGCCCGGATGCACACCGACATGGCGCGGGCCTGGTGGCAGATGTCCAAGCCCGAACCAGCCGCCGACGCGCTGCTGCACGCCGTACGGGCATCGCGCGGCGAGGTCCGCGACCGCCCCGCCATCCGGCAGATCGTCACCGACCTGGCCCAGCGCCACCCACGCGCGGCCGGAGTCCGCGAGCTGTCGGCTGCCGTCACCACCGCGCGCTGATGCCGCGAGCCGCCCTACGGGCGTGGCGGCTGGTTCGTCGATTCCCCTGAACCACACCTGGCATGCGGGCCCGGTTCCCCGCCACTCCTGGGGAGCGGCGGGGCAATGTGCGGGTCCGGCCAGGTCAGACGGTGGCCTGCCGGGCGAACTCCTCCAGTCCGGACCAGGCGTCCGCGCTGAGCGTCAGGTGCGGGCCGTTGGGGTTTTTGGAGTCGCGGACGGGGATCTTGCCGTGGGTGGTGAGGAGGTTGGTGGCGATCTCTATGCAAGCGCCACCGTTGTTGCTGTACGAGGACTTGAACCAGCGGGGTATCTCGGTGCTCATGGGGTGCCCTCTCGTAGCTGTGCGAGCGCTTGCGCGTCAACGGGCTCATCCCGCTACTAGGTTGGGCGAAACATGTGACCATGCGAAAGCCCCGCTGCTCCGTTGGGGAGTAGCGGGGCCGTGGCCGCTTGCTGAGGTCAGACGGCGGTGTGCCGGGCGAACTCGACCAGTCCGGACCAGGCGTCCGCGCTGAGCGTCAGGTGCGGGCCGTTGGGGTTCTTGGAGTCGCGGACGGGGATCACGCTGTGGGTGGCGAGGAGGTTGGTGGCAACCTCTATGCAAACGCCACCGTTCTCGCTGTACGAGGACTTGAACCAACGGGGTATCTCGGTGCTCATGGGGTGCCCTCTCGTAGCTGTGCGAGCGCTTGCGCGTCAACGGGCTCATCCCGCTACTAGGTTGGGCGAAACATGTGACCATGCGAAAGCCCCGCTGCTCCGTTGGGGAGTAGCGGGGCCGTGGCCGCTTGCTGAGGTCAGACGGCGGTGTGCCGGGCGAACTCGACCAGCCCGGCCCAGGCGTCCGCGCTGAGCGTCAGGTGCGGGCCGTTGGGGTTCTTGGAGTCGCGGACGGGGATCACGCCACGTGAGGTGACGAGGTTGGTGGCGACCTCTATGCACTGGCCGCCGTTGTTGCTGTACGAGGACTTGAACCAGTGGAGGGGTTCGGTGGTCACGGGGTGCCCTTTCTTAGCTGTTCGATCATGGCCACGGAAGCCGACTGAGAGAGGGCTGCGGCCTGTAACTGATGGTAGGCCGTCAGTAGGGGCACTACCGAGGTGCATTCTCGTTCGAGGTGCCCTCGCTGGGCTGACTCCGCGTACGACATCAGAGAGCGGTCCGCCAGTGTGATCACCGTGACCGGCAAGTCGAACGGCCTATCTGCACCCATGGCGAATGGGGCCACGTGGAGGATGGTGTTGGGGAGACTGGCGAAGTCGATCAATCGCGCCAACTGGGCGTCCATCACCGCAGGCTCGCCAACGGGGCGGCGCAGACAGCTTTCGTCCAGCACTGCCAGAACCAACGGCGGAGGTGTCCGACGCAACACGGCTTGACGCTCGGAGACGAGTGAAACCCGCTCGCTTGCCTGCTCTGCCGTGATCGCGCCCCGTCTAACAGCGCTATCGGCTAGGGCGGATGCGTAATCCGACGTTTGAAGAAGTCCCGGCATGACACCGACTTCGTACAACCGGATCTCCGCAGCCCGGCCTTCGTGCCCCACGAACTCCGGAAACCCCTCCAGCAGTGAACCGTGCTTGATCTCGCGCCACTGCCGCTCGAACGTGTCGGCTATCCCTTCGGTGCCGAAGGCGCGGTCGGCGCTACGCGAAAAGCGCAAGGTTGGAATCTTGCGGCCGGTTTCGACGGCCGAGATGTGCGTACTGGAGTACCCCATCTGTTCGGCCAGGTCTTCCTGCTTCCAACCGTGAGCCTCGCGCGAGCTGCGCAGACGTGCCCCGAAGGCCGCCTGCGGGCTGCTGTCCGGGTTCAACTCCTTGCGATTCAAAGGCTACCGCCAACTTTCCCGCCGCAAGTGACACGTTGATGGAGTCTCGACTGTAGGACACGCTGAACTCCTTCGGAAAGGAGTCCACCTTGTCCCGAAAGAGTGAACCTGACCAGCTCTCCAGCCGGGAGCGCCTCACCCGCCTCATGCGCTCGCGCGGAAGTGACGGCGTGCTGTTTCTGCGCACCAGTGGAGACAGTGATCCTGCCGCCCTCAGCCTCCCCCAGCCGAAAGGCATGGCCATGATGACGCCGACGACGCCCTCCGTAACGACCCGCCTCGAAATCCAGATCACCGGTATTCGCGCGCACTTCGCCGAGTGCGTCACTGAAGACGGCCGGGACATCTGCGGCGCACGTTCTGCCTGCTGGGACAATCCCATGCAGTCGAACACGTGGATTCGCGCGCACGGGTCGGAGACCGGGCACAAGCGCTTCACCCGGCACATGGAGGAATCCGTCAGCATCTTCACCGCGCCCACCGGGGGGCAGCGGCAGCGGAGCTGAGAGTGCGCTGACGCATGCGCATGGGCCGGGCCGACTGTTGGTCGGCCCGGCCCATGGGGGTCAGCTCACGTCAGTACTCATCAGTACCAGATGGTGTGCTTCCAGATGATGTTGCGCGCTGTGTTACCGGTGTCCAGGCCGTATGCCGGCCGGTCCGTGGTGAAGTACTCGCGGAAGCTGGACTGCGGGTCGCGGGCCATCATCGTGTTGCTCCTCGTCCAGTCGCCGTCGACCTGGGACCACAGGTCGACCAGGGCGGTGGCGACGCGGGCCTCGCAGGCGTCACCCGGGTCGATGTCCCTGGTGGAGCGGTCGTTGGCGAGGTTCTGGGAGGCGCCGTTGCCCCAGTAGTACGTGGTGTCGTTGAACGTGTGGAACGCCACCGCGTCGGCGAAGCCCTCGGTCCAGCCGCAGCTGGCGGAGGAGGTGCGGCTGACGTAGTGCGGCGAGCAGTTGGTGACCTGCGGCCACCAGCCCCGGTAGAGCTTGCCCATCAGCGCGTGGCCCGCCTCGTGGACGGTGGTGTGCTCGGAGTCCGGGTCGTCGTCCGCGAGGTGGATCTTGTCCTCGCCGGACATCCAGTACGTGCCGTCGGTGGAGCCGGGGTACCACTGCACGGTGATCGGGGTGCAGCGGCCGTTCTGCTGGCTGGACGCCCAGCATTTGGTGGTGGAACCACGGTTCCACCAGAGCTTGTTGAGCGTGTCCAGGGCGTGCCAGGCGCGGCTCTGTCCCTGGTTGGCGTACACGTTGCCCAGGCTGGTGTTGCGCGAGACGTTGTTCAGCGCGTACGAGGTGGTCGCGTAACGGCTGCCGTTGCGGTCGACCACCGACCACATGCCACCGGCCTGCGTCTGGAACTCCACCCAGGCCGCGGAGGTGACGGCGGTCGTGGGCGTGTAGCAGAGGTTGAACTGGCCGTTGCCGTTGCCGGTCATGCCCGTCGCGAGCCGCTGCGTGGCGCCGTTGGCGGTCGCCTTGCCCCACAGGGTGACGTTGGCGTTGCTGACCGGTTCGTCCCGGTTGGCCTTGGCGTTCCAGTTGCCGCCCTCGGCGGACTGGAAGCGGTTGCGGAAGGTGCCGCCGACGCAGACCTGGGCGCGTGCGGCCGGTGCGGCAGCAGCAGAGGCGCGGGCCGGGGCGGGCGTCTTGGGCGTGACCTTGCGCGGCTTGCGCTGACCGGGGCCGGGGCCCTCGACCTTGGTCGCGCGGCCCTTGACGACCGACAGGCCCTCGTCGGTGGAGCCCTTGGCGGTGCCGACGGTGAGTTCCACCGAGTCGTGTCCGGCGCGGCGCGGGTCGGGGCGGTCGATGTCGCTGATGTCCGCCTGGATCTGCGCGGGTCCGGCGGCGACGGCCTTGACCTTGATCTCGACGGAGCGGGTGCCCGGGGTGAGGGCGAGCTGCTGGCTGGTGCGCTGGCCGAAAGCGTCCGCCGTGGGGGCGGTGAGGCCGGAGTCCTTGTCGGCTATTCGCAGCGAGGGTGGCAGCTGGACGGCCAGGCCCGCGTTCTTGACGTCGGCCTGCGCCTTGACGTTCACGGTGAGCGTGGCCTGTTCGCCGACGGCGGGCAGGTGGTCGAGGGAGGCGGTGACGCCGAGGCAGCTGGGGGGAGCTTCGGAGTGCTGGCCGGTGGTGCGGATCGTGCAGGTGCCGCTCTTCGCGGCCGCGCCGGCGGGGGCGGCCGGGGTGGTCGTGCCGAACGCGGACGGTACGACGACGACGGCCAGACAGGCGCCGGCGCCCGCCAGTGCGACAAGCGGGACAGGCCGCAGGACGCGTCTCTTCAAGGCCCGTTTCCGGGACATGGGCAAACCTTTCCGCGGCGCCCACGGCCAGGATCCGGCCGACCGGATCAGGTCCACGAGGGCACCGCTGTGCGGGAGTTGCGCGCTGCCCACCGGGGTGCCGAGGCGTGCGACGAAAGGGGCCGATCGCTGGCCAAAGGAACACCCTGGGTGACAGAGATCGAAACCCTACACGATGCCCTGCACATGTCATGACGGACCGAAAAAAGTCGGCCAGGCGCGAACTAGGCGCCTGACCAGCTACGTTGTGGGATAACGGAAAAGGCCGGTGTCAGGAATCACTTCCCTTGGGAGTGGCAGGGCCACACGAGGTGACTACGCACTGTGATGGTCGGCGCGTTGCTCTCCTGCGGTTGAGGTGTCCTGGGCGGGCCGGACGCGCCTCCAGTGCTGCGCCTTCTTCTTGTCGTCCCGTACGACGATGCCCAGCCTGGCCAGGTCTTCCCTGAGCTGCTCGGCGTCCTTCTTCTGGCTCTTCTTCAGGGCGTGCGCGCGGGCCTTGAGCAAGGCGTGGGCGTCGCTGGACAGGTCGGGCTGCCCCGCGACCCAGCGGCGGAAGTCGGCGGCGTACGGATCGCCGTCCGGGCGCCACGGGTAGCCGTACCGCTCGAAGGCGGCCGCGAACCGGGCCGCCTCGAAGTCGCCGCGCAGACGGGCCAGTTCGGCGGAGTCGTGCCCGAGGAGCACCAGGTTCTTGCCGTCCTGGAAGACCGCGGAGGTCGCCGCGCGCGGCACCGTCCGGGTGACCCGGTCGACGGTCAGGGCGGCTTGGTCCGGGCCGATGTCGGCGGTCACGTACTCAAGGTCGGCGAAGAACGCGATGGCCAGGCCGCCGAGAACGCCGACGAGCACGGCGCCGATCGACAGCAGCGGTTCGGGTGCGGACGCGATCAGCTTGAACGGTCCCTGCATCGGGGCCCACGGGAGCGATGCCACCCAGCCCGCCGCCCTGCTGATCAGCCACAATGCCACCGCTCCCAGGACGGGGAAGCCCGCCCACAGCGCGGCGCGTTCGCCGGTGGTGGGGCCGACGGTGGTCCGGTCGGGGAGTGCCGCCGGGGGCTTGGCCGGCGGCACCTTGCGTGTGGTGTGGTCGGAGGTCATCGGGTCGGGTCTCCCTGTGGTGAGGTGCGGGTGCCGGGCGGCGTGGCGGATGCGTCGCCGCCGGTCAGCCAACCGACCAGCCGCCGCAGCTCAGCCGTGTGCGTCGCCGGGTCGAAGTCCGGTTCCCCGGCGGAGAGATACGCGGCGTCCAGCAGGCCCTGGATCCAGGCGGCGACCCGTCCGGGCGGGAAGGGGAGCGGGCGCCCTGCCGCGGCGAGCCGGGTCGTCAGCGTCTCCAGGGCGGACCGTACCTGCGCGGTGTCGGCCATGATCAGCCGGGCGAACTCCTCGTCCCGGTTGACCTGGAAGACGGCGGCGGCGGCGAGTCCCGGTACGAGCGGGTCGGCGAGGTCGGTGAGCAGGTGGTCCACGAGGAGGCGGATGCCGTCCTCCGGGCGGTCCCGGGCGATCGCGCGGGCGCACGCCTCGGCGTTGCGCGGCAGGTCGTCGCGGAAGAGCGCGTGGAAGATGTCGCGCTTGGTGGCGAAATAGTGGAAGAGCGTGCCGGAGCCGATCCCGGCGGCGCGGCAGATGCGCGCGGTGGAGGTGCCGTCGACGCCGTACGCGGCGAATTCGCCGGCCGCGGCGGCGAGGATGTGGGCCCGCTTGCGGGCGTGCTCTTCGGGATTGACGGTACGCATCAGCGCAATAGTAGAGCAGGCGCTCCAGGAAAGGGAGGCGAAGGGAGATCGTCAACCGGGGGTTGACGGCCCGCCTGCGTCAACTTACGGTTGACGCATGACGGAACCCAGTCGCAGCACCCATCCGATCCGCCTCGACGACCTGATCGAGACCATCAAGAAGGTCCACCCCGACGCGCTGGACCAGCTGACCGACGCGGTACTCGCCGCCGAGCACCTCGGTGAGGTCGCCGACCACCTGATCGGCCACTTCGTCGACCAGGCCCGCCGCTCGGGCGCCTCCTGGACGGACATCGGCAAGAGCATGGGCGTCACCAAGCAGGCCGCCCAGAAGCGGTTCGTGCCCAAGACGCCCGGTGAGGCGTCCGACCTGGACCCCAGCCAGGGGTTCAGCCGGTACACGGCGCGTGCCCGGAACGTGGTGGTGACCTCGCAGAACGAGGCCCACGCCGCGGGCAACCCCGAGATCGGCCCGCTGCACCTGGTACTCGGCCTGCTGGCCGAGCCGGAGGGCCTCGCGGCGCGGGCGATCGTGGCACAGGGCGTGACGCTGGAGGCCGTCCGGCAGCGCGTGACCGAGCTGCTGCCGGACGCGGCAGGGGAGATGCCCGCGCTGATCCCCTTCGACGCGCAGGCGAAGAAGGCGCTGGAACTCACCTTCCGCGAGGCCCTGCGCCTTGGCCACAACTACGTCGGCACCGAGCACATCCTGCTCGCCCTGCTGGAACTGGAGGACGGCGAGGGGGTGCTGAGCGGCCTCGGCATCACCAAGGAGGCGTCCGAGGCCGACGTCGTGGCGGCCCTGGCCGAGATCATCGCCGCCACGCAGAACGTCACACAGAACGCCACGGAGAACGCTGCGCAGAAGAAGGAGAAGTGATCGCGCGGGGGTGGTGGCGCGCGCCGTCACCGCCCCCGCACCGCAGCTCAGCTCAGCCGGTACGGAGCGCCTCCGCCACCGCCCGTACCCCTTCCATCGCCCGCCGGTGCAACCCGCCCCCGAAGGTGATGCGGGACGCGCCCAGCGTGCCGAGTTCGCGCGGGGACGGGCCGCCCGGGACGGCGATGGCGTTGACCGGCAGCCCGATCCGGTCCGCCAGTTCCCGAAGGACCTGCGGCGGCGCGAGGATCGGATACACGCAGTCGGCGCCCGCGGCGGCGTACCGCAGCCCGCGTCGTACTGCCTCTTCGACCTGGGCGGCCAGGTCGTCCCCGGCACCCTCCGGCCCGTCCCCGGCGCGCAGGAACACGTCGGTACGGGCGTTGATCACCAGCTCGTCACCGGCCGCGGCCCGGATCTCCGCCAGCCGGTCAGCCTGCCGCTCCACGTCGGTGAGCTGCCCGGTCCCCTGGTCGGTGTCCTCGATGTTGCAGCCCACCGCGCCGGTCGCGGCGATACGTTCCACCAGCTCCTTCGCGGGCAGCCCGTACCCGGCCTCCAGGTCGGCCGTCACCGGTACGTCCACGGCCCGTACGATCCGGCCCACCGCCGCGAACATCTCGTCCGGCGGCGTGCTCCCGTCCTCGTACCCCAGCGACGCCGCGACGCCCGCGCTCGGCGTGGCCAGGGCCGGGAAACCGGCGGCCGCGAAGATCCGTGCGCTCTCCGCGTCCCACGGACCGGGCAGGACGAGCGGGTCGTCCGCCGCCCGGCCGTGGTGCAGGGCGCGCAGGGCCGCGGCGGTCACGCGCCGCCGCCGATGGGCTGGCGGACCGCGACGTTGATGCGGTTCCACATGTTGATGGTGGTGATCAGAGAGATCAGGTGGGCGAGTTCGCGCTCGTCGAAGTGGGCGGCGGCCCGCTCGTAGACGGCGTCCGGGACGAAGCCGTCGGTGAGGACGGTGACGGCCTCGGTGAGGGCGAGGGCCGCCTGCTCCTTGGCGGAGTAGTGGCCGGTGGCCTCCTCCCAGGCGTTGAGGAGGTGGATGCGCTCCTCGGAGATCCCGGCCTTCTGCGCGTCCTTGACGTGCATGTCGAGGCAGAAGGCGCAGTGGTTGATCTGCGAGGCGCGGATCAGGACCAGCTCGGCCAGGACGTCGTCGCCCAGGCCCTTCTTCGCGGCGATGTGCGCGTTCAGCAGGGGCTGGTAGATGCCCGGGGCGCGCTTGTAGAAGTCGAGGCGGGCGGAGCCGGTGGTGGTCGTCATCATGCCTGTCCGGGAGTCATGCGGGTGGTCACGCCGAAACGGTTCCACGCGTTGATGGTGGTGATCAGGGCGATCAGCTGGGCGAGCTCGGGCTCGTCGAAGTGGGCGGCGGCGCGCTCGTAGACGGCGTCCGGGACGAAGCCGTCGGTGAGGACGGTGACGGCCTCGGTGAGGGCGAGGGCGGCCTGCTCCTTGGCGGAGTAGTGGGCGCCGGCCTCCTCCCAGGCGTTGAGGAGGTACACGCGCTCCTCGGTCTCGCCCTCCTTGCGGGCCTCCTTGATGTGCATGTCGAGGCAGAAGGCGCAGTGGTTGACCTGCGAGGCGCGGATCTTCACCAGATGGACCAGCGCCGGGTCCAGGCCCTTCTTGGCGGCCGCGTCGAGGGCGACCATCGCCTTGTACACCTCGGGGGCGTTGCGCGCGATGGCGATCCGCGGCTGATGGTGGCCGTGCTGGGGGTTCGGCGTTGGGTTCGTCGTCATGCCAGCGACACTATGCCGCCATTGGCGCACGGGTATGGTCCATTCGTATGGACAATTCCTGGGCCACTTTCGGGCGCGACCTGCACCTGGACCTCTCCGGTCCCGGCGGGCTGCGCGCCTGTCTGATGCGGTCCCTGCGCGAGGCCGTCCGCACGGGCCGCCTGACGCCCGGCACCCGGCTGCCGTCCTCCCGTACGCTCGCCGCCGACCTCGGCATCGCCCGCAACACCGTCGCCGACGCGTACGCCGAGCTGGTCGCCGAGGGCTGGCTGAGCGCCCGGCAGGGCTCCGGCACCCGGGTCGCCCGGCGCGCCGAACCGTCCCGCTCCGCACCGCCCGCCCGGCGCTCCGCCCGGCCCCCGCTGCCCGACCGCCCGCGCTACGACCTGCGGCCCGGCACCCCGGACGTCTCCGGCTTCCCCCGCGCCGCCTGGCTCGCCGCCGCCCGCCGCGCGCTCACCACCGCCCCCAACGACGCGTTCGGCTACAGCCCGTCCCTCGGCCGCCCGGAACTGCGCACCGTGCTCGCCGACTACCTGGCGCGCGCCCGCGGCGTGCGGACCGACCCCGAGCACGTCGTCGTCTGCACCGGCTTCATGCAGGGCCTCGGCCTGCTCGCCCGCGTCCTGCGGGACGCGGGGGCGCGCGGGGTCGGCACCGAGGCGTACGGCCTCCACTTCCACCGCGACGTGCTGACGCGCGCCGGCTTGCGCCCCGCCCCGCTGCCCGTCGACGCGCACGGCGCGGACACCGGACGGCTGGCGGACCTGCCCGGCGTACGAGCGGCGCTGCTCACCCCGGCGCACCAGTTCCCCACCGGCGTACCGCTGCATCCCGACCGCCGCGCCGCCGTCATCGACTGGGCGCGCGCGGGCGGCGGGCTGGTGCTGGAGGACGATTACGACGGCGAGTTCAGGTACGACCGGCAGCCGGTGGGCGCATTGCAGGGGCTCGACCCGGACCGCGTCGCCTACCTCGGTACCGCGAGCAAGAGTCTCGCCCCCGCGCTGCGGCTGGCCTGGATGGTGCTCCCCGACCACCTCGTCGACCCGGTGCTGGCCCTCAAGAGCACGGGGGAGTGGCAGACCGGCGCGCTGGAGCAGCTGACCCTCGCCGAGTTCATGGCCTCCGG
Organism: Streptomyces monomycini; assembly: GCF_022271435.1. Taxonomy (GTDB): domain Bacteria; phylum Actinomycetota; class Actinomycetes; order Streptomycetales; family Streptomycetaceae; genus Streptomyces; species Streptomyces monomycini. The sequence goes on along the minus strand of NZ_JAFIQY010000015.1, from coordinate 104,849 downwards.
CGCGTACGACCGGCACGTACGCGGCATGCGGCTGCGCTACCGGCGCCGCCGCGACCAGCTCGTCACCGCGCTGGCCGAACACGCCCCGCACATCCGGGTCAGCGGCATCGCGGCGGGACTGCACGTCGTCCTCGAACTGCCGCCCGGCACCGAGCAGTCCGTCGTCCAGGCGGCCCGGTGGCAGGGGCTGGCGCTGGAGGGGCTGAGTACGTTCGCGCACCCGGGGGGCCCGGGAGGGGCGGGTGGTGCTCCGGCGCGGGACGGGTTGGTCGTGACGTACGGCAGGCCGCCCGATCATGCCTTCGCGGGGGTGCTGGAGGCGCTGCTACGGGTCCTGCCGCCCGCGCCGTAGGCCGGTTGTGGCGGGCTCCTCCTCCGTCCCCGTCACCTCCGCCACCCCCGCCTCCTCCGGCGCCTCCCCGAAGCGGGCCAGCGCGAGCGCGCCCAGCACCGCCAGGGCGAACCCCGTGATGCCCAGCGGCGCCAGCCCGGCACGGGTCCGGTCACCGAGCCAGACCACGCCGACCAGCGCGGGCCCGAGCGTCTCGCCGATGACCATGCCCGCCGTGGCCGCCGTCACCGAGCCGCGCTGAAGGGCCGAGGTCAGCAGCAGGAAGGCCGCGCCGCCGCCGACGAGCAGGGCGTATGCGGCGGGGTTGGACAGGAGGGACGCGGGTGACAGGTCGGGGATCAGGCGTACGGCGACCTCCACGACGCCGAAGCCGAACCCGGCGCCCAGCCCCAGCGCCGCCGCCCGCGCCCGGCCGGGCAGCCGCCCGGCCAGCGCGCCCCAGGCCAGGATCGCCAGCGCGACGGTCAGCGTCCCGAAGCGCAGCGCGGTGGAGCCCGTGCCCTCCCCCTCCGCGCCCGAGGCCAGCCCCAGCAGCGCCAGCCCGCCGCAGACCACCAGCACGGCGGCCCACTCCGCCCGGCTGAGCCGTACCCGCAGCAGCGGTACGGCCACGACCGCGGTCACCGCGAGACTGGCGGCGAGGGCCGCGCCCACCGCGTAGATCGGCAGCGAGCGCAGCGCCACCAGTTCGAGGAGGAAGCCGCAGCCGTCCAGGGCGAGGCCGAGCAGGTAGCGCCACTGGCCCAGGACGCGCAGGAGAAGTCTGGGGTCCACACCCGATCGTGAGCCGGCCCCGGGCGCGGTGGCGCGGGCCGCCACCGCCTGGAGGACCGACGCCGTACCGAAGCAGACCGCCGAACCGAGCGCACAGATCATCCCAAGCAGCACACATCGACTGTAGGCCCGGCCGTCCCCGTGGGCCCGTTGCGGTGACACGGGCCACGGCCCTTAGGCTGGCGTGGCTGAAAACTGTTGCCACAGATGTACGGGGGTAGGCAAGGGATGGCAGAGCACACGAAGGCCCGGCGCCGGCTGCGGTCGAGCACCGTGATCCTGGGCGGCATGGGGGCGCTGGCGGCAGCGCTCACCTCCTGCGGCTCGGAACCGGACAAGCGCTGCGTCGACCGGAACAGCTACGACGCGGTGAAGGGCTACCGCGTCATCGACTCCAAGTCCTGCAAGAGCGGCAGCGGGTCGAGCGGCACCGGCAGTACGGGTGGCACGGGCAGTTCGGGCTCGTCGTCCGGCAAGAACACCGGCAAGAACAAGGGCGCCCCCGGAGGCACCGCCGGACGCGGCCAGAAGGTCGACGGCCAGTGGTACTACGGCTCCGACGTCAGCGGCCGCTACGCCGACTCCGGAACCTTCAGCCACAGCACCGCCGTCAACCGCGGCGGCTTCGGCTGCTCCGGCTCCAGCGGCGGGTGACGGCGGTGCGACGGGACGGAGCGTCCGGGGTGAGTCCCGTATGAAGCGGCACACCATCCAGCCGCGCCCCGGCTGGCAGCAGACCGTCGAGGCGCAGGGCCTGATCTACCCGCTGACCCGCTACCCGGACGACTCGCTGCGCCCCTACTGGGACGAGAGCGCGTACTACTCCTTCTCGCTGCCCGAGGTCGAGGCGCTGGAGGAGGCCGTCGAGGAACTGCACGCCATGTGCCTGGCCGCGGCCGCGCACATCGTCGAGCACCGGCGCTTCGCCGATCTCGGCATCGAGGACCGGCGGCTGGCGGACCTGGTCGCCGAATCCTGGTACCGGCGGGCCGAACTCCCCACCCTCTACGGGCGGTTCGACCTGCGCTACGACGGCACCGGGCCCGCCAAGATGCTGGAGTACAACGCGGACACGCCGACCTCGCTGGTCGAGGCGGCGGGCCCGCAGTGGTTCTGGATGGAGGAACGTTTCCCCGGCGCCGACCAGTGGAATTCGCTCCACGAACGGCTGGTCGACGCCTGGCGCAAACAGGCCAGGCTGCTGCCGCCGGGCGCGCCGGTGCACTTCGCGCACTCCGCCGGCGACGAGCTGGGCGAGGACCTGATGACCGTCGCCTACCTGGAGGAGACGGCCCAGCAGGCCGGGCTGGAGACGGTGGCGACACCGGTCGAGGAGATCGGCTGGGACCACCTCTCGGGGCGCTTCGTCGACCAGCGGCTGCGCTTCATCCGGTCCTGCTTCAAGCTCTACCCGTGGGAGTGGCTGGCCACGGACGAGTTCGGGCCGCACGTGCTCGACACGCTCGACAACGGCGGCGGCACCGGCAGCACCCTGTGGATCGAGCCCGCCTGGAAGATGCTCCTCTCCAACAAGGCGCTGCTCGCCGTCCTCTGGGAGCTGTACCCGGGCCACCCGAACCTGCTGCCCGCCTATCTCGACGGGCCGCGCGAACTGGCGGACGGGCCGGACGCGCCCGGGTACGTGGCCAAGCCGCTGCTCGGCCGCGAGGGTGCCGGTGTCACCGTCCACGAGCCGGGCGCGGCCCCCGTGGTACGCGACGAGCCGTGCTGCTACCAGGAGTTGGCCCCGCTGCCCGACTTCGACGGCAACCGGGTGGTGCTCGGCGCGTGGGTCGTCGAGAACGAGTCGGCGGGGCTCGGCATCCGGGAGTCGGCGGGGCTGGTCACGGACGAGTACGCCCGGTTCCTGCCGCATGTGATTCTGTGAGGCGCGCCCCCTGCGGCCGTACGGCTTGCAGGGGGCCCGGCCGCGCGGCCTGGAGGGGAGCGGGGCCCGGCCGCGCGGCCTGGAGGGGAGCGGGGCCCGGCCGCGCGGCCTGGAGGGGAGCGCGGCTCCCGGTCACCCGGCCAGCACCGTCCGCAGCTGGTCCAGCCCCCAGTCCAGGTCCTCCTTGGTGATGACCAGCGGGGGCGCCAGCCGGATGGTGCTGCCGTGGGTGTCCTTGACCAGGACGCCCAGCTTCATCAGCCGCTCCGAAATCTCCCGGCCCGTCCCCAGGGCCGGGTTGATGTCCACCCCGGCCCACAGCCCGCGCCCGCGCACCGCGTCCACCGCGCCGCCGCCCACCAGCAGCCCCAGCTCGTGGTGCAGGTGCTCGCCCAGTTCCGTGGCGCGCTGCTGGTACTCGCCGCTCCGCAGCATCGCCAGGACCTCCAGCGCCACCGCGCACGCGAGCGGGTTGCCACCGAACGTCGACCCGTGCTCGCCCGGCCGGAACAGACCCAGTACCTCGCGCGAGGAGACCACCGCCGACACCGGCACGATGCCGCCGCCCAGCGCCTTGCCGAGCACGTACATGTCCGGCACCACGTCCTCGTGCCGGCAGGCGAAGTCCGCGCCCGTGCGGCCCAGGCCGGACTGGATCTCGTCCGCGATGAACAGCACATCGCGCTCGCGGGTCAACTCCCGTACGCCCGGCAGGTAACCAGGCGGCGGCACCAGCACGCCGGCCTCACCCTGGATCGGCTCGATCAGCACCGCCACGGTGTCCTCGTCCACCGCGTCCGCCAGCGCCTGGAGATCGCCGTACGGGACGATCTCGAAGCCCGGCGTGTAGGGGCCGTAATCGGCGCGCGCCTCCGGGTCGGTGGAGAAGGAGACGATCGTGGTCGTCCGGCCGTGGAAGTTGTTCTCCGCCACGACGATCTTCGCCCGGCCGTCCGGGACGCCCTTGGCCCGGTACCCCCACTTGCGGGCGGTCTTGACCGCCGTCTCGACGGCCTCCGCGCCGGTGTTCATCGGCAGCACCATCTCCATGCCGCAGAACTCGGCGAGCCGCGTGCAGAACTCGGCGAACCGGTCGTGGTGGAAGGCGCGCGACGTCAGCGTCACCCGGTCCAGCTGCCGCTTGGCGGCCTCGATCAGCCGCCGGTTGCCGTGGCCGAAGTTGAGCGCCGAGTACCCGGCGAGCATGTCCAGATAGCGCTTGCCCTCGACATCCGTCATCCAGGCCCCTTCGGCGGAGGCCACGACGACGGGAAGCGGGTGATAGTTGTGCGCGCTGTGGGCTTCGGCGGCGGCGATGCTGCGTTCCGTGGACGTCGTGGGGGTCACCATTGACTCCGTTCGGTATGCGGGCGATCCCGGGCGAAAAAATCCCGTTGGGCGGACGGTATGCGAAGAAAGGTTGCGCCGGACAGCCCCCGATAGACTGGCCTCGCGCGCCGCGACTGGCGTACGGGGAAGTGACCTCGGGGGAACGGTGCGCGGCCGTCCGCGGACGGCCCGCCACGAGGTGCCGCCTTGCCTGGGCACCCGGGAGCACGACCGGAAAGCCGTACGAACCGATCGCCCCGGAGGACCTCATGAGTCATCCCCTGCCCCATCCCGCCCTCGCCGCCGCCGACCCCGAACTGGCCGCCCTGGTCGGTGCCGAGGAACGCCTCCAGGCCGAGACGCTGCGCCTGATCCCCTCCGAGAACTACGTCTCCAGCGCCGTCCTCGAAGCCACCGGCACCGTCCTGCAGAACAAGTACAGCGAGGGATACGCCGGCCGTCGCTACTACGAAGGCCAGCAGAACATCGATCGTGTCGAACGGCTGGCCGCCGACCGCGCCAAGGCCGTCTTCGGCGTCGAGCACGCCAACGTCCAGCCGTACTCCGGCTCGCCCGCCAACCTCGCCGTCTACCTCGCCTTCGCCGAGCCCGGCGACACCGTGATGGGCATGTCGCTGCCGATGGGCGGTCACCTCACGCACGGCTGGGGCGTCTCGGCCACCGGGAAGTGGTTTCGCGGCGTGCAGTACGGCGTACGGGCCGACACCGCCCGTACCGACTTCGACGAGGTGCGCGACCTGGCCCTCAAGGAGCGCCCGAAGCTGATCTTCTGCGGCGGTACGGCCGTGCCGCGCACCATCGACTTCGCCGCCTTCGCCGAGATCGCCCGCGAGGTGGACGCCGTCCTGGTCGCCGACATCGCGCACATCGCCGGGCTGGTCGCGGGCGGCGCCCACCCCTCACCGGTGCCGCACGCCGACGTCATCTCCACCACCACCCACAAGACGCTGCGCGGTCCGCGCGGCGCCATGCTGATGTCCCGCGAGCAGTACGCGAAGCCCCTCGACAAGGCCGTCTTCCCCGGCCTCCAGGGCGGCCCGCACAACCACACCACCGCCGCCGTCGCGGTCGCCCTCCACGAGGCCGCGCAGCCGTTCTTCCGCGCCTACGCGCACGCCGTCGTCGCCAACGCCCAGGCCCTCGCCGAGCAGCTGCTGGCCCGCGGCTTCGACCTGGTCTCCGGCGGTACGGACAATCACCTGATCCTGATGGACCTCACCCCCAAGGAGGTGCCCGGCAAGATCGCCGCCAAGGCGCTGGACCGGGCCGGCATCGTCGTCAACTACAACACCGTCCCGTTCGACACCCGCAAGCCGTTCGACCCGTCCGGCATCCGCATCGGCACCCCGTCGCTGACCTCGCGCGGCCTGGGCAGCGAGCACATGCCGCAGATCGCCGACTGGATCACCCGGGGCGTCGAGGCCGCGGGCGCGGGCGACGAGGACGCGCTCACCACGATCCGCGCCGAGGTCGCCGAGCTGATGGCGGCCTATCCGGCGCCGGGGCTGGTGGCCGATCCGGCGTCGGGGCCGGTGGCCGATCCGTCCTGACCGTCCCCGGGCCTCCCGCCCGGCCCCAGGTCCCGGCCCAGTCGTACCGGAAGCTCCAGGACGCTGTTGCCCACGAAGGTGGGCAGCGGCCGCAGGTCCGCCTCCGGCACGGCCAGGGCCAGATCGGGGAACCGGTCGAACAGCGCCCGCAGCGCGACGCCGGCCTCCAGACGGGCCAGCGGCGCGCCCGGGCAGACGTGCGCCCCGTGCCCGAAGGACAGGTGCCGCGCGGCGGGCCGCCGCGTCACGTCGAAGCGGTCCGCGTCCGGGCCGTACGCCTCCGGGTCGCGCCCGGCCGCCCCGTACGCGGCGAGCACCGGCGTCCCCTGGGGAATGACCGTGCCGCCGATGTCCAGGTCCCGGGTCGGATAGCGGAACGGGAAATTGGCCACCGGACTGTCGTGGCGCAGCGTCTCCTCGACCACGTCCGCCCAGCCCGCCCGCCCGGAGCGGACCAGATCCAGCTGCTCACGGTCCGCGCACAGGGCCCGTACGGCGTTGCAGATCAGGTCGAGGGTGGTCTGGTGCCCGGCGGCGATCGTCAGCAGCAGGGTGCCGACCAGCTCCCGTTCGCTCAGCCGGGCCTCGTCCGCGTCGCACGCCGCGATGAGCGCGCTGGTCAGGTCGTCGCCCGGCGCCGCGCGGCGGGCCGCCACGACCTGTCCGAGAACCGCGATCAGCTCCCGGTTGGCCGCCAGCGCCGTCTCCTGGTCGATGACGGTGTTCACCACCAGACCGGACAGCTCGTGCAGCCGGTCCCGGAACTCCTCGTCCACCCCGATCAGTTCGGAGATCACCCGCATGGGCAGCGGATAGGCGAAGGCGTACCGGAGATCGACCGTCCCGCTGCCTTGCCCGGCCAGCGCGGGCAGGCCGTCGAGCAGCTCGGCGGTGATCCCCTCCACCCGCGGTCGCAGCGCCGCCACCCGCCGGGGCGAGAGCGCCTTGACGACCGGTTCCCGCAGCCGCCGGTGGTCCGCGCCGTCGGCCGTGGTCATCCCGTCCACGGTCGCGAAGGTGGAGAGCTGCCAGCCGGGCGGGATACGGCCCTCGCGCAGCGCGGCGAAGTGACAGGCGTTCTTGGCCACTTCCGGGTGGGTGAGGAAGTCGCGCAGGGCGTGGTGGCGGGTCACGGCGTGGCCGAGGACGCCGCCGGGGAGCACCACCGGCACGGCGGGACCGCGGGCCCGTAATTCCTGGGCGGCCTCGCGCAGGCCGGCGCCGGTGGGGTCGAGGGGGTAGGGGGAGGACGCGGAGGACGGGGAGGGCGGGGGAGTGGTCGGGGCTGATCCGGGTGCCGTACCGGACGAAGATGCCGTACCGGACGGAGGGGCATCGGCTTCGGTCATGGCTCCACGGTTCCAGCTCCGGGGGACGGGGGCCAGGGTGCGGACGGGCCTGGCGGTCATACCTGGCCCGGCTGGGCACCCCGTACGCCCTCCCGGCCATCCCGTACGCCCTCCCGGTCACCTCGTACGCCCTCCCGGTCACCCCCGATGCCCCCGCCCCTGCCCGGCCGCGCGCCGGCCCCCTCCGCGGACCTGAGAGAATAAGCGTCATGGCTCTCGTTCGTCCGCGTGTACTCTCCGGGATTCAGCCCACCGCCGGCTCCTTCCACCTCGGCAACTACCTCGGCGCCGTCCGCCAGTGGGTGGCCTTGCAGGAGTCCCACGACGCCTTCTACATGGTGGTCGACCTGCACGCGATCACCGTCCCGCAGGACCCGACGGCCCTTCGCGCGAACACCCGGCTGGCCGCCGCGCAGCTGCTGGCCGCCGGCCTCGACCCGGAGCGCTGCACCCTCTTCATCCAGAGCCATGTCCCCGAGCACGCCCAGCTCGCCTGGGTCATGAACTGCCTGACCGGCTTCGGCGAGGCCAGCCGGATGACGCAGTTCAAGGACAAGTCGGCCAAGCAGGGTGCCGACCGCACCAGCGTCGGCCTGTTCACGTACCCGATCCTGCAGATCGCCGACATCCTGCTCTACCAGGCCCACCAGGTCCCGGTGGGCGAGGACCAGCGCCAGCACATCGAGCTGACCCGCGACCTCGCCGAGCGGTTCAACGGCCGCTACGGCGACACCTTCACCGTCCCGGCGCCGTACATCCTCAAGGAGACCGGCAAGGTCTACGACCTCCAGGACCCGACGGTCAAGATGAGCAAGTCGGCGTCGTCGGCCAAGGGCATCATCAGCCTGCTGGACGAGCCCAAGGCCTCCGCCAAGAAGATCAAGAGCGCGGTCACCGACACCGACACGGTGATCCGCTACGACGCCGAGGCGAAGCCGGGCGTCTCCAACCTGCTGACGATCTACTCCACGCTCACCGGCGAGTCCGTCGCCGACCTGGAGAAGAAGTACGAGGGCAAGATGTACGGCGCCCTCAAGACCGACCTCGCGGAGATCATGGTCGACTTCGTCACACCCTTCCGGGACCGTACGCAGGAATATCTCGACGACCCCGAGACGCTGGACTCGGTCCTGGCCAAGGGTGCCGAGAAGGCGCGCGCGGTGGCCGCCGAGACGCTGGCCTCCACGTACGAGCGGATCGGGTTCCTGCCCGCCAAGCACTGACCGGCCGGGCCGGGGCCCGACGCGCCCCGGCCCGCCGCCGTACAGGGCCTTCGGGCCCGGGCACGGCGGGACCAAGGACGGTCGCCGCGGGGACGGCCCACCCGGCACACTGGCATCCGGGGCCGACGACAGCTTCAGGAGGGAGAACGCAGTGGGGACCGTTACGCTCGGCGTTTCGATCGCGGTCCCGGAGCCGTACGGCAGCTTCCTCCAGGAGCAGCGCGCAAGCTTCGGGGACCCGCACGCTCACGGCATCCCCACCCACATCACCCTCCTGCCGCCCACCGAGGCCCGCACGGACGACCTGCCCGCCATCGAGGAGCACCTCGCCGAGGTCGCCGCGGGCTTCGGCCCCTTCCGGCTGCGCCTGGAGGGCACGGACAGCTTCCGGCCGCTGTCGCCGGTGGTGTTCGTCAAGCTGGCCGAGGGCGAGGCGGAGTGCACCGCGCTCCAGGAGCGGGTACGCGCCGCGTCCGGTCCCTGCGCCCGCGAACTGCAGTTCCCCTATCACCCGCATGTGACCGTCGCGCACGGCATTTCGGAAGAGGCCATGGACCGGGCGTTCGTGGCGCTGAAGGACTTCGAGGCCGCCTGGACGATCGGCGGATTCGCCCTGTACGAGCAGGGGGAGGACGGCGTGTGGCGGCTGGAGCGGGAGTATCCGTTCGGGGCGCCCGCCTCCGGGGTGCCGCGGCAGGCGGATCTTTCGCGGCCGCCCACGCCGACGCGCTAGCCAGGGTCCAGGCCGGGCGGCGCGACCCGGCCTTACACCGGCAGCCGCCGGAACAGTGCCCGTGGCATATGCCGCAGTACGGTCATCATCGGCCGCAGCGCCCCCGGCACCCACACCGCCTCGCTCCGCCGCCGCAGCCCCGCCTCGATCGCCACGGCGACCGCCGCCGGAGTCGTGGCCAGGGGAGCGGGATCCAGACCGGCCGTCATCCGGGTCCGTACGAAACCGGGCCGTACCACCATCACGTGCACCCCCGTCCCGTACAGCGCGTCCCCCAGCCCCTGCGCGAACGCGTCCAGCCCGGCCTTGCTGGAGCCGTAGACGAAGTTCGAGCGCCGTGCCCGCTCGCCCGCCACCGAGGACAGCACGACCAGCGAACCGTGCCCCTGGACGCGCAGCGACCGGGCACAGACGAGAGCCGCGGAGACGGCGCCGGTGTAGTTGGTCTGCGCGACCTGGACCGCGGTGGCCGGCTCGGCCTCCGCGCGTTTCTGATCGCCCAGTACCCCGAAGGCCAGCAGCACCACGTCGATGTCCCCCTCGGCGAAGACCTTGCCGAGCGCCTCCTCGTGACCGTCGGTGTCCAGCGCGTCGAACGCGACCGTACGGACGTCGGCGCCCAGCGAGCGCAGCCGCCCGGCCGCTGCTTCGAGCGCGGGGGACGGGCGGCCCGCCAGCCAGACCGTACGGGTGCGGCGGGCGACCAGACGGCGGGCGGTGGCGAGGGCGATCTCGGAGGTGCCGCCGAGGATCAGGAGGGACTGGGGGGAGCCGAAGGCGTCCTTCACGGGGAGTCCTTGGGGAGGGGGAGGGGAGTGGAGTGGGCCGGATGCTTCACAAGGCCAGGCGCCGCGAGAGATCCGAGGTGAAGACGCCGCGCGGGTCGGTGTGCGCGCGGAGGGCGCGGAACGCGTCGGCCCGGGGATACATGACGTCGACCAGCTCGGGCCGCAGCCGGGCGTCCTTGGCCAGGTAGACCCGGCCGCCCGCCTCCGCCACCGTCTCGTCCAGCCCGTCGAGGAACGGGCCGAGGCCGGGCAGCCCGGCCGGGATGTCCAGGGCCAGCGTCCAGCCCTCGGACGGGAAGGACAGCCACCCCGGACCGCCCGCGCCGAAGCGTTTGAGCACCGCCAGGAACGACGGACACCGCCGCGCCGCGATCCGCTCCACGATGCGCCGCAGCGTCCCTTCCGCCCCGAGCCCGACCACGAACTGGTACTGCACGAAGCCGCCGCGCCCGTACACGCGGTTCCAGTGCGGCACCCCGTCCAGCGGATGGAAGAACGCGGAGAGCTTCTGCAACTCGCCGGTCCGGCGCCGGGGGGCCTTCCCGTACCAGAACGCGTTGAACAGGCCGACGGACCGGCGCCCGAGCAGCCCGTCCGGCAGGCCGCGCGGCGCGGGCGGCAGCCGCCCGCCGGGCCGGAAGGCGAGCGGCGCGCGGCGGGCCCGTGCCGGCAGGGCGTCCAGCGGGGCGTGGTCGCCGCGGGTCAGCACCGCGCGGCCGGTCGCCGCGCCGCGGGCGAGGAGGTCGATCCAGGCGACGGAGTAGCGGTAGCGGTGATCGGTGGCGGACAGCCGTGCGAGCAGGTCGTCCAGGTCCGCGGCGCGTTCGGTGTCCACCGTCATCAGCGACGTCCGTACGGGCAGCAGGGCGACCGTCGCGGCGAGGATCACCCCGGTCAGGCCCATGCCGCCGGCGGTCGCGTCGAAGAGGGCGGTGCCCGGCCGTACGGTGCGTACCGCGCCGTCCGCGGTGAGGAGTTCGAAGGACCGTACGTGCCGGGTGAAGGAGCCCGCGACGTGGTGGTTCTTGCCGTGGATGTCCGCGCCGATCGCGCCGCCGACCGTCACGTACCGGGTGCCCGGCGACACCGGCACGAACCAGCCCCGCGGCAGCAGCACCTCCATCAGCCGGTGCAGGCTCACCCCCGCGTCGCACACCACCGTGCCCGCCTCGGCGTCGACGGCCCGGATCCGGTCCAGGCCGGTCATGTCCCAGACGGCGCCGCCCGCGTTCTGCGCCGCGTCCCCGTACGCGCGCCCGAGCCCCCGCGCGATGCCGCCGCGCGCCCCGCACGCCCGTACCGCCGCCACGGCCTCGTCGTACGTGCCCGGGCGGGCCAGCCGGGCGGTGGTGGGGGCGGTACGGCCCCAGCCGGTGACGGAGGTGGTGACGGAGGTGGTGACGGGGGCGGAGGCGATGGCTGGGGCGGTGACGGAGGCGGTGGCGGTGGCTGGGGCGGTTTCGGGGGCGGTGCGGGAGCCGGGCGGGCCGGCGGGCGACGACATGCCAGCGACCGTAATGCGGCAATAGCGTCGATTCAGCTATCCGCCCCGGTCGCACGAAAAGAGTGATTTACGGGGTGGATGGGCTAATCGCGACGGCGCGGCGCGCGGTGCCCCGGAAGAGTCGGACGCGGAGCCCCCAAGGGCTTGAGGGACAGGCGCCGGGCGGACCGCACGAAGCGGGCGGTCCGCCCGGGAGCCGGCACGAACCGGATCGAGGTGACCCCGCTGTCCCCCGAAGAGATGGATCACCGCCTGCTCGTGGCGCTGCGCACCCGGGGAACCGACCCCCGGGTGGCCGCCGTGGCCCGCGCCCTCTCGCGCGGCGGCGAGCACGGAGCGCTCTGGCTCGCCGCCGGGCTGGCGGGCGCCGCGGCCGACCGGTCCCGGCGCCCCGCCTGGCTCCGCGGTACGGCCCTGAGCTGCGGCGCCCACCTGCTGAGCGTCGGCCTCAAACGCGTCGTACGCCGCCCGCGCCCCCTGCCGCCCGGCCACACCCCCCTCGTACGGACCGCGAGCCCGTACTCCTTCCCCAGCGCTCACGCCGCCTCCGCCACCGCTGCCGCTGTGGCTCTGGGCGCGCTCGCGGCGTGGGAGGGAGCCGGGCACGCACGGGGCGTGCGCGGGAGGCGGGCGCCGAGCGTGCGCGGGGCGCATCCGCAGCGTGTGCGCGGGGGACGGCCGTGACCGAACGCACCGCCGCCGTCCTGGAGGAACCGCCGCCCGGCCCCGGAGAGGCCACCCCCGCGCAACCGGGCCCCCGCGTGCTCACCCTGCTCCTGGGCCTGCTGCGCACCGCCCGCCCCCGCCAATGGGTCAAGAACGTCCTCGTGGCCGCCGCCCCGGCCGCCGCCGGTGACCTCTTCCTCCACCGGACCCTCCTCCAACTCCCGCTCCTCTTCCTCCTCTTCACCGCCGCCGCGTCCGCCGTCTACCTCGTCAACGACGCACGCGACGCCACGGCCGACCGCGCCCACCCCGACAAGTGCCGCCGCCCGGTCGCCGCGGGCGAGGTGCCCGTACCCGTCGCCTACGCGGCCGGCGCCCTGCTCGCCGTCCTCGCACCCGTCGCCGCCGCCGTCCTGTGCAACCCCGCCACCGCCGCCCTGCTCGCCGCCTACCTCCTCATGCAGCTCGCCTACTGCGTCAGCCTGAAGAACGTCCTGGTCATCGACCTGGCCGTGGTCACCACCGGCTTCCTGCTGCGCGCCATGACCGGCGGCCCCGCGCTCGGCATCCCGCTGTCCCGCTGGTTCCTGATCACCGCGGGCTTCGGCGCGCTGTTCATGGTCGCCGCCAAGCGCTACTCCGAGGCGCTCCGGGCGGCGCGGGAGGAACGGGCGGACAGGGGCGCGACCCGGCCCCTGCTGCGCGAGTACAGCGACGGCTACCTGCGCTTCGTGTGGCAGCTCGCGGCGGGCGGCGCCGTCCTCGCGTACTGCCTGTGGGCGCTGGAGAGCGGCGGCACGTCCGCGGGCGTCCTGCCGTGGCGCCAGCTCTCCATGGTCCCGTTCATCCTCGCCGTCCTGCGCTACGCGGTCTTCGCCGACCGGGGCACCGCGGGCACCCCGGAGGACGTCGTCCTGCGGGACCGCCCGCTGGCCGCCATCGGGCTGGCCTGGACCGGGCTGTACGCGATGGCCGTCGCGGACGTGTGAACGGACGGGCGGCGCACCACCATGCCCAGGAGCCCCACCCGCCGCACTCCGGACCGGCCGCCACCGGCCCGCCGCCTCCGCACCCTCGCCCCCGAACTGCTCGGCTTCGCCGTCGCCGGGAGCTTCGCGTACGCCGCCGACCTGGCCCTGTTCGTCTGGCTGCGGGGCCCGGCCGGCCTGGACCCGTACACCGCCAAGTCCCTGTCGTTCCTGGCGGGCTGCACCGTCGCGTACGCAGGGAACGCCCTCGGTACGTACCGCACCCGTACCCGTCCGGCGCCATCCCCGTACGGCGGCCCCGGCGCCCGCGCCCCGGTTCCCGCCCCCGTACGCATCCGCACCCCCGGTGCCGCCCCCGTACACATCCGCGCCCCCGCGCCCGTCCGCCTCCGCCGCTACGCCGTCTTCCTCGCCGTGAACCTCGCCGGCGCCCTCGTCCAGCTCGCCTGCCTCGGAATCTCGCACCACGTCCTCGGCCTGACCTCGGCGACCGCCGACACCGTCGCGGGCGCGGGCGTCGGCATGGCGCTGGCGACATGCCTGCGTTTCTGGGGTACGCGGACGCTAGTCTTCCGCCACGCGGGCGACATACCTGTTCAGATGGTGTCGAAGGCTGACGAAGGGTAGGCGGGGCCCATGGAATGGTTGAGCAAGCTGCCGGTCATCGGCCCGGCCGTGTCCTGGCTGATGACCACACACCTGTGGCGGGCGTACGAACGGATGCAACGCGTCCACTGGACCCGGCTGGCCGCCGCGATCACCTTCACCAGCTTCGTGGCGCTCTTCCCGCTGCTGACCGTGGCCGCCGCGCTCGGCGCCGCCCTGCTCAGCGAGCAGCAGCTGCACGACCTCCAGTCGAAGATCTCCGAGCAGATCCCCGGTATTTCCGGCCAGCTCGACCTCGGCGCACTCGTCGACAACGCCGGCACCGTCGGCGTCATCGCCGGTGTCGCCCTGCTCTTCACCGGCGCCGGCTGGGTCGAGTCGCTGCGCGACTGCCTGCGCGCCGTCTGGGAGAAGGACGACGAGGACACCAACTTCTTCGTCGCCAAGCTCAAGGACATCGCCCTGCTCCTCGGCCTCGGCGGCACCGCCCTGGCCTCCCTGGCCTGCTCCGGCTTCGCCAGCGCCGCGGTCGGCAAGGCGGCGAAGGCCCTCGGCCTCGCGGAAGGCGGCATCGGCAGCGTCCTGCTGTCCGCCGTCGGCTTCTGCATCGCCGTACTCGCCGACTTCCTGCTGCTGGCCTACGTCCTGACCCGGCTCCCTGGCGTCCACCCGCCCCGCCGCGCCGTCGTCGTCGCCGGCTTCATCGGCGCCGTCGGCTTCGAACTCCTCAAGCTGCTCCTCAGCGGCTACCTCCAGGGCGTCGCCGCCAAGAGCATGTACGGCGCCTTCGGCACCCCGATCGCCCTGCTCCTGTGGATCAACTTCACGGCCAAACTGGTGGTCTTCTGCGCCTCCTGGACGGCGACCGAGCGCTGCGACCCGGAGTCGTCGGGCAAGTCACTGGACTGCGAGGAGCAGCCCGCCGAGCCGGACCGGGCGTAGAACGGGGCCGGGCGCGGTACGCCCACGCACCCCGCCCGGCCCCGCCCTCATGTCCCGCTCCCTCTCAATGCTTGCCCCCGCGCCGCCGCATCAGCTCCGGGAGGGGCCAGCGGCGGTGCACCAGGAGCGCCAGGCCGCCCAGTACCACCAGCGCTCCGCCGGTGATCGCCAGCGCGGTCCACGCGCCGCCGGAGCCGCCGGAGGAGTCCTCCAGCCCGGCCCGCGTCCGGTCGCCGTCCAGCTTGGCGCCGCCCGTCCGCGCGTCGCCCTCCTCGCTCCGGGGGCCGACCAGCCGGCCGACCGGCTCGACCTTGTCCGCCGCCGCGAACCCCCAGTCGAAGAGCTTGGCCGTCTCCTTGTACGCCTCGTTGTGTTCCTTCTTCTCCGGGTTCATGACCGTGACGAGCAGCTTGCGATCGCCCCGCTGGGCGACCCCGGTGAAGGTCGAGCCGGCGTTGGTGGTGTAGCCGTTCTTCACCCCCGCGATGCCCGGGTACGGCTTGACGTCGTAGTCCCCGCTGAGCAGCCGGTTGGTGTTCTGGATGCCGAACGTGCCGCGCTTGCCGTCCTTGACCTCGCCGGGGAACTGCGTGCTCACCGTGGAGCAGTACTCGCGGAAGTCCGCGTTCTGCAGCCCCGCGCGGGCGAACAGACTCAGGTCGTACGCGCTGGACACCTGGCCCGGGGCGTCGTAACCGTCCGGCGTCACCACATGCGTGTCCGTCGCGTTCAGCGCCTCGGCCTGCTTCTGCATCTCCTGCACGGTCTTGGCCGTACCGCCGTTCATCGCGGACAGCGTGTGCACAGCGTCATTCCCGGACCGCAGGAAAACCCCCAGCCAAAGGTCATGAACCGTATAACTCAAATTCTCCTTTATCCCCACCAGGCTGCTGCCGTCACCCATGCCCGCCAGGTCGGCCGGCTTGACCGTGTACTTCTGGTCCTTGGGGAACTTCGGCAGCACCGTGTCGGCGAACAGCATCTTCAGCGTGCTGGCCGGCGGCAGCTGCCAGTGCGCGTTGTGCGAGGCCAGCACCTTGCCGCTCTCGGCGTCCGAGACGATCCAGGAACGCGCCGTGAGGTCGGCCGGCAGCTTCGGCGCCCCCGGCTTCAGCTGCACCTGCGTACCGGCCTGCCCCAGCCGGCCGCCGCCGACCTTCGACATCTCGGCGGGCGGCGCCGGCGCCTTCGGCGCGTGCTGCCCGCCCTTGCCGTCCTTCGGCTTCTCGTCCGCGTGCGCGGGGGCCGCGAGCAGCAGCGGCGGCAGCAGGACGGCGGTGCCGGCCAGGGCGGCGCCCGTACGGGTGAGCAGATGGCGCCGTACGGGCGCGGCGGTGATCGGATGAACGGCAGAAGTGGTCGGCACGTCGGTGAACGTACCCGTCGGCGCAGGTGCCCCGGACACCACCCCACGGAAGAGTGCCCCCGCCGACCGCCGGATGGAGCCGCTGCCCATACTGGATTCCATGAAGCTCTCGCGCCCCGTCTCCTGGTTCCTGCTCGCGTTCGGGGTATGGAGCTGGTTCATCTGGATCACTTTCGCCAAAAACCTCTGGAAGGACGGGAGCGGCCTCGCCTTCGACGACGCGGGTGACCCGACCGCCTACTTCTGGGTGCACCTCGCGCTCGCGGTGACGTCCTTTCTCTTGGGGACGGCAATCGGAGTGATCGGGTTCCGCGGCGTCCGCGCCCTGCGCAGGCCCACCACCGAGCCCACCCCCGAGACCTCCACCACAGCCCCCTGACTCCGGCCCCCGCACACCCCGGCGCCCCGTCGTCAGTGCGCCATCTCACACATGCTCGGACGAGGCCGCCGGTATGCGCGGACCGGCCCGGGATCAGCCGATCGTCGACCCCCGGCTCAGCCGAACGTCGAACCCTCGGGCGCCGGCGCACTGCGAACACACGGCGAAACGAGCCGCACCTCCAGCCGCCGCTCGGCGAGATGCCCCGTCACGGACACCGCATAGCCCGCGACCTCGGCGGACGCTGCGGCGCCCGCCGCTGCCCGAAGGGTCTGCGCTCCCTCTTCGGCCGGCGCCTCCACGGACCAGCCACCGTCGCCCAAATAGGCCCCCAGCCGCTGAAGAGCCGTCGGCAGCGACGCGGGATCACATTCCTCGATACGCCAGTCATGCTGCGCCGAGCATGAGGAATGCAGACCCTTTCCTGTGCACGCATCGCAAGTGATGGTGAAGGGCTGGGCATTCTGCTCCATGCGCCCCCGCAGGGCGAGAGCATCGAGAAGCCTGCTGGAATGCCAGTACAGCTTCTTCGTGAGGTCCAGAGACGGAGGCTCGGGCGAGACCGTCTCCGGTACGGCGGCGGGCGATACGGCAGCGTGCCGTACGCCACCCTCGTGACCCGGAACGGGCACGGAGCCGCCGCCCGGCGCGCCGGTCACCTCGACCGTGTTCACGATGTTGAAGAACAACTCGGAATACAGATTCCAGTCGTCCATGCACGGCGTACTGAGCTCGAACAGACAGACCTGCCGCTGCCCGGGAACCGGGAAGAAGACCGCGATCTTCCCGATCGTCACGGACTCCGGCCGCCCGGAATCCGTCATGTCCCCCGGCAGATCCACCGCCTCCGGAGTGATACGCACGGCCGCTTCCCCGGCCGCCAGCTTGACGACCTCCACCTCGCTCTCCGGAGACTCCTCCGCGAGCTGGGCCACCAGCTCCTTGCAGTCCACCGCCCGGGCCTGCGGTCCGCTGTCGATCAAGGAGGCGGTGACCGAGGCGGTGCTCCGCTGCCCCTCGATGTCCAGAATGCAGAAGCCCGCATAACTCACCCCGGCCGCCAGCATGTCCTCCACCGCCTGGAGCTGCATGGCGACATAGGCGAACCACAGTTCGTTGCTGCCCTCCGGGTAGACCTCGATCGCGAGGAAACGCAGCTCTTCCACGAGGACGTCGACATCGTCGATCAGCGGGATCTCATGGAAAGCGGGCGGGACGCGGAAGGTGACCGGGAACTCAGGCTCCGTCGTGCCGGCTGCCTCGGCCATGTACGTACTCACCGGTGTCAGGCTCCCGCCGCGCTCAGAAATGCCTTGCCCAGCGGCTTGTCCTCGGGCCAGTTGGACTCGATACGGTGCCCGACGCCGATGCCCTTCACACCCATCTGGGTGCCGCGGGCGCCCCAGTGGGCTACGTCGAGGGGAGCGGCTTTGTCGCCCTGGAAAGCCTTGGCCGCCTTCTGGATTCCTTTGTGGAACAACCCGTCGCCCATACCTCGTGCGACGTTCTCCGACCGGGCCAGGCTCTCGGCGTTCTTGAAGGTGTTGGCGACCTTCCCGCCGTTCGCCACGATTTTCTCACCCTTGGCCAGTTTGCCCGCGGCTCTGAAGCCCTTCACAGCGCCGATGCCCGGCAGCACTCCGAGGCCGGCACCGACCCAGTCCATGACTCCGACCTTGCCTCCCCGGGAGGCCTTGATGCCGTAACCGGCCAGGGCGAGGGCACTCGTTCCGATGGCCAGGCCGCCCAGGATGGCGCCGACCGGCGGGATGGCCATCGTGGCGAGCGAGAGGATCGACAGCACCGCGCTGATGTTGGACAACAGGTCGGCGTGTTCGGCCAGCCAGTCCTTGAAACCGCGCCACGCCTTCTTCATGCCGTCGAGCGCGCGGTCCCACCAGTGCAGGTCCGGCGGATGGTTCTCGGACGCCTTGAGTATCGCCCGCTCGGCCTCTCCCGCGCGGTCGTCCCACTGGGAACGCAGGTCCTCCGCCTTCTTCATGATGTCTTCGAGCGCGTGCGTGGCCTTTTCGTCCGCGGCCTTCGCGGTGTCCAGCTCGTTGTTGATGCGGTCGACTTCGGACTGTTCCAGCGGCACGCCGGCCAGCCCGTTGTACTTGTCGATGAGGCCGTTGTAGCTGTTCCGCTTCTGCTCGGCGTGCTTGCGCGCTTCGACAGCCTCGGCCTCGAAGGCCTTGGCGCGCTGCTGCATCGTGCCGAGCTGGGAGTGCCACGTGCGCAGGGCCTTCGCGCAGTCGTGCATGGACTCCGTGCCCTGCTGGAGGTATTTCGGCAGTTCCCCGAGCTTCGTCCGGAACTTCTCGGCGGCCTCGCCCTCCCACACCCCGTCGGTCTTGCCGACACTCTTGAGCAGCTGGTGCAGCTCTTC
Source organism: Streptomyces monomycini (assembly GCF_022271435.1). GTDB lineage: Bacteria > Actinomycetota > Actinomycetes > Streptomycetales > Streptomycetaceae > Streptomyces > Streptomyces monomycini. Next base: position 86,001 of record NZ_JAFIQY010000015.1, on the reverse strand, counting down.
GAGCTCGTCGCCGACCGTCTTCACGTCCGTGGCGAGGGACTGGATGGTGTGCAGGTCGCCCTTGGCCGGATTGAAGGTCAGGCCCGGCCAGTCCGAGTCGTCGGCGATGAATTTGCTTTTCCACTCCACGGCGGTCCCCCCGTTACTTCTTGCTGAAGCCCTTGGCGTTGTCGTCGTCGGTGGCCGTGTAGGCCTCCAGCGTCAACGACAGCTGTTCGTGAATCTTCTTCGCCGCGTCGGCGATGCGCGTGATGCCGTCGTCCCATTCGGACTGGAATTCGTCACAGGCGCCGTCGAGCCCGCCGGTCCCCAGCCCTTTGGGGCCCACCTTCTTGAGCTTCTTGCTCGCGCCGCGCATACGGTCGTCACACTCGTCCAGCTTGCGCAGCATGTCCTTCATCCGGGTCACATCGATCCGGAAGTCCGAGTTCCCCAACTCGCTGCACCCCGTTCATGGTCGGCTGGTCGGCCCTGCTGGGCATGTCAAACCCCGTGAAGGGCACAGAAGAACATAACTAGCGGCACCCCTGGCGGCATGCCCGAAACTTCGGCATTTATCTCTGCTCGTCAACGGAAGGGCGGCAGCGGATTTTGCCATTATTTGATACGTCAGCTGTCCTTCGACAGCGAGGCGAAGTACAGCACCGCTTGCGCGTGGGTCAGTGGCGCGTCCAGCCGCTCCGCGTCCCAGGAGAACAAGCTGTAGCCGTAGGTGAACCTCATCAGGACGCCGCCCAGCCCTCTCGGCCTGGACCGCCACGTGACGCGCGCGGGCTTTTCCCACATCCAGCTGGAAGGGCCGCCGCCGTCATGAAGCAGGCCCAGCACGGCGAAGAAGGGCCACAGCGGCAGCGTCATCCAGTACGCGAACCACCCGCGCAAGCTGCCCTTGTAGCCGGTGACGGCCTGGGTGCCCGCCGGGGTGTGCATGCGCCACGCTTGACGGACCCCGCGCGGCGAGCGCCCGTGGACAATACGCCCCGCGTAGTCACCGGCGGGTCCGTGGACGGTGTATTCCCTTTCCTTCCGCTGCCCGGCGCCACCGGCCGGCGCGCTGATCGTGCAGATCGTCCGGGGAGGCTCGGAGGGGGACCCGGAAGGGCGGGTGACGAGAAACAGTGGCCCTGTGGGCACGTCTCCCTCGTGGCGGTGAACATGCGCCATCACCTCCCCGTCGGCGAGTTCCCCGGAGAACTTCCCGGAGGTCAGAGAACCCCACGCCTGGTACCCGGGCGGCGCGGCGAACTGCCGGCATTGCTCCGCCCGCGAGATATTGAAAACGGTCCTGGACACGGTGCCACCTCGTCATGGTCGCTCAGTCGAAAGGGCTGCGGACGGCATTGTGCCCGGTCCCGGGAAGGGGCAATTGCGGCGGGCGGTCTGTTCTGAATGTGGGCCAATGTGGCGGTTGGCCGGTTCAGGGAATGCCGCAACGGCCGGCACCTGCGGGTGTCGGGAGGGCCGCGAACGGGCATGAAGTGCAGGTGGGTCGGGGTGTGCTGCGAGTGGGTGGGGCGTTGCAGCGACGCACTAGCAAAGTGCGGTGATGTTTGGTGCGAAATCGGGCAAATCATGACTTCTGATCTTGCGGTTCACCCTCTTGAGCCCCTATTTTTTACACTCTTTGCGTTGCCTGCGCGCGCGGGCCGGACCGCCTCACGGCGCCGGCCCCGTCGTCCGCGCGGCGGCGGCGCGGAGTAACGGGGAAGGACTTCGATGGGCGAGCAGTACAGGGTCGATCTGCACGAGCTGGACAGCGTCGTGCGCAAGCTCAAGAGCTTGCAGGGCGACATGGACGAGCCGAGCCAGAAGGTCAAATACAGCACGAACATTCCGAAGTCGGCCTTCGGGTCGAACTTCAACGAGGCCGCGAAGGTCGCTGCGGCGCACGACAAGATGCAGGACTACATGTCGCACGTCATTGACGCCCTTCAGGGCCTCATCAAGGACTTCGGCGAGAAGGCTGAGCGCAGCCGCGGGGCGTACGAGGACCGGGAGCAGGACGCCCGTTCGTCGATGAAGAGCTGAGGCTTCGGCAGTACGGCAGCGAACAGAACGACGACCAAGGGGGAAGGTCATGGCCGGTGGCCCGATGGACACCGAGGGCAACAAGGCGTACGCCAAGTCGATCGACGAGAAGCACCGCAAAGAGAGCCTCGCGCAGTTCAAGAACCACGATCCTGTGCCGGTCTCGGACTCGGACTTCCACCACCACGGGATCGACGCGCTCCGAGCGATGATCGAGAACGCCAATCCGGAAGCGATGGAGACGGCCGGCGACCACTGGCGCGCATCCGCCGACCGGCTGGGCGGCCAGGACGGCTCCGGCGGTATCCGGAAGGCGTTCATGGACGCCGTCGAGCACGCCTCGAACCACTGGCAGGGTAAGGCCGCCGACGCGTTCCGGCGTGAGGCGGCAGAGGTCCTCAAGAAGATCGACAAAACGTACGGGCACGCCCGCAACGTCGAGTCGATGCTGATCGGCACCCGGTCCTCTGGGCCGGAGGCCGGTATCGCGCACAACCTGCGCCAGGCCAAGAAGACCATGGCCGGGATCGAGGACCCGGGCAAGGTCGAGAGCGCGTTCAACTCCTCGGGTGACGACTCCCAGTTCCACAAGGACATGGCGAACCCGAAGATGGACGCCAAGATGGCGCTGGAGGCCAACCGCGACAAGCTCTCCCTGAGCAAGGAGCGCCAGGTCGAGGCGGTCATTGTCATGGAAGAGCTGGCCAACAACTACCGGCAGCAGGTCGGGAAGGTCATGAATGTCGGGGAGCCGCCCGGCCCCGGACGCGAATGGCCGAGTCAGCCGGGCAGCTATCCGCCGGTGCCGCCCGTGACCATGCCGGTCGTCGGCGGCACCCGGCCCAAGCCCGCCTCCGTGACCCCGCACGGGTCCAAGGGCGGAAGCGGCTACAACGGCCTCGGCGGGGGCGTGAACATTCAGCCGTCCAACGAGCCGGTACGGACCGGCTTGGACAGCCTCCAGGGTGGCACCGTTGCCCCGGTGGGCCCCGGGATCACCGGCGGCGGCGTCAATCCGCCGTCCGGCGGATCGGGCGGTACCCCCGGCGGAGGCGGTTCGCCAGGTGGCTTCATCGCGCCCCTGCCGTACGGCAAGACGGGCGGCACCGGTGGCGGGGGCTCGCGTTCGGCCTCCGGTGGCCGTGGCGGCGTCCTGGGCGGCAGCCGGGCCGGCGGCTCGGGCGCCGGACGGACCGGTATGCCCGGCGGCATCGGCGGTGGCGCCGGCGCCGTGGGCAGCGGCGCGGGCCGTGGTGGCACGGCGGGCCGCGGTGGTGCCCAGGCCCGTAAGCCCGGAGGAGTCGTCGGCGCCCCGGGCAGCCCGGGAGCCGGAGCCAAGCAGGGCGGCGCCGGACTGCACCGCAGCGCCGGCGGAAGCCAGGCGATGGGCGGCGCGGCGGCGAACGGGCGTCCCAAGGACAAGGAGCGGACCAAGAAGGAGCGCCCCGACTACCTTGTCGAGGACGAGGAGACGTGGACGCCGCAGCGCAACGTGTCCCCTCGCGTGATCGAGTAGGGATGTACGTGCCGTCGGCTTCGGCTGTATGAAGTGGTACGAAGAAGTGCCCCGCGCGCGCTGTGCGGGGCACTTCTGCAAACCGGGGCGCTCGCTCGGCCGGGCGCCCCGACCAGTGGCCACCGCCCGGCCCTGTCCGCCCGAACGGAAGCAGTGAGGATCAGAGCATGAAGGTCACCCGAACTCTGCGCGCGGCCGCCGGTGCCGCGCTGACCGGAGCGCTGCTCCTCACCGCGACGGGTACGGCTTCGGCGGACCAGACGCGGAGTGCGCAGTGGCCGTTCGAGGCGTTCGACGCGCAGAGCATCTGGAAGGAGGCAACCGGCAAGGGCGTCACCGTTGCCGTCGTCGACACCGGATTCCGTAAGACCCACCAGGACTTGGCCGGAGCCTTTCTGCCCGGCGAGGACTTCCCCAACCCCTCCATCGACAAGGGCAGGACCGAGGAGCCAGGCTCGGACATCCGTGACCACGGCACCGGCATGTCGGCGCTCATCGCGGGGCGCGGTCACGGCCCGGGCGGCAGCCAGGGGGTCAAGGGGCTGGCGCCGGACGCGAAGATCCTGCCCCTGACGGCCGACAAGAACTTTCCGGCGGCGATCCGCTACGCGGTGGAGCATGACGCCAAGGTGATCAACTTGTCGTTCATCGGGGACGCCAACACCCCCGACATGTGCGCGTCCATCCACTATGCGGTTGAGAAGGGCGTCGTCGTCCTCGCCGGTGTCGGCAACGACGGCCTGTCCGAGGCACTGTTCCCGGCTGCCTGCCCCGGTGCCATCGGTGTCGGTGCGGTGGACGAATTCGGTAAGGCATGGGAAGGCGGCAACTACAACAAGACGGTCGACGTCCTGGCGCCCGGCGTGAAGATTCCGTATCCGAATGGCCAGAGCGACACGGGCTACTTCACCGGTGACGGCACCTCGGCGGCCACCGCATACGCCTCCGCCACAGCAGCCCTACTGCTGGAGAAGTACCCCGACCTCACCCCCGGCCAGATCGCCAACCGCATGGTCAAGACGGCGGGCCTGGCCAAGTCGGTGAAGGCCAAGAATCTGAAGCTGCCCGATGTCCACTACGGATACGGCTTCATCCAGCCCTGGGCGGCACTCACCCGCGACATCCCCGCCGGCCCCCCCGAGGGCCCGCTGCCCATGCCGCAGGGCAAGGCGTCGAAGGACCCTGTGGTCGCGGGCGCCGCCAAGGGCAAGGACCCCAACCCGCCGATCGGCGGGAAGAAGATGCTGCAGTACGGAGGCATGGCCGTGGGCGGGCTGCTGGTGATCGGGCTCGTCGTGATGGTCATCGTCCTCGTACGCCGCCGCAACAAGCCCGGCCCGCAGGCCTGGAGCTGACGCCCCCGGAGCCACCCAGGAAAAATCGAGCGACGCTCCGCACGGACGGCTGTTAGTTTCACCGGTCATGGATCCGTTGGGTGAAAAAGAGATACGTGCCTCCTTCGTCAACTGTTCGAAGGGGGAGGCGAGCCGCATCAATCTGCCGGTGGGGCTTTCCGGAATGCCGTGGGGGGACCTGGATTTTCTCGGGTGGCGGGATCCCGGGGCGCCGGACCGGAGTTATCTGGTGGCGCCTCGGGAGGGCGGCGTCGTCGGGGTGACGTTGCGGGTGCCGCAAGGAGTGCGGCGGAGTTTCACCAAGACGACCGTATGTTCGTTGTGCGTCACCGGTCATCCCGGGTCCGGGGTGAGTCTGCTCGCCGCGCGGAAGGCCGGGCCGCTGGGGCGGCAGGGGAATACCGTCGGGGCTTATGTCTGCACGGACCTGGCGTGTTCGCTGTACGTCCGTGGAAAGAAGAAGTCCCAGCTGGCCGGGCGGCATGAGGAGACATTGCCGACGGCGGACCGTATTGCTCGGCTGGTGATGAACCTCGATGCGTTTGTGGAGAAGGTTTTCGAGGGGGAGTAGGGGAGAACGGTCGGGTCCCGTGGGGTGATCAAGGGGTCTGGAAGGTGACTTCGGGGCTGCCGGGGTCCGGGCCGTCCAGCAGGGGCTGGGGGATGCCGCGGAGGTGCTGGTCGAAGAAGGCGCTCACGTAGGTGCGGGTGAGGTCGCTGCCGCGCAGGCCGGGGACCGCTCCCGTGGGAGTGGGGAGGCCTGTCTGCTGGGCGAGAGCCGGGAGGTCGGTGAAGGTGAGGTGGGTGGCGCCGGTGACGGTCAGCCAGCGCTTCCAGCCGTTGAGGCGGGTCCAGGTCGTGTCCCAGGTCTCGTCCGTCCCGGGGTGGCCCGTCGCCTGATTGCCGAACAGCAGGAAGGGACGCCCGTTCAGGCCCTGCCTCGGGACAGGGGCTGCCACGGTGCCGTCCAGGTCCGCGCCGGCGCGTATCCGGGTGTCGGTCGCCATGGCTGCGGCGGTGGCGGCGCCTCCGATGGAGTGGCCTGCCATGCCGACGCGCTTCGCGTCGATGAGGCCGCTGCGCTTCCACATCGGGTGGTGGTTGCCGGGCAGGATGTGGTCGAGGAGGAAGCTGATGTCCTTGGCGCGGTTGCGGGCGACGGTGGTCATGAAGGAGGCCGCCGCGTCCGGGGACGGCATGGCGTCCAGCTTCTCGCAGGCGGTGCAGGGCAGGGTGCGTCCGCCGGGGAATGCCGTGTCGCCTTCGTGGGCGTGGTCGACGAGGGCCACGACGTTGCCGCGGCTGGTCAGTTCCTCGGCGAGCACGCTGAGGGTGGCGCGGTTCAGGCCGAAACCGGGGGAGAGTACGACCAGAGGGTGCCTGCCGGCCGCCGGGCGAGCATGGGTGTGGGCGTGCGTGCGGGTGCCGCTGAGTATCTCGGGCGGGAACTGGTCGGCCTCCGGCGGAAGCTGGCCGGTCTGCCGTTGGCGTTCCAAGAACGTCGTGGCCTCCGCCTTGGTCATGTACGGGGCCGGGCGGCCGGTGCCGGTGCGGGCCGGGTAGTACAGCGACACCATCAGCTCGCGCCCGTGGGCGGACGGCTCCCAGGGGTCCTTGCGGCCGCGGTCCACGAGGTGGAGGCTGTCCCGCCCGATCGCGTACGGGCCGGTGGGGCGAGGGAGGGACAGGTGAAGGCCCGGGGTGTCCTGACCTGTGGCGGGCCCGGGCGACGCGGTGTTCGCGGCGGACAGCGTGGTCGCGAGGGAGGCAGGGCCCGTCGCCGAGGCGATGCCCGCAGAGACGAGCGGCAACGGCAGGGTCAGGGCGAGCAGCGCGGTCACGGCACCGCGTCGTATGCGGATCATGGTCACACCGTACGGGTGGCGGGGAGAGCGGGTACGGGGCAGGGCAGGCCGGTGACGTGGGTCAGTCGCGTTCGGCCGGCGGGTGCTTCGCGTCCTTGCGGGGGGCGGGACGGGAGGCGGCGCCCGCTGCTGCCGGGAGGACGAATTCGCCGAGGACGTCCGTGACTTCGCGTACCAGTGGCCGCAGTACCCGGAAGCGGGACGCGGCGACCGCGCGGGCGACCAGGGGAGAGGTGCGTTCGACCAGGCGGCGGCTGCGCTCGCAGTTCTCCGAGCGGTCGTGCACCCAGTACAGGACCAGGCCCATCTGCTGGAGCCACAGCAACCGGGGCAGCGCCGCCGCCAGTTCCGGGTCGGCTTTGGTGTCCGCGCCTGCCAGTACCTGCCGCTGGAGCGCGATGGCGGCCTCGCGCGGGCCTTCGGAGGCGTCCGAGAAGGGGCTGAGCGGACTGTTCGGGTCGGCGGCGTTCTTGAAGAACTGGGCGGCGAAGCGGTGGTACGGCGCGGCGATGTCGAGCCAGGTGAGCAGTACGCCGCGCAGTCGCCCCGCGAGATTCCGTTCGGTGGCCAGGACGTCGGCGACAGCGGCCGCGTGCTCGGTGGCGATGCGGTCGTAGAAGCCCTGGATCAGGTGCTCCTTGGAGGCGAAGTAGTAGTACGCGTTGCCGACCGAGACGCCGGCCTCCTGGGCGATGGCCCGCATGGTGGTCTTGTCGTAGCCGCGCTCCTGGAAGAGGCGCAGGGCGGTTTCGAGGATGAGGGTGCGGGTGCGGGAACCGTGGGCGGTCCGTTCGCGGGCGGTGGGTTCGGCAGGGCGGGCGGAGTCCGCGCCCTTGGCCGGGCCGCCGTCGTCGTCCGTCACGTTCCGCGCCCTGTTCGCAGCCGTATCCCCGTCTGTGCCCCTGCCCGTACCGGTACCCGTATCCGCCCTGGTCGCTTCATCCACGGCATCGACCTTAATGCGCCCTCGGCCCGGCCCCGGATTCCGCCCCTTTCCCGGGCCGTCTGCCCCCGCCCCCTGGCCGTCCCGCCCCCTGGCCGGCCGCCGGCCGCCGCTACAGCCCCCGCTCGCTCAGGAACTTCGTGATCATTCCCTCCCACTCGTCCGGCCGCTCCACCATCGGTACGTGCCCGGTGGCGATCTCCGCGTACTCGGCGCCGGGTATGTGCTCGGCCAGGTAGCGCGAGTGGGAGGGGTGGATCAGCTGGTCCAGCGTGGTGGCGATGACCAGGGTGGGGACGGTGATGCCGGCCAGGTCGCCGGTGGTGTCCACCTCCTTGACCAGTGCGGCCTGCTCGGCCGAACCGGCGGGCGGGCCGGCCGGGTCGGCGTCGAGGACGGCGGCCAGCTCGGCGGGCGACAAGGTGTTCAGGGCTTCGGGGGAGAGGCCGCTGAGCGCGCGGGCCTGTGCGAATCCCGCGTAGTCGCCGTGGTCCAGCAGGCGCAGCCACAGGTCGAGCCAGATGTTCTCCCGGTGGTCGGGCTTGGCCAGTCCGGCGGTCAGTACGAGGCCGCGTACGCGTTCCGGGTGGCGGGCGGCGGCCCGTACGGACACCGCCGTACCGAGGGAGAAGCCGATCAGAGTGAACGTTTCGACACCCGCCGCGACGGCCTCGGCCACGACGGCGTCGGCGAGGGCGTCGAGTTCCAGGGGGCCGTCGGCGCGCGGGGTGCTGCCGGAGCCGGGGTAGTCGGGGGCGACGACGGTGTGGCCGGTGGCGGCCAGGGCGGGGACGAGTGCGCCGTAGTTGCCGGCGATGTCGCCGGTGGCGCCGTGCGCGAGCAGAATGCCGTGGGCGGCGGGGACGGTGCCCTCGTCGGCGGGGGTGACGGTGGTGGACAGGGCGGGGAGGCGCGACGCGGTGGCCGCGGGAATCTTCGTCATGTGCGTCAGGTTGACCCATGACACCGGTGTGAAGGTCAAGTCGCCGGTTCGGAAGATCACGGTGCTGGTTCGGAAGGTCACGGTGCTGGCTCGGAAGATCCCGGTGCTTCGGAAGATCACGGTGCCGGTTCGGAAGGTCACGGCGCTGGTTCGCGGGTCCGGTCGCCGGTTCGGAAGATCACGTCGCCGGTCCGCGGTCCGGTCGCTCAGGGGAGGCAAGTTGATGGCACGGTCGGGGGAGTGCGCGATCCGCGTGGCGGGGAGCGGTCTGCGGATCGGTGAGCTGGCCGAGCGCACGGGAGTCAGCGCCCGCTCGCTGCGCTATTACGAGCAACAGGGCCTGCTGCGCGCGGACCGGGACGCCAACGGCTACCGCCGCTACGGTCCCGACGCGCCGGAGACCGTCGGACGGATCCGCGAGCTGCTCGACACCGGCCTGGGTACGGACGTCATACGGGAGCTGCTGCCGTGCGCCCAGGGCGGTCCCGGGCTGGTCTTCTGCGACCACTCCTGCGGGGTGGTGGAGCGGCAGATGGCGCGGCTGGATGCGGAGATCGCCGAACTGGCCCGCAAGCGGGAGGCGTTGGCGACGTACGCGCATGTGATGCGTCAACGCCGGGACCAGGACCGGGCGTTGGCGTCCATGGCGCTGCGTTCGGCTTGACGTCGCGGCGTCGGGCCCGTAGTGAGCCCTAGCAGGCCGCCTCCGGGGCATGTCAGGTGTACCGCTGTGACCTGCGCAGATGTGTTCTCATTCATTTTTCATTGAACAAATTCAGGGGCAACGGCGTGTACGGGTTGCGGAATGCGGCCCACGGGTCGGATCCTCGGGTGCACCGCTGTTCGGGGGAACAGTGGTGTGCTCACGCATCGGGGGATCGTTGTGTTACGTGTCCACTTCACGACGCAGGATCTGCACCGGACGCGGATCGCCGAGGGGGCCGACCCCCTGTGGGAGACCGTCCTGAGCCTGCACCGCCTGCGCGAGTGCCGTACCGAGCCGGCCCTGGCCGCCTGGCGGCAGCACGCCGCGCGGCACGGCCCCGGACCGCTGCGGCTGCTGCTGCCGCTGGTCCCGCCGCGCGGCTACTTTCCCGACTTCCTCACCCCGGCGGCCGGTGCGGCCGGGGTGGAGCCGGGTCTGGAGGCCGTCATGACGACGCCCCGGCGCCGGCTGCGCCGCGAGATCGGGCTGCTGGCGGGGCAGACGTACCGGCCGGGGCACGGCCAGCACGCCGCCCCGCCGTCCTGGATGCGTTCCCTGTCCGACGGTGAACCGGCCGCGCTGCGCACCCTCGCCCGCAGTCTGCGTACGTACCACCACACCGCCCTCGGCCCGGGCTGGCCGCTGATCGGGCAGCGCGTCGAGGCCGACCGTACGCTGCGGCTGCACGCGCTCCGCCAGGACGGCGCCGAGGCGATGCTGCGGACGTTCGGACCGGAGATGCGCTGGCGGCGGCCGGTCCTGGAGGTCACCTATCCGCGCGACGGAGACCTGCGCCTGGAGGGGCGGGGCCTGCTGCTCGTACCGTCGTACTTCTGCACCCGTCCGGTGACCTTCGTCGACACCGAGCTGCCGCCGGTCCTGGTCTACCCCGCCGCGCCCCCGGTACGGGCGGCGGAGTCCGGGCGCAGTGCGCAGGCCGGGGCCGGACATGCCGAAGGGCTCCGCCTCCGTACGTACGGGAGCGGAGCCCTTCGCGGCTTCCAGACCCGGTTCGGGTCGCTGACCGGAACCAGGTTCTAGGACGGGCGCCGCAGATGAACCAGCGGCGCCCTGGGGATCAGAAGCGACGCGTGATCAGCGCGCGCTTGACCTCCTGGATCGCCTTGGTGACCTCGATACCGCGCGGGCAGGCGTCCGTGCAGTTGAAGGTCGTACGGCAGCGCCAGACGCCGTCCTTGTCGTTGAGGATTTCGAGCCGCTGCTCGCCGCCCTCGTCACGGCTGTCGAAGATGAAGCGGTGCGCGTTGACGATCGCCGCCGGGCCGAAGTACTGGCCGTCGTTCCAGAACACCGGGCACGAGGACGTGCACGCGGCGCACAGGATGCACTTGGTGGTGTCGTCGAAGCGCTCGCGGTCCTCGGCGGTCTGCAAGCGCTCACGCGTCGGCTGGTTGCCGGTGGTGATCAGGAACGGCATCACGTCCCGGTACGCCTGGAAGAACGGCTCCATGTCCACCACGAGGTCCTTGAGGACCGTCAGGCCCTTGATGGCCTCGACCGTGATGGGCTTCTCCGGGTTGATGTCCTTGAGCAGCGTCTTGCACGCCAGGCGGTTCTTGCCGTTGATCCGCATGGCGTCCGAGCCGCAGATGCCGTGCGCGCAGGAACGGCGGAAGGTCAGCGTGCCGTCCTGCTCCCACTTGACCTTGTGGAGGGCGTCCAGGACGCGCTCCTTCGGGTCCATCTCCAGCTGGAAGTCCTGCCAGCTCGCGTCCTCGGAGACCTCCGGGTTGAACCGGCGGACCCTCAGGGTGATCGTGATGCTGTGCGAGGCGCCGTCCTCGGCCGCGTCCAGGGCCTTGGAGTGCTTTTCGAGGGTGGAGGTGCTCATCAGTACTTACGCTCCATCGGCTGGTAGCGGGTCTGGACGACCGGCTTGTAGTCGAGGCGGATCGACTCGGAGCCGTCTGCCGCCACCTCGCGGTACGCCATGGTGTGCCGCATGAAGTTGACGTCGTCGCGGTTGGGGTAGTCCTCGCGGTAGTGACCGCCGCGGGACTCCTTGCGGGCCAGTGCCGACACGGCCATCACCTCGGCCAGGTCGAGCAGGTTGCCCAGCTCGACGGCCTCCAGCAGGTCGGTGTTGAACCGCTTGCCCTTGTCCTGGATGGACACGTTCAGGTAGCGCTCGCGCAGCTCGCCGATCTTCTCGACCGCGGTCTTGATCGTCTGCTCGGTGCGGAACACCATCACGTTGGCGTCCATGGTCTCCTGGAGCTCCTTGCGGATCTCGGTGACCCGCTCGTTGCCCGAGGCGGAGCGCAGCCGCTCGACCTGCTCCTGGACCAGCTTCGCCGGGTCCTCCGGCAGCTCGACGAAGTCCGCGCCGGCCGCGTACTCCGCCGCCGCGATGCCCGCCCGGCGGCCGAAGACGTTGATGTCCAGCAGCGAGTTGGTGCCCAGGCGGTTGGCGCCGTGCACGGACACGCAGGCGACCTCGCCGGCGGCGTACAGGCCCGGCACGACGGTGGTGTTGTCGGCCAGCACCTCGCCCTCGACGTTGGTCGGGATGCCGCCCATGGCGTAGTGCGCGGTCGGCTGGATCGGGATCGGGTCCGTGTAGGGCTCGATACCGAGGTACGTACGCGCGAACTCGGTGATGTCGGGCAGCTTGGCGTCCAGCTGCTCCGGCGGCAGGTGGGTGAGGTCCAGGTAGACGTGGTCGCCCTCGGGACCGCAGCCGCGGCCCTCGCGGATCTCCGTGTAGATGGAGCGCGAGACGACGTCACGCGAGGCGAGGTCCTTCATCACCGGCGCGTACTTCTCCATGAAGCGCTCGCCGTCCTTGTTGCGGAGGATGCCGCCCTCACCGCGGGCGCCCTCCGTCAGCAGGATGCCCATCCGCCAGATGCCGGTCGGGTGGAACTGGAAGAACTCCATGTCCTCCAGCGGCAGCCCGCGCCGGTACGCGGCGGCCTGGCCGTCACCGGTCAGGGTGTGCGCGTTGGAGGTCACCTTGAAGAACTTGCCGGTGCCGCCGGACGCGAAGATCACGGCCTTCGCCTGGAAGACGTGGATCTCGCCGGTGGCCAGCTCGTAGGCGACGACACCGGCCGACTTCTTCACGCCGTCGACGTCCTGGAGCAGCAGGTCCAGGACGTAGAACTCGTTGAAGAACTCGACGCCCTCCTTGACGCAGTTCTGGTACAGCGTCTGGAGGATCATGTGGCCGGTGCGGTCCGAGGCGTAGCAGGACCGGCGGACCGGGGCCTCACCGTGGTTACGGGAGTGACCGCCGAAGCGGCGCTGGTCGATGGTGCCGTCCGGGGTGCGGTTGAACGGCAGGCCCATCCGCTCCAGGTCCAGGACCGAGTCGATGGCCTCCTTCGCCAGGATCTCGGCGGCGTCCTGGTCGACCAGGTAGTCGCCGCCCTTGATCGTGTCGAAGGTGTGCCACTCCCAGTTGTCCTCCTCGACGTTGGCCAGGGCGGCGGCCATGCCGCCCTGCGCCGCGCCGGTGTGGGACCGGGTGGGGTAGAGCTTCGTCAGCACCGCGGTGCGGCTGCGCTTGGTCGACTCGATGGCCGCGCGCATGCCCGCGCCACCGGCGCCGACGATCACCGTGTCGTACTTGTGGATCTTCATGAGTCGGTTACCTCAGCCCCGGGGCCTAGCGGATGTTCGGGTCGAAGGTGAAGATCACCAGCGTGCCCAGAAGGACGGTGAACACCGTGGCGGTGTACAGGAGCATCTTCAGCCAGAAGCGGGTGTTGTCCCGCTGCGCGTAGTCGTTGATGACCGTGCGCAGGCCGTTGGCGCCGTGCAGCATCGCCAGCCACAGCATCACCAGGTCCCAGACCTGCCAGAACGGCGAGGCCCAGCGGCCGGCCACGAAGGCGAAGCCGATCTTGGAGACGCCGCCGTCCAGCACCAGCTGGAGCAGCAGGTGGCCGAGGACCAGGACGACCAGCACGATGCCGGACAGGCGCATGAAGAGCCAGCCGTACATCTCGAAGTTCGTACGGGTCGACTTGGGCGTCTTCTTCGTACGCTTGCGGGGCGGCTCGATCACGGGAGCCGGGTTGTCCACGTCGTACAGGGAGACGGAGTCGTTCACAGCGGGACCTGCGGGGGATTGTGTTTCAGCAGACATCGCGCGTCATCAGCTCCCGAACAGCGTGCGCAGCGTGTGCTGCAGCACGGGATAGAAAGCGCCGGCCATCAGGACGGCCCACACGGCGACAACGGTCCACAGCAGCTGCTTCTGGTACTTCGGTCCCTTGGACCAGAAGTCCACGGCGATCACACGGAGGCCGTTGAGCGCGTGGAAGAGGATGGCGGCGACGAGGCCGTACTCCATCACGTTGACGAGTGGCGTCTTGTACGTGGCAACGACGTCGTCATAGGCCTCGGGAGAGACGCGGACGAGTGCGGTGTCGAGGACGTGCACGAACAGGAAGAAGAAAATGAGGACGCCGGTGACTCGATGAGCCACCCAGGACCACATGCCTTCCCGGCCGCGGTACAGCGTTCCAGCCGGCACGGAAAAACCCTCCGGGAGCGGGGATCGGGGCCTGCCGGCTTCTCTGTCGGTCTGGCCCGGCCGGGTACGGTCCACCGGCCCCGGCCATCGTAGCGACGGACTGTCGGTTCCTCCCGCCGGGGTCCTCAGGTGTGATCAAACAGGCACGTACGGGCTATCCGCCGAGGGCGGTCCGGCCCTGTACGCCGGGCGGGGGAACGGGGTAATGGCGGGCCGGACGGGTGGTCGGTCGGTCGGATGGTCGGTCGGATGGTCGGATGGTCGGGCGGACGGTCGGACAGGCGGACGGGCGGACGGGCGGTCGAACGGACCGGGCCGCTCAGGCCGAGGAGGCCGCGAACCGGGTGAGCCGCCCGCGGGCGATCCGGCGCAGCTCCTCCGCGGCGACGGCGCGCTCCTCCTCGGGCTCGTTGCCGAGCCGGTCGTGGATGGCGGTGAGCACCACGTTGAGCAGTTCGGTGTCGCGGAAGCCGTCCAGGCAGATGACGAAGACGTGCCGGAACTGGCGCTCGTACTCGGCGTGCGCGGCGCGCAGCGCGGTGTGCGCGGCGAGCGTGCCCGGACCGCGCGCGCCGACGAGCGGCTGTGGCGAGACGGTCTCCCCGGCCAGCGCCTCGTCCAGGTCGCCGGCGGTCAGGTCGTAACTCGCCTCGTCGGCGGCGGCCAGCAGCGCCTCCAGATCGGGGTACGGGCGGTGCGCGGCCAGGCGGCGGGCCCAGCGGCGGCTGCCGCAGCAGGGCAGCAGGTGCGCCTCGGCGGTGTCCGGCGGGGCGCCGTTCAGCCGGTCCAGGCCGGGTGTACCGGCCGGTGCGGCGCCGTCGGGAGGCGGTGGCGGCAGCGGCGGGAGCTTCTGGGAGGGTGTGGCGGGCCGGGGAGTGCGCAGCGGTGTCGGCGGGGCGGCCGGGATATCGCTGGGCTGCATGGGCTCCTCGGGGCGGAGAGCGCCGGATCGGGGCGGAGAGCGCCGGATCAGGGCGGGAACGTCGGGTCGGGCGGCCGGAGCGGGTGCGGCCGCGGCGGATGCGCGGGGGCCGTGGGGCTCCGGGAGGGGTGAGCAGGTTGGGACGCCACCGTAACGACGTCTGTCGGTCGCTGTCCGACGGATGCACGAATTTCACCCGTATGAGAGAGCTTTCGCGCGCGTAGTAGACACAAACGTCTGTCACCTGGCAATACCTTCGCCCCGGAAAGGGAGGTTTTGCGTATATGAGGACCGGAAAACTGGCCGCGAGCATCACCGCAGGAGTCACGGCCGCCCTCACGGCGCTGTCCGTCGCGGGCTGCTCGAACAGCGGCGACACCCCGCCCAAGGGGGACGGTGGCAGCGCCTCCGCCGCGCCCACCCCCACCTGGGAACCCGTGCGGGGCCCGCTCCGCACCGTGCCCGCCGTACAGAAGTTCGGCGCGGCCGACGGGCGTGGCTGGCGGCCCACCGAAAAGGCCCGCGTGGTCGTGCCCGCGGGCGAGAAGAGCCCGGTCGCCGACGAAGCCCGGCGGTTCGCCCAGGAACTGGGCGGCCTGCGGACAGTCTGGGGCAAACAGCCCGTACAGCCCGGAGACGTCGAGCTGCGGCTGTCCGGCGGCAAGGACGCCGCCCGGCGTGAGGACAACGCCCCCGTGTACGACACCGCCGAGGAGGCGTACACCCTCGAAGCGCGCGACACCCGCCTGACCCTCACCGCCCCCACCGACGCCGGGATCTTCAACGCCACCCGCACCGTCCTGCAGTCCGTACGGGCCTCCGGCGGCGTCCCGGAAGGCACCGTCGAGGACCGGCCCGACCGGGCCCAGCGCGGCTTCATGCTGGACATCGCGCGCAAGCACTTCGACGTGAAGTGGATCGAGGACCGCATCCGCGACCTGGCCGGTCTCAAGCTCAACCAGCTCCAGCTGCACTTCTCCGACGACCAGGCGTTCCGCATCGAGAGCGAGCGGCACCCCGAGATCGTGTCCGAGGACCACCTCACCAAGGACCAGGTGCGCCACCTCGTCGACCTCGCCCGCGGCCTGCACGTCACCGTCATCCCGGAGATCGACTCGCCTGGCCACCTCGGCGCCGTCCTGCGCGCCCACCCGGACCTCCAGCTGCGCTCCGCCGACGGCCGGACCGAGCGTGGCGCGATGGACATCTCGCAGCCCGGGGCCGCCGAGATCGTGGACGACCTGCTGCGCGAGTACGCCCCGCTCTTCCCCGGCAAGCACTGGCACCTGGGCGGTGACGAGTACCGCGCGCTGGCCGACCGGTCCCCGGCCGAGAACTACCCGCAGCTGGCCCGCGCCGCCCGCGACAAGTACGGGGACAACGCCACGATCGAGGACCTGGCCACCGGCTGGCTCAACGACCGCGACAAGACCGTGCGCGCCGCCGGGGCCAGACAGGTCGAGGCCTGGAACGACGGCTACTTCCGCGACACGGACGTCGCCCCGGACGCCGGCCGCACCGTCGCCTACTGGACGGGCAAGGAGATCGGCGCCCGCGAACCGGACGAGTACCTGCGCGAGAACCGCAAGGTCGTCAACCTCAACGACGAGTACCTGTACTACGTGCTCGGCGAACCCAACAACATGCCGTACCCGACCGGCGAACGCATCTACACCCAGTGGACCCCCGGAGTACTGCGCGGCACCAAGGCCGTACCGCAGTCCCTGTCCGGTCCCGACCGGGTGCTCGGCGCGCGCCTGGCGGTCTGGTGCGACCTGGCGGACCAACAGACGCAGCAGCAGGTGGCGGACGGAATCCGGATGCCGCTGCGCGCGCTGGCGCAGAAGGTCTGGGACCGCCGCGATCCGGCTCTTTCCTGGGCGGAATTCAAGAAGCTGGCCGATCAGGTCTGAGGGGCCGGGGCCGGACGTGGGGGGGGTGGGAAGGAGAGAAAGGGAAGAACGGGAAGAACGGGGAGAAAGGGGATGGCTGGGGTCGTCCCCCGTCCGGTCGAGGCCGGCCCGCGCTGCGTCTCGGTGCTGACCTGGCCATGGCTCCTCAACTGTGCGGCGAAGTCGTCGGCGCCGAGTCGTGCGGGGTACGAGGCGACGCGGCGCGCGCCGCCGGGCAAGGTCGGGCTGGCGCTCGGACGCGCTGACGCAGAAGGTCTGGGACCGCCGCGATCCGGCCCTTTCCTGGGCGGACTTCGGAAAACTGACCAACCAGGGCTGAGCGGCCAGGGCCGGACGCGGCGAGAGGGGGACGACCGGGGCCACCACCCCCCACAGGAGAGGCCCCGGCCGTCGTTCCAGGGAGGCCCGGTGACGAGCCCCTGACCTTTACAGCGCCATCCGCCGCGAAAGCGTCACACGGGGTGTGGGCCGGGGCGCGGCAGGTGCCGCGCGCCGGGAGCCTTCCGGTGCGCGGGTGCTCTGGACGTGGGTGGTGCCGTGGCCGTAGCGTGCGGGTCCGCGCCGGCCCGGCGTGCCGGCCCGGTGCGGTGGCCCGGTGCGGTGGCCGTGCGCACCGTCCGCCGGCTCGGCGCGATGGCTGTGCGCGCCCTCCGTCGGAGCGGAGCGGCAGGTCAGCAGGCGGCCCGGGTGCCCGGGGCGCGGGCGGCCGGGTTACCGTCAGCGGGGACATACGGGTTACCAGGGGTACTCGGGGTGTCCGGGGACAGGCGAATCAGCGAGGACCGGGCGGCGGACTTTCCGCGTGCGACAGGATGGACCCGTGCGAGGGGACGACATTCAGCCGGACGACGGTCGGCTGACAGTCGCCGTACAGGCGGCGCAGGGCGGCGACGAGGCGGCTTTCCGTACCGTCTACCGCGCCGTGCATCCCCGGCTTGTCGGATATGTACGGACCTTGGTGGGTGAAGCGGATGCCGAGGACGTGGCCTCCGAGGCATGGCTCCAGATCACCCGCGACCTGTCCCGCTTCAGCGGCGACGCCGACCGGTTCCGGGGCTGGGCCGCGCGGATAGCCCGCAACCGGGCCCTGGACCACATACGGATGCGCGGCCGCCGCCCCGCGATCGGCGGCGACGAGACCGAACTGGCCGACAAAGCAGGCACCTCGGACACCGCCGACGAGGCCATGGAAGCCCTCGGCACCCACCACACCTTCCGCCTCATCTCCCGGCTCCCGCAGGACCAGGCCGAAGCCGTCGTGCTGCGCGTGGTGGTCGGCCTGGACGCCAAGAGCGCGGCCGGAGTGCTGGGCAAACGGCCCGGCGCCGTACGGACCGCCGCCCACCGGGGCCTGCGCCGCCTGGCCGACCTGCTCGGCGCCGGACCCGAGGACGGCGGGGCCGGGCCCGGCGGCGGACCCGGAGGAGGAGTGCCCGCACAGGGCGGCAAACGGGGTGCGAGCGCGGCGGAATCGTACGTACCGGGTGTGACGGAAACGGCCGCACGAACGCAGAAGGACATGTGATGGCCGACGACCGGTACGACTGGCTCGACGAGGAGGCCGCGGAGCGACTGCTGCGCGGCGAACCCGCCGGTTCCCCGGCCGGCACCGGCGCCGCGGAACTCACCGCCCTGCTGAACGCCGCCGCGGCGGCGGGACGTGGGACGACGGGCCGTGACGCGGGCCAGGGCGCGTCGCTGCCCGGTGAGGAAGCCGCTGTCGCTGCTTTCCGGGAGGCGCGGGCCCAGACTGCGGCGTCGGCCGACGTCACGGCTGCCGGGGCCGCGGTGGAAGCCGTACGTGCTCCCGGCGGTGCCGGTGCGGCCACCCGCCGCCGCTTCGGGCGCCCCCTGCGCCGCGGCTTCATGGTGGCCCTGGCAGGCTGCGCGCTCGGCGGCGTCGCCGTGGCCGCCGGCGCGGGCGTCCTGCCGACCCCCTTCCACAGCGGCACCGGCCCGGCCCCCGCCACCAGCGTCTCGGCCGCCGAGTCCCCCGGCCCGCCCGCCACCGACGACACCGGCACGACCACCGAAGGCACCACCCGGATGCCGGACCCGGCCGGCCCCGGCACGGACCGGCCCGAACCCCTGGTCACCGACGACGGCAAGGACGACCGCACCGGCGGCAGCCGGTCTCCCGCCCCCGGCCGGAGCACCCCCGGCCGGGACGCGACCGGCGGCAGCGGGAACGGCGACGGCGACCAACGGCCCGACGACCCCCAGGACCGACCGGACACCAAGGAGAAGAACCGGCTCGGCGTCGCGTTCTGCCGTACGTACGAATCCGGCAGGCGCTCCCTCCTCGGCCAGGACACCCTGCGCCGCCTCGAACGCGCGGCAGGCGGCCCGGACAAGGTGCACGCCTTCTGCCGCCAGTACCTCTCCCACGCCCAGGGCGGCCACAACGGCGACGGCCGCTACGACGGCGACAGCCGCGGCAGCCATGGCCAAGGCGGCCACAACGGGCGCGGGAAGGGCCACGGCGGCAAGGGCGACGACGAGGACGACGACCACGACCACCGGTATGCGCCGTCCGCCGGCGCCCCGGGGGCGGCTCCGGCCGGCCCCGACCCCGCCGGCACCGTCACCACCACCCCCGCCGCCCCCGACGCGCTGCGCATCCCCGGAGCACCACCCGTCGCCCGGGTGTGACACTTTCCGGCCCCCCGGCGCAGTACGTAGTGAAGCCGACTGGTCATCGGCTCGCGCGCGAGCCGGGGTTCCCCCCGTACCAACGGTTCGCCGCATCCGGCGCGGGCGGGGCTCGTTCCCCCGGCCCTGCCCGCGCCCCTTTTTGCGCCTAAACCGGCGCCGCTCCTTTTTGCGCCTAAACCGGCGCCGCTTTCGCGGACCTGGTTGCTGTTTGTGGGGGTTGCTCAATTGATGGTTGGGGTTACTGCGGGGGTGGGGGTGGGGTTTTGGGTGCGGGTCTCCCGGGGGGCTATTTGTAAATGACCACTTTGTCGCCTGGGGTTACCTGACGGAACAGGTCTGCGATTTTTGATTTGTTGCGGACGTTCACGCAGCCGTGGGAGGCGCCCTGGTAGCCGTGGGTGGCGAAGTCGGCGGAGTAGTGGACGGCCTGGCCGCCGCTGAAGAACATCGCGTACGGCATGGGGGTGTGGTAGATCGACGAGACGTGGCTCCGGCTCTTGAACGAGATGCGGAACGTGCCTTCCCGGGTCGGTGTGTACTGCGCGCCGAAACGGACGTCCATCGTCGAGCGGGCCTTGCCGTTCACCATCCAGGTGAGCGTGTTGCTCCGCTTGCTGATGCACAGGACGCGGCCTGTCATACAGCGGGGATCGCGGCGGGGAGCGGGTTTCCTGGCCGGCCGCCCGGCGGGTTTCTTGGCGGTCTTCCTGGTGTGGGGGTGGGTCTCCGCGCGGGTCGGCGGGCGTGTGCGGGAGTGCAGGGCGTGCCAGGTGGCGCGGTCCAGGGTGCCCGTGCGCGGTAGGCCCCGCTGACGCTGGAACGCCGTCACGGAGGCTGCGGTCTGCCGGCCGTAGAAGCCGGTGGGCTTACGGCGGAAGAGTGACAACTGGGCCAGACGGGCCTGAAGTTCCCGTACCCGGGGGCCGCGGGAACCCTTCGCGAGCACCGGCTTCGCCGTACGGCGGGGGGCTTTGGTGGCGCGGGCGCGTCTCGGGGGCTCTTGGTCCGCCGACTGCGCGGGCAGCACGTCCGCCTGTCCCGGCATGGACGGCGAGGGGACCGTCGTCGGTGAGAGTCCGCCGTTCGGGGTGATCGTGATGGTCTTGCAGCCGGTCGTCACGGCCAGCACCAGCAGCCCCGCGGCCACCGCACGTCCCTTGCGCACGCCGTGTCCCTTCCGCGTCCGTGTCACGGCGTCACCCCCGCGGCGACACCGGCCCCTCCTAGATTCCCAGGCCCGTGGAGAACCGAACCTGGACGCGCGCAGGGGTGAAGGGGTGCGGGGGCGCGAGGGTGTGAAGGTGTGCTGTGGCGTGCGCCCCCTGGGCGTTTGGGCGGGGCGGGTGCTGTCTCGACGGGTCCGGTACCGCTTCGGCGGGGCCGTGCGCAGGGGTGCCCGGGGCTCCGGGGGACAATGAGGAAATGTCACCGCGTCGCCCGTGCCCCGTATGCACCCGAGAGATCGCCGTCGTCGGCGGCCGCTTCGCCCGGCACGACCCGCCGGGCCGCCGCACCGTGCTGGAACTCGTCTCGTGCCCCGGCTCCCGCCGCATCGCGCCCATGATGGCTCCGGCGGAGCG
The DNA here is from genome assembly GCF_022271435.1 of Streptomyces monomycini. Classification (GTDB taxonomy): domain Bacteria; phylum Actinomycetota; class Actinomycetes; order Streptomycetales; family Streptomycetaceae; genus Streptomyces; species Streptomyces monomycini. The sequence continues at coordinate 65,071 of NZ_JAFIQY010000015.1, read as the reverse complement.
TCTGTTCGACCCGGAGGAGCCGCCGTTCCCGGGGCAGCAGCCGTTGTTCTGAGAGGTCGAGGCTGATGTTCTGAGAGGTCAAGGCTGCGGCTTGCCCTCCGCTCGGCGGGCTTCCACCGACCTGGTGAAGGCTTCCCAGTCGCGGCCTGCCAGGGGTGCCAGGATGCGGCGCCAGCCTTCCGCCGCCTCCGGGCCGGCTTCCTCCAGTGCGGCGGCGAACAGGGCGCGCTGACGTTCGTGGAGCTTGCGTTCGAGGTCCGCGCCGCGTTCGGTGAGGTGGAGTTCCTTGCGGCGGCGGTCCCGTTCGCCCGGTGTCATCCGCACCAGTTGCTCGTCGCCGAGTTTGCGCAGCGGCCCGTTGATGGCCTGCTTGGTCAGCTGGAGCGCCTGGCACAGTTCGCCGACGCTCATGCCGGGGGAGTACGCGAGGAACGTCAGGATGCGGTGGTGGGCGCGGCCCATGCCCTGTTCGGTCAGGGCCGTGTCGGCCGCTCCGGTGAAGGCGCGGTAGGCGAAGTAGAACAGGGTGAAATCGCGGTCGAAGGCGTCCGGGCGACAAGGGTCAAGCATGTTGACATTTTATCCCGGGGTTCCGTACGCTCGCGACTTGGGTCAACAACCTTGACCTAAACCGTTCAAGCGTGAAGAAAGCCGGTTACCGCCATGTCGGACACCCCCTCGGACATCGGACCGCAGGCCGCGGCCTCGCGTATCACCGTCGCCGACTATCTGCTCCGCCGCCTGCGCGAGCTGGACGTCGAACACCTCTTCGGCGTCCCCGGTGACTACAACCTCGGCTTCCTCGACCGGGTGACCGCCTTTCCCGGCCTCACCTGGGTCGGTACCTGCAACGAGCTCGACGCCGCCTATGCCGCCGACGGCTACGCCCGGCTGCGCGGCGCCGCCGCCCTCGTCACGACCTTCGGTGTCGGTGAACTGTCGGCCGTCAATGGTGTGGCCGGCGCTTACGCCGAAAGTGTGCCGGTCGTCGCCGTCACCGGGATGCCCGCCACCGAGGTCGCCGCGGCCGGCCGCCCCGTGCACCACACCCTGATGGACGGCGAGTACGGGCGCTTCGGCCGGATGTTCGCCGAGGTGACGGTGGCCCGCGCCGACCTGACCGCGACGAACGCTCCGGCGGAGATCGACCGCGTGCTGCGTGCCATGTGGCGCGAGCGCAAGCCGGTCCATCTGAATCTGCCCACGGATGTCGTACTGGCTCAGGTGCCCGCGTCTTCCGGGCCGTTGATCGTGCCGGACGCGCCGGCTGATCCGGGGCTGGTGCGGGACTTCCTCGCGGGCTGCGCGCGGATGCTGGACGGGGCGCGCAGTGTCACCGTGCTGGCCGGGCACGAGGCCGAGCGGTTCGGGCTGCGCGGGCCGCTCGGTGACCTGCTCGCCGCCGCCCCGGTCCGGTCCGCCGTGTTCTCCAGCGGGAAGGGGGTGCTGGACGAGACCGCGCCCGGGTTCGTCGGCGCCTACACCGGGGAGATCAGCGACAAGCGGGTCCGGGCGGCCGTCGAGGACGCGGACTGTCTGATCCTGGTCGGCGCACCGGTCTCGGACAGTGTGACCGGCGGCTTCAGCCATCACTTCACCCCGGAGCGGACCATCGAGCTGCGTCCCGGGCGCGCCGCGGCGGGCCGTGGGGTGTTCGAGGGGGTGGACATGGCGGAGGCCGTCGGTGGACTGGCCGGACTGCTGCGGGACTCGGGGCTGCCGGCGCCCGAGGGGTATGGAGAGCTCTTCGCGTACCCGGAGGTGGAGGAGGAAGAGACGGGAGAGGGGCTCCGTGCTGGGCTGACGCAGCGTCAGCTCTGGGGTGCGGTGGGGGAGTTCCTGCCGGCGGGGAGTGTGCTCGTCGCTGAGCAGGGCACCGCGTTCTACGGTGCTCAGGAGGTGCCGCTGCCCGCGGACGGGCGGTTCGTCGGTCAGCCGTTGTGGGGATCGATCGGATACACCCTGCCGGCCACCCTCGGTACCGAGCTGGCCGCGCCGGACCGGCGCTCGGTGCTGGTGATCGGGGACGGTTCCCTCCAGCTCACCGCGCAGGAGCTGGGCACCATGACGCGGTACGGCGCGGCCCCGGTGGTCATCGTCGTCAACAACGACGGCTACACGGTCGAGCGTGCCATCCACGGCGCCACCGCCCCGTACAACGACATCGCCGCCTGGGACTACACCGCCCTGCCCGCCGCCTTCGGCGCGGGCCCCGGCACGGTCGCGGTGCGGGTCGAGACCCCGGCCGAGCTGGCGGACGCGCTCGCGCTGGCCGCTCGTACGCCGGACGAACTGGTGCTGATCGAGGCGGTCCTGCCGCGCGAGGACGCGCCGCAGCTGCTGACGGCCCTGGCGCAGCGGTTCGCCGAGCAGAACGCCTACGGAGACTGAGGGGCGGTGCCGCCCCGGCTGGGGCGCGCCTACGGCGCCAGGACATCCAGTTCCGCCATCGCGCCCACGGTGATCTCGCGGGTCAGTGCCTCGGCGCGTTCCGCGTCGCCGATCCGTACCGCCTCGGCGACCTGGACGTGCAGGGTCACGGCGGCCGGGTCGGGGTCGGTGAACATGACGTGGTGGTGGGTGCGGCCGGTGAGAACGGCGGCCACCACGTCGCCGAGCCGGGCGAACATCTCGTTGCCGGAGGCGGTCAGCACGATGCGGTGGAAGGCCGTGTCGTGCACCAGGTACGCGTCGAGCTGCTGGCCGCGCGAGGTGGCGACCATGCCCATGGCGTGCTCGGTCAGCTCGGCGCACTGCGTGGGGGTGGCGTGCCGGGCGGCCAGGCCCGCGGCGGCCGGTTCGACGGCGGAGCGCAGCACGGTCAGGGAACGGAGCTGCCGGGGGCGGTCCGGGCCGGCCAGCCGCCAGCCGATGACGCGGGGGTCGTAGACGTTCCACTCCTCGGCGGGGCGCACGGTCACGCCGACCCGGCGGCGCGAGGCGACCAGGTGCATGGATTCCAGGACCCGTATCGCCTCGCGGATGACCGTGCGGGACACGTCGAAGCGCTGCTCCAGCTCGTCGGTGCGCAAGATCGTGCCCGGCGGGTACTCGCCCGCGGTGATGGCGGGGCCCAGGGACTCCAGTACCCGCGCGTGCAGCCCCTGCCCCGCCCCCTCGTTCTCCATGGGGTCAGCCTACGTTCCTGGGGGAGGCGCATTTTTAAGTATGACTTTTACGTCACAGAGGCTTGAATACGTCGTATCCCATGGGTTTCAGTAGGACGACAAACCGAGGTCAAAGAGGACAGCGAGGTACACGGGATGAGCACCCCCCACGTCATCGTCGTGATGGGCGTGGCCGGCACCGGCAAGACGACGATCGGGCCGCTGGTGGCCGCCGACCTTGATGTCCCCTACGCCGAGGGCGACGACTTCCATCCCCCGGCCAACATCGCCAAGATGTCCGCCGGTACCCCGCTCCAGGACGCCGACCGGTGGCCCTGGCTCGACGCCATCGGCGCCTGGGCCCACGGCCGCGCAGGTCAGGGCGGTGTCGTCAGCAGCTCGGCCCTCAAGCGCGCCTACCGCGACCGGCTGCGGGCCGCCGCGCCCGGCGTCGTCTTCCTGCACCTGACCGGCGACCGTTCGCTGATCGAGTCCCGGATGGCCGAGCGCAAGGGCCACTTCATGCCCACCGCGCTGCTGGACTCCCAGTTCGCCACCCTGGAGCCGCTCGGCGCGGACGAGGCGGGCGTCGCCGTGGACGTGTCCGGCACTCCGCAGGAGATCGCCGGGCGGGCCGTCGAGGCGCTGCGCCGCTACGGGACCGGTCGGTCCGCCCCCGCCTGACCACGGGGCCCGCCTGACCACGGGCCGCCGCCCCGCCGCCGCGCGGGGACACCGTCCCGTACGCCCCCGTGCCACCGCGCCGGGAGCACCACAACCAGCAAACTGCACCCCCTAGGGAACAGCCGTGACACATCTCAGCGTCGAGATGCTGGCAGCGGACGCGACCGAGCCGATCACCTCGGCCGGTCACGCGCAGCTCGGCATCGCCGTCCTCGCGGGCATCGCCGTCATCGTCCTGCTCATCACCAAGTTCAAGCTGCACGCCTTCCTGTCCCTGATCATCGGCTCGCTGGTGCTGGGCGCGGTGGCGGGCGCGCCGCTGGACAAGGCCATCACCAGCTTCTCGTCGGGCCTGGGCAGTACGGTCGCGGGCACCGGCATCCTGATCGCGCTGGGCGCGATCCTCGGCAAACTGCTCGCCGACTCCGGGGGCGCCGACCAGATCGTCGACACGATCCTGGCGAAGGCGAGCGGGCGCGTGATGCCCTGGGCGATGGTGCTGATCGCCGGCATCGTCGGCCTGCCGATCTTCTTCGAGGTCGGCATCGTGCTGCTGATCCCCGTGGTGCTGCTGGTCGTCAAGCGCGGCAACTTCTCCCTGATGCGCATCGGCATCCCGGCGCTGGCCGGCCTGTCCGTCATGCACGGCCTGATCCCGCCGCACCCCGGCCCGCTGGCCGCCATCGCCGCGCTCGACGCCAACCTGGGTGTCACCCTGGCGCTCGGCGTCGTCGTCGCCATCCCCACCGCGATCGTCGCCGGTCCGCTGTTCTCCCGTTACGCCGCCCGCTGGGTGGACATCCGCCCGCCGGAGAACATGGTTCCGGAGAGGGCCTCCGGCGAGCTGGACAAGCGTCCCGGCTTCGGGATCACCGTCGCGACCGTGCTGCTGCCCGTCGTGATGATGCTGGCCAAGGCCCTGGTGGACGTCGTCGTGGACGACAAGGGCACGACGGTCCAGCGGGTCTTCGACGTGGTCGGCTCCCCGCTGATCGCGCTGCTCACCGCCGTCGTCGTCGGCATGTTCACGCTGGGCCGGTCGGCCGGGTTCACCAAGGGCCGGATCGCCACCACCGTCGAGAAGTCCCTGGCCCCGATCGCCGGCGTCCTGCTGATCGTGGGCGCGGGCGGCGGCTTCAAGCAGACCCTGGTGGACGCGGGCGTCGGCCAGATGATCCTGGAGCTGTCCAAGGACTGGAACATCTCCACGCTGCTGCTGGCCTGGCTGATCGCGGTCGCGATCCGGCTCGCGACCGGCTCCGCGACGGTGGCCACCATCTCCGCCGCGGGCCTGGTGGCGCCGCTCACCGCGGACATGTCCACCACCCACACCGCCCTGCTCGTCCTCGCCGTCGGCGCCGGTTCGCTGTTCTTCAGCCACGTCAACGACGCGGGCTTCTGGATGGTGAAGGAGTACTTCGGCATGAACGTCGGCCAGACGCTCAAGACCTGGTCGCTCATGGAGACGCTGATCTCCGTCGTCGGGATCGTGTGCGTGCTGCTGCTGTCGCTGGTGTTGTAGCCGGGCCCATGAGAGCCCGGTGGGCGCCCGGCGTGTGTCCGAACGACCCGCGGAAGGCATCGATGAAGGCGCTGGCCGAGGCCCAGCCGCAGCGGTGCGCGATCGCGGTCACGGACAGCGCCGGGCCGTCCTGCGTCAGCAGCACCAGCGCGTGGTGCAGGCGCAGCTGCGTACGCCACTGGGGGAAGGTCATGCCCAGTTCGGCGCGGAAGAGGCGGGCCAGGGTCCGCTCGCTCGCCCCGGCCGCCGCGCCGAGCGCGGCCAGCGGGCGCTGATCGGCCGGGTCCGCGCGGAGCGCCGCGCAGACCGCCGCCAGCCGCGGGTCGCGGGCCCTGGGCAGGTGCAGGGCCTGGAGCGGGGTGTGGCGCAGCTGGTCGAGGAGTACGGCCAGCAGGCGCCGCGCCTCCTGCGTACGGCGGCTGCCCGTACCGCTGTACGCGATGATCAGCTCGCGCAGCAGCGGACCGACCGCCAGGACGGCGGGCCGGTCCAGCCCCAGCGGGTCGGCGTCCGGCGGTACGCCGACGGTGTGCAGGTCGGTGTCCCCGTGCGCCCGGTGCTCGTGCACCGTCCCGGCCGGGATCCAGATCGCCCGGGTGGCCGGGGTGACCCAGCTCCCGGCGTCCGTGGTCACGGTGAGCACACCCCGCCCCGCGTAGACGATCTGGTGGACGTCGTGGTGGTGGGCCGTCACCTCCGCACCCTGCGGCAGGAAACGGGTGATGGTCGTGACGTGCGGCGGGTGATGGCGGAAAACCGGCATGACGTGGCAGCTTATGGGAAGTCCGCCACCGGGTGCGGTCGCCAGGATCGACGTATGACGACGAAGCACGTGGCCGCTCCCCGGCGGCCGGTCGCGATGATGTCCGTCGGACACGCGGCGGTGGACTTCTACCAGGGCGCGGTCCCGGCCCTGGTGCCCTTCCTGGTGGCCGAGCGCCACTACGGTTACGCCGCCGCCTCGGGTATCGTGCTGGCCGCCACCCTCCTCTCCTCCCTGGTGCAGCCCCTGTTCGGCTCGCTCACCGACCGCTGGACGATGCCGTGGCTGATCCCGGTGAGCACCCTGTGCGCCGGGCTCGGCATCGCCCTGTCGGGGCTATGTGACTCGTACGTCCTCACGTGCCTCGCGGTGGCCCTCTCGGGCATCGGGGTGGCCGCCTACCACCCGGAGGCCGCGCGGCTGGCCCGTGTCGCGAGCGGCGGCAGCCATGTCGCCATGGGCTGGTTCTCCCTCGGCGGCAACATCGGCTTCGCCCTCGCCCCGGTCGCCGTCGGCCCGCTGCTCTCCGCGGGCTCGCTCGGCGCGTCGCCGTGGCTGGCGGTGCCCGCGGTGGCCGGGGTCCTGATCACCGCCGCGGCGATCCGTACCCTGGCGCCGAAGGCGGCCGTCGCCAAGGCCGCGGCGCGGTCGGCGGGCCGCGACGACTGGCCGGGGTTCCTGCGCCTGACGGCCGTCATCGTCTGCCGTTCCGTCGTCTTCGTCGGCCTGAGCGCCTTCATCGCCGTCTACGCGCAGCAGCGGGTGGGCGGGGGCGCCACCGCGGGCTCGGCGGCCCTGTTCGTGCTGTTCGCGGGCGGTGCGGTGGGCACCGTGCTGGGCGGCCGGCTGGCGTCCCGGTGGGGCCGGGTCCGTACGGTACGGATGGCCTACGCGGCCTGCGTCCCGGCCGTCGCCGGGCTGGTCCTCGTCCCCGGCCCCGCGCTGTACGTGTTCGCCGCCCTGACCGCCACGGCCCTGTACGTGCCGTTCTCCCTGCACATCACCCTCGGCCAGGACCTGCTGCCGAACCGCATGGGTACGGCGAGCGGCGTCACCCTGGGCCTGGCGGTCAGCGTCGGCGGCGTCGCCAGCCCGGCCATCGGCGCCCTCGCCGACGCCACCGGCCTGCGCACCGCGCTGCTGCCGCTGATCGCGCTGTGCGTGGTGGCCTGGCTCGTCGCGCGGACGCTGACCGAGCCGGGGGAGGGTGCCCGGCGGCCCTCGGAGGAGGGGGCCGGGCAGGCCGCCGTCAGCGGGCCGCGGCGGTGAGGACGCCGTACCGGACCAGCTCCTCCGGCAGGCCGGTGGCGTCGTCGGCGGCATACCCCACGTAGCCGTCGGGACGGATCAGGAAGACGCCTTCGCCGTACGCGTCGCGGACGTGCCCCTCGGAGTCCAGCAGGTCGGGGGCCGGGCCGCCGACGCGGCAGGTACGGACCAGCTCGCCGTCGAGCGCCGCGACCTCGGCGTCCCCGACGGCCAGCAGCGTGAAGTGCGGGCCGCGGAAGACGTCGAAGAGGCGGCGCGGGGTGCCGTCGGGGGTGATGCAGGGCGCGTCGGGGGCCCGGTTGCCGGCGCGCAGCCCGCCGTCGGCGGGGCCGGTGCGCCGCTCGGTGGCGAGCGGCCCGTCCGGGTAGCCGACGTCGATCTGGTGCAGGTCGCTGCCGCGCCGCATGTCGCCCGACCGGTGCAGCCGGGTGCTGGTGGCCAGGATGCTCGCGGCGACCGGCAGCCGCTCGGCCTCGTAAGTGTCGAGGAGGGAGTCCGGCGCGCCGTGCCGGATGACCTGGCCCAGCTTCCAGCCGAGGTTGTAGGCGTCCTGCACGCTGGTGTTCAGGCCCTGGCCGCCCGCGGGGGAGTGCACGTGCGCCGCGTCGCCCGCGAGGAAGACCCGGCCCGCCCGGATCCGGTCCGCCATGGCGGCGTTCGGCCGGAAGGAGGAGGACCACAGCACCTCGCCCAGCTGGTCGGGGGTCAGGTGGGTGCGCTCGGCGATGAGCTCGCGCACGCCGTCGGGGGAGGTGTCGGGCACGGTGCCGGGGTCCATGAAGCCCGCCATGAGCAGGAAGTAGTCGTACTTCGCCGGCGCGAGCAGCGAGACGAAGTCGGTGGCCCGGAACTCGCCCCACATGTGCCAGTGGTTCCGGTCCAGCCCGTCGAGCCGGATGTCGGCGAGGAGCATCGGGTACGGCGCGACGGACTGGCCGGTCATGGTGACGCCGAGCGCCTTGCGGACCGGGCTGCGCCCGCCGTCGGCCGCGACGAGGTAGGAGGCGCGCACCGTACGGGCGGTGCCGTCGGCGCGTACGACGCGGGCCTCGACGCCGTCCGCGTCCTGGGTGAAGGACTCCAGGCCGGTGCCGAACGCCACCGTGCCGCCCAGTTCGGTCAGCCGCGCGTACTGGATCTCCAGATTGCGCCACTGCGGGAGCATCAGCATGGTGCCGTACGGAGTGGCCGGCGTCGGGTCGGAGGACTCGACCATCACCTGCTCGTCGACCATGCGGCCGTTTTTCCAGTTCCCCCGCGGCGGGTACGTCCCGCCGGACTCCCGGACGGCGTCGAGCACCCCGAAGTCCTCGTACACCTCCTGGGTGCGGGGCTGGATGCCGCTGCCGCGGGTGCCGGGCGCCAGCCGGTCCTGGCGCTCCAGGACGAGGGCGCGCACGCCGCGCCGGGCGAGGTCGAGGCCGAGGGCCAGGCCGGTGGGGCCGGCGCCGGAGATCAGTACGTCCACGTGTCCGGGCAGGGTGTCGGTGCTGGCCATGAGTGTCTCCTTAACGTCGTTAAGTTACCTGCTTCCGAGGATGCGCTTAACGGTGTTAAATTGTCAACGTGGCTACGAGACTCGACCGGAAACTGGTGGCGGAGACCGCCCTGGGCCTGCTGAACGACGTCGGCCTCGAAGGGCTCACCCTGCGCCGTATCGCCAAGGAACTGGACGTCAAGGCACCCGCGCTCTACTGGCACTTCAAGAACAAGCAGGAACTGCTGGACGAGATGGCCACCGTGCTGCTCCGGCAGATGACCGCGCCGCTCGCGGAGGCCGGCGACGGCTCCGGGGACGGCGACTGGCGGGCCATGCTCACCGAGGCGTGCCGCCAGACCCGGCACACGCTGCTCGGCTACCGCGACGGCGGCAAGGTCTTCGGCGGCACCCGGCTGCGCGACCAGGCGCTGCTGCGGCCGATGGAGTCCCTGCTGGCCGCCATGCGGAGCGCCGGGTTCACGACGGAGCGGGCCGCGCGCGCCTGGTTCACCACGTACGCCTACACCATCGGCTACGTGATCGAGGAGCAGTCCGTCTTCCCGGTGCCCGGCGACTCGCACCGCGACCCGGCGTACGACCAGCGGGAACGGGAGCGGAGCGTGGGCGCCGACTACCCGCTCACGGCCGCGGCCGGCCTGGAGATGTTCGGCGACACCGCCCGCGGCTTCGAGGACGGCCTGCGGGCCATCGTGGCGGGGATCGAGGCCGCGCTGCTGCACGGCGCGTGAGGGGAGGCGCCGGGGGAGTCGTCCCCGGCGCCCCGGTTCCTAGCGGCGCGGCCGCGGGTCGATCGCCTGTCGCAGTACGGGCGTGAGCGGCCGCTCCACCCACCGGTGCAGCACCCACGCCAGCGCCAGCATCAGCGCCACCGTCAGGGCGAGCGTCACGTACGAGGGCAGCCGCAGGCCGCCGTGCAGGCCCTGCACGGCCACCCAGCCCAGGTGCTCGTGGACGAGGTAGAACGGGTACGTCAGCGCCCCGGCCACGGTCAGCCAGCGCCAGTTCGCCCACTTCATCCGGCCCAGCGCGATCGCCACCACCAGCGCGAAGCCCACCGTGACGATCGCGATGACGACCACCGTCGAGCGGTAGGAGAAGGCGTGGGCGGACGGCGGGTGCCAGAGCCCGGCCACCGCGTGGTGCTGGCCGGTCAGCCAGCTGACGCCGACCACCGCCCACGCCACCGGGTCGCGCCGGCCGTAGCGGTGCAGCAGGTAGCAGCCGATGCCGCCGATGAAGAACGGCGCGTACTGCGGCATCAGGACGACATCCAGCGCGGGGACGTGCGCGGCCTGGGCCAGTGCCGCCGCCAGCGTCCATCTGGCGCAGAACAGCACCACCCGGCGGCGGGTGGCGCCCGGCAGCACGACGCACAGCGCGAACAGCGCGTAGAACCGCATCTCCGCCCAGAGCGTCCAGCACACGCCCAGCACCCGCTTCGCGCCCAGCGGCTGCTGGAGCATCGTCAGGTTCGTCAGCACCTCGCTCGGTCCCAGCGCCTCGAACGCCACCCACGGCAGCGCGAAGACGGCCGTCACCAGCAGGATGGCCACCCAGTACGCCGGATACAGCCGCGCGACGCGGGAAGCGACGAAGGAACGCAGCGAACGCCCCCAGCCGCTCATGCAGATGACGAAACCGCTGATCACGAAGAAGATCTGGACGCCGAGACAGCCGTACGCGAACGCGCTGTGCAGCGTGGGGAACTGGTGTGCCGGGGAGCTGCCCCACGCCTTGGCTATCTCACCGCCCCGGCCGCCGAGGTGGTAGGCGGCGACCATCAGAGCGGCGCACAGCCGCAGCCCGTCGAGGGCGCGCAGGCGGGGCACGCCACGGGGTTTCTTGGCGGGCGGGGGCGCTGCGCCGTTCCCCGTGTCCGGCACGGCGGGCGCGGCCCGGGTGACCACCGTGGGCCCGGCCGGCGCGGACGCGGATATGGACGACGACGGGACCGGGGCCGCCGCAGGCATCGGCGCCTCGGCCGGGAGCTGCGCGGTCATCCGAACGCGGCCCGTTTTTTCAGGCGCCGCTGCATCGCCCGCGCGCGCCGCGCGACCCTGCGGACGGCCGCGTTGCGCGGGATGAACGCCAGCTGGGACGGCAGCGCGCCGGGGAGCGCGAGCGCGGTCAGGCGGCGGCGCTTGAAGTAGCGCCAGGTGCGCTCGTTCAGGTGGGCGGCGAGGTAGCGCTCGGCGACCGGGCGCAGGTCCGGGTAGATCTGGTTCTGCATCGCGTAACCGACCGCGCTGATCAGCCCGTTGATGTGGGTCGGCGCCGGTTTGGCACCCGGCTCGTCCGCCAGGTCGGGCACCAGCGCGTCCACGAGCGTGACCGGCACGCGGTTACTGTTCTGGTACGGGGTCAGGCGCTCCAGCAGCAGATCGGTGCCGACGCGGGCGGTCGGCACGTCGTAGAAGGCGGCCGCCGTCAGCAGCGCGGTGGAGAAGCAACCGACCACGAGCGCGGGCCGTTTGCGCTGGTAGAGCACTTCGGCGAGGACCGGCGTCTCCAGTACGGTCAGCTCGGCGCCGAGCCGTTCCGCCTCCCGCTCCAGCGCCCGGGACCAGCGGGCCGGCGCCGACGGGTGCGGCTTGAACACCACCTCGCGGTGCCCGCGCCGGACCACGCCGCGCAACATCCGGACGTGCAGCTCCTCCTCTTCCTCGGGCGTGAGGATGCCCAGCGCCGACAGGTACTGCCCGAGGAGCAGCGCGGCGCCGTCCGGTACGGCGTGCAGCGCCGGGGCGTCGCAGTCCGCGGCCAGCTCGGTGAGCACCGCGCGGAACGCGTCGGTCGGTACGGTCTCCGCGCCCACCCCGAACTCGGTGAGCAGCAGCGGCTTCAGGCCGGGCACGAGGTCCAGGTGCAGCAGGCGGCGGACCCGGGTGCCGACCAACGGGTCCAGCTTGTTGCGGGTCGGGCCGTAGCTCATCAGCCCGTCCGCGTACACGTCGACCGGCGCGTCCGGGAAGAGCTGCGCCAGCGCGAGCGCCGGGTGGACCTGGATGGACTCCACGACCAGCTCGACCTCGTCCTCACCCAGCTCCCACAGCAGCCGCAGATGCCGCTCCCACAGCGGGACGTCGTCCGGGCGCGGGGACCAGCCGCCGGGGTGGAACGGGCTGATCGTCTCGTTCCACGACAGGACCCGGTCGAAGCGGCCGCGCAGCCGCTCGAAACCGGGCATCCGGTCCACCGGCGTGGCGGTCTCCGGGGTCGCCGCGTTGTTGCTGACCAGCAGCATCCGCCGGGCGGCCGGTGCGAAGCGGTCCGTGTCCAGCGCGGCGGCCAGCGTCGCGGCGCCGTACAGGGTGGACGCCAGGAAGATCTGCGTACGCGGCCGGTCCGGCCGGTGCCCGGCGTCGGTACGGGGGGCCATCAGGCGGCCACCTCCGCCGGAACCGGGCGCCGGCGCAGCCGTCGCAGACGGGAGGCGCGCTGCGTGTCCATCGAATTCAGTGCTTCCTTCAGTACGTCCTGCGGCATTCTTCTCAGCGCCGCCGCGCTCAGCGCGCGCAATTGACGGGCGACCTGCGGTTCGAATCGTTCGATCGAACCGAGGTGGTGGGCAATGATGGCGCAATACGTACGGACGGCTTTCGGCAGCAGCCGGTCCGCTTCCCGGTCCTGCGCCGTTTCTTCGATGACTTGATCGAACGCGCGGAGGAAATCGAGCTGCCGCACATCGCCGATCTGGGTGAGGGAGGACGCCACCCCGCGCCGGTAGAAGACGCCGAGCAGTCCGGACACCGCCATCGACCGGGCCTCGCGGTGCAGCCGCCAGATCCACGGCCGGTCCTCCGCGGTGCGCAGGCCGTGCCGGAAGTGCAGCAGCCCGTCGTCCAGCAGCCGCCGGTGGTAGATGCCGGCCCAGGCGAAGGCGTAGTCCACGGAGGTGGAGCGGTCGGCGGGCAGGATCAGCGCGCGCGGGTCCAGCACGGTGTTCCGGCGGCCGTGCGGCACGCGGTACACGGAACGGGCGCGCGCGGTGCACTGCACATGGTCCGTACGGACGAAGTCGCACCCCAACCCCTCGATGGCGGCCAGCAGTTGCCCGTAGTACCCGGGCGCCAGCCAGTCGTCACCGTCCAGGAAGGTCACATACTCGCCGTTGGCCGCGTCCAGGCCGGTGTTGCGGGCGGTGGCCAGGCCGCCGTTCTGTTCGTGCCGCAGCACCCGGGCGCCGGGCAGCTCGCCCTCGGCGCGCGCCAGGATCTGCGGCGTCTCGTCCCGCGAGCAGTCGTCCACCAGCAGGAATTCGAAGTCCTCGCGGGCATTGGCCGCCAGGCTTCGCAGGGTGTCGGGCGCATATGTCTGCACGTTGTAGAACGGCACGACGACGGAGAGCTTAACCACCCGGGTGACGTTAGGCGCGGCCCCGGCATTCGTCTTGACGGGCCGCGGACTCCGGGGTGAACGAAGAATGGCGGGATGGTTAACCGGGCAATGCGGCCCGCCGGTTCGCTGTCCCGCGTCGCGCTGTTAACCCGTTGTTGCGGCACAGTTGGCCCGCCGAACGGAACGCCTTCCTAGCGTTTTCGTCGTGCCCACTCGTACCACTTCCCCGCCGCGTGTCGCGGTGCTCGCGGATTCGGACACCCGATGGAAATGGGGCGCTTCGACAGCGCACCGTATGCAATCGGACATCCGTCTGGACGGATATCTGCTCCGCGGCCGCGCCACCCCCACGGTCCGCCAGCTCGACGAGGTCGGCGCCCGTGCGGAGACGCTGCGCGAAATCCGCGGCGCGGACTTCCTGGAGCTGATGAAGGACACCACGCGGTACGACGTGGTCGTCCTCGCCTGCGTCGGCGGCGCCGTACAGGCGATGCTGCACGGCCTCGCCCGCGCCTGGCGCGGCGCGGCCCGGCGGCCCGTCGTCGTCACCGGCTACGTCGGCGTCGTCTACGAGAAGCTGGCCGACGGCCTGCTGCTGCGCCACGGAGCGGACGTCGTCCTCGCCAACTCACGCCACGACGCGGAACGTTTCCGCGCGGTGTACGAGGGTGTCGGCGCGGACAGTGGCAGCGTCGTCGAGTGTGCTCTGCCCTTCCTGGGCGGCGCCCCGTACGCGCCCGCCGCCGACCGCCCGTACACGGTCGTCTTCGCCGCCCAGCCCTCCGTACCGGACCGCCGCGAGGACCGTACGTACCTCCTGCGCCGCGCCGCCGCACACGCCCGGCGCCACCCCGGCCGCGAGGTGCTGATCAAGCTGCGCAGCAAACCCGGCGAACACACCACGCACATCGAGGAACTCCCGTACCAGAAACTGGCCGCCCGCCTCCCCGGCGGGCTGCCGCCCAACTGCCGCCTGGCGTACGGCAACATGGGCGACGTCCTGGACCGCACCGACCTCCTGGTGACCGTCAGCTCGACCGCCGCGCTGGAATCCCTGCACCGCGGCATCCCCACCGCCGTCCTCACCGACCTCGGCATCCGCGAAGTCCTCGGCAACCACCACTTCCTCGGCTCCGGCTGCCTCGCCTCCTGGGACGAACTCGACGCCGGACACCGCCCCGAACCCGACCCGGACTGGCTGGACCGCCAGGGCGTGGCCCCCGGCTCCCGCTACGCGACCGCCTTCGACGCCGCCCGCGCCCGCGTCACCGCCCTGCGCACCGCCGACCGCCTGCCGCCCCTCACCCCGTACTACACACCCCGCACCGCCCCCGGCTACCTCCCCGGCATCCTCGCCCGCCACGGCCTCGGCCCCGAGGGCGAACCCCTGCCCGGACAGACCGCCGAACCCGCGGAGACCGGCGGCCTGCGACGGCTCGCCCGCGACACCGTGCGCGACGCCGCCCGCGGCGCCTACCGCCACGGCGTCCAGCGCGTCGCGCCCGCCATCCGCCGCTGGGGACAGCTGTGAGTGCCCACCCGCCCGCTCCCGGAGCCCGCACGGCCCCCGGAAGGAGCCCGCAATGCCGACCACCCCGAGCCGTACGGCCGCACCCACCGTCGTGGCCGTCATACCCGCCCGCGGCGGCTCCAAGGGCGTACCCGCCAAGAACCTCGCCGCCGTCGGCGGCGTCCCGCTGATCGCCCGCGCGGTCCGCGAATGCCGCGCGGCCCGCCTGGTCACCGACGTCGTGGTCTCCACGGACGACGCGGCGATCGCCGGTGCGGCACGCGGCGCGGGCGCCGTCGTCGTCCGCCGCCCCGGCACCATCGCGGGCGACACGGCCACCAGCGAGGCCGCGGTCCTGCACGCCATGGACGCCTACGAGGCCGAGCACGGCAGGCCCGTCGACGCGGTGCTGCTCGTCCAGTGCACCAGCCCCTTCCTGATCAGCGAGGACATCGACGCGGTCGCCGCCGCGGTCGTCGAGACCGGCGCGGACAGCGCGCTGACCGTGGCACCGTTCCACGGCTTCGTATGGCGGGAAGGAGCCGACGCGGCGGTCGAAGCGGAGGCCGCCCCCACCGTCCCCGGCGGCACCGGCGTCAACCACGACAAGTCCTTCCGCCCCCGCCGCCAGGACCGCCCCCAGGACTTCCTGGAGACCGGCGCCGCCTACGCCATGGACGCCGCCGGCTTCCGCGCCGCCGGCCACCGCTTCTTCGGCCGTACGGAACTGGTCCGCACCGACCCGGCCCGCGTGCTGGAGGTCGACGACCCGCACGACCTGGCGCGCGCCCGCGCCCTCGCGCCCCTGCTGGACACCGCGCGCCCCGGCGCGCTCCCGACCCGCGACGACATCGACGCGGTCGTACTCGACTTCGACGGCACCCAGACCGACGACCGGGTGCTCGTCGACTCCGACGGACGCGAGATGGTCGCCGTGCACCGCGGCGACGGCCTCGGCATCGCCGCCCTGCGCAAGGCGGAGCTGAAGCTGCTCGTCCTGTCCACGGAAGTGAACCCGGTCGTCGCCGCACGGGCGGACAAACTGCGCCTGCCCGTGCTCCACGGCATCGACCGCAAGGACCTCGCCCTCAAGCAGTGGTGCGAGGAACAGGGCATCGCGCCCGAGCGCGTGCTCTACGTCGGCAACGACGTCAACGACCTCCCGTGCTTCGGCCTCGTCGGCTGGCCCGTGGCGGTCGCCGGCGCCCACGACGTCGTACGCGGCGCCGCCCGCGCCGTCACCTCCACCCCCGGAGGCAGCGGCGCGATCCGTGAGATCGCCTCGTGGATCCTCGGCCCGACCCTCTGACCAGGTAAGGAACTCACCCAGATGACCAGCAACCCCCGCCTTCGCACCCTCGGCGACCGCCTCGTCGGCCCCGGCCGCCCCGTCTACGTCACCGGTGAGATCGGCATCAACCACAACGGCGACCTGGAGAACGCCTTCGCGCTCATCGACGCCGCCGCGGACGCCGGCTGCGACGCCGTGAAGTTCCAGAAGCGCACCCCCGAGATCTGCACCCCGCGCGACCAGTGGGACATCGAGCGGGACACCCCCTGGGGCCGGATGACCTACATCGACTACCGCCACCGCGTGGAGTTCGACGAGGACGGCTACCGCGCCATCGACGAGTACGCCAAGAAGCGCGGCATCGCCTGGTTCGCCTCCCCCTGGGACGTCGAGTCCGTCGCCTTCCTGGAGAAGTTCGACGTCCCCGCCTACAAGGTGGCCTCCGCCTCCCTCACCGACGACGAACTGCTGCGGGCCATGCGCGCCACCGGCCGCACCGTCATCCTCTCCACCGGCATGTCCACCCCCCGGCAGATCCGGCACGCCGTCGAGGTCCTGGGCAGCGACAACATCGTCCTGTGCCACGCCACTTCGACCTACCCTGCCAAGGCCGAAGAGCTGAACCTCCGCATGATCCACACCCTCCAGGCCGAGTACCCCAACGTCCCGATCGGCTACAGCGGCCACGAGACCGGCCTGCAGACCACCCTCGCCGCCGTCGCCCTCGGCGCCGCCTTCGTAGAACGCCACATCACCCTCGACCGCGCCATGTGGGGCTCCGACCAGGCCGCCTCCGTCGAGCCCCAGGGCCTGACCCGCCTGGTCCGCGACATCCGCACCATCGAGGACTCCCTCGGCGACGGCGTCAAGAAGGTCTACGACAGCGAACTCGGCCCGATGAAGAAGCTGCGCCGCGTCCCCGGCGTGGTCGCCGACGCCGAGGCCGCCGACCGCGAGCCGATCTCGGCCTGACCCGTCCCCGTACTCACCCCCGTACCCACCCCGTACGACCGCACCCGCCCGCGCCCGACAGCTCCAGACGCCTGACGAACGGGACGTACACACCGTGAGCTCACCAGACGGGGCCTGTGGCCCGCCCCAGGAGGCGGCGGGTACTCCCGCCCGCCGCCTCCTGGGGGTACCCCGGCAGCGCCGCAGACCCGCCGCGCACCACGTGGAGGCCGGGGAGACGGCCCAGCACACCCGTGCGGCCGGGCGCGCGGCCCGACGGGACGCCCGGCGCGCGGCCGCGGGCACCCTCGCCTTCGTCGAGAGCCCCGTACAGCTGTTGAACGTCCTGGAATGGGCCTACCGCGAACAGGCCACGGACCTCACGGTCGTCGTCCTCGCCCCGCACGATCCGATGACCCGCGGCCAGCTCCGCCGGATGGCCGAACTCGCCCGCGAAGAAGGCTTCTCCGTACGATGGGAAGAGGCGCGCGGCGGAGCGAGCGCCCCCCTGCGGACCATCGGCGGCCTCACGCCCCGGCTGCGCCGCGCCGGCCGCGTCGTCATCGGCGACCCCTTCTCCCGCTACGTCCAGCTCCTGCTCACCCTCACCGGCGCCCGCGACCTCGTCGTGGTCGACGACGGCACCGCCACGATGGAGTTCATCACCCAACTGGCCAACGGCGAACGCCTCGTACGCTGGCACCGCCACGGCGGACGCGGCCCGCGCGACCTGCTCTTCGCACCGTGCGCGGCCGCCGCCCGCCGACGGCTCACCCCCGGCGGCCGCCGCACCGTGGCCCTCTTCACCTCCATGCCCGTCGGACCACCACCGGGCATCACGCTCCTGTCGAACGAATTCGCCTGGACCACACGGCGGTTCGGGCCGCCACGGCTGACCCGCGGCGCGGACATCGTCGGCACCTCCCTCGTCGAGACCGGCGTCGTGGACCCCGACCGCTACCTGGCGGCCGTCGCCGCACTCGCCCGTGACCACGGCGCCACCCGCTACTTCGCCCACCGGCGTGAATCCGCCACCAAACTCCACCGCATCGCCACCGAGACCGGCCTCGAAGTGGTCCGCCCCGACCTGCCCCTGGAACTCATCGCCCGACGCGGCCCCGTAGGCCGCCTCGTCCTCAGCTTCCCGTCCACCGTGGTCCACACCTTGCCGCTCGCGCTGGCCGGTACCGGGGTCGGCGTCGCCGTCTGCGACATCGACCCGACCTGGCTGACCAGCAAGGCGTCCCCGCGCGCCGAGAGTTTCCTGTCCGGCGTGACCGGCACGGCACGGGGCGTGCGACGCCTCCCGGCAGCCCCGGCGCCGCCTTCGGCGCCGGGAACTCCGGGGGCGGAACCGCCGCACGTGACGCCCGAGGCGACCGGCACCCCTGATTCCGGAAACAAGCGGAACCGGTACTGATACCCCCGTGATGACTGCTCCATGCGCCGGGCGGCCTAGATTTCCTTCCCCTAACGGGCTGAACTTTTGTTGATCGAGGGACAGTTGCCCCAGCCGCCCCCGTAACCTTCAACGGGTGAACCACTTGATGTCCCGCGAGGCCGCAACCGAAGACGCCCCTGCCGGGGAACCGCTGCCCGGCGCGCTGCCGGAAGAGCTGTGCGCCGAACTGGTCGCGTTCCGCCGCGACTTGCACATGCACCCCGAGCTCGGCAACCAGGAGTTCCGCACCACCGCCGCGCTCAAGGCGCGCCTTGAGCGGGCCGGCCTCACACCACGCGTCCTGTCCATCGGCACCGGCCTGATCTGTGACATCACGCCCGGTCTCACCCCTTGGGACGGCGGGCAGCCGCTGCTCGCCCTGCGCGCCGACATCGACGCGCTGCCGATTCCCGACGTGAAGACGGTGCCCTACCGCTCGACCGTCCCCAACCGCGCCCACGCCTGCGGCCACGACGTGCACACCACCGTCGTCCTCGGCGCCGGCCTCCTCCTCGCCGAACTGGCACGCGAAGGGCGGCTGCCGCGCCCCGTACGCCTGCTCTTCCAGCCCGCCGAGGAAGCGCTGCCCGGCGGCGCCACCGACGTGATCGGCACCGGGGCGCTGGACGGGGTCGGACGCATCCTCGCCGTGCACTGCGACCCCCGCGTCGACGCCGGCCGCATCGGGCTGCGCACCGGAGCGATCACTTCCGCCTGCGACCGCCTGGAAGTCACCCTCGACGGCCCCGGCGGCCACACGGCCCGCCCCCACCTGACCACCGACCTCGTCACGGCCGCCGCCCGCATCGTCGTCGACGTCCCCGCACTCCTCTCCCGGCGCGTCGACACCCGCGCCGGCCTCGCGGTGACCTGGGGCCGCCTGGACGTGGGCCACGCCTGCAACGTCATCCCCCAGCACGCGGAACTGGCCGGCACGGTGCGCTGCCTGGACCTGGACGCGTGGCGCGGCGCACCCGACATGGTGCACGCGGCGATCGACGAGGTCGCTGCGCTGTACGGGGCGAAGTGCCAGGTGACGTACGTACGGGGAGTCCCACCGGTGGTGAACGAACCGGTCTCCACCCAACTCCTGCACGACGCGATGGCCGCCCGCCGCGGCTCGCACGCCGTCGAAGGCACCGAGCAGTCCCTGGGCGGCGAGGACTTCTCCTGGTACCTGGAACACGTCCCCGGCGCGATGGCCCGCCTGGGGGTGCGGCCACCGGGCAGTACGGCCCGCTTCGACCTGCACCGCGGCGATTTCGACGTGGACGAGAGTTCGATTCGCGCCGGGGTGGAACTGTTCACGGCGGCGGCGTTGCTGGGGTAGTACGACCTGGGATGCGCGCGTTGCGCGCGATGGGGTCGATGGTGTGCGCGCGTCGTGCGCAATAGGTCCGGTGGGTGGGGGCTCGGGGGCACTCCGGGGTCACTCTCCCCCAGCCTCCGGCCGGGGGCGCCCCCACAGCATCCTTTAGCTGCGGTGAATCGGATACATGGGCCAGCGTGCGGACTGCCTGCGGGGAGACCCCTGCGTACCCCCGAGCCCTGGCCGTCCGGCGACTATCGGAGCGATCGGGCTGGGCTTTTCACAAGCCAAGCCCAAGCCCGAGCCGCCCCTGGCATATGGCCAGGCCAGCCCAGCAGCCTTACCGCCATCCACCCCGTGCGCCTCACCCTCAGGTGGGCGGGCACCAGGGCGATCGTTCTTTTTCTCCCCCCACCGACCTCGGCTCGCCAATCCGGCCGGAGGGGGCGTGTAGGGGGCCATCCCCGCAGGCAGCCGGGAGCCCTCGTTCACCAACACACCCTGGGCGACGTACACGGTGCAGAGGAGTTGGCCCCCTGCGCGCCCCCGCCCCCACCACCCAAGCAATGCGAGCCGTGCGTCAGCACAACCCCCGCTTGAAGCGCGCACCCCCACGACGGGGAGGAACAATCAGATAACGGCCACGCAGTGAAGGGTTTTGCGCCAGGTCTACGCGCGTTAATCTCCCGTCAAGCCAGCGCCACCGTGGGCGCTGTGAGCGAAGGGAAGGCCCCGTGCGTCGGGTCACCAGGTTTGCCGCCGCGGCCAGCGCCTCCGCGCTTCTCGCGGTCACCGCCACCGCTTGCGGTCAGAGCTTCGCCGAGGCGAACCGGGCCAGCCACGCCGGAGTCGGACTCGCGTTCGACATCGGCGGGCGGGACGACCACTCCTTCAACGAGGCGGCCGCCCGCGGCACCATGAACGCCAAGGAAAAGCTGGGCGTCAACGTCAAGATGCTGACCGCGAAGAACGGCGAGACGGAGGCGGACCGCGAGCAGCGGCTCACGTCGTTCGCCGAGGCCGGTTACAACCCGGTCATAGGTGTAGGTTTCGCCTACAGCCGGTCCATCGAGAACGTCGCCAAGGACTTCCCGGAGACGACGTTCGGCGTCGTGGACGCGGTGCCGCAGGGCAAGAACGTGGACGCGATGGTGTTCGCGGAGCACGAGGGCTCGTACCTGGCGGGCGTCGCCGCCGCGCTGAAGAGCAAGAACCACAAGGTCGGCTTCATCGGCGGCGTGAACAACGCGCTGATCCAGAAGTTCCAGGCCGGCTTCGAGCAAGGTGTACGGGACACCGACCCGAACACCGAGGTCACGTCGCAGTACCTGTACCCCAACAACGACAAGGGGTTCAACGACCCGGCCGCCGCGAAGGCCAAGGCCGGCGGCATGCTGGACAGCGGCATCGACGTGATCTACTCCGCGGCCGGCCAGTCGGGCGCGGGCGCCATCGAGGCGATCAGCAAGCGCAAGGGCGCCTGGGCGATCGGCGTGGACTCCGACCAGTACCTTCAGCCGGGCCTGGCGAAGTACAAGGACTGCATCCTGACGTCGGTGGTCAAGAACGTGGACGTGGCGGTGTTCGACCTGATCAAGAGCGTCGAGGACGGCAAGCCGTTGACGGGCGTGCACGCGTACGACATGAAGAAGAAGGGCGTCACGCTCGCCACGTCGGGCGGCTTCATCAAGGACATCCAGCCGCAGATCGACGCCGCCCGGCAGAAGATCGTCGAGGGCAAGGTGAAGGTCAAGGAGACGCCGTAGCAGGGCGCCGGACGGTGTCCCGCCGCATCGCGGCCCCGATACCGTGCGCCCCATCGCGGCCGCGGAGACACCCCGGCCGGACCACCGTCCGGCCGCGGACAGACCCCGGCCGAATCACCACGCGGCCGCGGACCCACCCACGCCCGCGCCCCCGACGGCCGGTACTCGCTGCCGCCGTCCGCCCAGGACATGGCCAAGGACAACCACCCCCGAGGGGAGTGCGCCATCAACGCAGCACCCACGATCAGCCGCCCGGCGAAGCCGGGCCCCGCAGCCGTCGAACTCCGCGGTATCACCAAGCGTTTCCCCGGTGTCGTGGCCAACCACGACATCGACCTGACCGTGCGCCGCGGCACCGTGCACGCCCTGTGCGGCGAGAACGGCGCGGGCAAGTCGACGCTGATGAAGATCCTTTACGGGATGCAGAAGCCGGACGAGGGCACCATCACGCTCGACGGCGAGCAGGCCGCGCTGGGCACCCCCGCGGACGCCATCGCCCGCGGCATCGGCATGGTGCACCAGCACTTCATGCTGGCCGACAACCTCACCGTCCTGGAGAACGTGGTCCTGGGCGCGGAAAAGCTGCACGGCATCGCCGGCAAGGCCCGCGCCAAGATCATGGAGATCTCGGACGCGTACGGGCTGAGCATCCGGCCCGACGTCCTCGTGGAGGACCTCGGCGTCGCGGACCGGCAGCGGGTGGAGATCCTCAAGGTCCTCTACCGCGGCGCCCGTACGCTCATCCTCGACGAGCCGACCGCGGTCCTGGTCCCGCAGGAGGTCGACGCGCTCTTCGACAACCTGCGGGAGCTGAAGTCCGAGGGCCTGACCGTCATCTTCATCTCGCACAAGCTGGGCGAGGTGCTGTCCGTCGCGGACGACATCACCGTCATCCGCCGGGGCACCACCGTCGCCTCGGTGGAGCCGTCGAAGACCACGCCCAAGCAGCTCGCCGAGCTGATGGTGGGCAGCGAGCTGCCGTCGCCGGAGACACGGGAGTCGACGGTGACGGACACCCCGATGCTGGGCGTCGCGGACCTCCGGCTGAGCGCCACCGACTCCGACGGCGTCGTCCGGACCGTGCTGGACGGCATCACCTTCACCATCCACAAGGGCGAGGTGCTCGGCGTCGCCGGCGTGGAGGGCAACGGACAGGCCGAACTCGTCGAGGCGATCATCGGCACGCGCACCCTGGACGCCGGCACCGTGACGCTGGACGGGCAGGACCTGTCCGGCGCCAGCACGCGCAAGCGCCGCGAGGACGGCATCGGCTACGTACCCGAGGACCGCCACCGGCACGGCCTGCTCCTGGAAGCACCCCTGTGGGAGAACCGCATCCTGGGGCACGTCACCGAGCGCCCCAACAGCAAGGGCCGGCTGCTCGACCTGGCCGGGGCCCGTAAGGACACCGAGCGGATCGTCGCCGAGTACGACGTACGGACGCCCGGTATCGAGGTGACGGCGGCCTCGCTGTCCGGCGGCAACCAGCAGAAGCTGATCGTCGGCCGGGAGATGAGCCATCACCCCAAGCTGCTGATCGCCGCCCACCCCACGCGGGGCGTG
Organism: Streptomyces monomycini; assembly: GCF_022271435.1. Taxonomy (GTDB): domain Bacteria; phylum Actinomycetota; class Actinomycetes; order Streptomycetales; family Streptomycetaceae; genus Streptomyces; species Streptomyces monomycini. The sequence continues at coordinate 42,056 of NZ_JAFIQY010000015.1, read as the reverse complement.
GACGTCGGCGCACAGGCGCAGATCTGGGAGCAGATCCGCGCCGCGCGCCGGGAGGGCCTGGCGGTCCTGCTGATCTCTGCCGACCTGGACGAGCTGATCGGGCTCTCCGACACCCTGCGGGTGATGTACCGGGGCCGGCTGGTCGCGGACGCCGACCCCGCGACCATCACCCCGGAGGAGTTGGGCTCGGCCATGACCGGTGCCGCCAGCGGTCACCTCACCGCTGAAGACGCTGACACCCGCGAGGGCGGTGACCGGGAGTGAAGACGCTGACCAGGTCGCTCACCAAGGACAAGGTGCTGCTGGCGCTCGCGGCGCCGCTGCTGGCCGTCGCCGCCGCGTTCGTCATCAGTTCGCTGGTCTTCCTGGCGTCGGGCGAGAACCCGCTGCGCGCCTACTGGATCATGGTCGATTACGGCCACTACAGCGACAGCCAGGTCTGGATCATCAACAAGGCGGTGCCGTACTACCTGTCGGCACTGGCGGTGGCCATCGGCTTCCGGATGAACCTGTTCAACATCGGTGTGGACGGGCAGTACCGGCTGGCGGCCTTCGCGGCCGCCGCGGTCGGCGGCGCGATCGCGCTGCCCGGCGCGCTCCAGATCATCCTGCTCATCGTGATCGCCATGCTGGTGGGCGCGGTGTGGGCGGGCATCGCGGGCGTACTGAAGACCTCGCGCGGCGTCAGCGAGGTGATCACCACGATCATGCTGAACGCCATCGCCGCCTCCGTGATCGGCTACTTCCTCCAGGACGGCCGCCTCGCGATCAAGGACGGCAACCTGCTGCACACCAAATTCCTGCCGGAGTCGAGCCACTTCTTCAGCTTCCCGACCGACCCCAAGCCGGTCTACGGCTTCGTGGTGATCGCGGCGCTGGCCGGCTTCGTCTACTGGTTCGTGCTCAACCGCACCCGCTTCGGCTTCGACCTGCGCGCGGTCGGCACCTCCGAGCCGGCCGCCGAGGCGAGCGGCGTCAGCGTCAAGCGCATGGTGGTCATCTCCATGCTGCTCTCGGGCGCCGCGGCGGGCCTGGTGGGCATGCCGACGCTGCTCAACGAGTCCTTCAACTACGGCACCGACTTCCCGGCCGGCATCGGCTTCACCGGCATCGCCATCGCGCTGCTGGGCCGCAACCACCCGGTGGGCATGGCGTGCGGCGCGCTGCTGTGGGCGTTCCTCGACCGCACCGGCTCCCGCCTGGAGTTCGAGGGGTACGCGCAGGAGATCGTCGGCGTGATCCAGGGCGTGATCGTGCTGTGCGTGGTCATCGCGTACGAGATCGTGCGCCGGTACGGGCTGCGCGCCCAGCAGCGCAAGGTCGGCGAGGAACTGGCCGCCCAGGCCCGTACGAACCCAGGTGAGAACGACAAGGCGGAGGCGACCGCGTGAGTACGGAACTCAAGCCCGCGGCCCGGCCCGGCGCCAGCGCGCGGGGTGGCGGTCGCCGCAAGCTGACCTACCCGGTCATCCTGCTGATCATCGCCGGGGCGATCGTCGCGGTGTCCCTGCTGCGCGTGGTCACCGGCACCAACGACCTGACCTCCGCCGGACAGTTCGGCGCGGCTCTCGCCGCCGCCACCTCGATCGGCCTGGCCGGCCTCGGCGGTCTGTGGGCCGAGCGGGCCGGCGTGGTCAACATCGGCCTCGAAGGCATGATGATGCTCGGCTCGTTCGCGGCCGGCTGGATCGGCTGGCAGCACGGCCCGTGGGCCGCCGCGGCCATCGGCATCCTGGGCGGCGCGCTCGGCGGGCTGGTGCACGCCATCGCCACCGTCAGCTTCGGTGTCGACCACATCGTCTCCGGTGTCGCGATCAACATCCTGGCGCTGGGCGCGACGCAGTACCTGGCCACGCTGTGGTTCGGCGCGGAGGGCAGCGCGGCCATGCAGGCGGGCGGCAACGACAAGCAGTCGCCGCCGATGGCCGACATGCCGACGTTCACCGTCCCGGGCCTCTCGGACGCGTTGCAGTCCCTCGAAAACCACCACTGGTTCCTGGTCTCCGACGTGGCCGGCATCCTCGGCGGCCTGGTCACCAACGTCTCCTGGCTCACCGTGCTGGCCGCCCTGCTCTTCGTCGGGACCTTCTACCTGCTGTGGCGCTCCTCCTTCGGCCTGCGGCTGCGGTCCTGCGGCGAGGCGCCGGTCTCGGCGGAGTCGCTGGGTGTCAACGTCTACACGTACAAGTACGCGGCGGTGCTGGTCTCCGGCGCGCTGGCCGGGCTCGGCGGCGCGTTCCTGTCCATCAGCACGCACTTCTTCCAGGACGGACAGACCGGCGGCCGCGGCTACATCGGCCTGGCCACGATGATCTTCGGCAACTGGCGGCCCGGCGGCGTCGCGATGGGCGCGGGCCTGTTCGGTTTCATGGACGCCATGCAGCTGCGCAGCGGCGGCCCGACCGTGCACGCGCTGCTGCTGGGCCTGGCGGCACTGCTCGCCGTCCTGGCACTGTTCCGGCTGCGCGCCGCCAAGCGCGCCCAGGCGGCGGTCGCGGGCGTCGCGGCGGTGCTCCTCGTCCTCTGGTACTTCCTCACCGACGTGGTGCCGCTGGAGCTGGTCGAGGCCAGCCCGTACATCGCCACGCTGCTGGTGCTGGCACTGTTCGCACAGCGGCTGCGGCCCCCGAAGGCCAACGGCAAGCCGTACCGGCGGGGGCAGGGCACATGACGCACGATGGCCGGATGAACGAAGGCCGGAGCGGCGACGGCCAGGTGCCGGTCGACTGGGAGCAGCTGCGCGAGGCGGCCCGGGACGCGATGTCCCGGGCGTACGCTCCGTACTCCGGCTACCCGGTCGGCGCCGCGGCCCTGGTGGACGACGGCCGTACGGTCGTCGGCTGCAACGTGGAGAACGCCTCGTACGGACTGGGCCTGTGCGCCGAATGCGGCCTGGTCTCCGCGCTGGCCGCCACCGGCGGCGGCCGGCTGACCGCGTTCACCTGCGTGGACGGCCAGGGCGAACTGCTCGTCCCGTGCGGCCGCTGCCGCCAGCTGCTGTACGAGCACGGCGGCCCCGGCCTGCTGATCGACAGCGGGGAGGCGGGCGTCCGACGCCTGGACGACCTCCTCCCCGACGCGTTCGGCCCCCAGCACCTGGCCCGCTGACGGCCCACCGGCCCGCACCGCACCCCAGCGGTGCGGGCCCCTCGATCTCCCGGCTCTATGCGTGTAGAACTGAACACGCCCGCTCGCCGCGTCGTTCCCGGGTACAGGGACGGGCTGAGCCGGCCGTTCCACGAAAGGAAGCCCAGATGGACGTCATCTCGGTCATCCGCGCCAAGCGCGACAAGCAGGAGCTGACCCCCGAGCAGATCGACTGGGTCATCGACGCCTACACGCGCGGCGAGGTCGCCCACGAGCAGATGTCGGCCCTGGCGATGGCCGTCTTCCTCAACGGCATGAACCGTACGGAGATCGCCCGCTGGACCGCCGCCATGATCGCCTCCGGCGAGCGGATGGACTTCGCCGGCCTGTCCCGCCCGACCGCCGACAAGCACTCCACCGGCGGCGTCGGCGACAAGATCACCCTGCCGCTCGCGCCCCTCGTCGCCGCCTGCGGCGCGGTCGTGCCGCAGCTCTCCGGCCGCGGCCTCGGCCACACCGGCGGCACCCTCGACAAGCTGGAGGCCATCCCCGGCTGGCGCGCGCTGCTGTCCAACGCCGAGATGATGGACGTACTGGACAGCGTCGGCTCGGTCATCTGCGCCGCGGGCGACGGCCTGGCCCCCGCCGACAAGAAGCTGTACGCGCTGCGCGACGTCACCGGCACCGTCGAGGCCATCCCGCTCATCGCCTCCTCGATCATGTCCAAGAAGATCGCCGAGGGCACCGGCTCGCTCGTCCTGGACGTCAAGGTCGGCTCCGGCGCCTTCATGAAGAACATCGAGGACGCCCGCGAACTGGCCACCACCATGGTCGAACTCGGCACCGACCACGGCGTACGCACCTCCGCGCTGCTCACCGACATGTCCACCCCGCTCGGCCTGACCGCCGGCAACGCCCTCGAAGTCCGCGAATCGGTGGAGGTCCTGGCGGGCGGCGGCCCGGCCGACGTCGTCGAACTCACCCTCGCGCTGGCCCGCGAGATGCTCGACGCGGCCGGTCTGAAGGACGCCGACCCGGCCAAGGCCCTCGCCGACGGCTCCGCCATGGACCACTGGCGCCGCATGATCCAGGCCCAGGGCGGCGACCCCGACGCCCCGCTCCCGGTCGCCCGCGAACAGCACACCGTCAACGCCTCCGCCTCCGGCGTCCTGACCACCCTCGACGCGTACGCGGTGGGCGTCTCCGCCTGGCGCCTGGGCGCCGGCCGCGCCCGCAAGGAGGACCCGGTCCAGGCCGGCGCGGGCATCGAACTCCACGCCAAGCCCGGCGACGAGGTCAAGGAGGGCCAGCCCCTCCTCACCCTCCACACCGACACCCCCGAAAAGCTCCCCTACGCCCTCGAAGCCCTCGACGGCGGCGTCCTCATCGCCCCGCCCGGCACCGACTTCACCCCGAACCCGGTGATCCTGGACCGCATCGGCTGACCCTTCCCCCTTCACGGCCGCCGGGCGCGCTCCCCTCGGAGCGCGCCCGACGCGCGCCGCGCCCCGACCGGTGCTGTCCTGGAAGGACCTGACCGCGAGGAGACCGGCGATGGCGAAGAAGAAGGACGACCTCAGCAAGGGCGACAAGGTCACCTGGAAGAGCCACGGCAGCAAGGCCGCCGGCAAGGTGGAGAAGAAGATCACGGAGCGTACGGAGGAGGCCGGGCGCACGGTGGACGCCTCACCGGACGACCCGCAGTACAAGGTCCGCAGCGACAAGTCCGGCGGCTCGGCCGTGCACAAGCCCGGGGCCCTGAAGAAGAAGCGGTCCTGAGCCCATGGCGAAGACGGAGGACGACCAGGACACCGTCTGGCAGGACTTCAAGGACGCGGTGAACATGTCCCCGTCCGAGCTGGAGTCCTGGCTGAAGAAGGACGAGTCCAAGGAGTCGGGGCAGCACAAGGGCGGCGGCGAGTCGGTGGGCCACGAGTCCGGCCGCCGGATCGTTTCACTGCTGCGCACCAAGCGCGCGGATCTCTCGGACGACGATTACGCCCACATGCGCAAGGTGACGGGGTACGTGCACCGCCATCTCGCGCAGCAGCCGTCGGGGGACGTGAAGGAGACGACGTGGCGGTATTCGTTGATGAACTGGGGGCATGATCCGTTGAAAGGGTGACGGGTGGGGCCCCGGTCCGCGGATCTCTGTGCGAGTGACCTTGCGGCCATCCCGCAGGCCCTCGCGGCGGCAGGGCCTGTTGACACGCAAGTTTCACCGGTGCGGGGGAACCGCTGGCCCGGATGAGAGCGTCTGGTGGCTCGACTGCCGGTTCTGAGGGGGGCGGAAGTTTCGTATGGGTGTGGTGCTGCCTGGCTGAGCGGATGAGGTTCTCGACATCATCGGGGTGTCGTGGCCGAATGTGGACGAGGACGACTACCGCGAGATGGCGAACGCCATGCGGGAGTTCGCCGGCGACATCGACGAGGGCGCGAACGAGGCGCACACCGCGGTCCAGGGCTTGGTGGGGGCGTCCGGCGGCTCCACGGCTGTGGAGGCGTTGAACGCTCGCTGGGGCAAGATCAACGGCACACATCTGAAGAACCTGGGCGAGTGCGGCCGGATGGCGGCGACGGCCATGGACGGTGTCGCGGTGCTCATCGAGGGCGCGAAGGCCGGCGCGATCGTCCAGCTGGGCATCCTCGCGGCGGAGGTGGTCGCCGCGCAGGTTGCGGCGCCCTTCACCTTGGGACTGTCCGAGGTGGGTGCGCTGGCGGCCACCCAGGCGACCCGTGTGATCGTCAGACGGCTGTTCAAGGAGGCCTGTCAGCAGGTCGCCGAACAGGTCGTCAGCATGGCCCTGACCCCCGTCGAGGAGGCGCTTGGGGCAATGGTCGGCGACCTCGTCGTCCAGCTCGGCGCCAACGCGCTGGGAGTGCAGGACGGCGTCGACCTGGGCCGCACTGCCAAGGCGGGCAAAGAGGGCTTCGGACAAGGCGTGCAGCATGCCAAGGGCACCGCCAAGTCGGCTGCCGACACCCCGATGCAGCTGCTGAGCGCCGGCGGCAGCGGCTCAGGGGGAGGCGGGGGCGGCAGCGGCGGCTTCAGTTTCGACAAGGCCGAGCACGACAAGCTGGTCACGAGTCTGCTGAGCGCGGGCAGCATGTTCCGCGACAAGGCCGGCGGGAAGATCGGCAAAGCCAAGGGACACCACGGCCGAACCCGGGGCAAGGACGCCATCGCCAACGCCGCGAACGCGATGCTGGACAAGGTCGTCGACGGCATCGAGGACGGCGTCAAGAAGGCTGCCAAGCACCTCGACGACAACATGACCCGTGGCGTCAAGCAGATGGCCAAGAACCACCAAGAGAACGACAAAGGGCTGGCTGACCACTTCACGGGCCTCGGCAAGGGTGCCCCGAAGGACCTCAAGGGGCCGAAGAGCGGTAGTGGCGCCTCGTCGCACTCGTCGGGTACCGGGTCCATAAGACCGTCGAAGAGCGCAGAGCAGGCCGACGCCGACCACCCTCACGACAAGACCCGCAGGGACGAGGGCAAGAGCACGGACGGTACCGACCCGGTCGACCTGGCCACGGGCAGGGTGTTCCTGAACCAGACCGACATCGCGTTGCCCGGTGCTCTCCCGCTGCTGTTCACCCGTAGGTACGAGTCCTCCACCCGCATCGGACGGCACATCGGGCCTTCGTGGTATTCCACGGTCGACCAACGCCTGGAGGCCGACGACGAGGGCGTCGTCTTCGTCACCGAGGCCGGGATGCTGCTGCGCTACCCGCTTCCCGCAGCCGGTGAGCGGGTTCTGCCGAAGAGCGGTCCGCGCTGGCCCCTGATACGTACGCCGCAAGGCGACTGGGCCGTAGACGACCTGCAGAGCGGCCAGACACTGTACTTCAGTGACGCGTCGCATGCCCCAGGTCTGGCCCTACCCGACGAGATCGCGGACCGTAACGGGCATCGGATCACCTTCGACTACGCGGATGAGACCGGCAACCCGTACGCGGTTCGGCACAGTGCCGGGTACGAGCTGAAGCTGACCTGCGACGATCAGGGCCACCTCACCGCGTTGCACCTGTCGGGTGCGGCCGACAACGGCTCGGATCAGTTGCTGATGTCCTACGGGCACGACGAGGCCGGCAACCTCACCTCTGCCGCCGACTCCACCGGAGCGACGACCCGCTTCGAGTACGACGCCGAGCACCGTATGACCGCCTGGGTGGACTCCAACGGCTCCCGCTACGAGTACACCTACGACGATCGGCATCGCTGTACCGCCCAGTCCGGCGCCGAGGGCCACTTGGCCAACCGGTTCACCTACGAAGGGGCCGACGCAGCCGACGGTCACCGAGTCACCACGCATACCGACGGACAGGGCGGCGAGACCCGGTACCTCGTCAACGGAGACCTTCAGGTCATCGCCGTCACCGATCCGCTCGGCCACACCACCCGCACCGTCTACGACACACACGACCGGCCCGTTCAGATCACCGACCCGATGGGCGCCGTCACGCGGATCACCTATGACGAGGACGGGAACCCGGTGTCCGTCGTCCACCCCGACGGCTCCTCCACCACCACCGTCTACACCGACCTGGGCCTGGCAGCGGAGATCACCGGCCCAGAAAGCAGAACCGTCCGGTACGAGTACGACGCCAGGGGCAACCGGACAGCCGTCACGGATTCCGCCGGCCGCACCAGCCGCTTCACCCACGACCGGCTCGGCCACCACACCTCGGTCACAGACCCCCTGGGCAACGTCACCCGTGTCGCGTGTGATGCCAACGGACTCCCGCTTACCGTCACTGACGCCCTTGGTGCCACCACAACCTTCCACCGAGACGCATTCGGCCGTACCACCGCCCTGATCGATCCCCTCGGCAACACCACGCGCTATCGGTGGACCCCCGAAGGACGCCTCGTATCCCGGATCCACCCCGACACCGCCCAGGAGAGCTGGTCCTACGACGGAGAGGGCAACTGCACCACTCACACCGATCCCCTCGGCCACGTCACCGTATTCGAGTACGGACATTTCGACCAGCTCACGGTGCGCACCGGTCCGGACGGTGCCCGCTACGAATTCGTCCATGACGCCGGGCTACGGCTCACGAAGGTCACCAACCCGCAGGGTTTGACCTGGCACTACGAGTATGACCGCGCAGGTCGCCTGATATCCGAAACGGATTTCGACAGCCGAAGTCAAACTTATGCCTATGACGCGGTCGGGCGTCTGACTTCCCGCACGACTCCGCTGAACCACACCATTCGCTACCGATACGACATCCTCGGCCGTGTCCTCACCAAAGACGTGGCCGGGAAACTCACTACCTTCACCTACGATGCGGCCGGTCAGCCACTGCGGATCGCGGATCCGGACAGTGAACTGCTGTATACCCGGGATGAGTTCGGCAGGGTCGTCGGTGAGATGGTGAACGGCCGGTCCACCACCTACAGTTATGACGCCATGGGGCGTCGTACGTCCCGCACCACCCCTGCCGGGGCGGTCAGCACCTGGACCTATGACGCGGCAGGGCGACGCGACGGCCTGGAGATCTCCGGGCGGACACTGACCTTCACGCGCGACGCACTTGGCCGGGAGCTTGCGCGCACTCTCGGAAGCCTCACCTTCGCGCACAATTTTGACGCCCGCGGCCGCCTCACCGGCCAACATGTCGCCTCGGACGCCGAAACCATCCAGCGTCGCGCATATACCTACCGCTCGGACGGGCACCTCACCGAAGTGGACGACCACCTCAACGGTCGCCGTCGCTTCGGGCTCGACTCCGCCGGCCGGGTGATCACTGTGTCGGCCCGCAACTGGACGGAGGCTTACGCCTACGACGCGGCTGGAAACCAGAGTCACGCAGCCTGGCCCGACTGCCACCCGGCCGCCGAGGCCCGAGGCGACCGCCTGTACACGGGCACCCGCCTCCAACGCGCCGGAAGCATCCGTTACACATACGACGCGGCCGGCCGTGCCTCTCTGCGCCAACGGAACCGCCTGTCGCGAAAGCCGGACACCTGGCGTTACACCTGGGACGCCGAAGACCGCCTGGTCTCCTGCATCACACCCGACGGCACCACCTGGCGCTACACCTACGACCCTCTCGGCCGGCGCATCACCAAACAGCGTCTGACCGGTGACGAGCAGGACATCGCCGAGCAGGTGGACTTCACCTGGGACGGCGCCACCCTGTGCGAGCAGATCACATCGGTGCGGAAGCACGGGACGCAGGTCACGCTCACATGGGATCACCACGGCTCGAAACCGTTGACCCAGCGTGAACGCCTTACCCGTGCCGACGACACCGAAGTCGCAGAGCGTTTTTTCGCGATCGTGACCGATCTCGTCGGCGCGCCCGCCGAACTGGTCGACGAAAGCGGACATGTCTCGTGGCGAAGCCGCAGCGCACTGTGGGGGCTTACCACCTGGACATCGGCCAGTACCGCCTGCACGCCACTTCGGTTTCCGGGCCAGTACTTCGACCCGGAAACATCGCTGCATTACAACTTCCATCGCTACTACGACCCCGAAGTCGCTCGATATGTCAGCCCCGACCCCCTGGGGCTGCATCCGGCACCCAATCCTGTCGCGTATGTCCACAACCCGCACACCTGGAGCGATCCGCTCGGTCTCGCGCCGTACAAGTGGGATCCGAGGGAGGTGGATGCGCATTACGACAAGCACGCATATGGGGAGGGTGCCAGGGACGGCAAGGCTGATATGCCAGAATATCAGGATCAGCATGATGACGATGACGGATTTGCGCGTTACGTGGCGGACTCCGAAGGATTGTTCCGTACATCTGAAGTGCCCTCAGGAGTCCGCGAGGTGATCCGTTCATCCGATGGGGCCGTACTGCGCATGGACCCGGAAGGCAGATTGGCCATCGCGCAGAATGGCAGGGTAACCAGCTACGTCCGGCCCGGCGAAACCATCATGGACGCACACAAATATATGGACAATGAGAGCAAGAGGTAGGCTGAATGGTGGTTTTGTGCATGATGCAGGATCATTTCAGCCTCCGGAGGGTGTACTCGTGGATCCCGCAGAAAAACTCGCTCGTTGGCGCGCTTTTGCCGAGGATTGTACTGACGGCTACCCGTGGGACCTGGAGGACTATCTCGTGGAGGTCAGTTCGCGGAGCGTTCTCCACGAGATGATCACTGATTCCCGCGGGTCGGGCTTCGCCGGTCAGCGCGAGGCAGATTTGCTTCGGGTCGTCGCAGAGATCGAGGCGATCGACGTGTCGCTGCGACCGGTCTTCGGAATCGAAGCGTTCTCCAGGATGCCGAAAGAGGAATGGTGGCTCCGTTGCGTGCCGTCCTATGCCGCTCGTGACATCTGCCGAGAGTTCGCAGAGACGTACGGGGTCTCTCCCGCTGCTCGGTCGAAATTCGACGTCGACGCCGACGCGATGGCGAAGCTCTTCACCGAAGGCGCGCTGCCTGCGGACATCTGCCTGAAGGCTGCGGGTGAAGGATGGTACGTGGCCGGACAGCCGGCCCTGATGTACCGCGCTTGTCGGCGTGCGCTTCCCGTGGACCGGGCTGCCCGGCGGCTGATCTGGGCCTGGGCGAACGGCAAGGCATCGGAATCGGATCTCCGGTCGGGCTTGGCCGGCTGAGCGGCCCAGCGTTGGCCGGGGCCGCTCCCCGCAAGAGGGGCCGTACCGCCAGGACGGTTGGACACTCGTTGATGAACCGGGGGCATGATCCGTTGAAGGGGTGAGGGGCGGGTGAATCGTTCGGGTGAACGGGATCGGTGGACCGGTTCCGGTCCCGTTCGCCATGCTGGGATCAGTGCCACGACACGTAAGGAGACCGCCGTGAGTGCACTCCCCGCCGACCCCGCTCCGGGGCAGTACTGGGATGAGCTGCTCCGCTTCTGGCAGGAAGCGGACTGGCCCGAGGGCAGCAAGGTGGAGATCATTGATGGAGTCATCGTTGTGTCACCACCCCCGGCCGCCCCTCACAACCGCATCGCTGAAAAGGTGCACCGCCGGCTCTACGCGGTGCTGCCCGAGGAGTGGGGGGTGTACCAGACTCTCGGAGTCACCCACCCCATGCGTGGACGGCTCTTCATCCCGGACCTCGTCGTGGTCCCGGACGACGTTCTCGACCGCATCGAAGGGAGCGAGGACGTCCCGCTCACGGCCGCGGAGCTGGTCGTCGAGATCACCTCGCCGAGCAACGCGGGCTACGACCGGCTGAACAAGGCAGCCGCGTACGCGGAGGCGGGCGTTCCGCTCTACCTCCTCATTGATCGCTTCGCTCCTCCCGGACCCACGGTCACGCTGTTCGGGGAGCCGGAAGACGCCGTCTACCAGGAACTCCAGGCGGTGAAGTTCGGGGAGGACATTCACCTCCCGGAGCCCTTCGGCCTTACCATCGACACCAGCGTGTTTCCCTTCGGTCCCTGAGACGGACGAAAGGCCCACCCCACCAGGACAGGTGGCGGAGTGGGCCTTCCGGGTTCCGGGCGGCGGAGCCGCCTACGCGGCCTGTTGTACGTGCAGGACGCGCCGTTCCGCCATCGCCTTCCGCGTCGCGTACAGCGTGATCGACGCGGCGCCGGCCATCGCGGCCAGGGCCAGGGCGACGGTGGCCTCCCAGCCGCCCGCGTGGAACGCTGCCGCGCCGAGTGCGCCGCCGATGCTGCTGCCGATGTAGTACGCGCACTGGTACAGCGCCGACGCCTGGGCGCGGGCCGTCTTCGCGGTGCGGCTGACGGAGGACGACGCCACCGCGTGGCCCGCGAAGAAGCCCGCGGTGATCAGGACCAGGCCCAGCAGGACGGCGGCGAGCGACGTGGTGAGGGTGAGCAGCAGGCCCGCCGCCGTGGTGCCGACCGCGAGGTAGAGGGCCCCGCGGCGGCCGACGCGGCCTACCAGGCGGCCTGCCGCGGCGGAGGAGACCGTGCCGACGAGGTAGATGAGGAAGATCGAGCCGACGATGCCCTGGGGGAGGTTGAAGGGCTCGTCGACCAGGCGGTAGCCGATGACGGTGTAGACGGCGCCGAAGACGGTCATGAACAGGGCGCCGATGCCGTACAGGCGGCGCAGCAGCGGGTCGGAGAGGTGGCCGCCGAGGGTGCGGGCCAGGGCGCGCGGGCCGACCTTGCGGGGGGAGAAGTGCCGGGCCTTGGGGACCAGGAGGCGGAAGGCCACCGCGCAGAGCACGGCCAGCAGTCCGACGGCGCCGAGCGCGGCGCGCCATCCCCAGGCCTGGGCCACCCAGCCGGTGACGATCCGGCCCGACATGCCGCCGATGCTGTTGCCCGCCACGAACAGGCCGATCGCGGCGACCAGCGCCTTGGCCCGTACCTCTTCGGCGAGGAACGCCATCGCGGAGGCCGGCAGCCCGGCCAGCGCCACGCCCTGGACGGTGCGCAGCGCGACCAGCCAGCCCAGGTCGGGGGCGAACGGCACCAGCATCGCGATCAGCGCGGCGACCGACAGGGAGGCGGTCATCATCGTGCGGCGGCCGAAGCGTTCGGACAGCGCGCTCAGCGGGATGACGGCCAGGGCCAGGCCGAAGGTGGCGGCCGACACGGTCCAGCTGGCCTGGTCGGGTGCCACGGCGAGGTCGACGGAGATCGCGGGGAGCAGCGCCTGGGTGGAGTACAGGAGCGCGAAGGTGGCGACGCCTGCCGCGAAGAGGGCGAAGCTCATCCGGCGGTAACCGGGGCCGCCCGGGTGCAGCTTGGCGGCCTCGGGGTCGGGCGCCGGGGGCGCGTCGGCGGCGGGCGCGGAGGAGGTGACGGGGGACGACTGCGCACAGGCGTCGGCGCGCGCGGCGGCCGACGCCCCGGTATCGGCGGGAGGCATGATCCGAACGTATGCCTGCCGGTTTCATGCGTCCAATGCATAGAAACGCCATAATCGATGCTGTGGCGCATAACAGCAGCTCAGGGCGGCCTCTGTCGCACCCTGGCAACACGAAAGACATCCGGACGCGGGCGGGCGAACCGGCGGAGACCGCGGACCTCGGGGTGGACTCGTGGGCGCTGGCCCTGACGCCCCGGCTCGCGCAGTTCGCCGCTGTCGCGCGCCATGAGCACGTCACGCGCGCCGCGCACGAGCTGGGCATGCCGCAGTCCACCCTCAGCCGTGCCATCGTCCGGCTGGAGGCCGACCTCGGGGTCGCGCTCTTCGCCCGCCGCGGCCGGACCCTTTCGCTGACTCCGGCCGGTCGCGCTTTTCTCGCTTCCACCGAGCGCGCGCTGCTGGACGTCGAGCGCGCCACGGAGTCCGTACGGGCCGACACCGACCCCACCGCGGGCAAGGTCGCCTTCGGCTTTCTGCACACCATGGGCTCGGAGACCGTACCGGGCCTGATCCGCACCTTCCGCGCCGACCACCCGCGGGTGCGTTTCCAGCTCGTCCAGAACTACGGCGAGGCGATGATCGAGCGGCTGCGCGCCGGTGACCTGGATCTCTGTCTGACCTCGCCGGTGCCGGACTACCCGGACCTGGTCGCGCGCCGCCTGGACGAGCAGAAGCTGCGGCTGGTGGTGCCGGACGACCATCCGCTGGCGGCCCGTAAGCGGGTCCGGCTGGCGGAGGCGGCGGGGGAGCTGTTCGTGACCCTGGAGCCGGGGTACGGGCTGCGCCGGATCACCGACGCGCTGTGCGCCGAGGCGGGCTTCACGCCGCGGATCGCGTTCGAGGGGGAGGAGGCCGAGACGCTGCGCGGCCTGGTCGCCGCCGGTCTCGGGGTGGCGCTGCTGCCGCCGCCGGCCGTGCCGCGCCCGGGCGTCGCCGAGCTGACGGTCACGGCCCCGCGTGCGGTCCGCGAGATCGGGCTGGCCTGGATGGACGGCCATCCCGACACGCCACCGGTGGCGGCGTTCAAGAAGTTCCTGCTGGGGCGGAGGGGGAAGCTGATTCCCCGGTGAGACGCGGACGACCCGCCGGCGTCACTCCGTGCCCATGTCCTCCAGGGCCCCGTAGGTCACGGTCATGAACTCGATGGCGACCGTGCCGCCCGGGTCGAGGACGTAGAGCCCGCGGCCGCCCCAGTGGTGGTTGATCTCGTTCTCCTTCGCGCGGAACGGGTCGGCCCAGTAGCGCACCGACTGCTTCCGGATGCGGTCGAAGATCGCGTCGAACTCCGTGTCCGTGACCAGGAAGGCGACGTGGCTGCCGTTGATCGCGTCCGGCGCCACCTGGCTGTCGAGGAAGTCGATGCCGACCCCGTTGGCGGTCTTCACCTGGGTGAACGGGCCCCAGTCGGCGGGTGCGGGGGCGTCCATGAGGTCGCTCAGGAAGGCGGCGGTGGCCTTCTGGTCGTGGCAGTGGACGATCACGTGGTCGAGCGTGTTCGGCACGGGAGCCTCCCTGGCGGTCGAGACGGTCGAGACGGTCGAGACGGAGCTGACGGTGGCCGGAAAGCCACGGAACGGTGCTGCCGCGCGCCCCTTCCTAGTGCTTCAGCGACTCCCCGAAGCCCGACGCCAACGGCATCCGCAGGCCCAGCGGCGGCGGTGCCGCCAGCGCGTCCGCGACCGGGCGGGCGTAGTCGTGGGAGAAGAGCGAGCCCAGGACGAAGTCGGTGGCCAGCGCCAGGACTTCGGAACGGTGCTGGTGCAGGGAGTGGCCGTCGGAGTGGACCTCGAAGCGGCAGACGTCGCGGTTGATCTTCTTGGCGCGCTCGGCGTAGCGGTAGGACAGGTCCGGGTCGGTCCGCTCGTCGTTCGTGCCGTGGACGAGCAGCACCTGCCGGCCGGCGAGCTGTTTCACGGGAACGGAGTCGGCGCCCTCCGGGCCCAGGTCGGGTATCCACGGGGCCAGCGCCAGCACGGAGTTGACCGCCGGGTGGCCCGCCGCGTGCAGGGCGGCGCGGGCGCCCATGCCCGTACCGGCCAGACAGACCGGTACGTCCCCGTAGCGCCGCACCACCTCCTCCAGTGCCCAGGAGGCGTCCGCCGCCGGATGGGCCGACGGGCCGTTCCAGCCGCGGCAGCGGTAGTGCACGACGTGGGCCACCAGACCCTCCGTACGTCCCGCCCGGGCCAGCCGGGCGGCCAGCGGACGGGCCGCCAGGGTGGACAAGGGGGAGGGCCGCCGGGTGCCCGAAGGGCCGCCCTCCGGCAGTAACAGCGCGACGCCGCACACCGCCCGTCCCGCTCCGTCCGTTCCCCGCGGTTTCCCCAGCCGGGCACCGCGCACCGGCAACGCTTGCTGAGCCATGACCGAAACGATGGCAGAAGGCGGCGCGCGGGCCACCCCGTGTACGGGTCACCGTTGCGTATCGTTCGTGAAGTTCTACGCGCGTAGGCGCTACAGTGCCGAGATGACGAGCGAGACCACCACTCTTCCGACCGTCGACCAGATCCGCCGCGCGCCCAAGGTGCTGCTGCACGATCACCTCGACGGCGGCCTGCGCCCCGCCACCATCGTCGAGCTGGCCCGCGAGACGGGCTACGACGGCCTGCCCGAGACGGACCCCGAGAAGCTCGGCGTCTGGTTCCGCGAGGCCGCCGACTCCGGTTCGCTGGAACGCTATCTGGAGACCTTCGCGCACACCTGTGCCGTCATGCAGACCCGCGAGGCCCTGACGCGGGTGGCGGCCGAGTGCGCCGAGGACCTGGCCGCGGACGGTGTCGTGTACGCCGAGGTCCGGTACGCGCCCGAGCAGCACCTGGAGAAGGGCCTCACCCTCGAAGAGGTCGTCGAGGCGGTCAACGAAGGCTTCCGCGAGGGCGAGCGGCGGGCCCGCGCGGCCGGCCACCGCATCCGCGTCGGCGCCCTGCTGACCGCCATGCGGCACGCGGCCCGGGCCCTGGAGATCGCCGAACTGGCCAACCGCTACCGCGACCTGGGTGTCGCCGGGTTCGACATCGCGGGCGCCGAGGCCGGCTTCCCGCCCACCCGCCACCTCGACGCGTTCGAGTACCTCAAGCGGGAGAACAACCACTTCACGATCCACGCGGGCGAGGCGTTCGGCCTGCCGTCGATCTGGCAGGCGCTCCAGTGGTGCGGCGCGGACCGGCTCGGCCACGGCGTCCGCATCACCGACGACATGGAGGTCGCCGACGACGGCTCGGTCAAGCTGGGCCGGCTCGCCTCGTACGTACGGGACAAGCGCGTCCCGCTGGAGATGTGCCCCACCTCCAACCTCCAGACCGGCGCCGCCACCTCGTACGCGGAGCACCCGATCGGCCTGCTGCGCCGGCTCCAGTTCCGTCTGACGGTCAACACCGACAACCGGCTGATGAGCGGTACGAGCATGTCCCGGGAATTCGAGCACCTGGTCTCGACATTTCGATACACGCTCGACGACATGCAGTGGTTCACCGTCAATGCGATGAAGAGCGCGTTCATTCCTTTCGATGAACGCCTGGCGATGATCAACGATGTCATCAAGCCCGGCTACGCCGAACTGCGGTCCGAATGGCTGTTCCGCCAGGTGGATGCCGAGCCCGCGGTGATCAGCGAGTATCGCTCCGAGTAAGCGCCGCGGTGAGGGAAAAAGGGAACGACCGGTGTGTCAAGCGCCGGTCGTTTTCCGTTCCGGGCGGGTGTTTGCGGCGTGTCGGCGGCGTCACTAGATTCCGGTCCGGTCGAACTCCCATCACAAGGATGTATTTCCATGAAGCAGGGAACCATCAGGACCCTCGGTGCCGCCGCGCTCGGCGTCGCCTTCGCCGCCGCGGCGGCCGGTACGGCTTCCGCCGCCGAGGTGACCGGCGCCAACGTACCGGGTGACGTCGCGGACACACTCCAGAACAGCCTGCCCGTCCAGGAGACCGCCAAGAGCGTCACCGGCGACCACGGCCCCGAGCACGCCCTGAAGACCAACAACAAGGGCAACCTGCTGGGCGGCCTGCCTGCCGGGGGCCTCACCAAGGCGCTCGGCTGAGGCTCCGGGACGCGTCCTGGAGCGGACACGGCCGTGCCCCGGCCCGTACTTCGTGTACGGGCCGGGGCACGGCCGTGTGAGGACTGTCCAGGCGTCCGTGTGAGGGACGATCCAGGCGTCCGTATGACTGCCAGGCGCCCGTATGACGACTACCAGGCGCTCCGGTGGGCCTTGTCCTCGGAGGGCAGGAACAGCCACAGGGCCAGGTAGATCAGGAACTGCGGGCCCGGGAGCAGGCACGAGAGAAGGAAGAGCACGCGCATCGTGCCGGGCGTGGTGCCGAAGCGCCGCGCCAGGCCCGCGCACACTCCGGCGATCATCCTGTTGTTGCGGGGACGGACCAGTGCGGCGGCCATGGTTCTCGACTCCTTTTCGACCGGGTACGGGACTGTCTGCCCCGATGTCTCAAAGGTAGGTCCGGGAGCCCGACAGGGCGTCGGCCTGCGGTGCGATGTGAACCCTGGTCCGCGTGGGGGTCGGCCGTGCGGGCCGGTCCTCCTTGCGGCGTAGCCGGTACCGGACCCCTGGTACGACCAGCAGGTGCGCCAGTACGACCCCGGTCGTGTTGAGCAGCACCATGTCCACGTCCGGCACCCGGCCGGGTATGCCGGCCTGCAGCAGTCCGATCGCCAGCGAGACCATCGCGCCGGTGAAGACCGTACGCGTCAGGGAGCCCAGCGGAGAAACGTTCAAGCGGCCGGCTGCCATCGGCAGCAGAATGCCCAGCGGCGCCAGCAGCAGCACCGCGCCCCCGAGGCTCTGCACGGCCTCCCACGGCCCGTGCGCCAGCTCCGCGCGGATCGTCGCCAGCGGCCGGAGGTTCGCGGCGGGCACCCAGGGAACCGTACGGGGGCGCAGCGACAGCCAGCCGACGATCAGCAGATGCGCCACGAGGAGGACGGCTCCCGCGGCGCGCATACGGAGGGCGGCGGTACCGCCGCGGCCATGACCCTGCACACAGGCCAGGACGCGCCTACCGGCGGCCGCGGTTCCGTAAGGGGCGGGCCGTGGTCGCCGTGGCCGTCCCGGCATGTTCTCTCGGTCTCTTCAGTCCGGCGCCTCGGGCGTCTCAGTCCGGCGCCCCGGCCGTCTCAGCCCGACGCCCCCGGAGCGTCCGACCCCGCGCCCAGCACGCTGTCCGGGTGCGTGCGCACCTCGTCCGAGCACGGGTACCGCTGCGGATGTCCGTCGCCGGGGCCGCCCAGCACCGCCGCGTGCGTACGGCCCAGAGCAGCGCTCTCGCCGAACGTGCACACGATCTGGGCGAGCGCGAAGGACGGCAGGTCCTCCGGCCGCGCGCTCAGCCGCAGCGTGCCCGCGGGATCGCCCGCGCGCGGCCCGGACACCTCCAGGTTCTCCGGCACCGCCGTGATGAACCCGGCCTCCTCCTCGACGGGCCCCGGCTGCTCCTGGAGCTCGTCCAGCAGCGCGCGGGCCGACCGGAGACGGTCGGTGGGCTGCTGCTTGGGGTTGGACACGGTCCGCTCCACCGGTGCCAGCGCCGAGCTGCACTCCAGGTAGACGGTGACCCGCGAGCTGTCGGGCGGGACCGGGGGGACCGAGTCCGCAGGAACCTTGCAGCTGACGCGGGAGGGCGCGCCCCCGGCGTCGACCGGCACGGACGTACCGCGGATGCCGCAGCTCGCCAGGGCCGGTACGAGGGCGCCGAGGGCCACGGCGGTCAGCACCGCGGTCCGGGGGAGGGGCGACGGCCGCGTACGGGGAGCAAGCCGGGGGCCGGGCCCGGACGACGGCTCACGGGTGCGCCATGTCATCGGCCGTCACCGCCTTCCGTGCCGCGGGACTCGGTGCCGCGCCGCTCCGTGCCTTCAGGACCCGCGTCCGCGTCCGGACCCGTGTCGGGACCCGCGTTCTTACGGCCGCGCCCGTCGGTACGGGTGCCCGTCTCCGTACCGGTCCCCACGGCCGTACCGCCGCCCCCGTCCCCGTCCGTATCGCTGTCCGTCTCCGTGGCCGCTCCGGCGGCCGAGGTGCCCACCGGCAGTCGCAGGGTGAAGACCGCGCCGCCCTCCGGCGAGTTCGCGGCCGTGATCTCGCCGCCGTGGATGTGGGCGTTCTCCAGCGCGATCGACAGGCCCAGGCCGCTGCCCTCCGACCGCGGCCGGGACGCGCTCGCCTTGTAGAAGCGGTCGAAGACGTGCGGCAGGACCTCCTGGGGGATGCCGGGCCCGTGGTCCCGTACCCGGATCACCAGGTCCTCGCCGTCCGGCGTGGCCTCGGTGCGTACCGAGACCCGGACCGGCGAGCCGCCGTGCTTGAGCGCGTTGCCGATGAGGTTGGCCAGGATGACGTCGAGGCGGCGCGGGTCCAGCCGGGCCACGATGCCGCGCTCGGCGTCCAGCTCGACCGCGTCCAGCCAGGCCCGCGCGTCGATGCACGCGGTCACCTGGTCCGCGACGTCCACCTCGTCCTGCACCAGCCGCGCCGTCCCCGCGTCGAAGCGGGTGACCTCCATCAGGTTCTCCACCAGGTCGTTCAGCCGCCGGGTCTCGCTGACCACCAGCTTCACCGCGGGCGCGATCATCGGGTCGAGGGAGTCCTCCTCTTCCTCCAGCACCTCGGTGACCGCCGTGATCGCCGTCAGCGGCGTGCGCAGCTCGTGCGACATGTCGGCGACGAAGCGGCGGGAGGACGCCTCGCGGCCGCTCAGCTCCTCGACCCGCTGCTCCAGGCGTTCGGCCGTACGGTTGAAGGTGCGCGAGAGGTCGGCGAGTTCGTCGGTGCCGGTCACCCGCAGCCGGGTGTCCAGCCGGCCCTCGCCCAGCTGCCGGGCCGCGTGGCCCAGGCGCTGCACGGGCCGCAGCACGGTCGTCGCGGCGGCCTGCGCCAGCAGCGCCGAGCCGACCAGGGCCAGCGCGGTGGCGATCCCCAGCGACCAGGCCAGCGAGTTGAGGTCCTGGCGCTCGGTGGCCAGCGACTTGAGCATGTAGCCGGTCGGGCCGCCGCCGTTCATCCGGGCCCCGGCGACGAGGTACGGGGTGTCCCGCAGTTCCTTGCGCTGCCAGTACATGTGGTACGGCACGCGGTTGCCGTCGTCCAGCGCGCGCTTCTCGTTGACCGCCGTCCGCAGCGGCCTGGGCACCGTCTCGAGCGTGAACAGGTCCTTGTCCGTGGACGCCACGCACTGCTTGCCGTCGCTGCCCTGCGCGACCAGCAGGACGGCGTAGTTCTGCGGCCCGCCCGCCATCTGCCGTGCCGCGTCGTCCAGCTCCGCGCACCGCGGCCGCAGCGACAGCGAACGGGTGCTGTCCTCCAGCGACTTGCGGAAGTCGTTGAGCGCGGAGTTCTGGGTACGGTCCAGCACGGTGTTGCGGTTGAGCCAGTACGCGATGCCGGAGGCGGAGACCGCCGCGGTCAGCGCGACGAGCGCGAAGACGAACACCAGCCGCAGCCGCAGGCTGGTCCAGCGCAGCAGGCCGAGCGCCCGTACGCACCGCCGGAGGAAGCCGGGCGGCTCCGGCGCGCCCTCGCCCTCGGCGGCCGCCTCGGCATCCGTACGGCTCTCGGACGAGCGCTCCGTCACTGCGGGGTGTCCAGCCGGTAGCCGACACCGCGCACCGTACGGATCAGGGTCGGCGAGGACGGTACGTCCTCCACCTTCGCCCGGAGGCGCTGCACGCACGCGTCCACCAGCCGCGAGTCACCGAGATAGTCGTGCTCCCACACCAGCCGCAGCAGCTGCTGCCGGGACAGCGCCTGCCCGGGGCGGCGGCTCAGCTCCAGCAGCAGGCGCAGTTCGGTGGGGGTCAGCTGGAGGTCCTCGCCGTTCTTGGTGACCGTCATGGCCGAGCGGTCGATGACCAGGGAACCGAACGTCGCCGCGTCGTTGGACTCCCGCTCCCCGCGCCGCAGCACGGCCCGGATCCGGGCGTCCAGCACCCGCCCCTGCACCGGCTTGACCACATAGTCGTCCGCGCCGGACTCCAGCCCGACCACCACGTCGATGTCGTCGTTGCGCGCGGTCAGCAGGATGATGGGCAGCTGGTCCGTACGCCTGATCCGCCGGCACACCTCGAAACCGTCGATGCCCGGCAGCATCACGTCCAGCACGATCAGGTCCGGGCGCTGCTCGCGCAGCAGCTTCAGGCCGTCCTCGCCCGTCGCCGCGGTCACCACACGGTGACCCTGGCGCGACAGGGAGAGTTCGAGGGCCGTGCGGATGGCGTCGTCGTCCTCGATCAGCAACAGGAAAGGCACACCGGCCATTCTGGCCCATGGGGGACCAGGACTTCGACCTGCACGGTGTCCGGCGGTGCCCGTGCCCCGGCCCGCCCCGCGTCCGAACGGTGTCCCGGCCGCGACCCTCCCGCTGTGACAGGGCTGTGACAGACGGCAGACAGCGTCATGAAACTGCTTCGGCAGAGTTTTCCCCATCACGAACCGAAGCAAGCAGGGTCTACCGACGGGGGGCGCGCGATGAACACACTGCACAGCACCACGACCAGCGCAGTCATCACGCGTCTGCACGATGTCGGCCGGGCCACCGAGAAGTCCGGTGCCGTGGGCGGGCGGGGGTGCGCTCGCGGCACCGGGCGTCATCGCATTCCGTACATGGTCGCGATCGACGCGATGACACAGCGCGACGGGGGACACGGGGGGACCGACGGGGGCACCACCGGTTCCGCCGCGGGACCGGCGTACAGGGAAGGCACGGGGGAACGGCGCACCGCGTCGCAGGCGGAGGAAACGGGGGACGCCGCCGCGGCGTTCACCGCCTACGTCCAGGAGCGCCGCGCTTCCCTGTACGCCACCGCGTACCACCTGACGGGCGACCGCTTCGAGGCCGAGGACCTGCTGCAGAGCGCGCTGTTCTCGACCTACCGGGCGTGGGACCGGATCAGCGACAAGGCGGCGCTGGGCGGCTACCTGCGCCGCACGATGACCAACCTGCACATCAGCGCGTGGCGCCGCCGCAAGCTGAACGAGTACCCGACCGAGGAGCTGCCGGAGACGGCCGGTGACACGGACGCGATGCGCGGCACGGAGCTGCGCGCGGTGCTCTGGCAGGCGCTGGCCCGGCTGCCCGAGACGCAGCGCACCATGCTGGTGCTGCGCTACTACGAGGGCCGTACTGACCCGGAGATCGCGGACATTCTCAACATCAGTGTCGGCACGGTGAAGTCCAGCATCTGGCGCTCCCTGCGCCGGCTGCGCGAGGACGACGTCCTCAGCTTCGGCCGTGACGAGCAGGAGTCCTTCGGCGAGCTGGTGGCCTGAGGGCGGGGAAGACGGGGGGACCACGGGGGAGCGAGGAAGAGGGGGGAACGGGGGATCCCGAGGGGGGACCACGGGGGACACGGGGGGATGAGGAGCGGGTTCGGCCGGCCGGGGGGTACGGCGCGAATCCGCTCCTTCGCCGTTCGGGCGCCGTTCGGGTCTGCGGCATGCGGCCCGTGCGGCGCCCGGCCGTTCAGGCGTTGACGGTCGCAGTCGCAGTCGCAGTCGCAGTCGCAGTCGCAGTCGCGGGATTCGCGGGGTCCGCGGGATTCGCGGGGTCCGCGGGGTCCGCGGGGTCCGCGGGGTCCGCGGTGATGTGCCCCGCCCCGTCCACGGCGTTCCGGGCCGCCGCTATCCGCGCCAGCGCCTCCGGCTTCGCGCACGGGTGGGCGCCCAGCGCGGTGTGCCGGGCGACGATCGCGCGCTCGGCGCGCAGCAGGCGCAGCCCGCGGCGCAGCAGGACCGGCACCGGCTTGCGGGCTTCGCGCAGGTCACGGGCGAGCCGCCGCCGGAAGGTCGTGGTGGGGCGGCCGCGCAGGCACAGCGCGTCGGCAAGCAGGCCCGCCGTACGGCAGCGCTCGACGATGTCCGCCGCGAAGATGCCCTCGGCGAGGAACAGCGGCGCGTCGCCCCGCTCCAGAACCGTTTCACCGACCCGTGTGCTGGTGGAGATGTCGTACACCGGCACGGCCGTACGTCCCGTACGGCACAGCGCCTCGATCGCGGCCACGGCGGCGCCGGCGTCCCACGACAACGGCGAGTCCCAGTCGGTGCCGCCGCCGTCGGCCAGCGACGGCAGCGTCGGGTCCGTGCCCTCCTTGTAGAAGTCGTCGAGGTTGAGCACGGGCAGGCCACTGCGGGCGGCGAGGGACGACTTGCCGGAGCCGGAGGGGCCGGTCAGCAGGACGACCCGGGCGGCGGTGTGGGAGCTCACGGGGAGCCATTGTCGCGCATTGGGCCGTGCGGGTTACCCGGAGCGCGGTCGCTGGAACGGCCCGGCACGCCTCAACTACGCTTCGTAATCGTTCGATTACTCAATCATTTACTTGGCGACGCACAGGCAGGTGGCACATGGCCTCACATGCACGAACCCGACATCGGCACCGGCGCCGCGTACCGCGCGGCCTGACGCGCGCGGGGCTGGCGCTCACGGTGGCCGGTGCGGCGCTCGCGGCGGCCGGTGCGGCACCGGCGGGCGCGGCGCGCGGCCATGAGAGTGAGCTGGACGTCCAGGCGGCCGGCAAGGCGTTGGGCGACGCGTTGCAGCACTCCCTCGCGGGCGGCGTCGGACCGGTCAAGAGTCTCAAACTGGACCCGCTGGCGGGCACCTCCGCCGATCCGCTGACCAACAAGATCGGTACCCAGGTCGCCGACTTCAAGCCGCTGACCACCGGCATCGTGACGGATCCGATCGCCCGGGGAGGCGCGCTGGAGGATCTGCCGCTGACGGGCACGGCGGTGGGGCTGCTGCCCGGCTGAGGCCGCCGGTCACGTGGCGGAACGCGGACCGCCCGCCCCCATGGACGGATGAGGGCGGGCGGCGGCGTGCGGGGGCTCAGACCCCCATCGGGTGCCAGACGGTCTTCGTCTCCAGGAAGGCCAGCATCCGTTCCGTACCGGGACCGGCGCTCCAGTCGACGGCGGAACCGTCCACAGCCTGTGGACGCAGCACGCGCTTGAGGTTGTCGGCCGCGGCCGTCTCCAGCGCCTTGACCAGCTCCGCGTCGCCCGCGGCGCCCGCCAGGTCGATCGCGTTGACGTCCTGGTGCGCGGCCAGCGGCCCGCCCAGCTCGTTGACGCGCCCGGACAGTACGTTGACCACACCGCCCGGCAGGTCGGAGGTGGCCAGCACCTCGCCCAGCGACAGCGCGGGCAGCGGCGACTTCTCGCTCGTGACGACCACGACCGTGTTGCCCGTGACGATCGCCGGGGCGATCACCGAGACCAGGCCGAGGAACGACGACTCCTGCGGCGCCAGCACGGCGACGACGCCGGTCGGCTCCGGGGAGGACAGGTTGAAGTACGGCCCGGCGACCGGGTTCGCGGAGCCCGCGATCTGGGCGACCTTGTCGGACCAGCCCGCGTACCAGACCCAGCGGTCGATCGCCGCGTCCACCTGCGCCGCGGCCTTGGCCTTGGACAGGCCCTCGGCCTCGGCGACCTCCGCGGCGAACTGCTCGCGGCGGCCCTCCAGCATCTCCGCGACGCGGTAGAGGATCTGGCCGCGGTTGTACGCGGTCGCGCCGGACCAGCCGCCGAACGCCTTACGGGCCGCGACCACCGCGTCCCGGGCGTCCTTACGGGACGACAGGGGCGCGTTGGCGAGCCAGTTGCCCTTCGAGTCGGTCACCTCGTACACCCGCCCGCTCTCGGACCGGGGGAACTTGCCCCCGACGTACAGCTTGTAGGTCTTGAGAACGCTCAAGCGATCAGACATCGAGGTACGCCTCCAGACCGTGCCGGCCGCCCTCGCGGCCGAAGCCCGACTCCTTGTAGCCGCCGAACGGCGAGGCCGGGTCGAACTTGTTGAACGTGTTGGACCAGACGATGCCCGCCCGGAGCTGGTTCGCCATCCACAGGATGCGCGAGCCCTTCTCCGTCCAGACGCCCGCCGACAGCCCGTACGGGGTGTTGTTGGCCTTGGCGACGGCCTCTTCCGGCGTACGGAAGGTGAGCACCGACAGCACCGGCCCGAAGATCTCCTCCTGGGCGATGCGGTGGGCCTGGGTGACGCCGGTGAACAGTGTCGGCGCGAACCAGTACCCCGCGTCGGGCAGTTCGCAGGCCGGGGCCCAGCGCTCGGCGCCCTCGGCCTCGCCCGCGTCGGCCAGCTCCGTGATACGGGCCAGCTGCTCGGCGGAGTTGATCGCGCCGATGTCGGTGTTCTTGTCCAGCGGGTCGCCGACGCGCAGCGTGCTCATCCGGCGCTTGAGCGCCGCCAGCAGCTCGTCCTGCACGGACTCCTGCACCAGCAGGCGCGAGCCCGCGCAGCAGACGTGGCCCTGGTTGAAGAAGATGCCGTTGACGATGCCCTCGACGGCCTGGTCGATCGGCGCGTCGTCGAAGACGATGTTCGCGGCCTTGCCGCCCAGCTCCAGGGTGAGCTTCTTGTCCGTACCGGCGACGGTACGGGCGATGGCCTTGCCGACCTCGGTCGAGCCGGTGAACGCCACCTTGTTGACGTCCGGGTGCGCGACCAGCGCGGCACCGGCCGAACCGTCACCGGTCAGGATGTTGACGACGCCCTTGGGCAGGCCCGCCTGGCGGCAGATGTCCGCGAAGAACAGCGCGGACAGCGGCGTGGTCTCGGCGGGCTTGAGGACGACGGTGTTGCCGCAGGCCAGCGCCGGGGCGATCTTCCACGCCAGCATCAGCAGCGGGAAGTTCCACGGGATGACCTGGCCGGCCACGCCCAGCGGCTTCGGGTCGGCGCCGTAGCCCGCGTGGCCCAGCTTGTCGGCCCAGCCGGCGTAGTAGAAGAAGTGCGCGGCGACCAGCGGCAGGTCCGAGTCGCGGGACTCGCGGATCGGCTTGCCGTTGTCCAGCGACTCCAGGACGGCCAGCTCGCGGGAGCGCTCCTGGATCAGACGGGCGATACGGAAGAGGTACTTGGCGCGCTCGGCGCCGGGCAGCGCCGACCACTTCTCGAACGCCTTGCGGGCGGCCTTGACGGCGCGCTCCACGTCCTCGGAGCCGGCCTGCGTGACCTCGGAGAGGACCTCCTCGTTCGCGGGCGAGACGGTCTTGAAGACCTTGCCGCCGGCCGCCTCGGTGAACTCACCGTCGATGAACAGGCCGTAGGACGGCGCGATGTCGACGACGGCGCGCGACTCGGGCGCCGGTGCGTATTCAAATGCTGAGCTCATCGGTTCAGTCCACCGTGACGTAGTCGGGGCCGGAGTAGCGGCCGGTGCTGAGCTTCTGGCGCTGCATCAGCAGGTCGTTGAGCAGGCTGGAGGCGCCGAAGCGGAACCAGTCCGCGGTCAGCCACTCCTCACCCAGCGTCTCGTTGACCATGACCAGGTACTTCATCGCGTCCTTGGTCGTACGGATGCCGCCGGCCGGCTTCACGCCGACCTGCACGCCGGTCGTGGCGTGGAAGTCGCGGACGGCCTCCAGCATCAGCAGGGTCACCGGCGGGGTGGCGTTGACCGCGACCTTGCCGGTCGAGGTCTTGATGAAGTCGGCGCCCGCCAGCATCGCGAGCCAGGAGACCCGGCGCACGTTGTCGTACGTCTGGAGTTCGCCGGTCTCGAAGATGACCTTCAGGTGCGCGTACGAGCCGTCCTCGCGGCGGCACGCCTCCTTGACCTGCTTGATCTCCTCGAAGACGGACAGGTAGCGGCCGGACAGGAACGCGCCGCGGTCGATCACCATGTCGATCTCGTCGGCGCCGGCCGCGACCGCGTCACGGGTGTCGGCCAGCTTGACGGGCAGCGCGGCCCGTCCCGCCGGGAAGGCGGTGGCGACGGAGGCGACGTGGATGCCGGAGCCGGTCAGGGCCTCCTTGGCGGTCGCCACCATGTCGGGGTACACGCAGATCGCGGCGACCCTGGGGGTGCCGCGGTCGGTGGGATCGGGGTTGATCCCCTTGGCGCACAGGGCCCGGACCTTGCCCGGGGTGTCCGCTCCTTCGAGCGTCGTCAGGTCGATCATCGAGATGGCGAGATCGATGGCGTACGCCTTCGCCGTGGTCTTGATCGAGCGGGTGCCGAGGGTCGCGGCGCGGGCCTGGAGGCCGACCGCGTCGACGCCCGGGAGGCCGTGCAGGAAGCGGCGCAGCGCACCGTCGGAAGCGGTCACGTCCGCCATCGACGCCAGACGCCCCGCGGCTTCCTTGCCGTATGCGGGAACAGTGGTGGGCATGGTCACGAGGGGAGCATATCTACGCGCGTAGCTGCATGTCACCCCCTGCGGACGGATACGGGCGCGGCGGGCGTACGAACGGATGCGCGGGCGCCGTACGCGACGGGGTGCACGGGGCCGTCGTGGCGGGGGGCACGGGAGGCCGGTGCGGCGTGCGTACGGCCGGGTGCGCGGATGCCGTACGCGACGGGGGGACGCGGGGTGGCGTGGCGGCCGTCCGGCCGGGGCGCCGGTGCTGTTCACGACGGGGTCGCGGGGGCGCGAGCGGCCGTTTCGCGCGAGTGCTCTGTAACAACGTGCGCAGGGGCTCCACAACCGCTCTGCGCAGGCGTTCTGTAACAGGCGCACGGGGGAGTGATGGGCTTCTGTGCGGCGACCGTTACACAACAGCGGACGGGTCGTCACGGCAGTCCCCTACCTTCATTAGTGCCGCACCGCACCGCAGCACTTTCCGGCCTTCCGCACGAAGGGCGGCGGATGTGGTCACGTCGCCGAACGACCGACCATCCCCCGGGGGTCCGCATGACCGCTCAGTCCGCCCGCCGCACGCTGCGTGCCGCCGTCGCTTCCGCCGCCCTGGGGGCCGCCGTCCTCGGCTCCGCCGCCGGTGCCTTCGCCGCCACGCCCGCGACAACCGCCACACCCGTCACGGCTGTCGCTGCCGCACCGTCCGCCGCCGACCCCACCGCCCGCTACGAGGGCAAGCCGGTCGCCATCGGCAACGGCATGGTGGCCGTGCTGCGCAACGTGCCCGCCGCGGGCGGCCCGGAGGCGTGGATCCGTTACGTCGGTCCGCAGTGGAAGCCGGGCGACTGGTACCTGGTCCGGGTGCTCGGCCTGCTCGACCGCGAGCACCCGAGCGCGCAGCTCAAGGGCCTGTCCCTGCGGCTGACCGGCCTCTCGGGCACGTCGCCGAAGCTGCACGTCAGCGGTGGCCCCGGTGGTACGAAGAGCTTCGCGCTGCCGACGTCGGCGGCGCCCGCCGCGGGTGGCAGGCCGACGGGCGGCAAGCCGGCCGACGAGGCCGGCAGACACCAGGCGGGCCAGGCCACCGCGCACCAGCAGAGCCGGCCCACCGCGCACCGGACCGGCAGCGGCACGGCCCCCGGCGACCGCAAGAGCTGCACCGTCACCCGCCGGGTGGCCATCGGCGGCGGCACTCTCGCCGTCCTGACCCGCGGCCCGCAGGGGCCCTCGGCGACGTTCGAGGACGGTCCGGGCAACGCCGTACCGGGCGCCCACCTCGACCGCGCTCACCCGACCCTCGCCCGCTTCGGCGCGAAGATCATCGACCCGTACGGCGCCCGTCCCAAGCTCCGCTTCAAGATGCAGGGCGCGGACTACCCGACCGGCACCGCCAACTTCCCCGCCCTGCCCCAGGGCTGCGCTTCGGCCGCAAAGCCCGCCGAGCCCGCCAAGAGCAGCGCGCCCGGCGCCAAGCCCGCGGGCAGCAAGAACCCGGGCGCGGTCGGCGCCCAGGCCACGCCGACCGGCAGCCAGACCAAGGTGCTGCCCAAGGGCGCCGTGGCCGCCGGGTACGAGGACCTGGAGCAGCCGGACACCACCCCGCTGTTCGCCGCGGGCGGCCTGTTCGCCGCGGCCGGTGCCGCGGGCGTCGTCTTCGCGGTGCGCCGCCGCCGTCAGTCCGAGGGAACGGGGTGCTGAGCCGGGGCCCTGACCGGCGCCTGCCGGGCCGTCTGCTGACGGCGGCCAGTCTGCTCCTCCTGGTGGCGGGCGGCGTACTGATCGCCCGGGGCGTCCTGGACGGCGGCGCCTCCGGCGCGGCGCCGCCCGTGCACGTCGCGAACGTCGGCGCCCCCGCCGCGGCCCCGCGCGCCGCGGCACCGGCCGCCCTGCCCGCCTCCCGGCCCGTACGCGTCCGTATACCGGCCGCCGGGGTGAACACCGGCCCGGTCCTCGGCCTGGGACTCGCGGCCGACGGCACGGTGCAGGTGCCGCCCGTGGCGCAGGCCGACCGGATCGGCTGGTACGACCAGGGCGTCACCCCCGGCGAGACCGGACCCGCCGTCCTCATAGGCCACTACGACACCGTCGACGGCCCCGCCGTCCTGCGGAACGTCGGCCGCATCGGGCCCGGCGACAAGATCTACGTCGACCGGGCGGACGGGCGCACCGCGGTCTTCGCCGTCCGGGCGCTCCAGCAGGTCGACAAGAAGGCTTTCCCCACCCGGCAGGTCTACGGCGACACCGACCGGCCCGAGCTGCGCCTGGTGACCTGCGGCGGCGGCCTGGTGGACGGCCACCGGCCGGACAACATCGTGGTCTACGCGGATCTGGTGGCGGACTGAGGGCGGACCGCGGCGACGGGCTGCGTCGACGGGCTGCGGCAGCGACCCGCGGTCTCGGCGGCGTACGAATGATGCCGTACCGCAATGTCCGGGTTCCGGACGCTCAGGCAGAATCGCAGGCATGACGAGCCCGGAACAGTCCTCCACGCCGCAGGAGCAGTACGCGGACCGCAGCTACCGCTCGCCCGCGGCCCTCGTCGGCGGGGTGCTGCTGCTCGCGCTGGCCGCCTGGCTGGGCGGTGACGCGCTGGTGCGCGGCGCGGCGCACACCAGGCTGACGGCGGTGGCCGGACTGCTGTTCGTGGTGCCGCTGGTGGTCGCGTTCACGCTGCGCCCGCTGGTACGGGCCGGCGCGGACCGGCTGCTGGTGCGCAACCCCTTCCGTACGATCACGCTGCCCTGGGCGGCGGTCGCGGACCTGCGGGCGTCGTTCTCCAGCGAGGTCTTCACCGCGGACGGTACGAAGTACCAGCTCTGGTCGATCCCGGTGTCACTGCGGCAGCGCAAGAAGGCGAACCGGCAGGCGCAGCGCGCCGCGGCCGGGCGCCCGGTGCGCGGCGGCCGCGACGCGCACCTCGCCCCCGGCACGGAGGCCGGTGTGCCGCGGGCCACCGCCGACCGGTCGCTCGACGAACTGCGGGAGCTCCAGGAACGGGGCGCTGCGCGGGAGGGCGCGCAGGGCGCTCCGGTGGTGAAGTGGGCGTACGAGATCCTGGCGCCGTGCGTGGTGGGCGCGGTGGCACTGGTGGTGCTCGTCGTCGTGTAGGCGCGGCGCCGGGGCGCCGCGTGCGGCGGGCTCGGGCGGTACGGGCGTAGTCCCGGGCGGGGCTCCGGCGGTACGGCGTGCGGGCAGGCTGCGGGCGGCGGGAGGAGACCGCGGTGCGCAAGCTGATTTGCTCGGCCGTCGCGTCGCTCGACGGGTACGTGGCGGACGCGCACGGTTCGTTCGCCTGGACCGTCCCGGACGAGGAGGCGCACGGCTTCGTCAACGAGCTGACGCGCTCGTGCGGCACGTACCTCTTCGGCCGTCGGATGTACGAGACGACGGCCGCCTGGGAGGCCGTGGACGTCCGTGAGGAGCTGTCACCGGCCGTGCGGGACTTCGCGGAGCTGTGGCGCGGCGCGGACACGATCGTCTCCTCCACGACGCCGGAGTCGGTGACGACCGCCAGGACCCTCCTGGAGCGCGGCCCGCCGGGGCCCGGCTGGACCTCGAACTGCTCGGAGAACGCCGCTTCGGCAACGGCATGGTCCACCTCCGCCATCGCCCGGCCGCCTGAGCGGTCCGGGTGCGCGCGGTTCGGACGCGCCCGGGCGGGCGCTCGGAAAAACGTCACGGCGGGCCGCCGTACACCAGCGACATGTACGCCCCGAAGTACGCCGAGCCCAGCGCCGCCGCCGACAGTGCCAGTACGGCGACGCGGCGGTGTGCCCGGGCGATCGCCAGGGCCAGGGGGAGCAGCAGCGGGAAACCGGGCAGCAGGAAGCGGGCCCGGGGGAAGAAGACGCCGCCGCTGCCCAGGACGATCAGCAGCAGGACGGCGCTGAAGACCAGCAGCGGCAGCGGCTGCCGGTCGCCCACGCACAGGACGAACAGCGCCACCGACGCGATCAGCACCAGCGCCACCACGACCAGGAAGAACTCCGGGTGCGACGGGTAGATCAGGAGGTCGCGCAGCATACGCAGCGTCACCGCGCCGCCGTCCCACTCGTTCTCCCACTGCCGCTGGACCGCGAAATAGCCGTCGGCGCGCCCCAGCCGCAGGCCCACCCACCCGACGTACGCGAGCCAGCCGAGCGGCGCCAGCAGCGCGCCGAGGACGATCCGGCGCACCCGGGCGCGGTCCGCGGCGGCGAGGGGCGGCGCGGGGTCCGGGACGAACTCCGGCGCAGGCTCCGGCGCAGGCTCCGGACTGCACTCCGGCAGGAACTCCGGCACGGGCTCCGGCGTGCGCTCCGGCACGGGCTCCCGCACGAACTCCGGCGTGCGCTCCGGTGCGGGTGTCACCCCGGGCGCGGGCGCGGGCGCGGGCGCGGGCGTGGGCTCCGGCACGGTGGTGGCCCGGCGCCGGCGCCACAGGGCGACGGCGGCGCTGACGCAGACCGCCGCGACCAGCGCGAGACCGGTGGGGCGGGTGAGACCGGCGAGCAGGCAGAGCACGCCGGCCGCGACCCAGCGGCCGGTCAGCACGGCGTACAGGGACCACGCCACCAGCGCCGTGAACAGCGACTCCGTATAGCCCGTCCACTGGATGGCGGCGACCGGCGTGGCTCCCCACAGCACGGCCAGCACGGTGCCCACCCGGGCCCCGTACAGCCGGTCGCCCACCGAGAAGATCCCCCAGGCGGCCAGCAGCGCACAGCCGACCGCGACGGCCACCCCGACCGAGGCGCGCGAGCCGGGCGTCACCCCCGCGACGGCCTTCACCACCACCGGGTACAGCGGGAAGAACGCGAGATTGCTCTCGTTGCGGCCGCTCTCGTCGAACGCGTACGCGTAACCGTGGTCCGCGATGCCCAGGTACCAGCGGGAATCCCACCGGTCGGCCAGCAGCGGCCACAGACCGCGGTGCTGGAGGTGCGCCCACTTCATCAGGACGAGGGTGCCCAGCAGCCGTACGGCGGTGTAGCCGAGCAGCGCGGGCCCGGCGCGGCGCAGAAGGTTTCCGGCCGCCCGCGCGGCGGGGCCGCGGGGAGCGGCGCCCGCCACCGGAGCGGAGGGGCCCGCCACCGGTGCGGAGACGCCGGCCGGGCCGGACGCGGTCGGGAGCACTGCGGCAACTCCTGGATGGGCCGGGCAGGTTGTCGGACCAGACCAGGGTGTCCCGGAGCGCCGCACGCCGGACGGGCGCGCTGCGGCAGGTGCAGTACGGCTGTCACCTGTACGGGGGAAACGGAACGGGCCCCGGAACGCTGCGGTCCCGGGGCCCGTCCTACGCGACAGCCGTGTGCGCGGTCAGGCGCGGTCAGCTCAGATGCCGGCTGCCGCCGACAGGTCCGCCTTGATCGCGCCGAGCACCGCGTCGGCCTTGGCGCGCGCCGCGCCCAGCCCCTGGGCGTCCGCGACCGGCACCACGACCTCCAGGTAGCACTTCAGCTTGGGCTCGGTACCGCTGGGCCGGACCACCACCCGGCCGGCCTCCACGCCGTCCTGCACCGACCCCGCGAGGTAGTAGCGCAGGCCGTCGGTGGGCGGCAGGGTGTCCGTCCCCCGGGAGAGGTCGTCGGAGGACGACACGGCCAGGCCCGCCAGCGCGGCCGGCGGCTGCTCGCGCAGCCGGCGCATGGCCGCGGCGATCAGCGACAGGTCCTCGACGCGGACCGACAGCTGGTCGGTGGCGTGCAGGCCGAACTCCAGCGCCAGGTCGTCCAGCAGGTCCGTCAGCGTGCGGCCGGACTGCTTCAGCTCGGCCGCCAGCTCGGTGATCAGCAGGGCGGCGGTGATGCCGTCCTTGTCCCGTACGCCCTCGGGATCGACGCAGTAGCCCAGCGCCTCCTCGTAGGCGTACCGCAGGCCGTCCACCCGGGCCAGCCACTTGAAGCCGGTCAGCGTCTCCTCGTACGGCAGCGAGGCCGCCGCGGCGATCCGCGACATCAGCGAGGACGACACGATCGTGGTGGCGAAGCTGCCCGACGCCTGCTTGCTGACCAGGTGCGCGGCCAGCAGCGCGCCCACCTCGTCACCGCGCAGCATGCGCCACCCGTCCTCGGTACCGGGGGCCGGTACGGCGACGGCGCAGCGGTCCGCGTCCGGGTCGTTGGCGATGACGATGTCCGGGCCGACGGAGCGCGCGGTCGCGAAGGACAGGTCCATCGCGCCCGGCTCCTCCGGGTTGGGGAAGGCCACGGTCGGGAAGTCCGGGTCCGGCTCGGCCTGCTCGGTGACCACGGTGGGCGCCGGGAAACCGGCCCGCGCGAAGGCGGCCACCAGCACGTCACGGCCGACGCCGTGCATCGGCGTGTAGACCACGTGGGTGTCGCGCGGCGAGCCCGGCGTGAGCACCGCGTCCGTGCGCTCCAGGTAGGCCTGGAGCACGTCCTCGCCCAGCACCTCCCAGCCTTCCTCCGGCCGCGGTACGTCGTCCAGCGACGCCACCGCCGCGATCCGCTCCGCGATCAGCCCGTCGGCGGGCGGCACGATCTGCGAGCCGTCGCCCAGGTAGACCTTGTAGCCGTTGTCGCGCGGCGGGTTGTGGCTGGCGGTGACCTCGACGCCCGCGACGGCGCCCAGGTGCCGTATGGCGAAGGCGAGCACGGGGGTGGGCAGCGGGCGCGGCAGCACCGCGGCGCGCAGCCCGGCACCCACCATCACGGCCGCGGTGTCCCGCGCGAAGTCCGCGCTCTTGTAGCGGGCGTCGTACCCGACGACGACCAGGCCCCCGGCCTGGCCCTGGTCCTTGAGGTACGCGGCCAGGCCGGCCGCCGCGCGGATGACGACGGCGCGGTTCATCCGCATCGGGCCGGCGCCCAGCTCACCGCGGAGCCCGGCGGTGCCGAACTGCAAGGTGCCCGCGAACCGGGCCGCCAGTTCGTCCAGGTCCTCGGCGTCGATCAGCTTGCCCAGCTCTTCGCGGGTTTCGAGGTCGGGGTCCTCGGCCAGCCATGCCTTCGCCCGGCTGATCAGCTCCGCGGAATCGGTTGCCACGTGATGCTCCTGCCTCTGGTTGCGGTGGTGGGGGAAGCGCTCGGCGCGTTAACGCTTACCCACTCCGCGCGATGGTTCGACCGGCGGGCGCACGGACACCGGCCGCGCGCGCCGCGCCACCGGGACACCCCGGCTCCTTGCCGGCTTCTTGCCACGGGGTGCCCGGGCACCCCGAACGCCGTACGGAACGCCCCTGGCACTCCGAACGCGTACGGAACGCCCCTGGCACCCCGAACGCCGTACGGAACGCCCCTGGCACTCCGAACGCGCACGGAGCACCCGCGGGCACCCCGAACGCCGTACGGGGCGTCCGAGAACGCCCCGTACCGCTGCTCTGCCGCGCGCTGCTCAGAGCTTGCCGAGCACCTGCGCGAGCAGGCTGCCCATGCGGGTCGCGGAGTCGCGCCCGGCCTGAAGGACCTCTTCGTGGTTGAGCGGCTCGCCGGTCATGCCCGCGGCGAGGTTCGTCACCAGCGACAGCCCGAGCACCTCGGCACCGGCCTCGCGGGCGGCGATGGCCTCCAGGACGGTGGACATGCCGACCAGGTCCGCGCCCAGGGTGCGGAGCATCTTGATCTCGGCCGGGGTCTCGTAGTGCGGGCCGGGGAGCTGGGCGTACACGCCCTCCTCCAGCGTCGCGTCGACCTCCTTGCACAGCGCGCGCAGCCGCTGCGAGTAGAGGTCCGTCAGGTCGACGAAGCGCGCGCCGACGATCGGGGAGGTGGCGGTCATGTTCAGGTGGTCGCTGATGAGGACCGGCTGGCCGGGGCGCATGCCGTCGCGCAGACCGCCGCACCCGTTGGTGAGCACCACGGTCTTGCAGCCGGCGGCGACGGCGGTCCGCACACCGTGCGCGACGGGGGCCACACCGCGGCCCTCGTAGTAGTGCGTACGGCCCAGGAAGACCAGGGCCCGCTTCTCGCCGATCTTGTACGAGCGGATCTTGCCGCCGTGGCCCTCGACGGCCGGCGCCGGGAAGCCGGGCAGCTCGGTGACCGGGAATTCGTGCTCGGGCGCGCCCAGCTCCTCGGCGGCCGGGGCCCATCCGGAGCCCATCACCAGGGCGACGTCGTGGGTCTCGGCGCCGGTCAGCTCGCGCAGGCGGGCGGCGGCGTCGGCAGCGGCGCCCTGCGGGTCGCGCGCGATGTCCGGGGTAACAGATGCGTTCACGCGGACGAGGGTAGCCGGTAAATGCCTACGCGCGTAGATGTCCCGGCCGACGGCATCCGGGGGATCTGTTCGTAGATCTCTACGAAGGACCGCGCACGGCGGACGGGCGCCCCTTCAGCAGGGACGCTTCCGCAGCTCCATCACATAGTCGTGCGGCGCCCCGGCCGACTCCGCCGCGTCGGCGATCTCACCGAGGTAGCGGGCCGCGGGCAGACCGCCCTCGTAGCCGTTGAGGACGTACAGCCAGGCGGCCTCGTCGCCGTCCAGGGTGTGGACCCGTACGCGCATCCGGCGGTAGATGTCCATGCCCACGCCCTCCCAGCGGTCCATGGACTCCTCGTCCATGGGGGCGATGTCGTAGAGGGCGACGAAGACCTGCGAGCGGGGGGCCTCGACGATCGTCGGGAGCGCTCCCTCCCAGCCCATCTGTTCCCCGCCGAACGTGAGCCGCCAGCCGTTGAGCCAGCCGGTGCCGCGCAGCGGCGAGTGCGGAGCGCGGCGGGTCATCAGCCGCGCGTCGAGGTTGCCGGCGTACGCGGCGTAGAGCGACATGGTTCCGAGGGTACGGGAGGTCAGGGGGTGCGCTCGTGGTACGTGAGGTTCGAACGGCGGCCCCCGGGGGGTAACCCGGCGCGGGCGTACGGGACAATGGAGTACGTGACTCGGATCGTGATCATCGGTGGCGGACCCGGCGGATACGAGGCGGCCCTGGTGGGCGCCTCTCTCGGCGCGGAGGTGACCGTCGTCGACTGCGACGGACTGGGCGGGGCGTCGGTGCTGACCGACTGCGTCCCGTCCAAGACCCTCATCGCGACGGCCGAGGTGATGACCACCTTCGACTCGTCGTACGACGAGCTGGGCATCATCGTCGCGGACGACACGCCGCCGGTCGACCGTCCCGCGCGCGTCGTCGGGGTGGACCTCGGCAAGGTCAACCGCCGGGTGAAGCGCCTCGCGCTCGCCCAGTCGCACGACATCACCGCCTCCGTCACCCGCGCGGGTGGCCGGGTGATGCGCGGCCGCGGCCGTCTGGAGCCGGGGCAGTCGCCGGACGGCTCGCGCACGGTCACGGTCACCGCCGCGGACGGTACGGAGGAGACGCTGACCGCCGACGCGGTCCTCGTCTCGACCGGCGCCCACCCGCGCGAGATCCCGGACGCGCAGCCCGACGGCGAGCGCATCCTGAACTGGACGCAGGTCTACGACCTGGACGAGCTGCCGGAAGAGCTGATCGTGGTCGGCTCCGGCGTCACCGGCGCCGAGTTCGCGGGCGCGTACCAGGCGCTCGGCTCCCGCGTCACCCTCGTCTCCTCCCGCGACCGGGTGCTCCCCGGCGAGGACCCGGACGCCGCCGCCGTCCTGGAGGACGTCTTCCGCCGCCGCGGCATGAACGTGATGGCGCGCTCGCGGGCCGCTTCCGCCAAGAGGGTGGGCGACCGCGTCGAGGTCACCCTGTCGGACGGTCGTACGATCACCGGCACGCACTGCCTGATGGCGGTGGGCTCCATCCCGAACACCGCGGGCATCGGGCTCGAAGAGGCCGGCGTACGGCTGAAGGAGTCCGGCCACATCTGGACGGACAAGGTCTCGCGCACCTCGGCCCCCGGCGTCTACGCGGCGGGCGACTGCACCGGCGTGTTCGCGCTGGCCTCGGTCGCCGCGATGCAGGGCCGGATCGCGATGTACCACTTCCTGGGTGACGCGGTGACGCCGCTCAACCTCAAGACCGTCTCCGCGAACGTCTTCACCGATCCGGAGATCGCCACCGTCGGTTACAGCCAGGCCGACGTGGACGCGGGCCGGATAGACGCCCGGGTCGTCAAGCTGCCGCTGCTGCGCAACCCGCGCGCGAAGATGCAGGGCATCCGGGACGGTTTCGTGAAGCTGTTCTGCCGCCCCGGCACGGGCATCGTGGTGGGCGGTGTGGTCGTCTCGCCCCGCGCCAGCGAGCTGATCCACCCGATCTCGATCGCGGTGGACAACAACCTCACGGTGGAGCAGATCGCCAGCGCGTTCACGGTCTACCCGTCGCTGTCCGGCTCGATCGCCGAGGTGGCGCGGCAGCTGCACACGCGCAAGATGTCCAGCGAATAGACCGCGGCCAGCCGGATGAACGGTCCGCCCGGCGCGCGGTGCGGCGCCCCGTGGGACGGGGTGCGCCCGCCCGCGCGGCGGGCCGTTCCCCGTACGTCCCCCGTACCGCTTCCGGTGCCGTCCTGCCGCGGAAGGCAGGCGGCGGGGGTCGGTTCGTGGCAGGCTGGTGCCCCTGAGTGACCGGCCAGCGGCATATACCACGTGCGAGGGTCGGGAACGAACAACTTCCGTTAATTGGTGCAACCTGCTGAAAGCAGACGGTCGTTGGCGTTACTGTCAGTTTCGTGTTCGCTGCAGAACGTCGCCAACTGATCCTCGAAATGGTGCGAGCGAACGGAGCGGTGTCGCTCCGTGAGCTCGCCCGCGTCGTCCAGACCTCCGAAGTAACCGTACGGCGGGACGTGCGGGCGCTGGAGGCAGAAGGACTGCTCGACCGCCGGCACGGCGGTGCGGTCTTGCCGGGCGGTTTCGCCCGGGAGTCCGGCTTCCCTCAGAAATCCCATCTAGCGACCGCGGAGAAGACGGCCATCGCCGATCTCGCCGCCGGCTTCGTCGAAGAAGGCGAGGCCATCGTGGTCGGCGCCGGGACCACCACGCAGGAGCTGGCCCGCCGGCTCGCGCGGGTGCCCGGTCTGACCGTGGTCACCAACTCCCTCCTGGTCGCCCAGGCATTGGCCCACGCCAATCGTGTCGAGGTCGTGATGACCGGCGGCACCCTGCGCGGGTCGAACTACGCACTGGTCGGCAGCGGGGCCGAACAGTCGCTCCAGGGGCTGCGGGTCTCCCGCGCCTTCCTCTCGGGCAGCGGCCTGACCGCCGAGCGCGGCCTGTCCACGTCCAACATGCTCTCCGCGAGCGTGGACCGGGCGCTGGTGCAGGCGGCGGCGGAGGTCGTGGTCCTCGCCGACCACACCAAGCTCGGTACGGACACCATGTTCCAGACGGTGCCCACCGACGTGATCACCCGGCTGGTGACCGACGAGCCGCCGGGCCACGACGACCGGGCCGCGACCGAGCTGCAGGCCCTGGCCGACCAGGGTGTGCAGATCGCGGTGGCCGGCGGGCCCGGGGCGGGCGCCGCCCAGCAGGCACCGGAGGTGGTGGCGGCCGACCGCCGCGGTCCACGCCGGGACGTGCCGCTGCCCGGCCAGCGGCGCAATCTGGCACCGGGCGGCGGCGGTTCCGGGCCCCAGCTGCGTACGGCCGCTCCGCTCGCGGAGCCGCCGGGCGGCCGGGTCGCCGATCTGGCGCCGCGCCGCCGCTGAGCGGGTGCCGGCGTGCGTACGGCCGCGCCGGCACCGCACGGTGAACGGCCGGCCGGACGGCGTCGCCCGGCTCCGTACGCCGCGTCGGGCGGACGGCAGCGCCCGGCCCCGTACGCCGCACGACTGGCCGGACGGAGGCGCCCGGCCCGTACGGCGCGTGGCCGGACGGACGGCGGCGCCCGGCCCCGCTCACCCCTGCTCGGCGCGCAGCCCGGTCAGCGTCAGCGTGAGCAGCCGGTCGGCCAGCCGGGGGTCGTCCGGTGACTCCTCCGCGGCCAGGGCGATGCCGTTGGTCAGCTGCATCAGATCACCGATGCTCACATCGGACCGTACGGCACCGGCCCGCTGCGCGCGGCTGAGCAGTTCGCCGCCCGCCTCGCGCATCGGGACGCTGCACCGGGACAGCCCCGAACTGGCGTCGCCGGGCGCGGCCATCAGCGCCCGCGACAGCCCGCGGTAGGTGCTGGCGTGCGCGATGATCGCCCGCAGCCACTCCACGAGCGCCGCACACGGCTGCGGCGCGTCGCTCAGCTCCCGGGCGTGCGCCAGCAGCGCGTCCACCTCGCCCTGGAACACGGCGCCC
This sequence comes from Streptomyces monomycini, assembly GCF_022271435.1. Classification (GTDB taxonomy): domain Bacteria; phylum Actinomycetota; class Actinomycetes; order Streptomycetales; family Streptomycetaceae; genus Streptomyces; species Streptomyces monomycini. The sequence continues at coordinate 2,974 of NZ_JAFIQY010000015.1, read as the reverse complement.
ATCAGAGCCGTCCGGTTGGGGAAGTGCCGGTAGAGCGTGCCGATCCCCACGCCCGCGCGCCGTGCGATGTCCTCCAGCGAGGTGTCGGTCCCGTGGTCCGTGAAGGCCGTACGGGCCACCGCCAGCAGCCGCTCGTAGTTGCGGCGCGCGTCGGCACGCATGGGTCGTACGGATTCCTGCCCTGCCGTCTCGGTCACCATCGCCGTCCTCGCCGTCCTCCCTGAGCGCGGCCCTCCAGCGGACCGGTGCCCCCAGGATGCCACTGCCCCCGGCGCACCAGCCCTCGGACCGGGGCGGCGCCCCACCCGTCCTGGGGCCGCCCGGCGCGCGGGGTGGACGGCAGGCGGACCGCGGGTGACGGGGAGGGAAGGCGGCGCGGGCGCCTCGGCGAACAAGTGGCGAAGGTGGCAACGGAGCGCTTCCGGGAGGCATCAAACCTGGCGCAATGGGGTCGGCAGAGGCCGTCCGGACGCGTGCGGGAACACCTGGGGAAGCAATGGAACTGACCAGCCGATCGCTGCTGTACACCATGATCGCGGTCGCCGTGGTGTGCGTGGGACTCACGCTCTGGCAGTGGCCGCGCTTCGCCAGGCGCGGCCCGCTGGCCTGGCTGGGCCGCATCGGATCCGTCCTCGCCACCCAGCTGTCCATCGTCGCCGCGCTCGGCCTCGTGGTGAACGCCAACTTCCAGTTCTACGGTTCCTGGCACGAACTGCTCGGCCTGTACGACGACGCCCCGGGCGCGGTCGCCAAGTGGGGCGACGGAGGAGCGGGCCCGGCCGGCGACCCGTCGAAGGGCCTGGTGCAGCCCGCCGGCGCGGAGGACCTGGACAAGGTGCACGGCCTGCCCAAGGGCCCGCCCGACAAGGTGGGCCGGGTGGAGTCCGTACGGATCGTCGGCAAGCGCACCAAGGCCGTCGACCCCGCGTTCGTCTACCTGCCGCCGCAGTACTTCCAGAAGCAGTACGAACGCCAGCGCTTCCCCGTCATCGTCGCCATCAGCGGCTACCCCGGCGGCCACTTCCTGCTCGGCCAGCACCTGCGGGTGCCGCAGACCGCGGGCGGTCTGATCGGCAAGGGGAAGATGCAGCCCACCGTCATCGTCATGCTGCGGCCCACCATCGCGCCGCCGCGCGACACCCAGTGCGTGGACGTGCCGGGCGGCCCGCAGGCGGATACGTTCTTCGCGAGCGACCTGCCCACCGCGCTGAAGGAGCACTACCGGGTCGGGCACGCCGCCAGCGGCTGGGGGCTGCTCGGCTACTCGTCCGGCGGCAGCTGCGCCCTCCAGCTGACCATGCGGCACCCCCGTACGTACACCTCGGCGGCGGCCCTCTCGCCCGACTACAAGGTCACCAGCGACCCCACCACCGGCGACCTCTTCGGCGACGGCAAGGAGCGCGTCGCGCGAAAGCGGGAGCACGACCTGATGTGGCGGCTGGCGCACCTGCCCGCGCCACAGGTCTCGGTACTGATCGGCACGAGCCGGGAGGGCGAGAAGAACTACCCGGCGGCGAAGGAGTTCCTGAACGCGGTCAAGCCGCCGATGAAGGCCGAGTCGATCATCCTCGACCAGGGCAGCCACAACTTCGCGACCTGGCGGCGCGAACTGCCCGCCGCGCTCCAGTGGATGAGCCGGCAGCTGACGTTCCCGGAGGACGTGGTCAACGCCTCCTGACGCCGGGCCGGGGACGACGGACGACCATCAATACCGTTCGTCCGCCGCGCCCCAACGGGCCAGCAGGTCCCGCAACGGGCCCGCCAGGGCGGGCGACGCGCGCAGCAGGCGGCGCAGCCGCGCCCGCCACCCGGCCGCCACGTCGGCGGCCGCCGCGGGATCACCTTCCAGCCAGGCGGTCAGGAACTCCTCCCGGGAGTCCTCCAGTTCGTCGGTGAGCGCCTCGCGGTCGACGCCGCCGGGACTGAACCGGGCGAGCAGACCGGTCAGTTCGTCCCGCGACCGGTGCCACCGGTCCGTCCGCGCCCGGGCGAACAGCTGCTGGGCGGCGGTCGCCGCGAGGGCCGCGAGGTGCGCATCCATGCGTCCCATGAAAAGCGCGGGGGCCCGGGGCACTCAAGTGCCCCGGGCCCCCGCGCGGGCGGGCCGGGCGGCCGTAGCGACCGTCCCGTACCGGCCGTCAGTCCTTGATCTCGCAGATCACCGCGCCGGACGAGAGCGAGGCGCCGACCTCGGCGGTCAGGCCCTTGACGGTGCCGGAACGGTGCGCGTTCAGCGGCTGTTCCATCTTCATGGCCTCCAGGACGACGACCAGGTCTCCCTCGGCGACCTGCTGGCCTTCTTCGACGGCGACCTTGACGATGGTGCCCTGCATGGGGGAGGCGAGGGTGTCGCCGGAGGCGGCGGAGCCGGATTTCTTGGCGGCCTTGCGTTTGGGCTTGGCGCCGCCGGCGACGGCGGCGCGGGCCAGCGGCATGCCCAGGGAGGACGGCAGGGAGACTTCCAGGCGCTTGCCGCCGACCTCGACGACGACCGTCTCGCGGGTGTCGGCCTCGGCTTCGTCGGTGCCGGGTGCGGCGAACGGCTTGATCTGGTTGACGAATTCGGTTTCGATCCAGCGGGTGTGGACCTGGAAGGGCTCGGTCGAGCCGGTCAGCTCGGGCGCGAAGGCCGGGTCCTTGACGACCGTCCGGTGGAAGGGGAGGGCGGTGGCCATGCCGTCGACGGTGAACTCGGCGAGTGCGCGGGCGGCGCGCTGGAGGGCCTGCTGGCGGGTGGTGCCGGTGATGATGAGTTTGGCGAGCAGGGAGTCCCAGGCCGGGCCGATGACCGAGCCGGATTCCACGCCGGCGTCCAGGCGCACGCCTGGGCCGGCGGGGGCTTGGAAGGTGGTGACGGTGCCGGGGGCGGGCAGGAAGTTGCGGCCGGGGTCTTCGCCGTTGATGCGGAATTCGAAGGAGTGGCCGCGTACCGGCGGGTCGTCGTAGCCGAGTTCTTCGCCGTCGGCGATGCGGA
>NZ_JAFIQY010000014.1:46844-174616 GCF_022271435.1 Streptomyces monomycini | reverse complement strand
TCACTCGTACGAGTGATAGCCGGGCCGAAGTGCTTACGCTCAACGCTTCCGCTGGTTCAATCGCGGCCAACTGGACACCGTGTGGACATCAGTGCCGGAAATTGGTCACGTTCCCAGGGAAGCTACATGCCGCTGGAGCCGGCGACGGGCCCGGGTCCCGACCACGACCCGGAAGCTGAGCGAGAGGCCACCCCCTCCCCAACAACCTCTCCCATCCCTCCTACCTCCGAGGACCGCCCATGAGGAGCCCGACCCGAGCGGCGCCGGCCAGGGCCAAGGCCTCCCGCCTGGCACTCTTCCTCCCGGCCCTCCTCATTCCGGCCCTCTTCCTCACCGGCTGCGGCATCGCCCCCACCGGCTACGTCCAGGCAGGTGCCCCCGCCCAGGGCATCCGGCAGCCGGGCACCGACACCTACACCGCCCGGATCTTCTTCCTCTCCCCGCTCGGCATCCACGCCGCCGCCCGCCCAGCCGACGGCCCGGTCGGCCCCCAGGAAGCCCTCGACCTGCTGATGAAGGGGCCCACCGCCGCCGAACAGGCGCGCGGACTGGTCAGCGTGGTGCCGCCGATGCCAGGACGGCTGACCGCCGTCCCCACGACCGGCGCGGTCAGCGTCCACCTCCCGACACCGGTGGCCCGGATGGAGGCGGCGGCGGTCCACCAGATCGCGTGCACCGCCGCCCACGCCGCCATCCCCGGCGGCCGCCCGGCCACTCAGGTCGACGTCCGGATGTACGAGCCGGAGAGCCGGGGCAATCCTTGGACGGTGCGCTGCTCCAGCAACGGACTGGCCCTGCCGACCGCCGGCCCCGACACCCGGCAGACCCCCGCCCCGACGGCCACCCCATGAGCCTCCCGAGCCCCCCGCCCCTCACCCCCGAAGTACTCCCTGACCAGGCGGCTTTGTCAGTGGTCGGCACTAAAATTGGAGGCAGTAAGGAAGCAGTCCAGCACTGCTTCTCCACTGTCCCAGGAGGTTGCCGATGGCCGTAGCCACACTGCCCACGAGCACCGCAGTCGCGAAGAAGACCGCACCGGCCGCCAAGGCCGCGAGGGCCACGACAGCCGCGTACGGCAAGACCGCCGCGCGCCGGGTGGTCCGCCGCACGCCGATGGCCAAGAAGCCGCTGCCCGCCGGCCTCCCGCGTGAGTGGTACGAGGCCCACAACCGCCGCCTGAAAGCCATGCGCCTGGCGATAGCCCTGCTCGACGGCGGTGTCTACACCCCGGAGCGGGCCCGCAACCGCACCATCCGCACGACCGCGGCCCGGATCGGAGTGCACCCGCCCTCCAACACGACCTGCCGCCTGGTCCGTTCCCTGATCACCGAGAACGCCCGCTGAACCGGCAGGCGACGCGCCGCCGCCTGCGCGCGAACACGAGCGACGACTCCCACCGACCCTGACCGCGGCCCGGCAACCACCGCACTCCTGACCTGACCGGCCCCTCCCGGCCCACCCGGGAGGGGCCACCCGTCATGCCCGCGGAGCGACCACCCGGGCCGCCGCCGTCCCCAGCCCACTGGGCCGGCCAACGAACGCCGGCGCTCCTACACCCTTCACCCCTACACCCTTCACTCCTACCCCCTTCACTCCTACCGCTCCCACCGCTCCAGTTCCTGCCCCGCGCCCCCGCCCCTTGTGCCGGACCAAATCCTCCTCGCGATACCGCCGACACCCCTGATGCCAGGTGAGAATCCCGGACATCCAGTTCTCCAGCTCCTTCACATAACCGTCCAGCAGCTCCCGCGCCGCACCCGACAGATCGAAGTCGTCGTACAGCACCGGCAGTTCATTCTTCGCCACATGCTGGAACTCCCGCATACGCGACGTCATGAGGTCATGGACGATCGCGAGCGCCGTCGGATAGTCGCAGTCGAAGAAGTTCTGCACCACCAGAACCCCGTTGTGCACCTCACCCTCGTACTCGATCTCCTTCTGGTACGAGAACACGTCGTTCAGCAGCGTCGCGTAGTCGGCGGCCGCGTTCTCCAGCGAACGCATCGGCCCGCTCCGGTACACCTCTTCCGGCACCCGCCGCCCGTGCCCGATACGACTCAGACTCATCGTCATGTCGGAGCCGAACGTCGCCCGCCGCATCTCGATGTAGTCCACCGGGTCGGGGATATGGTGCCGCGCCTGGTTCTCCAGCTCCCAGATCCACGCGGCCGTCATCACCTCGACGGCGTCCCGGAACGTCTTCCGCGCCACGGCATCCATCGACTCCGTCGTGCGACGCCACAGATCCGCCAGCCCACGCTCCATCGCGTTCGCCGGGTCCGGAAACGTTTCCCCCTCCTCCACCGGCATGAAGGCCGAAAGCCGACCGGTGCACGCCTTCGCCCCGGCGAGGTCCCGCGTCGCCCCGAAGACCGCGGGGTAATAGTCGTCCCCGTACGTCCCCCAGGTCAGCCACTGCGATCCGAGATCCAGTTCCCCCGGGGTGGCTTCGGGATGCAGCCCGGCAGCACACAGCGGAAAGTCGTAATCCGCGACCTTCTCGGCGCTCCAGATGTCCGACAGCGGCACCCCTGCCTGCGGCCGCAGCATCCCCATCAGCCCTGCCCACTCCACCGTGTTCACCCGGGCCCCGTCGAGATGCGGACTCAGCATCGTCTTGAACGGCATGACGAATTCCGGCAATTGCGAAGGCCCCACCTTTTGGTACGGCGCATGCGTGAAGTTGCGCAGCCGCTTGGCCCCGGAGACCGCCACGGCCTTCCGTACGTCCGCCCCAGAAGTCCCCAGCCCCCCGAACGCGAACGGTGACCAGTTCCCCGCCGTCCCCGCCGCCTTTCCACCCCCGTTCATGTACCGGCTCGACCTCATGTGCCATTCGTGCCCACCCGACTGCCAGTCCTGCAGCCCCTTGGCATAAGCCAGCACATCAGCGCACTCCCGCGGACTCAACCCCTTCTCCGTGAACAGCACCGGCAGTTCCGTCAGCACCGTGTCCTCGAACTGCTGCACCCGCGAGGTGATCAGATCGTTGACGGAATCCGCCGCCTCCTGCGTCGTACACCCGAGAAAGTTCTCCAGCACCAGCACCCCGTTGCTGAGCTCACCTTCCTCCTCGGTCTCCCGCTGGTACGAGAACAGATCGTTCCGCAGATGAACCCCGTCCGAGAACGAATCCTTCAACACCCGCAACGGCCGCGACCCGGCCACCGCCGCCGGCACCTCGGCCCCCGCCGCGAACTCCACCAGCCCCGCCGACCACGGCGCGCCACCGACCTTCCGGCGCATCTCGATGTATTCGACGGGATTCGGCACCCGCCCGGCATTGATGTTCGACAGCTCCCACAACGACTCGTTGAGCAGATGCTCAGTACTCTCCCGGAACCGTGCCCGCCACGCCTTCGACATCGAAGGCACCGTCCGCGCCCACAGATCCGCCAGCCCCGCCTCCACCGGATTGGTGGGCTCCGGCACCGGCGCGTCCAGCTCCATCGGCATGAACAACGGCAACCGGTCCAGATACGCCTTCCCACCGACCCGGTCCTGCGTCCGTTTGAACGCCTCCAAAAAGTGATCGTCGAAGAAGAACACCCACACATACCAGTCCGTTACCAGCGACAGCACATCCGCCGAGCAGTCCGGATGCGTATACGCACACAGCAACGCGTAATCATGCGCATCCAGATCCCCCTCCTCCCAAATCCCCGACCCCTCCAGCATCCCCATCCCGCGAGCCCACTCCTTGGAATGCCCGCGAGCCTCCTCCAGATGCGCATTCAACCGCGCCGGATACGGCAGATAGAACCCCGGCAATGCAAACGGCTGCCCCACCACTGCAAAATCCTTTCGCCGACCAACTTCCCCATCCACCAGGACACGCGCCCCCCATCACGCAGGCAAGCCCCCCGCCCGCCTCCCCACGCCGCCGCCGTCCAGCGGCCACAGCACTACCCACCCCGCCCACCACTTATCCACCGTCTTGACAGGTCGTAAGTACGTGTGATTCCAGGTGCATTGTCAGTGCCACCCCGCACACTTCGTACATGACCGTCAGATCTGATTTCGCCCTGGAACTACAGCTCGAACGCACTCGCGAAGAGGCTGCCGACATACAGGTCAAGGGCGCTGTGAACGCCGTGGTCGAGCACATGTCGAGCGGCGGCGGCCGCAGCCGCAGGGGCGGCCGAGCGCTCACCGATCTGTTGGCGGCAGCTCGCGTCACGGCGGCGGACAAGGATGAGTGGCACGTCGTGCGTCTGCTGCAGGACTCGTTGGACTACGCGGAGGGAAGAATTCTCAGGCCGGAGTTCGAGGAGAGGTACCGCCTGTTCCAGGACGGTGCGCGGAACGAGGCTGCCCGCCACTACCTCGCACGGACCATCGGGGCGGCGAGCGACTTCGTCCTGCGGGCCGGCCGCGAGTTCCTGGCCTCGCAGCCAGGAGCCGGCGCAGAGAAGCTGCTCAGCCATGTCGAGAAGCTCAGCAAAGAGGCGCAATGGCTCAATGCGCCCGAAGACCGGCCAGGACGCTATCGGATTCTGCGCGGCCGCGCCGAGATAGCCGTCTGGACGGAGCGGATACTCCGCAACCGCGTCGATATGGAGGACCCCGACGGAGCGACCCGGCACATCATCTCCATACTCGCTTCCGACCCCGAAGGAAAGGTCCTCCTCCAAGCGCTTCAGCTGCAACGCCGCTCCGCCGGGCTGATCGCGCTCCGTCGTCTGGCGGAGGACCCCCATGCCTCGGAACGGGATCTCCACGAGGCCCTGCGGGGACAGCACTGGATTTTCGGTGGCCAATTCATCAGCGAAGCCACGCACCGCCGTCTGGTACCGGGCGACGAACTGGACATACCGCTGATTCGCGGCGACGGGTCCCTCCACGTCGTAGAACTCAAACGCGCCGCCGGCCTGCGTGGTCCCTTGGTCAAACGGCACCGCGACGCCTGGGTCCCCACAGCCGAGGTCCACGACGCCGTGGCGCAAGCCGTGAATTACCTCGTAGGACTCGACGAACACCGCGAGCGCATACGCCGCGACCTGCACATCGAAACCCGTCGCGCCAGCGCGCTCGTCCTCATAGGGCACCCGGCAGCCCAGCCCGATGTTCCGGAGGAGGAGATCAACGAAGCCTTCCGGACCCTCAACACCCACCTGAACCGCGTCGAAGTCCTCACCTACAAGGACCTCATCGACAACGCCGAACGCCTCCTGACACCAACCGAAGACGCCTGAGAATCCTCCGGCGTCGCCGGTAGCCGTCACACATGACTGTGCCCCGGCCGGGTGGCCGGGGCACAGTCGGATCACAGTCGATGGCTCGCGGCCTGGACCGCGGGAGCCCGCCGATCTTTAGAGGTCGAAGTACAGCTCGAACTCGTGCGGGTGCGGCCGCAGCTGGATCGGGGCGATTTCGTTGGTGCGCTTGTAGTCGATCCAGGTTTCGATGAGGTCGGAGGTGAAGACCCCGCCCTGCTGGAGGTACTCGTTGTCGGCTTCCAGGGCGTCGAGGACGGCCGGGAGGCTGGTGGGGACCTGGGGGACGCCCGCGTGCTCCTCGGGGGCGAGTTCGTAGAGGTCCTTGTCGATCGGCTCGGCGGGCTCGATCTTGTTCTTGACGCCGTCCAGGCCCGCGAGGAGGAGGGCGGAGAAGGCGAGGTACGGGTTCGAGGACGGGTCCGGGGCGCGGAACTCGACGCGCTTGGCCTTCGGGTTGGAGCCCGTGATCGGGATGCGCATCGCGGCGGAGCGGTTGCGCTGCGAGTAGACCAGGTTGACCGGGGCCTCGAAGCCGGGGACCAGGCGGTGGTAGGAGTTCACCGTCGGGTTGGTGAAGGCGAGGAGCGACGGGGCGTGCTTGAGGATGCCGCCGATGTAGTAGCGGGCGGTGTCCGAGAGGCCCGCGTAGCCCTGCTCGTCGTAGAAGAGGGGCTCGCCGCCGGTCCACAGGGACTGGTGGACGTGCATGCCGGAGCCGTTGTCGCCGAAGATCGGCTTGGGCATGAAGGTGGCGGTCTTGCCGTTGCGCCAGGCGACGTTCTTCACGATGTACTTGAAGAGCATCAGGTCGTCGGCGGCGGCGAGGAGCGTGTTGAACTTGTAGTTGATCTCCGCCTGGCCGGCCGTGCCGACCTCGTGGTGCTGGCGCTCGACCTTCAGGCCGGCCGCGTCGAGCTCCAGGGAGATCTCGGCGCGCAGGTCGGCGAAGTGGTCGACCGGGGGAGCCGGGAAGTAGCCGCCCTTGTAGCGGACCTTGTAACCGCGGTTGTTGACCTCGGAGCCGGTGTTCCAGGCGCCGGCCTCGGAGTCGATGTGGTAGAAGGACTGGTTCGCCGACGTCTCGAAGCGGACGTTGTCGAAGACGTAGAACTCCGCCTCCGGACCGAAGAACGCGGTGTCGGCGATGCCGGTGGAGGCGAGGTACGCCTCGGCCTTCTTCGCCACGTTGCGCGGGTCACGGCTGTACTGCTCGCCGGTGATCGGGTCGTGGATGAAGAAGTTGATGTTGAGGGTCTTGTCGCGGCGGAACGGGTCCACACGGGCGGTGGAGAGGTCGGCGCGCAGAGCCATGTCGGACTCGTGGATGGCCTGGAAGCCGCGGATCGAGGAGCCGTCGAAGGCGAGCTCCTCGGTCGGGTCGAACGCCTCCGCCGGAACCGTGAAGTGCTGCATCACACCGGGCAGGTCGCAGAACCGGACGTCGACGAACTTGACGTCTTCGTCCGCGATGAACTTCTTGGCCTCATCGGCGTTCTGGAACATCCAACTCCTCCTAGCCCGGTCACCGGCGGTCGGCGGACGCGGGATTGCTACTCGGAGCGCGTCATGTGCGGTGGCGCGCTTGCCCGACCATAGGCAGGCGGGATTTCCCAAGCATGACCCATTTGTTTCGCCGAGGTTAACCGCCGCGCGGCCCGTTCGGGGAGGTGATGTGCGGGGGGAGGGGTCGGCGGAATTGATCATTCCGGGGGAGGGGCGCGGGGGCCGCCGAGCGCCGGCCGAGCGCGGCCGCGTGCGGTGGCAAGGGGCGGGGAGGGGGTGAGGCGGGGCGGGGCCGTACCGTCGCGCGGTGTGGCGGAGCCGTCGCATGCCGTCCCCGGCACGCCCTCCGGGCGTTCTCCGCGGCGCCCCGCGAGCGGGTGAACGTATGCGGTCGCAGTACCGTGGACGGGTGGACAACAGGCAAGCAATCGGATCGTGGATCTCCGGGCCTCGCGCGGCAGCCGAGGACATGGGTGTCGAGTTCGGCTACCGCGGACAGCAGCTCGGGCTGCCCGAGGAGGGGCCGGGCTCGATCGCGCGTCCCGGCCGGCGCTTCGCCGCCCTCTTCATCGACTGGGCCCTGTGCTCGCTCGTCGCGTACGGGCTGCTCAGCCACGGCCGGGCCGAGTCGACGAGCAACTGGGCGCTGGCCGTCTTCGTGGTGCTCAGCGTGCTGACGGTCGGCACGGTGGGCTTCACCCCGGGCAAGCGGCTGGTGGGCCTCCGGGTGGTCGCCGAGGGCGGCGGACGGCTGCCCCTGCTGCGCGTGGTGCTGCGGACGGTGCTGCTGGCCGTGGTCATCCCGGCGGTGATCTGGGACCGCGACGGCCGCGGCCTCCACGACCGGCTGGCCCGCGCCGTACAGGTCCGGATCTGAGGCGTACGTACGGACGGCTGCAAAAGCCGTACGGGGGGCAGGGCGGGGCGGGTGCGTACGGACGCACGGTCACCCCAGCCTTCTGGAAACCCCCGAGCCAGCCTTCTGAAAACCCCCGAGGGGCCCGGGACCACAAGGTCCCGGGCCCCTCGGCCGTTCCGGTGACGGGCGCCGGGCGCCGCGTCGTGCTGTGCCGCGGGTGCGGCTCAGCGCATCTTGCCGCCGCCGCCCTTCGGCATCCGCATGCCGCCCTTGGGCATCGGACCCTTCGGCACCGGCATGTTGCTCATGAGGTCGCCGAGTGCGCGCAGCCGGTCGTTGGTGGCCGTGACCTGGGCGCCGGGCAGGGTGCGCGGGAGCTTCAGGAGCGTCGTACGGATCTTCTTGAGCGGGATCTCGCCCTCGCCGTCGCCGACCACGAAGTCGTGGACCGGGGCGTCGGCGACGATCCGTGCCATCCGCTTCTTCTCGGCGGCCAGCAGGCCGCGTACGCGGTTCGGGTTGCCCTCGCCGACGAGGACGATGCCCGCCTTGCCGACGGCGCGGTGCACGACGTCCTGCTGGCGGTTCATCGCCACCGCCGGGGTGACGGTCCAGCCGCGGCCCACGTTGTCCAGTACGGCCGCCGCCGCGCCGGGCTGGCCTTCCATCTGACCGAAGGCGGCTCGTTCGGCACGGCGGCCGAAGATGATCGCCATCGCGAGGAAGGCCAGCACGAATCCCAGGATGCCCAGGTAGACGGGGTGGCCGATCAGGAAGCCGAGGACGAGGAGAACGCCGAAAACGACGATGCCCACGCCGGCGACGACAAGACCGACCTTGGGGTCGACCCGACGGGTCATCTTGTAGGTCTGGGCGATCTGCTTCAGTCGCCCGGGGTTCGCAGCGCCCTCAGCGCTGTCTGCTTTTGCCTTCCTCGCCATGGGGCGCAGTTTACGTGGCGTTCGGGCCCTCGGTCGCCGCGGCCTCCAGTACGTGCTGGGCCTCGTGCCGGTCCCTGGCGCGGCGGCGGTCCTCCAGCACCGATGTCCACGCGTTCCGGCGGGCGGTGCGCTGGCCCGCGCGCATCAGTACGGACTCCACCGCGCGCAGGGCATCGGTGACCGACGGGATGGGGAGAGCGGCGGTGGCGCGAGCGGGCGCGGCCTGCATGACGGGTTCCCCTTCTGGAGGAATGGTGGACGCGTTCTGTGAAGCCATCGTTACAGATCGGTGTTACCAACTGATGACCCGCGGGTCAAACACCGATGAAACGTTGACGCGGCCCGCACCGCCCCTGCCTGGGGAGGTACGGGCCGCGTCATGACACTCTGTGCCACGTTTCACATTCCGGTCCATGGGTCGTACGGCCCTGTGCGGGGCGGAACGGCCCTGTGAGGCTCAGACGGCCTGCGCCGACTCCTGGACCTGACGGCGCTCGATCGCCTGCTGGTACAGCCGGCCGGCGCGGTAGGAGGAGCGGACCAGCGGACCGGACATGACGCCGGCGTAACCGATCTCCTCGGCCTCTTCCTTCAGCTCCACGAACTCGGCGGGCTTGACCCAGCGCTCGATGGGGTGGTGCCGCACCGACGGGCGCAGGTACTGCGTGATCGTGATCAGTTCGCAGCCCGCGTCGTGCAGGTCCTGGAGCGCCTGGCTGATCTCCTCGCGCTCCTCGCCCATGCCCAGGATCAGGTTGGACTTGGTGACCAGGCCGGCCTCGCGGGCCTTGGTGATGACCTCCAGCGACCGCTCGTAACGGAAGCCGGGGCGGATGCGCTTGAAGATCCGCGGCACCGTCTCGACGTTGTGCGCGAGCACCTCGGGGCGCGAGGAGAAGACCTCGGCGAGCTGCTCGGGGACCGCGTTGAAGTCGGGGATGAGCAGTTCGACGCCGGTGTCGGGCATCGCGGCGTGGATCTGGCGCACGGTCTCCGCGTACAGCCAGGCGCCGCCGTCGTCCAGGTCGTCGCGCGCGACGCCGGTGATCGTGGCGTACTTCAGCCCCATGGTCTGGACGGATTCGGCCACCCGGCGCGGCTCGTCGCGGTCCAGCTCCTGCGGCTTGCCGGTGTCGATCTGGCAGAAGTCGCAGCGGCGGGTGCACTGGTCACCACCGATGAGGAAGGTCGCCTCGCGGTCCTCCCAGCATTCGTAGATGTTGGGACAGCCCGCCTCCTGGCAGACCGTGTGCAGGCCCTCCTTCTTGACCAGGCCCTGCAGGTGGTTGTACTCGGGGCCCATCTTCGCCCGGGTCTTGATCCACTCGGGCTTGCGCTCGATGGGGGTCTGGCTGTTCCGGACCTCCAGGCGCAGCATCTTGCGTCCGTCGGGTGCGACAGCGGACACGTCCGGCTCCCTACGACTTCGTTTCTTCGGCGTACACCAGGGTACGCCCGTCAATTCGCACGTCTTTACGTGCAGGCCAACCCCGTATGGCAGGGGGGCATTCCTCGCGGTCTGTTTCGGTGGCCCGGTGACCGGCCCGGCCGGTCCGGGAAGGACCGGGGCGGACCCGCCCGGTGACCGGCTCAGACCGCCCGCGGGAGCAGCACGGCGTTCTCCAGCACGTCGCGCAGGTGCTTCTCGACGACGGGCAGGACGTCGGCGATGGTGATCTCCCGGCCGAGTTCGTTGGCGAGGGAGGTCACCCCGGCGTCCCGGATGCCGCAGGGCACGATCTTGTCGAACGAGGTGTTGTCCGGGTTCACGTTGATCGCGAAGCCGTGCATCGTGACGCCCTTGGCGACGCGGATGCCGATCGCGGCCAGTTTCCGGTCCTCGCGGCGCTGGCCGGCGTTGGACGGGGCGTACTCCGGACCGTTCAGCCGGGGGTCGAACTCCTCGTCGGCCGTACGGGGATCGAAGTCGAGGGAGAGACCGCCCAGCTGGGGGCGGTCGGCGACCGGGTCGCCCAGCACCCAGACGCCGCTGCGGCCCTCGACCCGGGTGGTCTCCACGCCGAACTCGGTGCAGGTGCGGATGATGGCCTCTTCGAGACGCCGTACGTGGGCGACGACGTCGACCGGGCGCGGGAGCTTCTGGATCGGGTAGCCGACCAGCTGGCCGGGACCGTGCCAAGTGATCTTTCCGCCGCGGTCGACGTCGATGACCGGGGTGCCGTCCAGAGGGCGCTCGCTGGCGTCCGTGCGCCGGCCCGCCGTGTAGACGGGCGGGTGCTCCAGCAGCAGGCAGGTGTCCGGGACCTCGTCGGCGAACCGGGCGGCGTGCACCCTGCGCTGCTCCTGCCAGGCCGACTCGTAGTCGACGGCGTCGGCGCCGAAGCCCAGACGCTCAAATCGCAGCCCCTCGGGTACGGGGGTGTCCCCCCGAGAGATCGCAGTCACGGCAGCTCCTCTTCGAACTTTGATACGTCCTTCGCGCCCACGCCAACTGTACGGCGGGGGCGGACAGCGCCTGCACGCGCCCGGAGCGGGGGCCTGATGCGCGGGCGCGCGGGAGCGCTTCGGGAGCCCCCGGGGCACTCCCGGGGCCGCCGTTGCGCAATCGGGGCGGGGCCGCCCGGAGACGCGTGGAGGAGAGTGCGAGCCCTGCTCACACGATCGGATGAACGCGTGGCGAAGGCGGCGAGAAAGCCGCTCAAGGCCGTTACATTCACGCCGTTCCACGAGGGCAGGGAGCAGCGCCGGACAGGGTCAGCCGAACCCGGGCAGCTCGGCCCGGAAGGCAGGAGACCGGTAAAGCTGATGACGGAACGACCCCCACAGCGCACGCCCAACCGACAGCTCGCCGCGCTCATCGCGGAGGCGGGATTCTCCAACGCCGGGCTGGCCCGACGGGTCGACCAGCTCGGCCTGGAGCACGGGCTCGACCTCCGGTACGACAAGACGTCGGTGACGCGCTGGTTGCGCGGGCAGCAGCCCAGAGGCACCACGCCCGCACTGATCGCCGAGGTCTTCACGCGCAGACTGGGACGCCGGCTGTCGGCCCAGGACCTCGGCCTGGACGCCTGCGCGCCGGTGTACGCCGGGCTGGAATTCGCGTCCACGCCGAGCGAGGCGGTGGACATCGTCAGCGGCCTGTGGCGCAAGGACTCCGGCAGCCACGCGGAGCTGCGCAAGATCGCCTTCACCCCGGCCGGGCTGGTGGTGCCCAGCCGGGACTGGCTGATCGGACGCGCCGACGAGCGGGTCGCGCACGGTGACGCGGCCGAGCCCGCCGGCCGGCTGACCACGCCGGGCCGGATGCAGGTGTCGGTGCCCCGGCAGCGGCAGATGGACCGGGCCGGCCAAGAACGCGCGGGCCATCCCGAACGGCCGGAGCGCGCGGGGGCGGCCGAACGCGCCGGGCGCGCGGAGCACGCCGAGCGCCCCGAGCGCACGGCACGACCCGACCGGGCGCACGCCTACCGGGTGTCCGCCGGTGACATCAAGGCGCTCCGCTCGGTCGGCGAACTGTTCCGGGCGCTGGACCACGCGTACGGCGGCGGGCACGCGCGCCAGGCCCTGGTGCGCTACCTGGAGCACGAGGTCGAACCGATGCTCCGCGGTACGTACGGCGAGGCGGCCGGACGGCGGCTGTTCGCGGCCGCCGCCGACCTGACGCGGCTGGCCGGCTGGACGTCGTACGACATCGCCGCGCACGGCCTGGCGCAGCGCTACTTCGTCCAGGCGCTGCGGCTGGCACAGGCGGCCGGGGACCGCGCGTACGGCGCGTACGTCCTGGTGACCATGAGCCGGCAGGCCGTCTACCTGGGGCACGGCCGGGAGGCCGTCCAGCTCGCCCGGGTCGCCCAGCAGGGGGTCGGCAGCAACGCGCCGCCCGTCGTCCAGGCCCTGCTGCACTCGGCGGAGGCGCGCGGACACGGCGTACTGACTGAAGTACGGGCGTGCACGGCCTCGCTCGCGCGGGCGGAAAGGGCGCTGGAGACGGCGCGTCCGGGGGACGACACGCCCTACTGGGCGCGGTTCTTCGACGAGGCCCAGCTCGCCGACGAGCTGGCGCACTGCCACCGCGACCTCCAGCAGTTCCGGGCGGCGGCGCAGCACGCGGAGCGCTCTCTCCAGCTGCGGGGCGCCGGCTTCGCCCGCAGCCGGCTGTTCTGCCGGGTGGTACTGGCGACGGCGCGGCTCGGTCTGGGCGAGCTGGAGCAGGCGTGCGCCCTGGGCGCGGAGGCGGCGCTCCAGGCGTCCGAGATGCGGTCCGTACGGGCGCACGAGTACGTCCGCGAGTTCGAGCGCCGACTGGAGCCGTACCGGGACGCGGCGGCGGTACGGGGGTATCGGGACCGGGTGGCGGCCATGAAGGGGTGAAGGGGTGAGGGGGAGGGCGAGGGGCGAGGGCGGAGGGGGAGTATGACGGGAGCCGTACGGAGGGGTGTCGGGTGCGGCCGGGCGAGGGGGCCGGTGGGGTGAGCCGGTGGGGCGGGTCGCGGGCGCGGCCTGCTCCTTCGGCGTGGTGGGGCGCGGGTCCGCGGCCTGCTCCACCGGCGCGGTGGGCCCGGCCGGGCCCTGTGGGTGTGTGTGGCCCGGCCGGTCGGTGGGTCAGGGGGCAGTGTCAGGGAGCAGGGGGTCAGGCCGCCGCGGACAGTTCGCAGGGCTCGTGGAACGGGGGCAGGCGGAGGTCGTCGAGGGCGGCGCGGGCGGCCCGGCGGCCGGAGCGCAGGGCGCCCTGGACGGTGCCGGTGTCCCGGTGGTCGCCGCACACGTACAGCCCGGCCAGCAGCCGGACGGACCGGTCCGGGTCGTGCGGTACGGGCATGGCCGGGACCGCCTCCGGGTCGTGGTGGGCGGCCAGCAGCTCCCAGGCGTCGGTGGAGGTGCCGTAGATCCGGTCGAGCTGGGGCCGGACCGTCTTGTCCAGCGCCCGGGCGGGCAGCGTCGCCGGGGCGCCCAGCACGGTCGTGGTGACCAGGGCGCGGCCCGCGGGGGCGCGGGACGGGTCGGTTTCGCTGGCGACGTAGGTGTGCGCGACCGGGCCGTCGGCCGGCAGGAAGAGCACCGGTTCGCGGGCCGGGGGACTGTCAGTGGTGTGGTGGACGATGGTCACCGGGTGGAAGTCGGGGATGCGCAGCCCCGGGAGCAGCTCTGCCGCGTCGCGCGCTCCGGTGGCCACGAGCACCGCGCGGCAAGGGAAGCGCCCGTGGCCGGCGGTGGTGACGCTGGTGGTCGAGACGGAGACGGCGCGTACGGAGGTGCGCACGGTTCCGGGGGGAAGGGAGGCGGCGAGGAGTTCGGGCAGCGCCGAGGCGCCGCCGACGGGCAGGCACAGCCGCCCGCGGGCGAAGGCACGCAGGGCGTGGGCGGCGCTGCGGCTGGAGCCGGAGAGTCCGGGATCACAGAGGAGGGCGGACAGGAGGGGGCGCAGGAACCCGTCGGGGATGTACGGCGGGAAGGGCGGACGGGCGGCCAGTGCCTGGGCGACGGGGCGGTCGGCACGCCGCTCGGAGCGCGAAAGGGCGCGCGCTGCCAAAAGTGCGCCCCTTGTGCTCCGGGGGGCACCGACGCGGTGCGTCCGCTGGCCGTTGTGGAGGCAGAGTCCGGGGGAGAAGTGACGCAGGGCCAAGCCGTTGAGGCCGGGGGTGGTGCGGAGTTCGGGGTACGAGGTGACGAGTAGTTGGCCGGTGCGGTCCAGCCGGAAGCCGTCCAGCCGGTCGGTGGTGGTCCGGCCGCCGGTGCGTGGGGCGGCCTCCAGCACGGTGACCGTGGCTCCCGCGCTGGTCAGATGGTGGGCGGCGGCGAGACCGGCGAGGCCGGCCCCGACGATGACGACGTCCACGGTCGATGCGGTGCGCAGCACGTGCCCTCCCGAGGTCGGTCCCGGTGCCGGCGCTGAGGGGCTCCTGCCCCGAACCGGCGCGCGGGATGCCGAGTTCGTGAGGTTGGAACCATAAGAAACGCGGCGGCGGGGGCGCGATCGCGCGTAGACCGCGCACGGGCGCACGATGCGGCACGGAGTGCCGCGAGTCGGCGGGATGGTGCGGGGCGTTGCCGGGTGCGGCGCCGTCGGCGTCGGGGTGTGGGGCGGGGCCCGCCGGTGGTATGGGTGGTGCGGGCCGCGCCCCGGTGGGGGAAGAGATGAAGACGTGGGTGCCGCCCCGGTGGGGAGAGAACTAACCCGCCAGGGCCGAGCGGATCGCGTCGTCCACCGTGGGATGGGCGAACGTGAAGCCGGAGTCCAGGAGGCGTTGGGGGATGATGCGCTGGCTGGACAGGACGTTGCCGGCGAACTCGCCCAGGGCCAGCCGCAGGGCGGGGGCCGGTACGGGGAACGGGGTGGGGCGGTGCAGTACGCGCCCCATCGCCGCCGTGACCTCGCGGTTGGTGACCGGCTCGGGCGCGGTGAAGTTGACCGGGCCGCTCAGTTCCTCGGTGTCGATGAGGTGTCGGAGGGCGGCGATGTGGTCGTGCAGGGAGATGAAGCTCCAGTACTGCCGGCCGCTGCCGAGCCGTCCGCCCAGGCCCAGCTTGAACAGGGGGAACAGCCGTCCCCAGGCGCCGCCCTGGCGGCCCACGACCAGCCCGGTGCGGGGGAAGACCGTCCTGATGCCGGCTTCGACGGCCGGGGCAGCGGCCTCTTCCCAGTCGACGCAGACGCGGGCCAGGAAGTCGTCGCCGGGCGGCGCCGACTCGTCCGTCCGCCGGTCGCCGGTGTCGCCGTAGTAGCCGATGGCGCTGCCGCAGACGAAGACGCGCGGCGGGGTGTCGAGGGAGGCGATGGCCTCGGCGAGCGCCGCCGTACCGAGGACGCGGCTGTCCCGGATTGTGCGCTTGTACGCATCGGTCCAGCGGTGATCGCCGACGCCGGCGCCCGCGAGGTGCACGACGGCGTCGCAGCCCGCGAGTCCGGCGGCGTCCACCTTCTGGCGCTCGGGGTCCCAGC
Source organism: Streptomyces monomycini (assembly GCF_022271435.1). Taxonomy (GTDB): domain Bacteria; phylum Actinomycetota; class Actinomycetes; order Streptomycetales; family Streptomycetaceae; genus Streptomyces; species Streptomyces monomycini. The sequence goes on along the minus strand of NZ_JAFIQY010000014.1, from coordinate 159,193 downwards.
GGACCTCGTCGGTGCCGCGCGGCGGGCGCCGGACGAGCCGGACGATGTCGGGCCGCTCCCCGGCTTCCGAAGGGCGGGTGGCGCTCTCCGCGCGAAGGGAGCGCAGTAGTGCCGTTCCGATGAGACCGGTCGAGCCGGTGATCGCGATCCGCATGACAGCCATACTGCCGGTTCGGGGAGCGTACACGTGGCACAGTGGCACGCATGTCCGAATCGTTCGTCCGTACCGCCGTTTTCGCCGATGAAGAGCAGCTCGCCGTGATCGATCGCCGTACGTGGTCGACGCTGCACGCCGTGACGCCCCGGCCGCAGTCTCCGTACGGCCGGTTCTTCGACGACCGGCACCGGCCCGAGGACCTGCTGGTGGCGGAGATCGCGGGGCAGCTAGCCGGTTTTCTGCGGATGGTGCCGCCGACGGCGCTGCCCTGCAACGCGCACGTCCGGCAGATCCAGGGCCTGGCCGTGGACACCTGGGCGCGCGGCCGGGGCATCGCCCGTACGCTGCTGGACGCGGCGTGCGCGCAGGCGGCGGACGAGGGCGCCCGCCGGATCACCCTGCGCGTCCTCGGGCACAACGCTCCGGCGCGCAGGCTCTACGAGTCGGCGGGCTTCGTGGTGGAGGGCGTTCTGCCCGAGGAGTTCCTGCTGGAGGGCAAGTACGTCGATGACGTGCTGATGGGCAAGAAGCTGAACTGAGCGGCCGAGGCGGCTTTCAGGGAGTGAGCGCCTTCAGGAGACGAGTGCCTTCAGGAGGACGTCGGCGAACTCGGCCGGGTGTGTGGTCGTACCGGTGTGCCCGCCGGGGAAGTGCAGGAGTTCCGTGCCGAAACGTTCGGCCAGGAAGGCGGCCGGCCGGTAGGACAGCTCCCCGCGGGAGTCCTGGCCGCCGGCCAGGACGAGCCGGTCGGTCAGCGTCGCCAGGCGCGCGGTGTCCGGGGCGTAGGACATGAAGGGGGCCACGATCTGCCCGACGAAGTACGGCAGGTTGGCCATGGTCTGCTCGGCACGCGCCGCGGCCTGCGGCGGAAGCTTCATCTCCGGCTGGGGTTCGGAATCGCTGCCTTCCTTCTTGAGGCCCGCGGCGAACACGGCCATCGCGGGCATGAGCCCCTCGGTACGGAACGTCTCCTGTACGCGTGCGACGAGCGCGCGGTGTTCGGCGGCGTCCGGCAGGACCTCCACGACCGGCGGCTCGTGCGCCACGACGCGTGCGAGGCGTTCGGGGTGGGTGGTGAGCAGGTGCAGGGCGGCGATGGCACCCGAACTGATGCCGAGCACCCGGGCGGGTTCGCCGGGCGACAGCAGCTCCAGCATCCGGAACGCGTCGTCGGCGTGCTCGGCCACGTGCTGCTCGGCCCCGGGGGCGTCCAGCGCGCTACGGGACATGCCGCGCGGGTCGTAGGTCGCGACGGTGTGTGTGGCGGCCAGCTCGTCGGCGATGCCGTCCAAAGAGGCCGCGCCACCCGCTCCGCCGGGTATGAGCAGCAGCAGCGGGCCCTGGCCGCGTACTTCGTAGTGCAGGGTCGCGCCGTTCACACGCAGGCTGCCGGTGGTCGGGCCGGTGGTCGGACCGTTCATGTCGGGTCTCCTTCTCGGGCTTCGCGAGGCGCGGGCCAGTGCGTCAGGGCGGTGTGGAGGGCGTCGAGGGCGCGGACCCAGGAGTCCTGCGGCGACCGTTCGTGCGCGAAGCCGCCGGCGGCTTCCAGGGCGACGAAGCCGTGGAACGTACTGCGCAGCAGCCGGACCGCGTCGGTCAGGTCGGGTTCGGCCAGGCCGTAACCGCGCAACATGCCATAGGTCAGCTCGACCGCGCGCCGCGGCCCGGGGGCGTTCGCGACCAGTGCGGGGTCGATCTTCAGCGGCAACTGCGTCGCCATGTAGCGGCCGGGGTGGGCGGCCGCGTACTCCCGCCAGGCGTCGGCGAACGCGACCAGGGCGTCCTTGCCCGCGAGGCCGGCGATGGCCTCCGCGATGCGGAGGGTCTTTTCGTCCGCCGCCAGCAGCGCGATCCGCCCGCGCAGGTCGTCCAGGCCGCGTACGTGCGTATACAGACTCGCGTCCTTCACACCGAGCCGCCGCGCCACCTGCGACATGGTGACCTGGTCGAATCCGGCTTCGTCCGCCAGCTCGGCGCCTGCGAGCGTCACTCGGGCCGCCGTCAAACCGGCTCGTGCCATGGGGCTGCTCCCTCCTGCCATTCGCCTAGATACTCTAGGTGTGACCTAGGGGCGCTAGTTATTTCCTAGGGCCTCTAGGTATAGCCGACGGGCTCTAGGCGCGGCAACGGATTTAGGCAGCCAGCAGTCGGCTGTCGTGCGCGGCCTGGCTTGTGACTTGTGGCGCGGCGCGGGGCCAGCCCCGCATGCGCGGGGACCACGACGGTGTCTTCGACATCGTGCGCGAACACGGGGGACCATCCCCGCACCCGCGGGACCACGGTGTCGCCCTCGCCGCCGGCCCCGGCGACATGGGATTACCCCCGCACCCGCGGGGACCACGTCCAGTTCGGCGATGCGCACGACGCATGGGTGGGACCACCCCCGCACGCGCGGGGACCACGCCCACATCTGGCTGGCGGCCCGGTACTCCAGGGGACCACCCCCGCACGCGCGGGGACCACAGGCCGCGACCAGCCATTTCGTCAGCCGACGCGGCGGTTTTTACTTACTTTCATCGATGCCTCGGTGATCTCACTGTCTGAACATGAAAGACGTCAGGTCCCGTACCGATCCCACAACTGCGGAAACCGTTCCGCCAGAATCCGATCATCGTCCAGATCCAGGTAGGTGCCGAGAGGTTCGCGGGGCTGTGCCGGCAGGCCGAGGTCCGGCATTTCGGCGCCGGTGAGTTGTTCGTACGCCTCGTCCGCCGCGTACCCGAGTTCCTCCGCGTCGCCGTCCACCTCGTCGTCGAACGCGTCCAGCAGGTCGGCGAGGTGGTCGGGGTCGTGCACGGCGCCCTCGAAGACTTCCCGGCCCTGGCCGATCAGCCAGCTGCGGAAGTTGTCGAAGGCGTCGTCGCTCGCGCCGCCGAGCAGGATGCCGGCCGCGGCCCACAGGTCCCAGGTGTAGGCGCGGCTGTCCCGGGACTCGAAGTGCCGGGCGAAGTCCACCACCGAGTCGGGGTCGAGGGCCACCAGTCGTTCGACGAGCGCGTCCGCCTGCTCCTCCGGGTCGCCTTCGGCGGCCTCGCGGGAGCTGTCGATCAGCTGCCAGAACTCCGTCTCGTCCATCACGGGTACAGCATCGTTCCTGCCGCACGGCGCCGCACGCGGAGTGCCCCAGATGCGACGGTGTCGTTATCCGCGGCCCCTCGCGCGGAAAAGCGGACACAAGGTGTCGGGTTTCGGCGGGAGGGTCGTGGCATGACAGAAGGAGAACACACCATGGCCGAGGCAGGCAGCCCGCGGGGACCGCTCACCGGGAAGGTCGCGCTGGTCGCCGGCGCCACGCGGGGCGCGGGCCGGGCGATGGCGGTGGAGCTGGGGCGGGCCGGTGCCACGGTCTATGTCACCGGCCGTACGACCAGGGAGCACGTCAGTGAGGTCGGCCGGGCGACGGAGACGATCGAGGAGACCGCGGAGCTGGTGACGGCGGCGGGAGCGGCGGGAGCGGCGGGAGCGGCGGCCCGGAGGGAAGGCGAGCGGAGGGAGGACGAGCGGAAGCAAGGCGAGCGGAAGGAAGGCGAACCGGCCGGTGGCATGGGCGTCGCCGTGCCGACGGACCATCTGGATCCGGCGGCGGTACGGGCGCTGACCGAGCGCATCGACCGTGAGCAGGGGCGGCTGGACATCCTCGTCAACGACCTGTGGGGCGGGGACGTGCATGTCGAGTGGGGCAAGAAGATGTGGGAGCACGACCTGGAGAAGGGGCTGCGGGTGCTGCGGCTCGGGGTGGAGAGCCACATCATCACCAGCAGTTACGCGCTGCCGCTGCTGGTCCGCCGGCCCGGCGGGCTGCTGGTGGAGGTGACGGACGGTACGGAGGAGTTCAACCGGCGCTACCGGGAGCCCTTCTACTACGACCTGGCCAAGAGCGGGCCGATCCGGATGACGAAGGGGCTGGCGCAGGAACTCCCGGAGTACGGCTGCACGGCGGTGTGCCTGACGCCGGGCTGGCTGCGGTCGGAAGCCATGCTGGACACCCACTTCAAGGTCACCGAGGAGGACTGGCGGGCGGGCTGCGAGCAGAACCCGCACTTCGCGATCTCCGAGACACCGGTGTTCGTCGGGCGGGCGCTGGCGGCGCTGGCCGCCGACCCGGACGTGGCCCGCTTCAACGGGCAGGCGTTGTCCAGCGGCGGTCTGGCGAAGGAGTACGGCTTCACGGACGTGGACGGGTCGGCGCCGGACGCCTGGCGCTACATCACCGAGGTCGAGCAGGAGGGGAAGCCGGCGGACACGGCCGGATATCGGTAAGCGGTACCGGTAAGCGGTGCCGGGAGCCGTCTCTCAGGGCTCCCGGTACAGCTCGTACGTACGGGCTGCCGCCGTGGCGAACCGTTCCCGCAGCTCCGGTGGGCCGAGCACCTCCGCCTCCGGGCCGAGGCCGAGCAGCTGGCTGTAGGCGATGTCCAGGGATTCGACGGGCAGGGTGACGGTGGTCCGGCCCTGCTCGTCGGGTTCGCCCGCCGCGGCCAGGGCCTCCTCGGCGCCGGCGCGGTCGGTGACGTGCCGTAGCCGGCGGGTGCCCGCCGGTGTCAGCCGTACGACGACCTCGTCCCGCAGGATCGAGCGGGCGAACTGGGCGGCCCGCTCCGCCCAGAAGGCGGGCAGGTCGAAGTCCGGGCCGCGGGTGAAGCGGTCGTCGAGGGGCGTGACGGAGGTGAAGCGGTCGATGCGGTACACGCGCATGTCCGTACCGGCCTCCGTACCGGCCTCCGTACCGGCCCGGGCCGCGAGGTACCAGACGCCTGCCTTGAGCACCAGGCCGTACGGCTCCAGCTCGCGCTCCACCTCGGCGTCCTTGCGGTGGTAGCGGGTGGCGATGCGCCGGTCGTCCCAGACCGCGTCCGCGACGGCGGGCAGCAGGTCCGGAGTGGCCGGTTCGCGGTACCAGGCGGGGGCGTCGAGGTGGAAGCGCTGGGCGGCGCCGTCCGCGGCGTCCCGCAGTTCGGGCAGCAGCGCGGCGGAGACCTTGAGGCGGGCGGCGGAGGCGGCGTCGGCGAGGCCCATGTCGTGCAGCGCGGCGGGCACACCGGACAGGAACAGCGCCTCGGCCTCGCTGCGGCCGAGGCCGGTCAGCCGGGTGCGGTAGCCGCCGATGAGGCGGTAGCCGCCGGCCCGGCCGCGGTCCGCGTAGACGGGCACCCCGGCCTCGGAGAGGGAGAGCACGTCGCGGGCGACCGTACGCTCCGACACCTCCAGCTCCCGCGCCAGTTCGGCGCCGGTCATCGACGGGCGGGACTGGAGCAGCAGCACCATTTTGATCAGCCGGGCAGCGCGCATGGCTGCATCATGCCGCGCGGCGGCGCGGCCCGGCGCACGTCCGTCGTTCCCGTGCGCGAGGAAGATCCCGTGCGGAGACCCCGGGCGCGGTTCAGGTGGTCTCCGCACGGGAGCGGGGGGCGCCGGCCGGAGCCGGCGCGAGGGGTGGACGCGGCGGGCGGGCCGCCCGCCGCGTCCCGAGGGCCTACAGCCCGTACCGCTCCTTGGCCTCCTTGACCGTCTCCGCCTTCACGTCCCCGCGGCGGGCGAGCGCGGCCAGTGCCTGCACGACGACCGACTGCGCGTCGACGCCGAAGTGGCGGCGGGCCGCCTCGCGGGTGTCGGAGAGGCCGAAGCCGTCGGTGCCGATCGAGGTCCAGTCCTGCTCGACCCACGGGGCGATCTGGTCCGGCACGGCCCGCATCCAGTCGCTGACCGCGACGACCGGGCCGGGGGCGCCGGCCAGCGCGCGGGTCACGTACGGGACGCGGTCCTCGCCGTCCAGGCGGGCGGCGTCGCACTCCAGCGCGTCGCGGCGCAGCTCCGTCCAGGACGGTGCCGACCAGATGTCCGCCGCCACGCCCCAGTCGCGGGCCAGGATCTCCTGGGCCTCCAGGATCCAGTGGATGGCGGTGCCGGAGGCCAGCATCTGGAGACGGGGCGCGTCGGCTGCGGCCGCGGCGGCCTCCTTGAAGCGGTAGAGGCCCTTGAGGATGCCCTCCTCGACGCCCTCCGGCATGGCGGGCTGCACCTTGGTCTCGTTGTAGACCGTCAGGTAGTAGAAGACGTCCTCCGCGTCCGGACCGTACATCCGGCGCAGGCCCTCCTTGACGATCACCGCGACCTCGTACGCGAACGCCGGGTCGTAGGAGAGCGCCGCCGGGTTGGTGGAGGCGATCAGGTGCGAGTGGCCGTCCGCGTGCTGGAGGCCTTCGCCGGTCATCGTCGTACGCCCGGCCGTGGCGCCGATGACGAAGCCGCGGCCCAGCTGGTCGGCGAGCGCCCAGAACTGGTCGGCGGTGCGCTGCCAGCCGAACATCGAGTAGAAGATGTAGAACGGGATCATCGGCTCGCCGTGGGTGGCGTACGAGGTGGCCGCCGCGGTGAAGTCGGCCAGCGAACCGGCCTCCGTGATGCCCTCGTTGAGGATCTGGCCGTCCTTGGCTTCCTTGTAGTACAGGAGCTGGTCGCGGTCGACCGGGTCGTAGGTCTGGCCGACGGGGGAGTAGAGCCCGGCGGACGGGAACAGCGACTCCATGCCGAAGGTACGGGCCTCGTCGGGCACGACCGGCACCCAGCGCTTGCCGGTCTCCTTGTCCCGCATCAGGTCCTTGACCAGGCGGACGAACGCCATGGTGGTGGCGATCTCCTGCGAGCCCGAGCCCTTCTTCAGCGCGTCGAACGCCTTGTCGGCGGGCATCGGCAGCGGCTTGGCGACGACCTTGCGGGCCGGGGCCGGACCGCCGAGGGCGGCGCGCCGCTGACGCAGGTACTCCATCTCCGGGGAGTTCTCGTCCGGGCGGGCGTACGGCACCACGTCCGCGTCCAGGGCGCTGTCCGGGATCGGCAGCTCCAGCAGGTCGCGCATGGCGCGGAACTGCTCGCCGGTGAGCTTCTTCATCTGGTGGTTGGCGTTACGGGACTCGAAGCCCTCGCCGAGGGTGTAGCCCTTGACGGTCTGCGCCAGGATGACGGTCGGCGCGCCCTTGTGCTCGACGGCGGCCTTGTACGCGGCGTACACCTTGCGCGGCTCGTGGCCGGCGCGGGAGGTCTGGAACAGCTCCAGCAGCTTGGCGTCCGACAGGCCCTGGGCGATGCGGCCCAGCGACGGGTCGGAGCCGAAGAAGTGCTCGCGCAGGTAGGCGGCGTCGCGGGTGGCGTACGTCTGGAACTGCGCGTCGGGCGTCTCGCGCAGACGGCGCAGCAGGGCGCCGTCGGTGTCCTGGGCGAAGACCTCGTCCCAGGCCTGCCCCCACAGGGACTTGACGACGTTCCAGCCCGCGGCGCGGAACTGGGCCTCCAGCTCCTGCACGATCTTGAAGTTGGGGCGGACCGGGCCGTCCAGGCGCTGGAGGTTGCAGTTGATGACGAAGGTCAGGTTGTCCAGGCCCTCGCGGCCGGCCAGCGCCAGCGCTGCGGTCGACTCGGGCTCGTCCATCTCGCCGTCGCCGAGGAACGCCCAGACGTGGGAGTTGGCGGTGTCCTTGATGCCGCGGTGCTCCAGGTAGCGGTTGAAGCGCGCCTGGTAGATCGCGGAGAGCGGGCCCAGGCCCATGGAGACGGTGGGGAACTCCCACAGCCAGGGCAGGCGCCGCGGGTGCGGGTAGGAGGGCAGGCCGTCGCCGGCCGCCTCCTGGCGGAAGCGGTCGAGCTGGTCCTCGGTGAGGCGGCCTTCGAGGAAGGCGCGGGCGTAGATGCCGGGGGAGGCGTGGCCCTGGATGTAGAGCTGGTCGCCGCTCCCGTCGGCCTCCTTGCCGCGGAAGAAGTGCTGGAAGCCGGTCTCGTAGAGCCAGGCCGCCGAGGCGAAGGTGGCGATGTGGCCGCCGAGGCCGAGGCGGGAGCCGCGGGTGACCATGGCGGCCGCGTTCCAGCGGTTCCACGCCGTGATCCGGGCCTCCATCGCCTCGTCACCGGGGAACTCGGGCTCGGCGGAGGTCGGGATGGTGTTGACGTAGTCGGTTTCGAGCGGCGCGAGGCCCGGGGCACCGGTGTGCTCCACGGCACGGCGCATCAGGTAGGCGGCGCGGTGCGGACCGGCCGCCTTCGTGACGGCGTCCAGGGACGCGCGCCACTCGGCCGTCTCCTCCGGGTCGCGGTCCGGGACCTGGTCGAGCTGGCTGTACGGCATACGTACGGGATCGGGCATGGGTGGCCCCTTTCCGGACGGAGGAGGGAGGTGCGATGAGTGCTTTGGCAGGCAGGGGTCGCGCCCCACGTATGACGATACGCCTCTGATCGATGATCGATCAATGCAGGTTGAAGGAAAAACCGCAGGTCGGCACGGGGTGCCAGCCTTTCGGGCACGGGGTGCCAGGCTGTCTGCGGCTCCGAATCGAAGGGGAGGAGGGGGCCTGACCTGCGCGTCAGACCCTGGGCGCGCAGCTCAGTACGTGGGTCTTCAGCAGCTCGCCGATCCTCGGGTCGCGCCGCCGGAACGCGTCCACGATCTCCTGGTGGTCCCGTGCGTGCGAGCGCGGCTCCGGACTGAACCAGCGGATCGAGAGCGTCGTCCACACCTCGACCCCCAGCGACTCCCAGGTGTGCAGCAGGACGGCGTTACGGGCGGCGCGCACGATCTCGCGGTGGAAGGCCACGGTGTGCCGCACCTGCGCCTCGCCGTCGCCGTGCCGGTCCGCCTCGCACAGCGCCGCCACCTCGCGGTCCAGCGCCGCGCAGTCCTCGGCCAGCCGCCCGGCGGCCAGTTCGGCGGCCACCTGCTCCAGGCCGGCCCGTACCGGGTAGCTCTCCTTGAGGTCGTCCGCGGTCAGATTCCGTACCCGTACGCCCTTGTTCGGAGCCGACTCGATCAGCTGGAGCGACTCCAGCTCGCGCAGCGCCTCCCGTACGGGCGTCTGGCTGACCTCCAGCTCGACCGCGATCCGCCGCTCCACGATCCGCTCACCGGGCTGCCAGCGGCCGCTGACGATCCCTTCCAGGATGTGCTCGCGGATCTGCTCGCGGAGCGAATGGACGACGGGCGGGGTCATGACGTGCTCCTTCAGAGCGTGCGGCAGACGGCGGCCGGGGCCCCGCACCGGAAGGCGGTACGGGAGACCACCGCAGGACGGCCATTATCCGTGCAACGAAAACGGGTCGGCCCCGGCTCGTACGAACTTGTACGAACCGGGGCCGACCCTGCACACCTACGTGGTGGCTACCGTGCTCAGAGACCGATCTCGGTCTCGAACTCGCCGGCCTCCAGGATCTGCTTGACCGTCGTCAGGTAACGGGCCGCGTCGGCACCGTCCACCAGGCGGTGGTCGTAGGAGAGCGCCAGGTAGGTCATGTTGCGCACGGCGATGGTCTCGCCCAGCTCCGGGTGGTCGACGACCACCGGACGCTTGACGGTGGCGCCGATACCCAGGATGCCGACCTGGTTCGGGGGCACGATGACCGTGTCGAACAGCGCACCGCGCGAGCCGGTGTTGCTGATCGTGAAGGTCGCGCCCGACATGTCGTCCGGGCTGATCTTGTTGGTGCGGACCTTGCCGGCCAGCTCCGCGGTCTTCCGGGCGATGCCGGCGATGTTCAGGTCGCCCGCACCCTTGATGACCGGGGTCATCAGGCCCTTCTCCGCGTCCACCGCGATACCGACGTTCTCGGTGTCGAAGTAGGTGATCGTGCCCTCGTCCTCGTTGATCCGGGCGTTGACGACCGGGTGGGCCTTCAGCGCCTGGACAGCGGCCTTGACGAAGAACGGCATCGGCGAGAGCTTGACGCCCTCACGCTGCGCGAAGGCGTCCTTGGCCTTGTTGCGCATCCGCATGATCTTGGTGATGTCCACCTCGACCACGGAGGTCAGCTGCGCCTGGCCGTGCAGGGCCTTCATCATGTTGTCGCCGATGACCTTGCGCATCCGCGGCATCTTGACGGTCTGGCCACGCAGCGGGGAGGCCTCGATGGCCGGACCCGTCGACTTGGCAGCGGCGGCCGGGGCGGCGGCAGGCGCGGCCTGCTGCTTGGCGGCCTCGGCGGCGGCGACGACGTCCTGCTTGCGGATACGGCCGCCGACGCCGGTGCCCTTGACCGAGCCCAGGTCCACGCTGTTCTCCTGGGCCAGCTTGCGGACCAGGGGGGTGACGTACGCGGCGTCCGCCTCACCCGCGGCCGGGGCCGGGGTGACGGGGGCGGCGGCCGGAGCCGGCGCCGGGGCCGGAGCGGCCGGGGCCGGGTCCGGGGCGGGGGTGGTGACCTGCTGCGGCGCGGGCGCCGAGGGGGCCTGCGGGGCCGGAGCCTCCTGCTTGGGGGCTTCCTGCTTCGGGGCTTCCTGCTTCGGGGCCTCCTGGGCGGGGGCCGGAGCGGCGGGAGCTTCGGCCTGGGCCGGAGCAGCACCCTTCGCGCCGATGACGGCGAGCTTGGCGCCGACCTCGGCGGTCTCGTCCTCGCCCACCAGGATCTCCAGCAGGGTGCCGGCGGTGGGGGCGGGGATCTCGGTGTCGACCTTGTCGGTGGAGACCTCCAGCAGCGGCTCGTCCTCGGCCACCTCCTCGCCGACCTCCTTGAGCCAGCGGGTGACGGTGCCCTCGGTGACGCTCTCGCCGAGCGCGGGGAGGACGACGTCGGAGCCCTGGGCGCCACCGGCGGGGGCCTCAGCCTGGGCCGGGGCCTCCTGCTTCGGGGCCTCCTGGGCCGGAGCCGCGGCGGGCTCGGGCTCGGCGGCCGGCGCCTCGGCCTGCGCCGGGGCGGACTCGGCCGCGGGGGCACCGCTGCCGTCGTCGATGACGGCCAGCTCGGCGCCGACCTCGACGGTCTCGTCCTCGGCCACCTTGATGGAGGCCAGCACGCCGGCGGCGGGGGCGGGGATCTCGGTGTCGACCTTGTCGGTCGACACCTCCAGCAGGGGCTCGTCGGCCTCGACGCGCTCACCCTCGGCCTTCAGCCAGCGGGTGACGGTGCCCTCGGTGACGCTCTCGCCGAGCGCCGGAAGGGTTACGGAAACCGCCATGGTTTCTCTTGCTCCTTACAGAAAAGTGCGGATGTGGTCGCGCCCGGACCGGGATCAGTCGTGGGAGTGCAGAGGCTTGCCGGCCAGGGCCAGGTGGGCCTCGCCGAGCGCCTCGTTCTGCGTCGGGTGCGCGTGGATGAGCTGCGCAACCTCGGCCGGCAGGGCTTCCCAGTTGTAGACCAGCTGGGCCTCGCCGACCTGCTCGCCCATGCGGTCACCGACCATGTGGACGCCGACCACGGCACCGTCCTTGACCTGGACGAGCTTGATCTCGCCCGCGGTCTTGAGGATCTTGCTCTTGCCGTTGCCCGCGAGGTTGTACTTCAGGGCGACGACCTTGTCGGCACCGTACAGCTCCTTGGCCTTCGCCTCGGTGATGCCCACCGAAGCGACCTCGGGGTGGCAGTACGTCACGCGCGGCACGCCGTCGTAGTCGATCGGCACGGTCTTGACACCGGCCAGCCGCTCCGCCACCAGGATGCCCTCGGCGAAGCCGACGTGCGCGAGCTGGAGGGTCGGGACGAGGTCACCGACGGCCGAGATGGTCGGCACGTTGGTCTGCATGTACTCGTCGACCAGGACGTAGCCGCGGTCCATGGCGACCCCGGCCTCCTCGTAGCCCAGGCCCTGGGAGACCGGGCCGCGGCCGATGGCGACCAGCAGCACCTCGGCCTCGAAGGACTTGCCGTCGGCCAGCGTGACCTTGACGCCGTCCTGGGTGTACTCGGCCTTGTCGAAGAAGGTGCCCAGGTTGAACTTGATACCGCGCTTGCGGAAGGCCCGCTCCAGCAGCTTGGAGCTGTTCTCGTCCTCGACCGGGACGAGGTGCTTGAGGCCCTCGACGATGGTCACGTCGGTGCCGAAGGACTTCCACGCGGAGGCGAACTCGACGCCGATGACGCCGCCGCCCAGCACGATCGCGGACTTCGGCACGCGGTCCAGCTTCAGCGCGTGGTCCGAGGAGATGATGCGGTCGCCGTCGATGGTCAGGCCCGGCAGGGACTTCGGCACGGAGCCGGTCGCCAGCAGGACGTGGCGGCCCTGGACACGCTGGCCGTCGACGTCGACGGAGGTGGGGGAGGACAGCCGGCCCTCACCCTCGATGTAGGTCACCTTGCGGGAGGCGACCAGGCCCTGCAGCCCCTTGTACAGGCCCGAGATGACCTCGTCCTTGTACTTGTGGACGCCCTCGATGTCGATGCCGTCGAAGGTGGCCTTGACACCGAACTGCGCGGCTTCGCGGGCCTGGTCCGCGATCTCGCCGGCGTGCAGCAGGGCCTTGGTGGGGATGCAGCCGTTGTGCAGGCAGGTGCCGCCGAGCTTGCTCTTCTCGATCAGGGCGACGTCCAGGCCCAGCTGCGCCCCGCGCAGGGCAGCGGCGTAACCACCGCTACCGCCTCCGAGGATCACTAGGTCGAAAACGGTGCTGGCGTCGTTCGCCACGTCACGTCCTCCATGCATGGGTACGCCGGAGCCGGTCGTCGGTGACCGGGCGGCGGCTGTTGATCGGCCGCTTCTTGGATCGGCCCTGGGTAAGGGGGGCCCTGTCCTGCCAAGAACCCATCTTCGCACTTGTTGAACGCGACCGGGACGGCGGGCCGGGCTGTGGGACGGCACGACGGCCGTTCCGGGGGGTTGCGCGTGCGGTTACCAAGGCGTACGGGTGTACGGATTTCGTCGAGGGCGAACACGCGCGTACGGCCCCGGGCGCCGGGCCCGGGGCCGTACCGACAAAAACGCCGTAAACGCAGTAACCGCGACAGGGTCAGCCGAGGTCGCCGTCCGCGGTGTGCTCGGCCAGCCGCACCAGGGTGCGGACCGCGGAGCCGGTGCCACCCTTGGGGGTGTATCCGAAGGGCGCGCTCTCGTGGAAGGCCGGGCCGGCGATGTCCAGGTGCGCCCAGGTGATGCCCTCGCCCACGAACTCCTGGAGGAAGACGCCGGCCAGCAGGCCGCTGCCCGCCCGCTCGCCCACGTTCTTCAGGTCGGCCACCGGGGAGTCCATGCTCCGGCGCAGCTCGGACGGCATCGGCATCGGCCAGGACGGCTCGCCGGCCTCCTCCGAGATCTCGTGCAGGCTGGCCCGGAAGGCGTCGTCGTTGGCCATGATCCCGAAGGTCCGGTTGCCCAGCGCCATCACCATCGCGCCGGTCAGCGTCGCGACGTCCACGATCGCGTCGGGCCGCTCCTCCGAGGCGCGGGTCAGCGCGTCGGCCAGCACCAGGCGGCCCTCGGCGTCGGTGTTCAGCACCTCGACGGTCTTGCCGTTGTACATGGTCAGCACGTCGCCGGGGCGCATCGCGTTGCCCGAGGGCATGTTCTCGGCGAGCGCCAGCCAGCCGGTGACGTTGACCCGCAGGCCCAGCCGGGCGGCGGCCACGACCGCGGCGAACACCGCGGCGGCGCCGCTCATGTCGCACTTCATGGTCTCGTTGAAGCCGGCCGGCTTCAGGGAGATGCCGCCCGAGTCGTAGGTGATGCCCTTGCCGACGAGCGCCAGGGTCTTTTCGGCCTTCGGGTGGGTGTAGGCGATCCGCACCAGCCGCGGCGGGTTCTCCGAGCCCTGGCCGACGCCCATGAGGCCGCCGTAGCCGCCCTTCTTCAGGGCCTTCTCGTCCAGCACCTCGGCCTTGAGGCCGAACTCCTTCGCGGCGGCCTGGGCCTGCGCGGCGAAGGACTTCGGGGTGAGGTCGTTGGAGGGGGTGTTGATCAGGTCGCGGGCGCGGTTGACCTCGGCGGCCAGCGTCTCGGCGCGCTCGGCGGCGGCCTTGAAGGCCTTGTCGCGCGGCTTGCCGCCGAGGATCGCGATCTCGGCCAGCGGCGCCTTGCCGTTGCCCTCGGCCTTCTTGCCGCCGCGGGCGGTCTTCGCGTCGCCGCTGCCGCTGCGGTACGCCGTGAAGGTGTACGCGCCGAGCAGGGCGCCCTCGGCGATCGCCGCGGTGTCCCCGGCGTCACCGACGGGCAGCGCGAAGGCGGCCTTCCTGGTGCCGGCCAGGGCGCGGGCGGCGGCGCCGGCGGCGCGGCGCAGCACCTCGGGGTCGTACTCCTCGTCGCCGGCCGGGGCGTCGCCCAGGCCGACCGCCAGGACGACCGCCGCCTTCAGGCCGGAGCCGGCCGGCAGCTTGGTGACCTCGCCCTCGGCACCGCTCGCGCCGAGGGTCTCCAGGACGGCGGCGAGCCCGCCGTCGAACGCCTTGTCCACGGCTTCGGCGCCGGGGGCCAGTACGACGCCCTTGGCGTCCTTGGCCACGCCGACGACAACGGTGTCCGCACGCAACGTCGCGGCGGAGGATGTGCTGAGGGTCAGTGCAGTCACGGTGATGAGAGTCCTGTTCCGTCCGGTTGTCCGTTCGCGCCGAGGGCGCTGCTGCGGCCGAGCCTACGCTCGGGGGCGCCGGACGTAACCGCTTGATGCCGTACCGGCCCGGCCTGTCACATCTGCACCACCTGCCTCAATGGCCCCAACTCTGCCGTGCCTCAGGGGAGTTGCCGATTCCGCCGCGATCCGGACCCGCCCGCACGCGGGGCCCTGGCGTCAATCTCCGTGCGCCGAATGAGACGTGCGTCACAGTAGTGGCGACTGCGGGATAGACGGACGGGAACCTTCGCATGATGTGCACGAGCCTGCCCGGTACCGCTTCCGGCAGCAGGGGGACTTCCGGGGGGGAAGGGACTGCGCCCATGGGCAGCAACGGCATGCCGGCCGCCGGACCGGCCAGAGTCTTGACCGCGTTAGCCGCAGCGATGATCACGGCACTGCCACTGGTGGTGAGCACCCCCGCCGCCGCGCGGACCGCACCTGCCGTGGCGGACGGGGTGCCCCGGATCGACCTGCGGGTCCTGGTCGTGAGCGACGGCGGTGAGTCCACCGACGCGATCGTCGCCGAACTGCGCGGCCAGGGCGTCCCGTACACCACCGTCGACCTGACGAGCCCGGGCCGCCCGGTGATCGACGCGGCGTTCCTCAGTGACACCGTGGACGGCCGGCCGCGCGCCAAGTTCCAGGGCGTCGTGCTGCCGAACGACAATCCGTTCGGCACCGCCGCCTCCACGGAGCTGGTCGCCCTGAAGGCGTACGAGACCACGTACAAGATCCCGCAGGTGGACGCGTACACCTACGCCCGGCCCGACGTCGGCCTGCGCACACCCGACGACGGCGGTTACGCCGGGGTGCTGGACGGCTTCGCCACCCGCACCACCGCCGCGGGCAAGGCGGGCCCGTTCGGCTACCTCAAGGGCGCGGTGCCCTTCGAGGACGCCGACCCGCAGGTCTCCGAGAGCTACGGCTACGTCGCGCAGCCGCTGGCCGACCCGCCCGCCGGGGCCACGTTCACGTCGTACCTGGACGCGGCGGTGCCGGGCACCTCCGCGCGCGGCTCGCTGATCGGCGAGTACGCCCGCGACGGCCGCCGCGAACTGGTCGTCACCTTCGCGCAGAACCGTTATCAGCAGCAGTTCCGGCTGCTCGCCCGCGGCATCGTGGACTGGCTCACCCAGGGCGTCCACCTGGGCCAGAGCCGTAACTACTTCTCCGTCCAGGTCGACGACATCTTCGCCCCGGACGCCCGCTGGGACGTCGAGAACAACTGCACCCCCGGCGACTTCGACTGCCCCTCCGGCGTCCCGGACACCACCCCGATCCGGATGAGCGAGGCGGACGCCGCGTACGCCGCCCAGTGGCAGCGTGAGAGCGGCTACCGGCTGGACATGGTCTACAACGCCGGCTCCGGCGAGGAGTGGAAGACGGAGCACGGCGGGGTGGACGCGATGGCCGACCGGCTGCTCGCCGACAAGGACGCGTTCCGCTGGGTCAACCACACCTGGACCCACCCCTTCCTCGGCTGTGTCCAGGACACCTCGACCGTGCCCTGGCGCTGTGCCGAGGACTGGCTGGGCAACACCCGGTGGACCAGTCGCAGCGAGATCACCGCGGAGATCGGGAAGAACCACGCCTGGGGCGTGGCCAAGGGGCTGGACGTGGACCCGGCGGAGCTGGTCACCGGCGAGCACTCCGGGCTGAAGACCTTGCCGCAGCAGCCGCAGGACAACCCCAACCTCGGGCCGGCGCTCGCCGCCGCCGGCGTCAAGTGGCTGGCGAGCGACAACTCGCGGGAGTCCGCGCAGCGCCCGGCGGGTGTGGCGCTGACCGTGCCGCGCTATCCGATGAACGTGTACTACAACGTGGGCAAGGCGGCCGAAGAGGTCGACGAGTACAACTGGATCTACACCAGCAAGGCCGACGGCGGCAGCGGGATCTGTGAGACCGACCCGAACTCGACCTGCATGCCGGAGCCGTTGCCGACCGACACCGGCTACGCCTCGTACATCGTCCCGCAGGAGGCGCGGACCGCCCTCGGGCATGCTCTGGCCGACGATCCGCGGCCGCACTACATCCACCAGTCGAACCTCGCCGAGGACCGGATCGCCTACCCGGTTCTGGACAAAGTTCTGGCCGACTATCGGGGGTTCTTCGAGGACAGCACCCCGGTCGTCAACCAGCGCCACCGGGACATCGGACGCGAGATGCAGCAGCGTGCGGCCTGGCAGAAGGCTTTGGACGACGGTTCGGTGACGGCGTACAGAATTGGCGACGTTGTCACCGTCACGTCGCCGGCCGGGGTGGCCGCTGCGGCTACGATGCCCGACGGAACCAGAAAGCAACTCGCCGACGGGACCGCGGAATTCGGCGAACGCTACGCCGGACGGGTATCGGAGTGGGCCACAGCGCAGTCGCCCGGAGCGGCCATCACACTCAAGCTTCCGACGACCGCCTGACACGTCCCCGGCTCCGCCCGGCCCGCGCACCCGGCCGGGCGCGCAGGGACCGGGCGGCCGGTGTCCGCCGCGTCCCGCCACCACCGCCGATGTCCCGCACCGAACCCTGCCCGCCTGCCACCGTCCCCGAGGGCGCCCGGCGGCCGTGCCCGCGCACCGCGGCACGCGCCCGGCCGCACCCGCGCCCGCGGACAGCGCCTCGCACCACCGCACGCCGCACCACAGTTCCCGCACTCGTACACCTGGACGGACGCGCAGGTACGGACGCGTCCGCACAGGTGTCCCGCGGCCGTGCCCGCACCCCGGCGCCGGCCCACCGCACCTCCGCCCCCGCAGCACCGCACGCCCCCACGCCCCGCACCCGCACCCGTATGTCCCCGCACGTCAGCACGTGCACGTCCCCGCAGCTCCGCACGTGCACCCCGCACCAGGCCGGCACGGCCGCCGGCCGCGACGCGCCCGCACGGTGCCCGCAGCGCCGCGCCCGCGCGTTCCGTACCGCTCCACTCAGCACTCACTCCCGGGGGGATTTCGCCATGAACGCAACCCTGTACGAGGTCGGCAGCCCGCATCATCGGCCCGACGACGCGCCGCAGCCCGGCAGGCACGTCACCATGCTCACCGAGGGGACCTATCCGCACGTCCACGGCGGCGTCTCCACCTGGTGCGACCAGCTCGTACGGGGTATGCCCGAAGTCCGCTTCAACGTCATCGCGCTGACCGGCAGCGGCCGTGAGCCGGTGACCTGGGACCTGCCCGACAACGTCTACGCGCGCTCCTCCGTGCCCATGTGGGGCCCGCCGCCGGGCCGGCGCACCGCCGGGCTCTTCCGCGCGCGCGAGCGCCGCCGCTTCGTCGACACCTACGAGCGCTTCCTGCTGTCCATGCTGGACCCGCAGTCCTGCACCGACTTCGGCACCGAGCTGTACGCACTGGCCGCGCTGGCCCGCGAAGGACGCCTGAGCGCCGCGCTGCGCACCGAGTCCGCGCTGCGTTCCCTGATGTGGATCTGGACCCTGCCGCACGTCGCCACGCGCGAGGCCGGCCCGACCGTGCACGACGCGCTGACCGCCACCGACCTGCTCGAACACGCGCTGCGCCCGCTGTCCGTACGGGTGCCGGAGGACAGCGTCGCGCACGCGGTCAGCAACGGACTGGCCTGCCTGCCCGCGCTCGCCGCGAAGGAGTTCGACGGCGTACCGTTCCTCCTCACCGAGCACGGGATATACCTGCGCGAGCGCTACCTCGGCTACCGCTCCGACGCCCAGCGCTGGCCCGTCAAGGCCCTGATGCTCGGCTTCTACCGGCAGCTGACCATCGAGAGCTACCGGGCCGCCGACCTGGTCACGCCGTGCAACAAGTACAACAAGCGCTGGGAGGAGCGCGGCGGCACCCCGCCCGAGAAGATCCGCACCGTCTACAACGGCGTCGACGTCCAGCAGTTCCCGCACGCCGAACGGGAGCCGGACGCGCCGACGCTGAGCTGGGCCGGGCGGATCGACCCGATCAAGGACCTGGAAACCCTCATCCGGGCCTACGCGTTGTGCCGCGCGGAGGTCCCCGACCTGCGGCTGCGCCTGTTCGGCGGGGTGCCGGCCGGCGGCGAGGCGTACAAGACCCGCTGCGAGAAGCTGGCCGCCTCGCTCGGGGTGACCGACGGGATCGGCTGGGAGGGGCGCATCGACGACGTGGCCCGCGCCTACGCCGCCGGCAGCGTCGTCATGCTCTCCAGCATCTCCGAAGGGTTCCCGTTCAGCCTGATAGAGGCCATGTCCTGCGGCCGCTCGACCGTCTCGACCGACGTCGGCGGGGTACGTGAGGCGGTCGGCGACACCGGGCTCGTCGTACCGCCCCGCGAACCCGAGGCGATGGCCAAGGCCACCCTGGAACTGCTCAAGGGCGGCTGGGAGAAGCGCGCCGAACTCGGCAGCCGGGCCCGGCAGCGGGTCATCGACCAGTTCACGCTGCGCCGCTCCGTCGACGGCTTCCGCACCATCTACCGCGAACTCGACGGCGCGGGCCAGCAGGCCGCCGAGCAGCAGCGGGACCGGTGGACCCTTCAGCTGCGCGGGCCCTGGAACGCCCCCCTCGCCGCCGACGGGGCCGGCTGGTGAGCGGTTCCCTGTGGCTGGTGCCGGGGGAGGGCGGCAAGGACCGGGTGGACGACCTGCCGGACGTACCGCGGCCCCGGCGCCCGCAGTGGGCCGCTCCCGACCCGGTCGACGAACTCGCCGGGCGGATGGGCGAGCTGATCGCCGCCGCCGTGCACCCCGACGAGATCGCCGCCGTCATCGAGTCCGACGGCATGAGCGACGACCAGATCAAACTCACCTACGGGCGCGAGAACTCCTTCGCCCTCGCCGAGGAGCTCTACGCGCGGGTCCCGCGCAGCTACCCCGAACCGGACCGCGCGGTCACCGACCCCTGGCGGGTGAGCCTGCTCGGCTGCCTGCTGCGCACCCTGGTCTTCGCCCTGCCGGGACTGGCCTACGTCGTCGGCTCCCACCTGCTGTCCGGCCCGCCGGACGCCCGCGGGCTGCCCGCGGGAACGGTGCCGCTGCTCGCCGGGGCCTTGGCCGGCTGGGTCTGGAACCAGGCGCTCGCCCACCGCGCGTACTCCTGGCTCGGCCTGGGCGCCCGGCGGGCCGCCGCCCGTGCCCTGGCCGTCGGCGCGCCGCTCGGCGCGCTGGCCGGCGCGGCCGCCGCCTGGATCGTCGGGGCCGCCGACGCGGACGCGCCCGGTGCGGTCGCCTTCGCCGCGGGCCAGGCGGCCTACCTGGGCGCGGCCACCACGCTCCTCGTCTTCGGGCGGGAGCGGTGGCTGCTGTGCGCCCTGGCGCCGGTCGCGCTCGGCGCCGCGCTGATGGCGGTGTACGTGCCGCCGGACGCCGTACGGGCCGCGCTGCTCGTCCTGTCGCTCGGCGCCGCCGTCGCGCTGGCCGCCGTCACCGTCCTGCGTTGCCGCCGCGAGCCGCGGCAGGACGGGCCGGCACCGCGGGCCGTGGCCTCCGTGCCGTACGGGGTCTTCGGACTGGCCATCGGGGTGCTGGTGCTGCTCACGGCGCTCGGCGACGTACTGCGGTACGGGGCCCACGCCGAGGTCGCCGCGCCCGCCGCGGTGGCCCTCACGCTCAGCATGGGCCCGGCCGAATGGCTGCTGTACCGCTACCGCAGCCGGGCCGTGGCCGGGCTGCGCTCCAGCACCACCCCGGCCGGGTTCTGGCGCGCCACCTCCGGCGCGCTGGCCCGGTGCCTGGCCTCCTACCTCGTCGTGCTCGCCGTCCTCGGCGGCGCCGGCGGCCTGGTGTGGCGGCAGGGGCCGCCGATGGACGCGGCACACGGCCTGGGACTGCTGTGCCTGGGCGTCGTGCTGTGGACCGCGCTGCTCCTCCAGGCGTTCGGGATGGTGCCGGTCGCGGCGGCGGTGTGCGGGTCGGCCGCGGTCGCCCAGACGGTGGTCCTGGTGGCCGGGCCGCTGTCCCCGGCCGTCGCCCAGCTGACGGTCTGCGGTGCCGCCGCGCTCGTCCTGGCCGCCGCGGGTTCGGCGTTGCTGGGACGGGCCACGGCGCACCGCTGAGCGGCCGCCGGAGCGGCGCCCAACCCCTCCGTAAATCCCCCCTCTTGACCGGTAACGGGTACCGGGTCCGGGTGTCGTCGCAGGTGCTCGTATGCTCAGCATCTCGTCCCATTTCCGACAGGAGCCCCCGAACCATGACCCGGCCGTCTTCGCGGCAGTCCCGTCCGGCCTCCCGCCGCCTGCTGGTCCCGCTCTACGAGCATCCGGCCGAACGCCCGGACGTCTGGCGGCGGCTGATCGCGGCGGCGCCGGATCTCTACGGCGTGGTGCTCAACCCGGCCAGCGGCCCCGGAACCGCCCCCGACCCGGAATTCGCCGCGGTCGCCGGGCGGTTACGGGGAGCGGGCGTACGCGTCCTGGGCTACACCGACACCGCTTATGGGCGCCGCCCGCACGCGGCCGTCGTCCAGGACCTGTTGCGTCACCGCGACTGGTACGGGGCCGACGGCGCCTTCTTCGACCAGGCCGCCGCCGAGGCCGGGCTGCTCGCGCACTACCGCCGTCTGGCGGTCGCCGCGCGCGCCGCCGGGGCCGGCACCGTGGTCCTCAACCACGGTCTCCATCCGCACCCCGGTTATCTCGACTTCGCCGACGTCCTGGTCACCTTCGAGAACACCTGGGCCGCGTACGAGAACGCCGAGGTCCCGGAGTGGACGGCGCACCACCCGCCCGAACGGTTCTGCCATCTCGTCCACGGCCTCCCCGCGACCTGTGCGGAGGCCGCCGCCGAGCTGGCCCGGCGGCGTGGGGCCGCCGTGCACTGCGCCGTTCCCGGCACCGCGCCGCATCCTTGGGACGCCCTTCCCCCCTTACTGGAGATCGCTCGATGACGCTCCCGCACTTCCGCACGAACCTCCTGCGCAAGAATCTGCTGCGCAAGAGACGCCCCGCTGCCCTCTCCCTCCTCCTCGGCTCGCTGCTGCTCGTCACCACCGCCTGCTCCCAGGCGCCGGCCGGACCGGACGGCGATGACGCGAGCGCCGGCCCCGGCAGCTCGAACAGCGCCAGCCAGGCCAGCACTTCGGGCAGCTCCGGAGGCGGCGACTCCCGCACGATGTGGCACCCCAAGGCCGGCGTGGACTGGCAGTGGCAGCTCACCGGCAAGTTCGACCCGACCGTCAATGCGCCCGTCTACGACATCGACGGTTTCAAGCAGGACGCCTCCGTCGTCGCCGACCTCCACCAGCGCGGACGCAAGGTCATCTGCTACATCAGCGTCGGCGCCCACGAGGACTTCCGCCCGGACGCGTCCCGCTTCCCCAAGGACATCATCGGCGAGGAGAACGGCTGGGAAGGCGAGAAGTGGCTCGACATCCGGCGCCTGGACGTGCTGCGCCCGCTGATGGCGAAGCGCTTCGACATGTGCCGTGACAAGGGCTTCGACGCGGTCGAGCCGGACAACGTCGACGGTTACAAGAACGAGACCGGCTTCGACCTGGACGAAGAGGACCAGCTCGCCTTCAACCGCATGATCGCCGAGCTGGCCCACGACCGGGGCATGTCCGTCGGCCTCAAGAACGACCTCGACCAGATCCCCGAGCTCGTCGGCGACTTCGACTTCGCCGTCAACGAGCAGTGCGCCCAGTACGACGAGTGCGCCAAGATGACCCCCTTCATCAAGGCCGGCAAGCCCGTCTTCCACGTCGAGTACGAACTCCAGGCCGCCCAGTTCTGCTCCGCGACGAAGCGCCTGCACTTCAGCTCGCTGCAGAAGCGGAAGGACCTGGACGCCTGGCGCAAGGCCTGCTGACCCTGACACCGGGCCGGAAGGCGTGCAGCGGACCCCCGCCCGTCGCGGGGGTCCGCTTTCCGCTGTGCGGGCCCTCAGCCCAGCGCCAGCACCACCACCGCCGTCAGTCCCGTCGTCTCCGCGACGGCGCCGAAGACGTCGCCGGTGATGCCGCCGAAGCGGTGGCGGCAGCGGCGCAGGGTCGCTTCTCCGACGGCGAGGGCGAGAAGGGCGGCCAGGGCGGTGTGGAGGGCGCCCCAGCCGCCTGAGCGGGTGCTGCCGAGAGCCGCGGAGAGGGCGATGACGACGGCGGCCGCGACGGCCGCCGCGGGGAGCGGCACCGTACCGGCCACGGCGGCGCCCAGTCCTCCGGGGCGGGCCGGGGGGACGCCGGGGCGGGCGGCGAGGGTGAGGGCGCAGCGGGCGGTGACGGCCGAGACGAGGGCGGCCGCCGCGCCGGCGGCCCAGCCCTGTTCGTACAGGTGGGCGAGGGCGGCCACCTGGGCCAGCAGGGCGAAGAGCAGGGTGATGACGCCGAACGGGCCGATGTCGGACTGCTTCATGATGCGCAGCGCGTCCTCGGCGGGCTTGCCGCTGCCCAGGCCGTCGGCGGTGTCGGCGAGGCCGTCCAGGTGCAGGCCGCGGGTGAGGACGGCGGGGACGGCCGCGGTGGCGACGGCGGCGAGCAGCGGGCCGCTGTCCAGGAGGAGGAGCCCGGTGCCCAGGGCGGCCGCGGCCAGGCCGATCACCAGCCCGGCGACCGGCGCGCACAGCATGCCGCCGCGCGCCGCCGGCCGGTCCCAGCGGCGTAGCCGTACGGGCAGCACGGTCAGCGTGCCGAAGGCGAAGCGCATGGCGTCCCCGAGGGTGGGGGAAGGCGAGGGGCCGGACGGGGCGGCGGCGTCGTTCATCGCGGCAGGCTAACCCGGCTGCTCCGGACCGTACGGCGCTAAATTGCCCCTATACGCGACAAATGGGGAGTACGTGGCATGGGTCACTGGTGGTTCCGCAACATCATCGAGCCGGGGAAGCTGCCCCTGCTGCTCGCACTTGTCTCCTTCGTGCTGACCTTTGTCGTGACCCGGATGATCACCCGGCTGATCCGGGCCGGGAAGGGCCCCTTCCGGAACATCTCGCCGGGCGGTCTGCACATTCACCACGTCGTGCCGGGGGTGGTGCTCATGGTGGTCGGCGGGTTCACCGCCCTGGCCGGCGGGCGGCACGGCTACGGGTCCGGCAT
The DNA here is from genome assembly GCF_022271435.1 of Streptomyces monomycini. Lineage (GTDB taxonomy): Bacteria > Actinomycetota > Actinomycetes > Streptomycetales > Streptomycetaceae > Streptomyces > Streptomyces monomycini. The sequence continues at coordinate 135,782 of NZ_JAFIQY010000014.1, read as the reverse complement.
AGCGGCGGTGTTGTTCGGGACGGGTGTCGGGCTGGTACTGGACGAGTTCGCGCTGATCCTGCACCTGGACGACGTGTACTGGAGCGAGCAGGGCACCAAGAGCGTGGAGATCGTGATCGTCACGGCCGCGCTGGTGGCGCTGATCCTGGGCGGCGCCCTGCCGTTCGGGGTGAACGAACTGGGGCCCGGCGAGTTCCACAACCGCTTCCGGGTGGTCCGGACGGTGGGGATCAATTTCCTGTTCGCGCTGGTGGCGCTCTTCAAGGGCAAGGGCCGGATGGCGGTGATCGGGGTGTTCGTACCGTTCGTCGCGCTGTTCGGGGCCGTCCGGCTGGCCCGGCCGAACTCCCCGTGGGCGAAACGGTTCTACCGGCGGCGCCCCAAAGCCCGTGCCAAGGCGAAGGTCCGTGCCTTCCGGCACGACCGGCGCTGGAACGGGCTGCGCCGCCGGGTGAACCACGTCATCGGCGGGACGCCGACCCGTTGAGAGCCGGTGCGCCCGCCCGGATCTCAGCCGCCGGCCCGCACCTGCTGCTCGCCCCGCGGCTTGCGGCGCCGGTGCAGCACCTCCCACACCCCGCACAGCGCCAGCACCGCCACGACCGCGGCGATGTGCTCCCGGCCCGCCAGGTTGTTCTTGATGAACACCACCTCGTAGACCATCGACAGCACCACCAGCGCGCAGGTGAACCACGCCCGGTAGACCCAGCACACGAAGATGCCAAGGCCGACCACGGCCGCCGAGGGGCCGGTGTCGTGGACGAAGGCGTCGGTCGGCGGGAGGCCGATGGGATTGTCGGGGCCGAGCCAGATGCCGATCCGCGCGTACATCGTCCCGGCCAGCGTGGCCGCGTACGCGATCAGCAGCGTCCGGGCCCGGCCCAGGCAGATCTCGCAGATGCCGAAGACCAGCAGGAGCTGTGCCAGCGCGCCCCACACCGGCAGGTCCAGCGCGGGCACGAACAGCGACAGCGGCGTACGCAGCAGCGCCAGCCACAGGTGCTCGTCGGCCTGGACGGAGCCGATGTTCTGGACGAACTGGTAGCCCCAGGACTGGTTCTGGACGATCTGGAAGAGGGAGGTGAGCAGGACCGCGGAGATCGTCATGGGGATCGCCAGCAGTTTCCTGGTACGGAGGCCGGACCACACGGTCCGGACCAGCAGGCCCCACTCGGCACGCACGGCGCGGCGCAGGACCGGCTCGCTCATCTCTTGGTCTCCAGGTGTTTGCGGTTGAGCCACTTCGGCAGCCCGGGAGCCTCCAGGAAGCCCTCGGCGCGGGCGGCGGCGATGCCGATGCGCAGCAGGTCGGTGCTCTTTTCGAAGAGCATGTACCGGGGTTCCCAGATGGGCCGGTATTTCGCGTTGGCGCGATAGAGCGATTCGATCTGCCACCACCGGGAGAAGAAGCTGAGCAGCGAGCGCCACAGGCGCAGCACCGGACCCGCGCCGAGCCGCGAACCGCGTTCGAAGACGGAGCGGAACATCGCGAAGTTCAGTGACACCTGAGTGACGTCCACCTCCTTCGCCCGCTGGACCATCTCCAGCACCATGAACTCCATCAGCCCGTTCTCGGACTCCCGGTCGCGGCGCATCAGGTCCAGCGACAGCCCCTTGGCGCCCCACGGCACGAAGCTGAGCAGCGCGCGCAGCACACCGTCGGCGTCGGTGCATTCGAGCATCACGCAGCGGCCGTCGCCGGGGTCGCCGAGCCGGCCCAGCGCCATGGAGAAGCCGCGCTCGGTCTCGCCGTCGCGCCAGTCGTCGGCCAGCTTCAGCAGCCGGTCCATCTCGGTCTCGGGGATGTCCTCGTGGCGCCGGATGCGGACGGTGTAGCCGGCCCGCGCGACACGGTTGTACGCCTGCCGGACGGTCCGCATGGCCCGCCCCTCCAGCGTGAACTCCCCGGTGTCCACGATCGCCTCGTCGCCCAGCTCCAGCGCGTCCAGGCCGTGCCGGGCGTAGATCGTGCCGCCCTCCTCGCTCGCGCCCATCACGGCCGGTGCCCAGCCGTGCGCGCGGGCCTCGGCGAGCCACAGGTCGATGGCGCCGGGCCAGGCCTCCGGGTCGCCGATCGGGTCGGCGGAGGCGAGCGAGACCCCGCCGACGACGCGGTAGGTGACGGCGGCCTTGCCGGTGGGGGACCAGATGACGCTCTTGTCGCGGCGCAGCGCGAAGTAGCCCAGCGAGTCCCGGTCGCCCTGGCGGGCCAGCAGGCCGCGCAGCCGCTCCTCGTCCTCGGGGGTGATCGGGTCGGTGCTGCGGACGGACCGGAAGGCGGACCACAGCACGAGCAGCAGCAGGACCGTGCTCATGACGTTGATGACGACGTCGGCCCAGTTCGGCGTGGCGATACCGGGGAAACGGTCCTCCTCGGCGGCGATGGAGACCAGCCGCATGACGCCGTAGCGCCAGCGGTCCAGGAACGTCGCGTGGTGGCTGTCGTGCGCGGTGTTGGCGACGGTCACCAGCAGCGCCGCGAGGAGCGAGGTGACCAGCAGGCCGCCGAGCGCGACGGCCGCGGCCAGCTTGGGGTTGGAGCGGTCGCCCTTGGCGTAGAACTCCTTGCGGCCCACCAGCAGTGAGACGACGAACAGCAGCGTCACGACGAAGGAGAACCAGTTCTGCCCGTGCTGCCGGAACTCCGGCACGGTCACCATCGCGAGCGCGAACAGCGCGAGGAAGAGTCCGGACAGGATCAGGTTCAGTATCCACGCGGCGCGTTTGCGGCGCCGCATGGTGACCGCGAGGAACAGCGAGAAGACACCGGCCGCGAAACCCGCGGTGAGCAGGTACGGGGTGAAGAACTCATCGACGTTGTGCCTGCGGATGTCCTGTCCGAACGACACCCACACGGCGCTGAGGAAATTGATGAAGGTGACGGCACGCAGGTACCAGACGGCGTACGCGGCACCGCGTCGTGACCACCGACCGCGGGTGCGGTCCTCATCCGGGCTCAAACGGACTTCTCCCATAAAACTTGATCATATGGGGGCGTCGTCGATGCCCGGATCCACTGGAATCCGGCCACTTCACAGAGCCGCGGGCCGTCGCCGGCCGGCGTCCCTCAGTCGCGTACGGGCAGGTCTGCCGCCAGGGCCGCGGCCGCCTGCACCAGTGGCAGAGCGAGCAGCGATCCCGTCCCCTCGCCAGCAGTGACGCCGTGATCGAGCAAAGGGTTGAGCGCGATCCGGTCGAGTGCCTTGGACTGCGCCGGCTCGCCGCTGACCTGCCCGGCCAGCCACCAGTCCGGAGCCCGGAACGCCACCCGCTGCGCCACCAGCGCGCAGGCCGCCGAGACCACCCCGTCCAGGATCACCGGGGTGCGCCGGACCGCGCTCTGCAGCAGGAAGCCGGTGATCGCGGCCAGGTCGGCGCCGCCGGTGGCGGCCAGCAGCTCCAGCTGGTCGCCGAGGACCGGCCGGGCCCGGCGCAGCGCGTCGCGGATCGCCGCGCACTTGCGCATCCACGCCAGGTCGTCGATGCCCGCGCCGCCGCGCCCGGTGACCACCGAGGCGTCGGTGCCGCACAGCGCGGCGATCAGCGCGCTCGCCGGGGTGGTGCCGCCCACGCTCAGGTCGCCTAGCGCGACCAGGTCCGTACCGGCGTCCGCCTCCTCGTCGGCGACCGCCATGCCCGCCCGGAAGGCCCGCTCGGCCTCTTCGGGCGTCAGCGCGTCCTCGATGTCGATCCGGCCCGAGCCGCGCCGCACCCGGTGCCGGGTGACGTCCTCCGGCAGCTCCGCCGGGTCGCAGTCCACCGCTATGTCCACGACCCGCACCGGGACACCGGCCCGGCGCGCCAGCACCGCCGCCGGGCTGGCTCCGTCCAGCACGTCCCGTACGAGCTTCTGCGCGGTACCGGCCGGGCGGCCGGAGACGTCCAGCGACGCCACCCCGTGATCGCCGGCGAACAGCACGGCACGCGGCCGCCCGATCGGCCGTACCGGCACCTGCTGCTGCGCGGCGGCCAGCCACTCGCCCAGGTCGTCCAGCCGCCCCAGGGCCCCGGGCGGCACCGCCAGCCGCTGCCGGCGCTCCTCGGCATCGCGGCGCGCACCGCCGTCGGGGCGCTCGATCAGGTGGGCGAAGTCATCGAGGTTCAGGGCGCTCATTCGGCGCAGATTACCGGGAACGGCGCCCGGCGGCCCGCTCCGGGTCGGCCGGGGCGCCGCGGGTGCCGGGCCCCGGACCGGTACGGGCGCCTCCGGAGGCGGAGCCCGGGGCGGGCCGCCGCGTGCCGAAGCGGATCTCGGTGACCGTACGGGCGGGGGTGTGCAGCAGCGGTACGTGCTCCCGCCACCGCGCCAGGCGCCCGGCGAGCGGCCCGCGGCCGGGCGGCGGGACCTCGCGCACCGCGACGATGTTCGGGTGCGCGCCCGCGACCCGGGGCCGGTCGGCGGCGTTCATGCCCCAGCGCAGCGGCGGAGCGCCGGGCGCCGCCCGCACGCCCGTACGCGTCCGGCCGCGGCCCGCGCACCAGCGGGGCACCGCGTCGAAGACCAGCGCGCCCCCGGGCAGCCGCTCCGCGCACGCCGCGAACAGCGCGCGGACCTCGGGCGGCCGCAGGAACATCAGCAGCCCGCGCGCGGCCACCACCACCCCGCGCTCCGGCGCGCGGACCGCCTCCAGCCAGCCGGGGTCGGCCACCGGATGCGCGAGGGTCCGCCGCCGGGGCCCGTCCGGCAGCAGCATCCGGCGGACCGCGGCGCTCTCCGGCGGCTCCACGGCCAGCCAGTCCAGCCGCCCGTCGTCCAGCCGCCAGAAGGCGGCGCTGCCCGGCCCCTCGCCGAGCGCCACGACCGTGGCGAAGGGGTGCTGCCGTACGTACGCGCGTACGGCCGCGTCGAGGCGGCGTGAGGTGCTGGTCGCCGGACCATCCGTTTCGGTCACCGGACAAGACCACCCGTCCCGGCGGGCCCGGACAAGCGGACACGGGCGCGGCCCGGCCGGTGTCATCCGCGCAGCGCAAGCGCCTGCCCGGCGACGACCAGCAGGACGTGTTCGCACTCGGCGCCGAACATCGCGTTCAGCCGTCCCAGTTCGTCGCGGAACCGGCGGCCGGACGCGGTGGCCGGCACCACTCCTGAGCCGACCTCGTTGCTCACCGCCACCACCGGACGCCGGGTGCCGCGCACCGCCGCGACCAGCTCGTCCACCCGCGCGCGCAGCTCCCGTTCACCGCCCGCCGCCCACTTCTCGTCGTCCCACGCGCCGGCCTCGTCCATGGCGTGCGTCAGCCACAGGGCGAGGCAGTCGATCAGCAGCGGCGAGTCGTCCGGGGCGGCCTGCGCGGCGGGCCCGCCCGCCCGGTCCTCCGGCCGGGCGCCGCCTTCCAGGAGCGGCAGCAGGTCGCAGGTCTCCGTCGTACGCCAGGACGCCGGACGGCGCTCCCGGTGGGCCGAGACCCGCGCCGCCCACTCGGTGTCCCCGTCCCGGGTGCCGCCGGTCGCGACGTACAGCACGTCGGGGAAGGCGGCCAGCCGCCGCTCGGCCTCCGCCGACTTGCCGCTGCGCGCGCCGCCCAGCACCAGCGTGCGGCGCGGCAGGTCGGGCACCGCGTGGTACTCGCCGACCAGCAGCGACGTGCCGTCCGGCACGGTGCGCGCCCCCGCCGCCGCCAGCCGGCGGTGCAGCTCGGGGCCGGGCGGCACGGTGTGGTCCAGGTGGACGCCCAGCACGTCCGTCGCCGCGTCCACCGCGCCGCTCGCCCGCAGCCGCGCCAGCGCGTCCGGCCGCCCCAGGACGTCCAGCAGGACCATGTCGTACGGGCGGACGCCCCGGCCGTGCCCCTCGCCGTCGGCCGCGCCGGCCGGCGCGGCGCCCGGCGGCAGGTACAGCAGCCGCTCGCCCTCGGCGCCGCCGACCTCGTAACCGGTGCCCGGCACGTCCACGGCGACGGCCCGCACCCGGTGCCCGTCCAGCAGCGCCAGCTCCCGGCCGTCCGCCACCCGCCCCGGCTGCGGCAGCCCGGCGGGCACCTCCATGGCCGGACCGTCGTGCGGGTGCGAGAGCAGCACCTGCCGTACGGCGGTGAGCGAGTGCCCGGCGCGGGCGGCGGCGAACGCCGGACCCGGCGTCAGGTCCAGGAGCAGCGCCCCGTCGACGAGCAGCGCGGTGGCCGCCCGCGCCTCGTCGCCGACGGCGGAGGCACAGGCGGCGCAGGGGCAGCCGGGGCGCGGCAGCCCGCTGGGGGCTCCGGTGCCGAGGAGAGTCAGTTCCACCCGCCGATTTTCCCCCGCCGGTGCCGACCGGGCGCGCGGGGGCCCGTCTCGACACGGCCGTTAGGCTGCGGAACAGCACCTACGCGGGACGTACGCCGCGCGTTCGCGGGGAATACGCCGCTCGTACGGCGCTCGTGCGCAGGACAGCAGCAGGACCGTTCCGCGGCGCCCCGCGGTGCGGCAGCGGTACGCGAACCAGCAGGCACTCGGTGGGACCCAGGAGGCGGACATGGCGTGGACGTGGCGGTTCGAGAAGGCCGACGGTACGGAGACGGGGCCCGCGGTGGAGCCCGAGGACTTCACGACCCAGGGGGACGCGGAGTCCTGGATCGGCGAGGTGTGGAAGGACCTCCTCGAAGGAGGCGCCGACAGGGTGACGCTCTTCGAGGACGACACCGAGATCTACGCGATGAGTCTGCACGCCGACGTGGGGTGACCGCGGACCGGCGCCGGCCCGTGGCTCAGCCATGGACCGGCGCCGGCCGGGCCGGCGCCCCGCCGGCCGCACCTATCCGTCGTTCTCCGCCACCTCGCGGCCGGGGACGACGACCGGAAGCCCTGCGGTTTCCCACGCTTCCAGGCCTCCCGTCACGGTGTGGACGGAGGACCGGCCTGCGCGCACCGCCCGCGCGCCGCCTTGCACGCTGCGGGAGCCCGTGCGGCATATGAAGGCCAGCGGGCCGTCGGGCAGATCCGACAGCGACGCCGGCAGCGTGCCGAGCGCGGCGTGGACGGCGCCGGCCGGGTGGCGCGCCGCCCATTCATCGTCCTCCCGGACATCGACCAGCGTGAGTTCCCCGTCCACGACGCGGCGGTGTGCCTCGGCAGGAGACAGGCCGGCGGGCGGGTGACCGTCGCCGGGGCCCGGGCTCCGTGGCGTGGCGGGCAGGACCGTACGGACCGCCTCGTAGTTCGAGGCATGGGCGACGGCGATCTGCTGTCCCAGCATCGGGCAGACGTTCATCGCCGCTTCCCAGTGAGCGGTGGACTCCCATTCCGCCACGTTGACGAGGGGGAAGGTGCTCCCCGGAACGATCGAGCGGAACATGTACGTCCGGATGAACCCGGGCTGAGCCGCCATCACCGCCGCCGCGTCCTGCCAGGTGTCGAGGTACGCGCTCTCCTTCTCCTCGTCGATCTCGATCGGAATGATGACGACATGGCGGTCTTCCATCTGCTGCGTCCTCCGCTCTGCGAGGCGGTCACGCCTTCCGGCGTGCTGCTTTCCGGACGCAGAGTGCACACGCGTACTGCGGAGCGGCAAACAGTATTGCCGAACCGGCAATCCGGTGACGACAGGACCTAGATCGTTCCCAGCGTCACCCGCACCGTCTTCTGCGCACCGTCCCGGTCGACCGTGACGTCCACCTTGTCGCCCGGCTTGTGGCCCGCCAGCGCCTCCGACAGGGCCTGCATCGTACGGACGGCCGTCCCGTCGAACTTCACGACGACATCGCCGGCCTCGATACCCGCCTTGTCCGCCGGGCCGCCCTCCTTGACGCTCGCGACGCTCACCCCGGCGCCCTCGAAGTCCTGGCCCACCAGGGTGCGGCCGGTGATGCCGAGCGCCGCCCGGCCCGAGTTGGTGACCTTGCCGTCCTTGATGATCTGGTCGGCGATGTTGCGGACCGTGGACGCCGGGATCGCGAAGCCGATGCCGGGTGCCGCGCCCTCGCCCATCTGCGGGTCCGTGGCGGCCAGCGTCGGGATGCCGATGACCTGGTCGGAGAGGTTGACCAGGGCGCCGCCGCTGTTGCCCGGGTTGATGGCGGCGGAGGTCTGCACCATGTTCGCGAGGGTCGCGCCGGTGCCGCCGCCGCTGCTGGGTTCGCTGACGGTGCGTCCGGTCGCCGAGACGATGCCCTGCGTGACGCTGCCGGACAGCCCCAGCGGACTGCCCATGGCGAGCACGATCTGCCCGATCTCGACCTTGGCGGAGTCGCCGAACGTCGCGGGCTTCAGGTCCTTCGGCGCGTCGTCGATCTTGATGACGGCGAGGTCCTGCTCCGGGTAGGAGGCGACCAGCGACGCGTCCAGGGAGCGGCTGCCGCGCGCCGTGGTGACCTTGAACTTCTTGTCCTCGCCGACGACATGCGCGTTGGTGACGACATGGCCGCGCGCGTCGTACACCACCCCGGACCCCAGCCCCTCGCCGGTGGTGATCTGGACGACCGACGGCAGGACGTCCTTGACCACCTTCTGGTACGCGTTCTGGAGGTCGGTGCTGACGCTGGGGGCCGCCGCCTTGGCGGGGGAGGTGACGGCGGCCGCGGAGGCCGACGAGGAGACGTCCTTGCCGGGCCCGGCGGAGGAGTCGGAGCCGGAGCAGCCGGCCACCAGCGCGGCCGCGCACAGGGCGGCGGCCGCGGCGACCGCCGCCCGGCGGCGGGAAGTCAGTGAAGGCGTCATGGCTGAAGTGTCCCGTCAGGGCGTCCGGTCCGCCGCCTCATCGGGCGCCGTGGCGAGAAACTGCGTCGCCGCCAGCTCCCCGTACAGCGGATCGTCCGCCACCAGCTGCGCATGCGTACCGACCGCACGCACCCGCCCCGCCTCCATCACCACGATGCGGTCCGCGAGCGTCACGGTGGAGAGCCGGTGCGCCACCACCAGCACCGTCGTCGTACGGGCCGCCTCCGCGACGGTCTCCCGCAGCGCCAGTTCGTTGACCGCGTCCAGTTGCGAGGTCGCCTCGTCCAGGAGCAGCAGCCGCGGCTCGCGCAGCAGCGCCCGCGCGATCGCCACCCGCTGCCGCTCGCCACCGGACAGCTTGCTGCCGCGGTGCCCCACCGGCGTGTCCAGCCCTTCGGGCAGCCGTGCGACCAGGCCGTCCAGCCGGGTCCTGGTGAGCACCCCGGCCACCTCGTCGTCGGTGGCGCCGGGCGCCGCGAACAGCAGGTTCTCGCGCAGCGTGCCGGCCAGGACGGGCGCGTCCTGCTCGACGTAGCCGATCTGGGACCGCAGCAGGTCCAGCGGCCAGTCCTGTACGTCGGTGCCGTCGACCAGCACCCGGCCGCCGTCCGCGTCGTAGAACCGCTCCAGCAGCCCGAAGACGGTGGTCTTGCCGGCGCCGGACGGGCCGACGAACGCCGTCATGCCGCCGCCGGGCACCGCGAAGTCCACACCGTGGTGGACCGGCGGCAGATCGGGGCGGTAGCGGAAGGTCACCTGTTCGAAGGCGACGCTCGCGGGCTTCGCGGGGACGGCGGCCCGCTCCCCGGCCGCCGCCGGAGCCGCCTGCGAAGTCTCCGTCTCCAGCTCCTCCGCCTCCGTCATCCGCGCGATCGCCGCCGCCCCCACCTGGTAGGACGCCGCGGCGTTCACCAGCCGGGAGATCGGTTCGATGAGGTAGAAGAGATAGAGCAGGAACGCGATCAGCGTGGCGATGCCGGTGGTCCCGGAGGCCACCCGCGCCCCGCCGACGCCCAGCACGGCCAGGAACGCGAGCTGCACCGCGAGCCCCACCGAGGACATGGCGACGGACTGCCACTTCGCCGCCCGGATGCCGCCGCGCCACGCCTCCTGCGCCGCCGCCTCGACGGCCGCGGCTTCCCGTGGCTCCGCGCCGGACGCCTTGATCGTGCGGAACGCCCCGAACGTGCGCTCCAGCGCCGTGGAGATCTCTCCCACCGCCTCCTGCGCCCGCTTCGTCGCCTTCTCGATGCGCGGCAGCACCAGCGCCTGCGAGCTGCCGATCAGGACGATCACCGAGAGCGTGACGCCGAGCAGCACCGGGTCCAGCAGCGCCATCAGCGTGATCGTGCCGATCAGGGTGAGGCTGCCGGTGCCGGCCGAGACCAGCGACTGGGTGGTGATCGCGCGCAGCAGCGTGGTGTCCGCGGTGACCCGTGACATCAGGTCACCGGGGCTGCTGCGGTCCACCGCGGCCATCCGCAGCCGCAGCAGCCGCGTCACGAGTCGGCGCCGGGCCGCGAGCACGACGGACTCGGCGGTGCGCTCCAGGACGTACGCCCCGAGCGCGTCGGCGGCCGTGCCCGCCAGCACCAGGACGGTCAGCAGCACCAGCAGCATGGTGATCGGATCGCCCTCGCCCAGCCGCTCGACCAGCACCTTGGCGGCCATCGGCTGGGCCAGGCCGGTGGCCGCGCCGAGCAAGGTGAGGAGGCCGCCCAGGGCGATGGCGGGGCGGTGCGGCCTGATGTGCCCGTACAGCACCCGCCAGGTCGAACGGACGGGCGGTTTCGGAGGCGGTGGCCCCTCGGGGGCGGTCGCGGCAGTCGTCACGCAGGACAAGACGCGGGAGAGCAGCGATCACCTGCCTCTCGGCGGGCTCCACGTGCCTGCCGCGGAGTCCTCCTCGAAGTCTTCCCCGACGGCCTCTTCCGTGCTCCTCGCTCCTCTTTGGCACGCGAGGGCGGCAAGGCTGCCCTCAAGGCTCTTCCCGCGTGACGTCCGCCTGTCGTAGACAAGGAGGCCGACGGGATCGGCGCGAACGCCCCTTGGACCTCGACGGAGTGGACGTATGCACGCAGAGCGAGAGCGGGACCGGCGCGGCACCGCCGACCGGCCCGTACGACCGGCGAGAGACGCGTCGCGTGCTCCGGCCGCCGAGCGGGCCCTCGTGGCGCCGGGGCCGCTGACGGCCGCGCAGGTCGTGGGACTTCAGCAGGCCGCGGGCAACGCCGCCGTCGTCCAGCGGCTCGCCCAGAGCGGGCAGGGCCGGGACCAGCACGCGGGGTGCGGCCAGGGCTGTGGCCACACACCACAGGTACAGCGCATGATCCGGCGCTCCGGCCGCACCCACACCCAGCGGGAAGCCGAGCGCATCGAGGCCGAGAACGGGCCGCGTACCCACGCACGCACCCGCGCGGGCGCCGCCGGCAGCAGCCGCCAGCAGAACCCCCTGGCAGCGGCCGAGCGGGTTCCCCTCCCGCGCCGTGGGGAGGCGGGCCAGAGACTCTGGGACGGCAGCCGCAAGCACCTCAACTGGATGGAAGGCGCCGTGAACGCGGTGCTGGCGGTGACGCCCAAGCGCCTGAGTTCGCGGACCGGTACTTACCGCTATGAATGCGGTAAATGCGGGAAAATGGTCCTCAGTAAGGCGGAAGCGCGCGGCGCCGCCAAGGAGAGCAACTGGTACGAGATCGACCACGTGGAAGGCATCATCGCCAACGTGCACCGCTCGGTGGATCCCATGAACTGGACCGTGCAGGTGGGCGAGAACATCTACCGCGACGTCGAGGCGATCAGCCTGGACGACGCCAGGGCGGCGGCTAGCCACCCCGGGAACCTCCGCGTCCTGTGCAAGAAGTGCAACGGCGGCACCAGGGCGGCCAGGAGTGAGAGCCGCTACATGGACGGGTCCGGCGCGCGGTGGACCGGTCCCGCCTACTACGGGCCGGGAGCCGAGCAGTACGAGGACCCCTCCTACGGGGCCTACGGCGGCGGCGCGGAGATTGTCACGGTCGGACCCGGCGGCGGGGCGTACGGCGGTCAGTCGTACGGCGGCGGCTACGGCGGTCAGTCGTACGGTGGCGCGGACGTCGTCACGGTCGAGCCCGGCGGCCAGGCGTACGGCGGTGAGTCCTCCTATGGTGCCTACGGCGGCTACGGCGGCCGGCAATCGGAGGACCCGGGCTACGACGTCGTCACCGTCGAACCCCGGCGCCGCCGCTGAGAGCCGGGCGCCGGCTCAGCCGCCCTGGCGCCCCTCGCCGCCCGTCCCGCCCCGTACGCCGCACAGGTGCAGCAGTGCCGCCACCGCCCGGTACGGGTCGGTGCGTCCGGCCCGGGCCTCGGCGGCCAGCAGCCGTTCCAGCTCGCCGTCGGCGGGCAGCGGCGCGTCGTCCGGCGCGGTGTCGGTGAAGACCCGTACGCCGTACCAGGTCTCCAGCGGCGCGCCGATCCCGTCGAGCGTCGCGGTCAGCGCCGCCAGGCGGTCGGCGCGCGCCGTGAGGCCGAGGCGGTTGACGTACTCGGCCGTGTCGAAGGCGCCCAGGGCGCCGTCCCAGTCACCGGACAGGCCGGGCCGCATCGCGAGCGCGTCGGCGTTGCGCACCACCAGGGACAGCAGCCCGCCGGGTGCCAGGACGCGGGCCAGTCCGGCCAGCATCGGGTCCGGCTCCGCCACGTACATCAGCACGCCGTGGCAGAGCACCATGTCGAAGGCGCCGGGGAGGAAGTGCACGCCGGTGTCCCGGCCGTCCCCCTCGATCAGTTCCATCCGCTCCTGGATGCCGGCCGGCTCCTCCGCCAGCGCGGTACGGGCCGCCGCCAGCATCGCCGGGTCGGACTCCAGGCCCGTGACCTTGTGCCCGGCCCGGGCCAGCCGCAGTGCCTGGGTGCCCTGGCCCGCGCCCACGTCGAGCACCCGCAGCCGCTGCCCCACCGGGAAGCGGGCCGCGATCTGTTCCTCCAGCTGGCGGGCCACCAGCTCCTGCCGGACGGTGTTGCGCAGGCCGTCCAGCCCGCCCAGCCACCGTTCGGCGCCGGGCGAGAAGCCCAAAGGGGTTGCGTTCAGGGCCGCTCTCCGCGCTTGACCTGCGGCTTCGGCAGACGCAGCCGGCGCATCTGGAGCGTGCGCATCAGGGCGTACGGCTTGACGCCCTTGTGGTTCTCGTTCGGGAAGCGCTGCTTGAGGCGCTTGTTCAGCGAGAACCACAGCACGAACGAGTCGACGACGATCAGCACGATGATGAACAGCCACAGCAGCAGCGCGATGTTCTGGATCCCCGGCTGGCGCAGCATAGTCAGCACCAGGATGATCACGGCCATCGGCAGGAAGAACTCCGCCACGCACCAGCGCGAGTCGACGAAGTCACGGGCGAAACGCCGCACCGGGCCCTTGTCGCGGATCGGCAGGAACCGCTCGTCGCCGTTGGCCAGCGCCTCGCGCTGCCGGGCCATGTCGGCGCGGCGCGCCTCACGCGACGCCTTCGTCGCCTCCTTGCGGTTGGCCGGCGTCTGCGCGCGCGTACGGCGCTGCGACTGCGCCTGGCTCCGCTTCGGCGTCGGGCGGCCCTTGGGGGCCTGCGGGTCGCGGGGCTGCTTCGGCTCGGACGCGGTCACCTTGGCGGTCGCGGCCTGCTCATCCTTCGAACGGCTTCGGAACACACACGCAAGAGTACGGGTTGGCCGCGCATGGACCACAGTGGCATGGGGAACGATCCGGCAACGGCGCTGATCCGCGAGGGGCGCCGCGCAGGGGACATTCGGCGCGAAAGGTGCGCGGGGTGGGTTCCCGGGGCCGTCCCTACTCCTTGCGCCGGATGGCGGCGGCATCCTGATCGTCCTGCAGGAGGAGCACATCCGGGGCCGAACAGTGCGGTAATGGAACCGAGGCCCGTACTGTGGGGTCTGTAGATGTGCTGGAGCCGAAGCCCGATGTAACTCGGTCAGAAAGGGGCGCGCGAGGCCCATGAGCGGTGTCATGAAGCGGATGGGGATGATCTTCCGCGCGAAGGCCAACAAGGCCCTGGACCGGGCCGAGGATCCGCGCGAGACCCTTGACTACTCGTACCAGAAGCAGCTGGAGCTGCTGCAGAAGGTGCGCCGCGGCGTCGCCGACGTGGCGACCTCCCGCAAGCGCCTGGAGCTGCAGCTCAACCAGCTCCAGAACCAGTCCTCCAAACTGGAGGACCAGGGCCGCAAGGCCCTCTCGCTCGGCCGCGAGGACCTCGCCCGCGAGGCCCTTTCCCGCCGGGCAGCCCTCCAGCAGCAGGTCACGGACCTGCAGACGCAGCACCAGACGCTGCAAGGCGAGGAAGAGAAGCTCACCCTCGCCGCCCAGCGCCTCCAGGCCAAGGTCGACGCCTTCCGTACGAAGAAGGAAACGATCAAGGCCACGTACACCGCCGCCCAGGCCCAGACCCGGATCGGCGAGGCGTTCTCCGGCATCTCCGAGGAGATGGGCGACGTCGGCATGGCCATCGAGCGCGCGGAGGACAAGACCGCGCAGATGCAGGCCAGGGCCGGTGCCATCGACGAGCTGCTGGCCTCCGGCGCGCTCGACGACCCGACCGGTATGGCCAAGGACGACATCACCGCCGAGCTGGACCGGCTCTCCGGCGGCAGCGACGTCGAGCTGGAGCTCCAGCGCATGAAGGCGGAGCTGGCCGGCCCGGGCGCCGACAAGCAGGCCATCGAGGGCGGCCAGGCGGGCCAGGGGCAGCAGGCCCCGCAGGCGCAGCCCGGGCAGCCGCGTTTCGACAAGCAGTGACGGCCGGCGGCCGCTAGCCTCGTCGGTACCGCCGCACCGGGCCAGGCCGCCGCACCGGGCCCGGTCCGCGCACCGGACCAGGCCGCCGCACCGGACCAGAAGGAGACCGTCGTGATCGTACGGATCATGGGGGAGGGGCAGGTGAAGCTCGACGACGCGCACTTCGTCGAGCTGAACAAGCTGGACGACGAGCTGCTCGACGAGATGGAGAGCGGCGACGAGGACGGCTTCCGGCGCACCCTGAGCGCCCTTCTGGACGCGGTGCGCCGCCTCGGCACCCCGCTGCCGGACGACTCCCTGGAACCGTCCGAGCTGATCCTGCCCTCCGAGGACGCCACCCTCGACGAGGTCAAGCAGATGCTCAGCGACGACGGCCTGATCCCGGGCTGACCGGCCGCCCGGTCCGCCGGGCGGCCCGCACCACCTCCAGCGCAGGCAGCGCCCCGGATTCCGCACGGGACCGGGGCGCTACCGTTTTCCCGTGACTCCCCTCGCCCCCGGGCAGCCCGGTCCGCGTCCGGGCGGCGCCCCGCTCGCCTGGATACGCGCCCACCCGTACGCGTTCGACAGCGCGCTCGCCCTCGCCGTCGTCGTGGCGATCCTGGTCGGCGCGGTGGCCGAGCCGCACGGCCCGCACGGGCCCCGGTTCGGCGAACGCGAACTGACCGCCACCACCGTGGTCCTCGCCGTCGCCGCCGGCGGCGCCCTGGTCCTGCGCCGCCGCTTCCCGCGCAGCGTCCTGGCGGCCACCGGCCTCTGCACCGTCCTCGAACTGCTCCTGGAGACCGGAGTGCCACGCGCCCCGGTCTTATGCTCCGCGGTCATCGCGCTGTGCACCCTCGCCGCCCGCACGGACCGCTCCACCACCTGGCGCGTCGGCGCGCTGACCGTCCTCGGCCTCACCGCCGCCGCGATGCTCCTCGGGGACCGCCCCTGGTACGCGCAGGAAAACCTCGGGATCTTCGCGTGGACCGGCATGGCCGCCGCGGCCGGTGACGCGGTCCGCAGCCGCCGCGCCTTCGTGACCGCCATACGGGAACGGGCCGAACGCGCCGAGCGCACCCGCGAGGAGGAGGCCCGGCGCCGCGTCGCCGAGGAACGGATGCGCATCGCCCGCGAACTGCACGACGTGGTCGCGCACCACATCGCCCTGGTCAACGTGCAGGCCGGAGTCGCCTCGCACGTCATGGACAGCCGCCCCGACCAGGCCAAGCAGGCGCTGGCGCACGTACGCGAGGCGTCCCGCTCCGCCCTCGACGAACTGCGCGCCACCGTGGGCCTGCTGCGCCAGTCCGACGACCCGCGGGCCCCCACCGAACCCGCGCCGGGCCTCGGCGTGCTGGACCAGCTCGTGGACGGCTTCGTCCGCGCCGGCCTGCCCGTCACGCTCGACGTCCCGGAAGCGACGGACGCGCTGCCCGCCGCCCTCGACCTCACCGCGTACCGCATCGTCCAGGAAGCGCTGACCAACGTCCACAAGCACGCCGGTACGGGCGCCCGCGCCACGGTCCGCATCGCGCGGGACACCGACGCCCTGACCGTCACGGTCCTGGACGACGGCGGCGCCACCGGCCCGGACCCGGCCCCCCGCCCCCTGGACCCCGGCGGCGGCCACGGCCTGATCGGCATGCGCGAGCGGGTCGCCGCCCTGCGCGGCACGGCCGAGACCGGCCCCCGCCCGGCCGGCGGCTTCCAGGTACGCGTACGGCTGCCGCTCCAGACCACTCACGCCACCAACCGGGCCGCCCGGCCCGGCCGCGGCTTTTGCACGGGGGAGACCGAGTGACCATCAAAGTACTGCTCGCCGACGATCAGGCACTCCTGCGCAGTGCCTTTCGCATCCTCGTCGACTCCGAGCCCGACATGGAGGTGGTGGGGGAGGCGTCCGACGGCGCCCAGGCCTACGAGCTGGCCCGCGCCACCGGCGCCGACGTGGTCCTGATGGACATCCGGATGCCCGGCACCGACGGCCTCGCCGCCACCCGCATGATCAGCGCCGATCCGGACCTGACCGCCGTACGCGTGGTGATCCTGACCACTTTCGAGGTCGACGAATACGTGGTGCAGTCGCTGCGCGCGGGCGCCAGCGGCTTCCTCGGCAAGGGCGCGGAGCCGGACGAACTGCTGGGCGCCATCCGGATCGCGGCGGCCGGCGAGGCGCTGCTGTCACCGGCCGCCACCAAAGGGCTGATCGCCAAGTTCCTCGCCCAGGGAGAGGACACCGCCGAGGCCGGGCCCGGTCGCCGCGGCGCCGCCGAGCTGGCCACCCTCACCGGCCGGGAGCGCGAGGTGCTGGTCCTGGTCGCGGGCGGCCTGTCCAACGACGAGATCGCCGGGCAGCTGGCGGTCAGCCCGCTCACCGTCAAGACGCACGTCAACCGTGCGATGGCCAAACTGGGCGCCCGCGACCGGGCGCAGCTCGTCGTCATCGCGTACGAGTCGGGGCTGGTGCGCCCACGGGTGCAGTAGGGGGTGGAGACCGCCCTACTCCGAACGCGGTACTGCGGGTGGGGCGGAAACCGACCTGGGAGCGAGGAAAAGCGTCCGGGGCTTGGTGGATCGTTTAGTCGGGCCCGTCGTGCCCGCCCGCCGGAACGCCGTGCGGACCCGCCGGAACGCCGTACAGGCCGCCGGAACGCCGTACAGAAAAGAAGAGAGACCCCACCCATGTCCTGGCTGTCCCGACTCAGCCTCGTACAACGGGGCCTGGTAGCGCTGATGTCGATCGTCGCGATCGCCTTCGGCGCCATCGCGATCCCCCAGCTCAAACAGCAGCTCCTGCCCACCATCGAACTGCCCATGGTGTCCGTGCTGGCGCCCTACCAGGGCGCCTCGCCCGACGTCGTCGAGAAGCAGGTGATCGAACCGCTGGAGGACGGAATCCAGGCGGTCGACGGCATCAAGGGCGTCACCTCGACGGCGAGCGAGGGCTCGGCCGTCATCATGGCCCAGTTCGACTACGGCAACGACTCCAAGCGGCTGGTCGCCGATGTGCAGCAGGCCGTCAACCGGTCCAGGGCCAAGCTGCCGAAGGACGTGGACCCGCAGGTCGTGGCCGGTTCGACGGACGACATCCCGGCCGTCGTGCTCGCCGTGTCCGGCGGCAAGGACGAGCAGGCGCTGGCCGACCGGCTCGACCGCAGCGTGGTGCCCGGCCTGAAGAACATCGACGGCGTCGGCCAGGTCACCGTGGACGGGGTCCGGGACCGCGTCGTCGCCGTCACCCCCGACGACGCCAAGCTCGCGCAGGCCGGGACGACGGCCGCGGCGCTCGGCCAGGCCCTGGAGGCGGGCGGCGCGTCCGTACCGGCCGGTTCGTTCGCCGAGCAGGGCCGCAGCAACACCGTCCAGGTCGGCTCCGGCTTCACCTCCGCGCAGCAGATCCGCGACCTGCCCCTGACTCCGGCGGCGGGCCCCGGCGGGTCCGGCGGCGCGGCCGGCTCCGGCGGCACCGCGGCGGGCAAGCCGGTACGCCTCGGAGACGTGGCCACCGTCAAGGAGGAGGCGGCCACCCCCACCTCCCTCACCCGCACCAACGGCAAGCCCAGCCTGGCCGTCATGGTGACCATGGGCCAGGACGGCAGCGCCGTCGACATCTCCGAGGCCGTCCAGGACAAGCTGCCGGAGATCCGTACGGCGCTCGGCAAGGGCACCGAGGTCACGGTCGTCTCCGACCAGGGCCCGGCGGTCTCGAAGTCCATCGACTCGCTGACCACCGAAGGACTGCTCGGCCTGGTCATGGCCGTGATCGTGATCCTGGTCTTCCTGCTCAGCCTGCGCTCGACGCTGGTCACCGCGGTCTCCATCCCGCTGTCCGTCGTCATCACGCTGATCGTGCTGTGGACCGGCGACCTGTCGCTGAACATGCTCACCCTCGGCGCGCTGACCATCGCCGTCGGACGCGTCGTGGACGACTCGATCGTCGTCCTGGAGAACATCAAACGCCACCTCGGCTACGGCGAGGAGCGGCAGCAGGCCATCCTGACCGCGGTCCGCGAGGTGGCCGGCGCGATCACCTCCTCCACCCTGACCACGGTGGCGGTCTTCCTGCCCATCGGCGTGGTCGGCGGCATGGTGGGCGCCCTGTTCGGGTCCTTCTCGATCACCGTCACGGTCGCCCTGCTCGCCTCCCTCCTCGTCTCCCTGACCGTCGTCCCGGTCCTCTCCTACTGGTTCCTGCGCGCCCCGGAGATACCCGAGGGCACCGACCCCGAGGAGCTGCGCCGGGCCGCCGAGGCCAAGGAGAGCGGCAGCCCGCTCCAGCGCCTGTACGTCCCCGTGCTGCGCTTCGCGACGCGCCGCCGCGTCACCAGCATCGTCATCGCCGTCGTCGTCCTCCTCGGTACGTTCGGCATGGCCCCCCTCCTCAAGACCAACTTCTTCGACCAGGGCGATCAGGACACCCTCAGCGTCAAGCAGGAGTTGAAGCCCGGTACGAGCCTGACGGCCGCCGACGCGCAGGCGAAGCGCGTCGAGAAGATCCTCGGCGGGCTCGACGGGGTCGAGGACTACCAGGTCACCGTCGGTTCCTCCGGCTTCATGGCCGCCTTCGGGGGCGGCAGCGGCGCCAACCAGGCCTCGTACCAGGTGAAGCTGAAGGACGCGGCGGACTCCGGGAAGGTCACCGACACACTCCGCGCCGCACTCGACAAGCTCGGCAAGGACATCGGCGAGACGACCGTCTCGTCGGGAGGCGGCGGCTTCGGCAACCAGGACCTGAGCGTGGTGGTCAAGGCCGCCGACGCGGACGTTCTGAAGAAGGCCTCGGAACAGGTACGGGACACCGTCGCCGGCCTCGACCACGTCACCGACGTGCAGAGCGACCTCGCGCAGAGCGTGCCCCGCATCTCCGTCCAGGCCAACGAGAAGGCGGCGGCCGCCGGTTACAGCCAGGCCGCCCTCGGCCAGGTCGTCGCCCAGGCGGTGCGCGGCACCACCAGCGGCAAGGCCATGATCGACAACGCCGAGCGGGACATCGTCGTCAGGTCCGCCCACCCGGTCACCTCCGAGGCGGCGCTGCGCGCCCTTCCCGTACCGACCCCGGCCGGCCCGGCGAAGCTCGGCGACCTCGCCACGATCCGTACGGTCGCGGGCCCGGTCCAGAGCACCCGCATCGACGGCGCCCGGTCCGCCACCGTCACCGCCAAGCCGACCGGCGACAACACCGGCGCGGTCACCGCCCAGCTCCAGTCCAAGATCAAGTCCCTGAAGCTGCCGGAGGGCGCCACCGCCGAGATCGGCGGCGTCTCCGCCGACCAGTCCGACGCGTTCTCCTCGCTCGGCCTGGCCATGCTCGCCGCCATCGCGATCGTCTTCATGCTGCTCGTAGGCACCTTCCGGTCCCTCGTCCAGCCGCTGATCCTGCTCATCTCGATCCCCTTCGCGGCGACCGGCGCGCTCGGCCTGCTCCTCGTCACGGGCACCCCGATGGGCGTCCCCGCGATGATCGGCATGCTGATGCTCATCGGCATCGTGGTCACCAACGCGATCGTGCTGATCGACTTGATCAACCAGTACCGGTCGCAGGGCTACGGCGTGGTCGAAGCCGTCATCGAGGGCGGCCGCCACCGCCTCCGCCCGATCCTGATGACGGCCCTGGCCACGATCATGGCCCTGCTCCCGATGGCGCTGTCCATCACCGGCGACGGCGGCTTCATCTCCCAGCCGCTGGCGGTGGTCGTCATCGGCGGCCTGATCACGTCCACCCTGCTGACGCTGCTGCTCGTCCCGACGCTGTACGCGATGATCGAGCTGCGGAAGGAACGGCGGGCGGCCAAGCGATCGGCCCGTAGGGCCGGAGCAGCCGACGAGAGCGTGCCCCGGACGCCGGAGGCGGCGGGGGTCTGATCCGCCCGGAGCGCCAGGCGCATATGGCTCAGCCCGTCCCAGAAGGTCTCTGGGACGGGCTGACCTGCGCGTCAGGCCGTCTTGAGCGTGGCGATGAACGCGGCCCAGGCGGTGGTCGGGAAGGTGAGTATGGGGCCGTGGGGGGTTTTGCTGTCGCGTACGGGGACGATGCCGGGGATGTCATCGGTGACCTCGACGCAACTGCCCCCGTTGGTGTTGCTGTGGCTGCTCTTGCGCCAGTGAACCGTGCTCAGCTCGGGGGTGTGTCGCATGCTTCGTAGTCCTCCATCGCCTTTCGGATCAGCTCCGCCGAAGCAGTCAGCGGGAGAGCATTGGCGCGCAGTACCTCGTACTGCCGTCGCCACTTCTGCACCACGTCCGGCCCCTCGTGCAGGTGGCCGGTCTCGATGCCCTCTTCGTAGGCCGCTGTGGAGCCGTTGGGCAGTGTCAGCAAGTTCAGTGCCCCGCCCATCAGCGTGTGAGGGCCCGCACTGAACGGCATCACCTGAACCTTGCTGTCCGGAGTATTCCCCTGCTCCAGCAGCGAAGCCAATTGCTTATGCATGCAGCCCCTTCCGCCGACCTGTCGCCGCAACACCGACTCATCGATGATCGTCCAGCGGAAGGGGGCGGGCTGCCGGAGCTCTTGCCGGGACATCCGCGCGGCGACCCGTTCCTCGACCTGCTCCTCGGACAAGTCTTCCTGGCAGCGGAGCAGCACTCGGGCATACGCCTCGGTCTGGAACAGGCCAGGTACGACCTGCGGTTCGTAAGTCTCGACCGTATGGGCTTGCGCCTCCAGGTCCATGAACCGCCGGTACTGATCCGGATGCGCCTCCCGCTTCGCGAGCTGGTACAGCCCGTGGAAGTGCTTGTCCGTGCCGAAGGCCGCGTCCAGCCTGGATGGCAGGTCCGGTGGTGGCATCAGCTCCGCCGTCTCGATGCGCGCCAGCGTGCTCTTGCTGGAGCTGACCACGCTCGCCAACTGCACCAGCGACAGCTTCGCGGCCTCGCGGTGGCGGCGTTGTTCGGAGCCGAAGTAATGGCGGGCGGATACGTACGGGGTCAGGTTCTGCGGCGTGAATTTCACGGCGTCTGCCTCTCTGCCGTCCCATTCCCAACGCTGGGACGGGACGCCCCCGTTGAGAGCCACGTCACACGGTGACGATGGTGATGCACACGGTAGTCGCCGGGTGGTTACGGGTTCCGAAGAAGGCGAGAATTCATGTTGCGTCGCATCGTGCGATCGGGCAGGGCGCTGATGGGCGGGTTGCTGTCCGCGGGCGGCCGCCACCGCGCGTCCGGGCCCCCGGCCGCCCCGGCCGGGCGATACGTGCCCGCCGTCAAGGCGCCGCGTCGGCGGCCCGAGGTCATGCTGCGCGGGGAGGCGAGCGCGCTGGTTCGGCCGTACGCCATGTCGCCGGAGGAGTTCCGTACGTGGCGGACGTGCCGTGGCGCCGGGGTGACGGCGTGATGACCGGTGACCGGTGCGGTACGCCGCTGCGCCTCCTGCCGTGGACCACGCCCGAGGGCAAGGCGTGCTACCTCAGTACGGATGACGCGGAGAGCCTGCTGTCCTTGATCGCCGACGAGGCGGAGGAAGGGGTGCTGAATGCGGCGGAGGAACTGGTGACGGCCGATGTCGGACCCCGGAGGCTGCTCCGCGCGCTGCGCGACGTACTGCGCGTCGCGATCAGCCGGGGTGCCCGACTGGCAGAGGTACGGCCCTGTGGGCACGGGGCGATCGAGAGGTGCGAGGGCAAAACGTTCTGCTGTGGGTGCCGACGGCAGATCTACCTGTGAGCCGGGCCGTGGGCCAGTGTCCGGCAGCCGCATCAACTACGCTGGCAGCAGCCGTCCGACCGCGTCCGCGATCCGGGATCAAGGCCCCTGACCGCCGTCTTCGAGGCGCCTGGAGGAAGCCGTGACCGCCGAACTCCCCGACTGGATGGTCCCGCCGAGGCCCAGTGGCTGGGAAGCCGGCGACCTCGACCACCTTCCCCAGGCGCCGCGGCACACCGAACTCATCGATGGAGCCTTGATCTTCAGGAGGTCGCCACAGCGGTCGTGGCACTCCCGGCTCGTGGAGAACCTGACTTTCGCGCTGCGGCAATCCGCCCCCGCCGGGTTCGAGACCGAGCGGGAGATGACCGTCCGGCTCGACAAGAAGAGCCGCCCCGAGCCGGACGTCCTGGTCGCCACCGCCGCGTACGATCCCGACCGGACCTGGTACGCGCCCGAAGACGTTGCCCTGGTCATCGAAGTCGTCTCGGAGGAATCCGCGGACCGTGACAGGTCACTGAAGCCCTTCAAGTACGCACAGGCCAAGATCGCTCACTTCTGGCGCATCGAGGACTAGGGCGGCGCCCCGGCCGTGCACGCCTACGAGCTCGACGGCATGACCGGCGCCTATGTGGCCACCGGCATTCACCGGGGCCGGCTGAAGGTCTCCGTCCCGTTCCCCGTCGTCATCGACCTCGACGGCCTCGTGCCCTGACCCGAGTGCCCTGCGGCGCGCAGCCCCACGTCACCGTGAGGCTGCGCGCCCAAGGCGCGCCCCGTGCCCTACGGCAACGCCAGCATCCGCTCCAGCGCCAGCTTCGCGAAGCTCTCCGTCTCCCGGTCCACCTGGATGCGGTTGACGACCTTGCCCTCGGCCAGGGACTCCAGGGCCCAGACCAGGTGGGGGAGGTCGATGCGGTTCATGGTGGAGCAGAAGCAGACCGTCTTGTCGAGGAAGACGATCTCCTTGTCCTCGGCGGCGAAACGGTTGGCCAGGCGGCGGACGAGGTTCAGTTCGGTGCCGATGGCCCATTTGGAGCCGGGCGGGGCGGCTTCCAGGGCCTTGATGATGTATTCGGTGGAGCCCACGTAGTCGGCGGCGGCGACGACCTCGTGCTTGCACTCGGGGTGGACGAGGACGTTCACGCCGGGTATCCGGGCCCGTACGTCCTCGACGGATTCGAGGGAGAACCGGCCGTGGACAGAGCAGTGGCCCCGCCAGAGGATCATCTTGGCAGCGCGGAGCTGCTCGGCGGTGAGGCCGCCGTTCGGCTTGTGGGGGTTGTAGACGACGCAGTCGTCCAGGGACATGCCCATGTCGCGTACGGCGGTGTTGCGGCCCAGGTGCTGGTCGGGCAGGAACAGGACCTTGCCTGTTGAGGGGTCCCCCTGCTCGAAGGCCCAGTCCAGCGCGCGCTTGGCGTTGGAGGAGGTGCAGATGGTGCCGCCGTGCTTGCCGGTGAAGGCCTTGATGTCGGCGGAGGAGTTCATGTACGAGACGGGGACGACCTGCTCGGCCACGCCGGCCTCGGTGAGCACGTCCCAGCACTCCGCGACCTGCTCGGCCGTCGCCATGTCGGCCATGGAGCAGCCGGCGGCCAGGTCGGGCAGGACGACCTGCTGGTCGTCGGAGGTCAGGATGTCGGCGGACTCGGCCATGAAGTGCACACCGCAGAAGACGATGTACTCGGCGTCCGGCCGGGCTGCCGCGTCGCGCGCCAGCTTGAAGGAGTCGCCGGTCACGTCCGCGAACTCGATGACCTCGTCGCGCTGGTAGTGGTGCCCCAGGACGAAGACCTTGTCGCCGAGCTTCGCCTTGGCGGCCCGGGCCCGCTCGACGAGACCGGGGTCGGACGGGGCCGGCAGGTCGCCGGGGCAGTCCACGCCGCGCTCGCTCTTGGGGTCGGCCTCACGGCCGAGGAGGAGCAGCGCGAGCGGGGTCGGCTGGACGTCCAGGGGCTGGGCGGTGGTCACGACACGCACCCTCTCTTTTCGTCTGAGCACGGCCGACGGGGCCGTACCGAGGGCCGGTGGTGGCACCGGAACCCTTTTCGTCTATTTGACGCTATCTATCATAGCCGCTTCACGTCACTTTGACGATGGACATCGTGTCGATGTGACGCATCCCCGTGCAGGGGCCGCCCGCGACAGGTGCGCAGTGTGCGAGCATGAAAGACGAAAGAACGAGAACACGTCGCGCCAGCCGGAATGAATTCCGGGCCCCGTCGGTTGCAGCCGAGGGCAAGCGGTCCGTACCAACCCGGGAGAGATCTAGATGAGCGTTCAGGACGAGACAACCGTCAGCGACGGCATCATCCTGTCCGACGCGGCCGCGTCGAAGGTGAAGGCCCTGCTGGAACAGGAAGGCCGCGACGACCTCGCGCTGCGGGTGGCCGTCCAGCCCGGCGGCTGCTCCGGACTGCGCTACCAGCTCTTCTTCGACGAGCGGTCGCTGGACGGCGATGTCGTCAAGGACTTCGACGGCGTCAAGGTCGTCACCGACCGGATGAGCGCCCCGTACCTGGGCGGCGCCTCCATCGACTTCGTCGACACCATCGAGAAGCAGGGCTTCACGATCGACAACCCGAACGCCACGGGCTCCTGCGCCTGTGGTGACTCCTTCAACTGATCCGTCGGTGACGCCGGCGGAGCCGGTGCAGGACGGACAGCAGGACGTACGACGGCGGCGCCCCCCTTCGCAGGGGGCGCCGCCGTTGTCGTATCCGCGCCCGGCGTGCGTACGGCTATTTCGCCGGGACCTCCTTGCCCGTCGACGCGTCGATCACGTCCCGCCCGGCCAGCGGCTGCTCCAGCGGCACCGTCTGCGTGAACTGCTTCGCCATCTTCACGCAGATCTGGTTCGGCTTCTTCTCCTTGCCGATGACCTCGGCCTTGACGCTCTTACCGGTCTGCTCGGCGGTCGCCGAGTACGTGCTGCACACGCCGCCCCAGAAGTGCAGCTTGAGCGACTTGCCGTCCGCGCTGACCTCGTACGACTCCAGGCCCATCGCCCCGGCCTTGCCCGACGGCTTGCCGCTGCTGGGCGGCTGGGCGGGACTGGACGGGGCGCCGCTGTCGCCGTTCTTGACGTACTTCGGGTCGACGGCGGGGTGGGTGACCGTGCCGCCGCCGGTCCGCTGGACCTTGTAGAGCCACGAGGGCACCAGCGCCTGACGGCCGCCGACGTACTGGGCCGAGAGGCCGAAGACCGCGCCGGTCACGTCGGCGGGCTTGCGCGCGGCGGCGCTGCCCGCGCACGGCTCGACGTCCGTGGTGTCGGCGCCCTGCTTCTTCTGCGGCTCGGCCGTCGCGCACCCGCCGATGCCGGGGCTCGCGCCGCGGTGCGCGGCGTTCAGCCGCTCCAGCGTCTTCTCGGCGCTCTGCACCGGATACGTGTGCCCCTTGACCGGCTGGGCCAACTGCCCGCTGCCGTCGACGACCTGGCCGTCCGAGCCGACCCGGATCTCGCTCTGCCAGCCGTACGTGGGCAGCCCGCCGATCACCGGGTTGGCGCTGACCGTCCGTACCGCGCCGGACAGACCGCTCGCGTCCAGCTCGGCGTTCTTCTGGCCGAGTGCCTCCAGCACCGGCTGCGCCGCCTGCTTCGCCTTCTCCGGGGAGACGGCGTCCTGGGTGCCGCTGTCGTTCTGGGCGGAGGTGTCGCCGCCCGGGCAGCCGGGCCCGCTCGCCTGCGAGCCGCTGCCCTTCGGCGCGGTCTCCGCGCAGCCGGATCCGTCGGGGGTGCCGTACTGCGAGTACGTCCAGGCGCCCGAACCGCCCTTGGCCACCTCCAGGACGGGGCTGCGCGCGTCCCGCGTCAGGCCGCCCACCTTCCAGGAGTCGCCGTCCGAACGCACCTTGCCGGGCAGGTCCAGGGCCTTCGCCAGTCGGGCCACGGCTTCCTGGGTGACCTCGCCGCGCGGCTGGTAGACCGGGGCGGAGGAGGGGCCGTCGGGCAGCTTGGCCGCGGCCCGGTAGCCCGCGCCCTGCGGGTCCGGCTCGCCGGGCGCGATGCCGCTGCGCGAGCCAGTCTCCTTCGCGTGGCCGTCCAGGGCGAGCGGCGGCGGGCCGCCTTCCGGACGGGCGCCGGTGCCGCTCTCCCCGCCGCCGGAGGTGCTGGAGGCCCAATAGGCCGCGCCGCCGCCGGCCAGCAGCACCGCCGCGGCCACCGAGGCCGCGATCAGCGGGCTGCGCCGGCGCCGTGCGGTCGTCTCCCGGGTGTCGTCGCTGGAATTCTCCCCGCCGGTGGCGGGGGGAGTGTCCTCGGTGCTCACCGCATCGCTCCTTCGGCTCCGCTGAACAACTGACGTGCCCTCCTGCGTGGGGAGGACGCGGGTTGGACGGAGCCGGTGCGTCCGCGGTTCCCCGGGCCCGGGGGCCGGGCCCGGGAGGGCGCTCAGTCCCCGTATTCGGACATGCCCTTGACCAGGGCCGCGGAGGAGGCGGGGACGCTGATCCCGTGCAGTTCGCGGGCGGGCGGCGGCGGTGCCTGGCGGCCGCTGCGCCAGTGCGGTGCCATCCGTGCGCAGTCGCCCAGCAGCTGAGCCATGGACTCCGGTTCGAGCGCGGGGCGAACTGCGGACGAATGGGGTGTGACGCCCTTCACATACTTGGTCATACGCGCACCGTACGCATCCGGCGCCGCGCGAAGAAAGCCCTACTATCGGGTAGTTTCGGCTGGTGGGCCGAGATCAGGACAGCCGGTACCGTTGACCAACGTCCGCCTCGTCCTTCCGCCTCCCGCAGGAGCAGACCCGTCGTGCGTATCGCAGTCACCGGCTCCATCGCCACCGACCACCTGATGACCTTCCCCGGCCGTTTCGCCGATCAGCTGGTCGCCGACCAGTTGCACACGATCTCTCTCTCCTTCCTGGTCGACGAACTCGACGTCCGGCGCGGGGGCGTGGGTCCCAACATCTGTTACGGCATGGGCCAGCTCGGCACCGCGCCGATCCTGGTCGGCGCCGCCGGCAACGACTTCGAGGAGTACCGTGCCTGGCTCGACCGGCACGGTGTGGACACCCGCTCGGTCCGCATCTCCGAGGTCAAGCACACCGCCCGCTTCGTGTGCACCACCGACGCCGACCACAACCAGATCGGCTCCTTCTACACCGGCGCGATGAGCGAGGCGCGGCTGATCGAGCTGCACGCCGTCGCGGAGCGCGTCGGCGGCCTCGACCTCGTCCTGATCGGCGCGGACGACCCGGAGGCCATGGTCCGCCACACCGAGGAGTGCCGGAGCCGCGGCATCCCCTTCGCGGCCGACTTCTCCCAGCAGATCGCCCGGATGGACGGCGACGGCATCCGCACCCTCATGGACGGTGCCGCCTACCTGTTCAACAACGAGTACGAGGCGAGCCTCATCGAGTCCAAGACGGGCTGGACCGCCGAGGAGATCCTGGCCAAGGTCGGCACCCGGGTGACGACGCTGGGCGCCGACGGCGTCCGCATCCAGCGGGCCGGCGAGCCGGACATCGTCGTCGGCACCGCCGAGGAGAAGGCCAAGGCCGACCCGACCGGCGTGGGCGACGCGTTCCGCGCCGGCTTCCTGTCCGGTCTCTCCTGGGGCGTCGGCCTGGAGCGCGCCGCGCAGGTCGGCTGCATGCTGGCGACGCTGGTCATCGAGACCGTCGGCACCCAGGAGTACGAGCTGCACCGCAGCCACTTCATGGACCGCTTCACCAAGGCGTACGGGCACGACGCGGCCGCCGACATCCGGGGTCACCTGGCCTGATCGGACCGCCGTACAGGGGTGGCGGGCCGCGCGGGCCCGCTGCCCCGGTTCCGTGCCGGGCCCCGGCCCGGTTCCGGCTTCGGCCCGGCTCCGGTCACACGAGGCGCCGCACCACGTACGCGGTGCCCCGCCCCGCCGCCCGCTCGCCCACGTACTCCTGCCCCCGCATCCCGCACCACGCGGGAATGTCCAGCCGCGCCGCCTCGTCGTCCGCCAGGACGGCCAGCGTGGCGCCCACCGGCACGTCGCCGATCACCTTCGCCAGCTCGATGACGGGTACCGGGCAGCGCTTGCCCAGGGCGTCCACGACGTGTTCCGCGGCGGGGGAGGGGTCGCTTTCCGGCCGCGCGGCCGCGGGGGCGCCGAGCTGTTCCCGTACGGAGCGGACCGCTTCCGGGAGGACGTCCAGGAAGCGTTCGACGTCGGCCTCGGCGGTGCCCGGCGGCAGTGACACCCGGACGTTGCCCTCCGACAGCACGCCCATCGCCCGCAGCACATGGCTCGGCGTCAGGGTGCTGGAGGTGCAGGACGAGCCGGACGAGACGGAGAAGCCCGCCCGGTCCAGCGCGTGCAGCAGGGTCTCCCCGTCGACATAGAGACACGAGAAGGTGACCAGGTGGGGGAGCCGGCGCACGGGGTCGCCGACGACCTCGGTGTCGGGCACCGCTTCGGCCACCCGCGTACGGATCCGGTCCACCAGCTCCCGCAGCCGCGCCGCCTCGGCCGCCGCCTCCGCCCGTACGGCACGCAGTGACGCCGCCGCCGCGACCACCGCGGGCAGATTCCCGAAGCCCGGCACCCGGCCGGACTCCCGCTCGTCCTGCGGGCCCTGCGGCGCGAACCGGGTGCCCTTGCGTACGGCCAGCAGCCCCACGCCCGGCGGGCCGCCCCACTTGTGCGCGCTGGCCGTCAGCAGCGACCAGGCGCCGCCGACCGGCCCCCAGGGGAGCGACTGGGCGGCGTCCACCAGCAGCGGTACGTCTGCCTCCCGGCAGGCCGCGGCGGCCTCCTCCACGGGCTGCTCGGTGCCCACCTCGTGGTTCGCGGACTGGAGGGCCGCCAGCGCGGTGTCCGGGCGCAGCGCGGCGGCGAGGTCCCCGGCGTCCACCCGGCCCGTACGGTCCACGCCGACCTCGGACACCGTGCCGCCCGCCGCCTCGTGGGCCGCGGCGGCGTGCAGGACGGAGGAGTGCTCCACCGCGGAGTGGACCAGATGGCAGCCGACACGCCGACGCGCGGCGAGCGTGCCGGACATGGCCGAATGCACCGCCTGCGTCCCCGATGGAGTGAAAACGAGCTCGTCGGGGCGGCAGCCCACGGCCTCCGCCGCGGCCTCCCGCGCGGCGTCCAGCAGCAGCCGGGCGCGCCGGCCCTCCCGGTAGGGGCGCGCCGGGTCGGCCCAGCCCTCGTCGAGCGAGGCGAGCAGGGCTTCCCGGGCGACCGGGTGCAGGGGAACGGCCGAAGCGGCGTCGAAGTAGGACACGCCCCAGACGCTAGCGCGTCGTACGCGTGTCCGGGCGTGGCGTCAGACGGCCGCCGGAGCCCGGCATTCCGGGGCTCGGGGGGCTTCCCCCGGATGCCGCAGCCACCCCTTCGGGGAGCGGTGCGGCGCGTTGGGCACCCTCCCCGCGCGACCCCAAATAGCGTCCAGTAGGGTTTGGTCCGCATAAACATCCAAACCCCTGCCCGTGCCAGGGCCGGCGACCGACCAGCGAGACGGCCGCAGCCGGTCTCGCGGGCGAGACTCTCGGGAAGGCGCTACGTGAGTCCCAACGGCTCCGACCGCTCGTCGCGGCGCCCGATGCGGCGGAAGCTGCCGCAGGTGCTGGCTGCGGGACTGGTCCTGGCAACCGCGACCGGTTGCACATACAAGGACTTTCCCAACCTCGGCATGCCCAATCCGGCTACTGAAGAGGCGCCGCGGATCCTCTCCCTTTGGCAGGGCTCCTGGGCCGCCGCCCTTGCAGTGGGCGTGCTGGTGTGGGGCCTGATCATCTGGAGCTGGATCTTCCACCGCCGCAGCCGGACCAAGGTGGAGGTCCCCGCACAGACGCGGTACAACATGCCCATCGAGGCGTTGTACACCATCGTTCCGTTCATCATCATCGCGGTGCTCTTCTACTTCACCGCGCGCGATGAGAGCGAACTCCTCAAGACTTCCAAGAAGCCCGACCACGTCATCAACGTGGTGGGCTATCAGTGGAGCTGGGCGTTCAACTACCTGGAGAACGTGGACGGCAAGGCCGACACCACGAACATCAACTCCAAGGAACTCGACGCGATCCCGGACAAGTGGAAGAAGAATGTCCCCGCCGGCGCCGACGGCGTGTACGACGAGGGCATTCCGGGCACGCGGAACCCGCAGACCGGCAACCCGGGTCCGACCCTGTGGCTGCCCAAGGGCGAGACGGTCCAGTTCGTCCTGACGTCGCGTGATGTCATCCACTCGTTCTGGGTGGTGCCGTTCCTGATGAAGCAGGACGTGATCCCCGGCCACACCAACGTCTTCGAGGTGACCCCCAACAAGGAGGGCACCTTCATGGGCAAGTGCGCCGAGCTCTGCGGCGTCGACCACTCCCGGATGCTCTTCAACGTCAAGGTCGTCTCCCCCGAGAAGTACCGGGAGCACCTGAAGGACCTGGCGAAGAAGGGCCAGACCGGTTACCTGCCGTCGGGCATCAAGCAGACGGATCACGCCAGGAACGCGGAGACCAACAACAAGTGAGCATCCTCAACGAACCTCAGGGTGCCGCCGCCGCAACGGCTCCGGCAGCACCACCCGCACGAAAGAAGTCTCCCGGCTCCGTCGTGGTGAGCTGGCTGACGACCACTGACCACAAGACCATCGGTACGCTCTACCTGGTCACCTCGTTCGCGTTCTTCTGCATCGGCGGCCTGATGGCGCTGCTGATGCGCGCCGAACTCGCTCGTCCCGGCACGCAGATCATGTCGAACGAGCAGTTCAACCAGGCGTTTACGATGCACGGCACGATCATGCTGCTGATGTTCGCGACGCCGCTGTTCTCCGGTTTCGCGAACTGGATCATGCCGCTGCAGATCGGCGCGCCCGACGTGGCGTTCCCGCGGCTGAACATGTTCGCGTACTGGCTGTACCTCTTCGGCTCGCTGATCGCGGTGGCCGGCTTCCTCACCCCGCAGGGTGCGGCGGACTTCGGCTGGTTCGCCTACTCGCCGCTGTCGGACGCGGTGCGTTCGCCGGGCGTGGGCGCGGACATGTGGATCATGGGTCTGGCCTTCTCCGGCTTCGGCACGATCCTCGGTTCGGTCAACTTCATCACCACGATCATCTGCATGCGCGCCCCCGGCATGACGATGTTCCGCATGCCGATCTTCACCTGGAACGTCCTGCTGACCGGTGTGCTGGTCCTGCTGGCCTTCCCGGTCCTGGCCGCCGCGCTGTTCGCCCTGGAGGCGGACCGTAAATTCGGGGCGCATGTATTCGACGCGGCCAATGGCGGCGCATTGCTGTGGCAGCACCTCTTCTGGTTCTTCGGCCACCCCGAGGTGTACATCATCGCGCTGCCGTTCTTCGGCATCATTTCCGAGGTCATTCCGGTCTTCTCCCGGAAGCCGATGTTCGGTTACATCGGTCTGATCGCGGCGACGATTTCGATCGCGGGCCTTTCGGTCACCGTCTGGGCGCACCACATGTACGTGACGGGCGGGGTACTCCTACCGTTCTTCTCGTTCATGACGTTCCTGATCGCGGTACCGACCGGTGTGAAGTTCTTCAACTGGATCGGCACGATGTGGAAGGGCTCACTGTCCTTCGAGACACCGATGCTCTGGGCCGTCGGCTTCCTGATCACCTTCACCTTCGGTGGTCTGACCGGCGTCATCCTGGCGTCGCCGCCGATGGACTTCCACGTCTCGGACTCGTACTTCGTCGTGGCGCACTTCCACTACGTCATCTTCGGCACCGTCGTCTTCGCGATGTTCGCCGGCTTCCACTTCTGGTGGCCGAAGTTCACCGGCAAGATGCTCGACGAGCGCCTCGGCAAGATCACGTTCTGGACGCTGTTCGTCGGCTTCCACGGCACCTTCCTCGTCCAGCACTGGCTGGGCGCCGAGGGCATGCCGCGGCGTTACGCGGACTACCTGAACGCGGACGGCTTCACCACGCTGAACACGATCTCGACGATCGCCTCGTTCCTGCTGGGCCTGTCGATGCTGCCGTTCATGTACAACGTCTGGAAGACGGCCAAGTACGGCAAGAAGGTCGAGGTCGACGACCCGTGGGGTTACGGCCGCTCGCTGGAGTGGGCGACCTCCTGCCCGCCGCCGCGGCACAACTTCCTCACGCTGCCGCGCATCCGCTCGGAATCCCCGGCGTTCGACCTGCACCACCCTGAGATCGCCGCGATGGAGGCCATCGAGAACGAGGGCCAGAAGGACACGGCGCTCTTCGGCGGCAAGGAGGTCGGCAAGTGAAGATCCAGGGCAAGATGTTCATCTGGCTCTCCGTCTTCGTCCTCGCCATGGCGATCGTCTATGGCGTCTGGTCGAAGGAGCCGGCGGGCACCACCGCGCTGTTCCTCGCCTTCGGTCTGTGCATCATGATCGGCTACTACCTGGCGTTCACCGCGCGCCGGGTGGACGCCGGAGCGCAGGACAACGACGAGGCCGAGGTCTCCGACGACGCCGGCGAGCTGGGCTTCTTCAGCCCGCACAGCTGGCAGCCGCTGTCCCTCGGTGTCGGTGGCGCGCTCGCCTTCCTGGGCGTCGTCTTCGGCTGGTGGCTGCTCTTCTTCTCGGCCCCGGTCATCCTGATCGGCCTGTTCGGCTGGGTCTTCGAGTACTACCGCGGCGAGAACCGCACGCAGTAAGCGGCTCCCGTGCACCGGGCGGGCCCGGACACCTCTCCAGGTGTCCGGGCCCGCCCGTTTGCAGTCCTCCAGCGCGCCGCGGCCGGGGGATTTTCCTACTTTGGGGTCATGAGCCTCAGACCACGACACCGGACGGCGCTCGGCTGCGCCTTCCTGCTGGCGCCCCTGGCGGCAGGCGCCACCGCCTGCGGCGGTTCGTCGTCGGACCCGCTCTCGGCCGCGCCGTACGACGCGGCCGGGCAGATCTCGGCCAACGCGCCCGGAGACGGCCACAAGGCGGACCCGGACAAACCGCTGGAGGTCTCCACCACCGGTGACGAGGCCCGGATCACGGACGTGACCGCCACCGACGCCTCCGGCCGCTACATCAGGGGCGAACTGGCCGCCGACGGCAGGCAGTGGCGCACCACCGTCCCGCTGGCCGCCGGCACCCGCTACACCGTGCGGGTGAGCACCGAGGACGAGGACGGCGCGCCCGGCCGCAAGGTCCTCCAGATCGACACCAAGGACACCGGCGACCGGGTGAACGTCACGCTCGGGCCCGAGAACGGCACGTACGGGGTCGGGCAGCCCGTCACCGCGGCGCTCAGCAAGCCCGTCAAGGACCCCAAGGCCAGGGCGATCGTGGAAGGCGCCCTCAAGGTCCGCTCCACGCCGCGTGTGGAGGGCTCCTGGCACTGGGTCGACAGCAAGACGCTGCACTTCCGCCCGCGCGAGTACTGGCCCACGCACGCCGACATCGAGGTGCGCAGCAACCTGGAGGGCCTGAAGATCACCGGCGGACTGTACGGGGGCGCCGCCAAGCCCGTGAAGCTGCGTACGGGGGACCGGGTGGAGGCCGTCACGGACGCCGCGGCGCACACCATGACGGTCACCCGCAACGGCGAGGAGATCAACACCATCCCCGTCACCACCGGCAAGCCCGGCTACTCCACCCGCAACGGCACCAAGGTCGTCCTCGGCAAGGAGGGCTTCGTACGGATGCGGGGGGAGAGCATCGGCATCCCGTCGAGCAGCTCGGACTCCTACGACCTGCCGGTCTACTGGGCCACCCGGGTGACCTGGAGCGGCGAGTACGTGCACGCGGCGCCCTGGTCCGTGGGATCGCAGGGCGCCGCCAACGTCAGCCACGGCTGCACCGGCATGTCCACCGGCAACGCCAAGTGGTTCTTCGACACCGTGCGGGTCGGTGACATCGTCAAGGTCGTCAACAGCGGCGGCGAGACCATGACGCCCTTCGACAACGGCTTCGGCGACTGGAACATGCCGTGGAAGCAGTGGCGCGAGGGCAGCGCGCTGGACAAGAACAAGCCCAGCACCACAGGCGAGCAGGACCAGCGGCCGGGACCCGAGAATGCCGCCCGGCTGCGCCCGCAGGCCTAAAGGCCCCTCAGAAGGGCCCTCAGGAGGCCGCTCAGGCCTCCGTGAGGAGCCTGCGGCGCAGCAGCCCGGCCAGGGCGTCCGTGAACTCCACGGGGTCCACAGGGTGCGTCACAGCGGCGTCCGCGCGGCTCCACGTCGCCAGCCAGGCGTCCTGCGGGCGGCCGATGAGCAGCAGCACCGGCGGGCAGCGGAAGATCTCGTCCTTGATCTGCCGGCAGACGCCCATACCGCCCGCGGGCGCCGTCTCGCCGTCCAGGACGCACACGTCGATCCCGCCCTGCTCCAGGGCCGCCAGGACGGCGGGCAGGGTCGCGCACTCCACGATCTCCACCGGCGGCACGTCGGCGGCGGGCCGGCGGCCCGTGGCGAGCCGTACCTGTTCGCGGGTGTCGGCGTTGTCGCTGTAGACCAGCACCGTGGCAGTCGCCTGCATCGTTCCTCCACGCTTCTCGGCGGTACGGCTTCGGGCGGGGCGTCACCCGGCCGCCGCCGGGAAGTGCCTCCAGCGCGGATGCTACTGCTCGTACGGCGGCACGCAGGAGGGTTCGGCACGATCCACGATCTGACCGACGGCCCGTCAGGACTGGTCGGAGCGGGGGCACGGGGCCGTACGGCGGGTCCCGGGTCCTCCCTTCGGGCGACTGCCGGAGTGGGCCGTACGAGCAGGGCATACGCCCTTGACACACCGAACGGCACCCCCCGGAGTGAGGGCGGGATAAGCGACCGACATAATGTCGGTCGTGGCGACAGCAACGACAGTAGAAACCGGGCACGCGCACCCGTCGGTCAATCGGCCGAACCTCACCAGCGTCGGAACCATCATCTGGCTGAGTTCCGAGCTGATGTTCTTCGCGGCCCTCTTCGCGATGTACTTCACCCTTCGATCGGTGACCGGGACCGAGTATTGGAAGGAATCCGCCGATGCGCTGAATCTTCCGTTCTCCGCGACGAACACCACGATCCTGGTGCTCAGCTCCCTGACCTGCCAGCTCGGTGTGTTCGCAGCCGAGCGCGGCGATGTCAAGAAGCTCCGGACCTGGTTCGTGATCACCTTCATCATGGGTGCGATCTTCATCGGCGGTCAGGTCTTCGAGTACACCGATCTGGTCAAGGAAGAGGGCCTCTCGCTCTCGTCCGGCCCGTACGGCTCGGTGTTCTACCTGACCACCGGCTTCCACGGACTGCACGTGACAGGCGGTCTCATCGCCTTCCTGCTGGTCCTGGGCAGGACGTACGCGGCCAAGAGGTTCACCCACGAACAGGCCACCGCGGCCATCGTCGTGTCCTACTACTGGCACTTCGTCGATGTCGTCTGGATCGGCCTCTTCGCCACGATCTACCTGATCCGCTGACCGGTCCCGCACCGGAACCGCGCATCAGACAGACATAGCCAAAGCATCGACGCAGAAGATCCTGACACCGGGGTAATCCGTGAAAAAGCTCTCCGCACGACGGCGCCATCCGCTGGCGGCGCTCGTCGTCCTACTCTTCGCGCTGGCGGTCACTGGGGGGCTGTACGCCGCGTTCGCGCCTGCGGACAAGGCTCAGGCCGATGACACCGCCCAGTCTCTTGCCATCAAGGAGGGCAAGAAGCTCTTCGCCGTCGGCTGCGCCAGCTGCCACGGCACCGGCGGTCAGGGCACCTCCGACGGCCCGAGCCTGGTCGGCGTGGGCGCCGCCGCCGTCGACTTCCAGGTCGGTACCGGCCGGATGCCGGCGCAGCAGCCCGGCGCCCAGGTGCCGCGGAAGAAGAACATCTACAGCCAGGCCGAGATCGACCAGCTCGCGGCGTACGTCGCGTCGCTGGGTGCCGGTCCCAGCGTGCCGGGCAAGGAGCAGTACAGCAAGGACGGCGCGGACATCGCCAAGGGCGGTGAGCTGTTCCGTACGAACTGCGCGCAGTGCCACAACTTCACCGGTAAGGGCGGCGCCCTGACCAACGGCAAGTTCGCACCGACGCTCGAAGGCGTGGACCCGAAGCACATCTACGAGGCCATGGAGACCGGCCCGCAGAACATGCCTTCCTTCGGTGACGGTTCGCTGTCCCCGCAGAACAAGAAGGACATCGTGTCCTACCTCGGCGCCGTCAACAGCGACGACACCCCCAGCCCCGGTGGTCTGGGCCTGGGCGGTCTCGGCCCGGTCAGTGAGGGCCTCTTCGGTTGGATCGCCGGCCTGGGCGCGCTGATCGCGGTCGCCATCTGGGTCGCAGCCCGGACTACGAAGGCCAAGAAGTCATGAGTGAGACTGGACGACACGAAGACGTGCCAGAAAAGAACCTCCCCGGTGAGCGGGACACGGCTCACGGCGGCGCGGTCGAGACGGCGGACAACCCGTTCGCCGACCCGGGGCTGCCGCCCCACGAGCACCGCATCCAGGACATCGACGAGCGGGCCGCCAAGCGCTCCGAGCGCGCGGTCGCCTTCCTCTTCACCCTGTCGATGCTCGCGACGGTCGGCTTCATCGCCGCCTATGTGATCTTCCCGGTCGACGAGATCACCTACATCTGGCCGTTCGGCCACGTCAGCGCGCTGAACTTCTGGCTCGGTCTGACGCTCGGTGTGGCGCTCTTCTGCATCGGCGCCGGCGCGGTCCACTGGGCCCGCACGCTGATGTCCGACGAGGAGGTCGCCGACGACCGGCACCCGATCGAGGCGGCCCCCGAGGTCAAGGCCAAGGTCATGGAGGACTTCCGCGCAGGCGCGAAGGAATCCGCGATCGGCCGCCGCAAGCTGGTCCGCAACACCATGTTCGGCGCGCTGGCCCTGGTGCCGCTCTCCGGTGTGGTGCTGCTGCGCGACCTCGGTCCGCTGCCGGAGAAGAAGCTCCGTACGACCGGCTGGAAGAAGGGCATCCGCCTGGTCAACCAGTCGACCAACCTCCCGCTGCGTCCCGAGGACATCGCGGTCGGCTCGCTGACCTTCGCCAAGCCCGAGGGCCTGGAGGAGGACGACCACGAGTTCAACCAGAAGATCGCCAAGGACGCCCTGATGCTCGTGCGGATCCAGCCGCAGAACATCAAGGACAAGCAGGAACTGGACTGGTCGCACGAGGGCATCGTCGCCTACTCGAAGATCTGCACCCACGTGGGCTGCCCGATCAGCCTCTACGAGCAGCAGACGCACCACGTGCTGTGCCCCTGCCACCAGTCGACCTTCGACCTGGCCGACGGCGGACGCGTGATCTTCGGTCCCGCCGGACACGCCCTGCCGCAGCTGCACATCACGGTCAAGGACGGCTTCCTCGAAGCCGTCAGCGACTTCGCGGAGCCCGTCGGCCCGAGCTTCTGGGAGCGCGGATGAGTAACGAGACGAGCGCGACCACCACGCGCCGCGGCCAGGCGCCGCGGGGCGAGCGGATCGCC
Organism: Streptomyces monomycini; assembly: GCF_022271435.1. GTDB lineage: Bacteria > Actinomycetota > Actinomycetes > Streptomycetales > Streptomycetaceae > Streptomyces > Streptomyces monomycini. Next base: position 98,426 of record NZ_JAFIQY010000014.1, on the reverse strand, counting down.
GACTGGGCGGACGGCCGGCTGGGCATCTACAGCCTCGCCAAGTCCAACATGCGCAAGATCTTCCCGGACCACTGGTCCTTCATGCTCGGTGAGATCTGCCTCTACAGCTTCATCATCATCATCCTGACCGGCGTCTACCTGACGCTGTTCTTCCACCCGAGCATGGCCGAGGTGACCTACCACGGCTCGTACGTGCCCATGCACGGGATCCGGATGACGCAGGCGTTCGAGTCGACGCTGGACATCAGCTTCGACGTGCGCGGCGGTCTGCTCATCCGGCAGATCCACCACTGGGCGGCCCTGGTCTTCCTGGGCGCCATGATGGTGCACATGATGCGGGTGTTCTTCACCGGCGCCTTCCGCAAGCCGCGCGAGGTCAACTGGCTGTTCGGCTTCCTGCTGCTGGTGCTCGGCATGTTCACCGGCTTCACCGGCTACTCGCTGCCGGACGACCTGCTCTCCGGCACCGGCGTCCGGTTCATCGAGGGTGTCATCCTGGCGATGCCGCTGGTCGGCTCGTACCTGCAGATGTTCATCTTCGGCGGGGAGTTCCCGGGGCACGACATCATCCCGAGGTTCTTCACGGTGCACGTCCTGCTGCTGCCCGGCATCATGCTGGGTCTGCTGGTGGCGCACCTGATCCTGGTCTTCTACCACAAGCACACGCAGTTCCCGGGTGCCGGCAAGACCAACAAGAACGTCGTCGGCATGCCGCTGCTGCCGGTCTACATGGCCAAGGCCGGAGGCTTCTTCTTCCTGGTCTTCGGCGTGATCTCGGTGATCGCGGCGGTCGCCAGCATCAACCCGGTGTGGGCCATCGGCCCGTACCGGCCCGACCAGGTGTCCACCGGCGCCCAGCCCGACTGGTACATGGGCTTCGCCGAGGGGCTGGTCCGTGTGATGCCCGGCTGGGAGTGGGACATCTGGGGCCACACCATCAACTTCGGTGTGCTGATCCCGATCCTCATCTTCCCGCTGGTGCTGGTAGCGATCGCGGTCTACCCGTTCGTCGAGTCCTGGGTCACCGGTGACAAGCGCGAGCACCACATCCTGGACCGCCCGCGCAACGCCCCGACCCGTACCGGCTTCGGTGTGGCCTGGCTGACCGCCTACCTCATCATGCTGATCGGCGGCGGCAACGACCTGTGGGCCACCCACTTCCACCTGTCGCTGAACGCGCTGACCTGGTTCGTCCGGATCGGCTTCTTCGTCGGGCCGGTGGTGGCCTTCATCGTCACCAAGCGGATCTGCCTGGGCCTCCAGCGCCGGGACCGCGACAAGGTGCTGCACGGACGCGAGTCCGGCATCATCAAGCGGCTGCCGCACGGTGAGTTCATCGAGGTGCACGAGCCGCTCAACCAGGAGCAGCTGCACACGCTCACCCAGCACGACCAGCCCAAGCCGTTCGAGATCGGCCCGGAGGTCGACGAGAACGGTGTCGAGCGGAAGGTCAAGCGGACGACCAAGCTCCGCGCCAAGCTCTCCAAGGGCTACTACGGCGAGGACAACGTCATCCCGAAGCCGACCCCGGAGGAGTACAAGGAGATCACCAGCGGCCACGGCCACCACTGATCCCCGCCGTGTGACCCACGGCTAGTACCCCCGCGTAAGTACGCCACCCAGAGGGCCCCGTCCGTACATCGGACGGGGCCCTTCGGCATGCCAGGGCGCCGGATAAGGTTTCGGCACCAGCAGGACACGAATCCAGGAGTGTGGACCATGAACGTTGCGACCCCGAACGGCGGCGACAGCGTGGCGGTCCGCACCTGGCCGGGCGTCCTGGACGCGCTCCTCCAGGGCCGCGACCTGGGCGCCGACGACACCGCGTGGGCGATGGACCGGATCATGCGCGGCGAGGCCACCGACGCGCAGATCGCGGGCTTCGCGGTGGCGCTGCGCGCCAAGGGCGAGACGGTCGCCGAGATCACCGGCCTGGTACGGGCGATGTACGCGCACGCCAACCTCATCGACGTGCCGGGCCCGAGCGTGGACATCGTCGGCACCGGCGGCGACGGCGCCAAGACCGTCAACATCTCCACGATGTCCTCGATCGTGGTGGCCGGCACCGGCGCGAAGGTGGTCAAGCACGGCAACCGCGCCGCCTCGTCGGCCAGCGGCGCGTCCGACGTGCTGGAGAAGCTGGGCGTCAACCTGGACCTGACCCCGCGCCGGGTCGTCGAGGTCGCCGAGGAGGCCGGGATCACCTTCTGCTTCGCGGTCAAGTTCCACCCGTCGCTGCGGCACGTGGCACCGGCCCGGCGCGAGCTGGGCATCCGTACGACGTTCAACGTGCTGGGCCCGCTGACCAACCCGGCGAAGGTACGGGCCCAGGCCACCGGCGTGGCCGACGCGCGGATGGCGCCGATCCTGGCCGGCGTGCTGGCCGAACGCGGCTCCAGCGCGCTGGTCTTCCGGGGCGACGACGGGCTGGACGAACTGACGACCACCGCCACGTCGAAGGTCTGGGTCGTCCGCGACGGCGGCGTACGCGAGGAGGCCTTCGACCCGCGGGACGTGGGCATCGGCCTGGTGCCCGTGGAGGCGCTGCGCGGCGCCGACGCCTCGTACAACGCGGACGTGGCCCGCCGCCTGCTGGGTGGCGAGACCGGGCCGGTGCGGGACGCGGTGCTGCTCAACTCGGCCGCGGCGCTGGTGGCCCTGGAGCCGACCGCGGCGCCGCTGAACGAGCAGCTCGCGGCCGGCATCGAGCGGGCCGCCGAGGCCATCGACTCGGGGGCGGCCCGCCGGGCGCTGGAGCGGTGGGTGGCGGCCAGCAACGCGTGAGGCGGCCGTGGTGTGACGCGGGGCCCGGTCCGGGATGCGGACCGGGCCTTGCGCGTTCCCGATCGTGTGGCATGATGCTGCCCAGGTCACGAGTGACAGCGACTACGGCCCCGGCCCGCTGTCCGGCAACCCTCCGTCCGTGGCGGGGTGCCCCGGGTGATGACCAGGTCGCAGGCAGCGAGGTCTGCGGCAAGCGCGGATCCCTCGTGCCAGGGATCCTGGTCCTTGAGGGAGTTCTCCCGTGATTCAGCGAATGCGTTAGGGCCGTCGGCCCCGTTCTCCGTTTTTGCTCACCCCTTTTTCTTTCACCGCTGCCGGTCCGGCCCCGCTTCGGCGTGCGTGCCCCGCAGCGAAGTCGCCCTGCCTTCACGGGAGTTCGCCATGCCTGTTTCCGCTACCGCTGCCACCACCGCCACCGATGCCGCCACCGACGCCGCCGTCTGTGCCCCGCTGCCCGTGCTGGGCCGGGACGTGCTGGTCCCGCTCGTCACCGGCGGCGAGGTCGAGTACGCGGCGCTGGACATCGCCGCCAGCGCCCCGGCGCTCCAGCGCGTCTGGGACGACGTGGCCGCGTACGCCCCGTACTACGGCAGCGTCCACCGCGGCGCGGGCTACCTCTCGCAGCTGTCCACCGACCTGTTCGAGAACAGCCGGGCGGCGGTCGCCGGTTTCCTCGGGTGCAGGGAGGGAGACCAGGTGGTCTTCACCCGCTCCACCACCGACTCGCTGAACCTGCTGGCCGCCGTGCTGCCCGCGGACACCCGGGTGTTCGTCTTCGAGACCGAGCACCACGCCTCGCTGCTGCCCTGGGAGCAGCGCGCCGACGTCGAGGTGACGTACCTGGACGCGCCCCGTACGCCGCGGCAGGCGGTGGACACGCTGGAGCGGGCGCTGGCGGAGCGCGAGCCGTATCGGAATGCGCTGGTCTGCGTGACGGGTGCTTCCAATGTGACCGGGGAACTGTGGCCCGTACGGGAGCTGGCCGCCGCGGCGCACGCGCACGGCGCGCGGATCGTGCTCGACGCCGCCCAGCTCGCGCCGCACCACCCGGTCGACATCGCGGAGCTGGACGTGGACTGGGCCGCCTTCTCCGGCCACAAGCTGTACGCGCCCTTCGGGGCCGGCGTGCTGGCCGGACGCGCCGACTGGCTCCAGGCGGCGGAGCCGTACCTCGCGGGCGGCGGCGCCAGCCGTACGGTCGCGCGCCGCGCCGACGGCGGGGTGGACGTCGACTGGCACACCACCGCGGCCCGCCACGAGGCCGGCTCGCCCAACGTCATCGGTGTCTACGCCATCGCGGCCGCCTGCAAGGCGCTCACCGAGGCGGGCTTCGAGAGCCTGGTCGCCCGGGAGCAGCGGCTGGTCGAGCGGGTACGGGCGGGCCTCGCCGAGGTGCCCGAGGTGACCGTGCTCTCGCTGTTCGGGGACGACGCGCCGCGGGTGGGCGTGCTGTCCTTCGTCGTCGAGGGCTGGAACAGCTCGCACTTCGCGGCGGCGCTCTCCGCCGAGTACGGCATCGGCGTGCGCGACGGGCTGTTCTGCGCGCACCCCCTGGTACGGACCCTGCTGGGCGCCGCGTCCGAGGCGCCGGGCGCGTGCGGCGCGCCCGAAGGAGCGCCGGGGGAGCGGAGCCTGAACGCCATCCGGGTGAGCTTCGGGGCCGGTACGCCCGACGAGCACGTGGACCGTTTCGTCCAGGCCGTCAAGGAGCTGGTGACGCAGGGCGCGCGCTGGAGCTACCGCACCGAGGACGGGCGCTGCGTGCCGGACACCGCGGCGTAGTCCTGTGAACCGCCCGCGTCGCGGCGCTCCGCTGTCCGGGCGCCGCGGCGCGGGTTTTGTACGTGATGGTGGTGGCGGTGGCGGTCCGGCCCGGTCGCCCGGTCAGGCGTCCAGGCCGATGGCGAAGGCCGCTTCCAGGTCGTGCTGGGAGTACGTACGGAAGGCGATGTGCGTCTCGGTGGAGGCGACGCCCGGCACCTTGCTGATCCGGCCCGGGATGACGTCCGCCAGGTCGTCGTGCCGGGCCACCCGCACCAGCGCGATCAGGTCGTGCGCACCGGTGACCGAGTAGACCTCGCTGACGCCCTCCAGAGCGGCGATCTTCTCCGCGATCTCCGGGATCTGGTCCACGCTGGTCTTGATGAGCACGATCGAAGTGATCACGGTTGGCTCTCTCCCTCGGCCGCCTGCTGCTTCGCCGTTCCGGCGGAGTCCACCCTACCGGTGGGCGCGGCGGTTCCCCCGGCCGGAGCGGGGCTCGGCCGGTACCGCACCCAGGCGTACAGGAAGCCCACCGCGAAGCCCACGACATGGGCGAGATAGGCCACGCCCGGGGTGCTGGGGCCGCGCTGCGCGGCGATCCACTGGAGGACGAACCAGAACAGCAGCACGATCCACGCCGGGAAGCGCAGCGGGAGGAAGAAGAGGAACGGGTAGATGCTGGTGACCCGGGCCTTGGGGAAGAGGTAGAGGAACGCCCCCAGCACCCCGGAGATCGCCCCGGAGGCGCCGACCAGGGTCTGTCCCGAGGAGGCGTGCGCGGCCGCGTAGCCCATCAGGGCCAGGTAGCCGGTGACGAGGTAGAAGAGGGTGAACGGCAGCCGGCCCATGCGGTCCTCGGCCATGCCGCCGAAGACGTACAGGAAGAGGACGTTGCCCAGCAGGTGCAGCCAGCTGCCGTGCACGAACAGGGCGGTCAGCGGGGTGAGCAGCGGGCCGGGGGAGCCGCTCCACAGGTCGCGCGGGATGACGCCCCAGCGTTCGAAGTACGCGGTCTGCGCCTGGACGACGGCGTCGCCGGTGCCGTATATGCCGTTGAGGCCGGAGGCGGGCCCGACGACGAAGACCACGCAGCACAGGGCGATCAGGACGTTCGTCATCCGGGAGAACACGGTCAGCACCGAGCGGGCGCGGGGCGTCCGGGGGGTCAGGAGCGGGGCCGTCATGAAGTGATCATGGCGTAATACGGGCAATCGGGACAGAGTGCCTCGCCGCGTCCCGCCTCCCGGGCGGGGCCGCGCCGTACACGCGTCAGGCCGTAGGGTAACGGTCAGTACCCCGCGTACTTCCGCAGTCCGACGGCGCACCGCGGGAAGCCCCCGAACGACAGCACGAGCCCCGCTCGCCCGAACGCGACGAAAGAGGACGACACCATGGCTGTTCCCCTGCCGACGGACGGGACGCGGTGGCGCTGCACCCTGTGCGGCAATCTGACGCGCTTCGACGTCACTCGCCGTTCCGAGGTCGTGGAGTACCTCCACCTCGACCTCGCCGGGGAGCCGAAGGTGGAGGAACGCGAGGTGCTCAGTGAGAGCATCGAGTCCGTGCGCTGCCGCTGGTGCAACGCGGTCGACCAGATCGAGCTGGTCGACCGGCCCGGCGCCGGCGCCTGAGTCGAGCGCCTGAGATCGGAGCGATGCAGCAGTGGTGGAGCGTCCAGAAGGGCCCGCGGGGGCGGAGCACGGTGCCGAGGCCGGTGCGGCCGAGGCGGACGAGGTGCTCGACCGTCCCCTGCCCGAGGGCGTGCGGCGCCGGGTCGTGGCGCTCACCGCGGAGTCCTTCGGCGGCCTGACGGTCGCCGAACTTCCGCCGCCGCTGCGGCAGTACGCCCGGTTCACCCCCAGCCGCCGGGCCAAGTTCGCGGGCAACGCGATGGCGGCCGCGCTGGAGAACGACGCGGTCTTCCGGCAGCGGATCGCGGGCCGGCTGCGCGAGGCCCAGCCGGAACTGGCCGAGGCGCTGGACAACGGCACCCCGCCCGCCGCCGCCGACCCGCTCGATGTCGCGGCGGCGGCCTATGTGCTGCGCCCCGAAGGCTGGGTCAAGCTGGTCGCGGCGGCCGGCGAGGAGGCGCAGCGCGCCCGCGCGGAGCAGGCCGGCGAGGAGGCCGAACGCGAGCTGGCCGCGCTGCGCGAGGAGCTGGCGCAGGTCCGCGCGCAGGCCCGCGCCGAGGCCGACCGCACCCGCGGCGACCTGGACGCGCTGCGCAAGGAGAACGAGTCGTTGCACCGCAAGCTGCGCAGCGCGCTCAGCGACGTCAAGCGGGGCGAGGCGGCCGCGCGCAAGGCCGCGGCGGAGGCGGAGTCCGTACGGGCCGCCGCCGCGCAGGAGAAGACCGTGGCCGACAGCGAGGCGCGCCGCCTGAAGGCCCGTGTCGCGGAGGTCGAGGCGTCCCTGGAGGCCAGCCGCCGCGCCACCCGTGAAGGCCGCAGCGTCGAGGACATGCGACTGCGGCTGCTGCTGGACACCGTCCTGGACGCGGCCCAGGGGCTGCGCCGGGAACTGGCACTGCCGCCCGCCGACACGCACCCGGCGGACACCGTGGACGCGGTGGCCCCGGGCAAGATGACGCCCAAGGACATCGCCACGCGCGCGCTGTCGGAGACCGACCCGGCCCTGCTGGACCAGCTGCTGGCGCTGCCGCAGGCCCACCTGGTGGTGGACGGTTACAACGTCACCAAGACCGGTTATCCCACGATGCCGTTGGACAAGCAGCGGCTGCGGCTGCTGGGCGGTCTCGCGGTGCTGGCCGCCCAGACCGGCGCGGAGATGACGTGTGTCTTCGACGGCGCCGAGCTGGCCGCGCCGGTGCTGCTCGCGCCGCCGCGCGGGGTGCGGGTCCTCTTCAGCAAGCCGGGCGTGACGGCGGACGAGCTGATCCGCCAGCTCGTACGGGCCGAGCCGCCCGGCCGTCCGGTGGTGGTGGTCTCCACGGACCGCGAGGTGGCCGACGGAGTGGCCAAGGCGGGGGCGCGGCCGGTCGCATCGGCCCTGCTGCTGAAGCGACTTGCCCGTACCTGAGTCGTACGTTCCTTCCGTACGACTTGTCCGGAACGTGCTTCGCGGAGGGGTCCGCGGGGCAGTCTCGCTCGGGCGTCCGAGGCGGGCCGGTGGTCTCCGTGGCGCCCGGGACGGGGGTAAAGGTGTACCCATCAACGAGGTGTCTCATGCCTGTCGTTCGTCTCTGAGTGTCAAGTGACCATTACTGCGTGTGTGATGTTGGTAAAGGATGAGGAGCATCCAGCAGTTTTTTCCGGTGAGGATTTGAAGCGATCACAACTCGGTTACTAAGGTCAGGCCTCAACCCTTCATGCAGTTGATCATCCACCCGGGATGAACAGTGAAGGAACCGCCGAGTCCGCGGTGTTCACACGCGGAGCCGGGGTCCCGTACCCCCCACGCCCGGTAGGCGGCTGAAGGAAGAAGGAGCTCGCCTCCGTGGCGTCCCACCGTCGACCCAAGCAGCCGAGCCGCACCCGCGTGACCGTCCTCACCGCGACCGCAGCGGCAGCCGTCGCCCTCTCGTCCCAGGCCGCCCACGCCGACCCGAAGCCGAAGAAGGAAGACGTCAAGTCCGAGGTCGACAAGCTCTACGAGCAGGCGGAGCAGGCCACCGAGAAGTACAACGGGGCCAAGGAGGACCAGGAGAAGCTCCAGAAGGAGGTCGACGCCCTCCAGGACAAGGTCGCCCGCGGCCAGGGCGAGCTGAACGACCTCCGCAAGGGCCTCGGCGCCGTCGCCTCCGGCCAGTACCGCAGCGGCAGCATCGACCCGTCCGTGCAGCTGTTCCTCTCCGGCGACCCGGACACCTACCTCGACAAGGCCGCCACCCTCGACCAGTTGAGCGGCAAGCAGGCCGAGCAGCTGAAGACCATCGCGGACAAGCAGCGCCGGCTCGCCCAGGAGCGCGCGGAGGCCGCCGGCAAGATCAAGGACCTCTCGGACACCCGCAAGGCACTGGGTGACAAGAAGGACGAGATCAAGGGCAAGCTCGCCAAGGCGCAGGAACTCCTCAACACGCTGACCGCCAAGGAGAAGGAAGAGCTGCGGAAGGAGGAGGAGAAGAAGCAGGGCCAGGGCCGCTCCAGCCGCGGCAACGAGCGCCCCGACCTGGGCAACGACGTCCCGGCCTCGCAGCGCGGCGCCGCCGCCCTGGCCGCCGCCGCCTCGAAGATCGGCTCGCCCTACGTGTGGGGCGCCACCGGCCCCTCCTCCTTCGACTGCTCGGGCCTGACCTCCTGGGCGTACGCGCAGGCCGACCAGTCGCTGCCGCGCACCTCGCAGGCGCAGGCCAACGCCGGTACCCGGATCGGCTCGCAGAGCGCGCTCAAGCCGGGCGACCTGGTGCTCTTCTACGGCGACCTGCACCACATCGGCCTGTACGCGGGCAACGGCCAGGTGCTGCACGCGCCGAAGCCGGGCGCGTCCGTGCGCTACGAGTCGATCAACAACATGCCCTTCCAGTTCGGCGTCCGCGTCTGACGTCCCGCCGGCCGCGTCCCGCGCTCGCGGGACGCAGCCGGACATGCCGCCCGATCGGGCGAATTGCGGTGTGTGCCGCTGACTTCCCGCCCCGCCGGTGACCTGCGCAGTCACCGGCGGGGCGGCTTTTTCCCTACCGGCGACGGGTGTTGCGGGTCTTTGGCCGCGGGCCACCGGCGCCGTTACTGTCTGCCCTCGCAGCTGCCGGTTTGCGTCCGCCCGCCCCGGGCGGCAGGGGCTGCACGGAAGGGAGTGCGGCCTCACGTGGCGTCCCACCGCCGTGTCTCACAGTCCGGCCTGGCCGGTGCGACCAGGGCCACCGTCCTGTCCGCCGCCGCGGTCACCGCCGCCGCTGCGCTGTCCGCCGGCGCGGCGAACGCCGTCCCGGGTCCGGCGCCCGCCGAGGTCACCTCGCGCGTCGACGCCCTCTACGAGCAGGCCGAGAAGGCCACCGAGCAGTTCAACGGGGCCAACGAGCGGGCGCGCACGCTGCGGGCCGACGTGGCGGCCCTCCAGGACCGGGTGGCCCGCGGCCAGGAGCACGTCAACCGGCTGCGCGGCCGGCTAGGCGCCGTCGCCTCCGCCCAGTACCGCTCCGGCGGCCTGGACCCGTCCCTGAAGCTGCTGCTGTCCGAGGACCCGGCGCACTATCTCGACAAGGCCGCCGCCCTGGACCGCATCCACGGCCGACAGGCCGGGGAGCTGCGCGAACTCCAGGGTGCCCAGCGCGGCCTGGAGCAGGAGCGCCGGGAGGCGACCGGGAAGCTGGCCGCCCTGGAGGCGAGCCGGCAGGACGTCGTGCGCCACAAGAAGGACGTCGAGGACAAACTGGCCGCGGCGCGGCGCCTGCTGAACTCGCTGACCGGCGCGGACCGGGACGCCTACGACCGCGCGAACCGCGGAGTCGGACGGTCGCTGCCCGACGTGTCCGGGCCGTCGCCCGCCTCCGGCCGGGCCGGGGCCGCCGTCCAGGCCGTGCGCGGGGCGATCGGTTCCCCGTACGCCTGGGGGCGGTCCGGTCCGTCCTCCTTCGACTGCTCCGGGCTGATGCAGTGGGCCTACGCGCGCGCCGGAGTCTCCATTCCGCGCACCTCGCAAGCCCAGCGCGGCGCCGGGCAGCAGGTTCAGGTCAGTCAGGCCAGGCCCGGGGACCTGGTCATCTACCGGGACGACGCCAGTCATGTCGGTATGTATGTGGGCAACGGGCAGGTGGTGCACGCGCCGTATCCGGGCGCCCGGGTGCGCTCGGACCCCGTCGGCATGATGCCCATCTCGTCCGTAACCCGACCCTGACCGCTGTCCGTACGCGGCGCCGGTGCTTACGATCAACCGCGTGGCAGGGCGACGGACGACGCGGCGGACGGCCCGGCGGATCAGGACGGCGCTCTGCGCGACCCTGCCGTCGGCGCTGCTGCCGCTGCTCGCGGGCTGCCAGGACCCGGCCGGCGCGGCGCAGGACGCCCCGCCGGGCATCCAGCGGATGCTGGACCGGCGCGCGGCGGCTGTGCGCGACCGGGACGCCGGCGCCTTCCTCGCCTCGGTCGACCCGCACGCGTCCGCCTACCGCGACCAGCAGCGGGCGGTGTTCGCCAACCTCGCGCAGGTGCCGCTCGGCGCCTGGTCGTACGAGCTGGTGAAGACCGACGCGTTCGGCCTGCCGGCGGTGGTCGGCGCGGAGGGCCGCCGGGTGGCCGCCGAGGTACGGCTGCGCTACCGGCTGACCGGGTACGACAACGCGCCGGTCACCTCCGTGCAGTACCTGACGCTCACCGACCGCGGTGGCCGGTGGCTGATCAGCTCCGACTCGGACGGCGCCGGGAGCGGGCGGCGCAGCGCGCGCCAACTGTGGGACCAGGGGCCGGTCCAGGTCGTCAAGGGGCGCCACAGTCTGGTCCTCGGGGTCCGCCGCGGCGCCGCGGCGCTGCGCGAACTGGCGGACCGTACGGACGAGGCCGTGCCCGCCGTCGCCAAGGCGTGGCCCGGGAAGTGGGCCGGGCGGGTGGTCGTCGAGGCGCCGCGGTCGCTGGACGGGATGGCGGAGCTGCTGAACGCCGACGACCCCTCCGGCTACCGGGGCATAGCGGCCGTCACGACCGGCGAGGCGGGCCCGGCACCGGCGGCACCGGCCGACCGGGTCGTCGTCAACCCGGAGGCGTACGGCGAACTGTCCGCCGCCGGGCGCCAGACCGTACTGACCCATGAGGCCACCCACGTCGCGACGCGCACGGCCACCACCGCCGCCACCCCGCTCTGGCTCTCCGAGGGCTTCGCCGACTGGGCCGCCTACCGTGGCGGCGGCCGCCCGGCCACCGCCGTCGCCCCCGAACTCGCGCACGCCGTGGCCAAGGGTGCCCCGCCGTCCCGGCTCCCGGCCGACGGCGACTTCCGCTTCAGCCGGGGCGCGCGGGAGCTGGCCCGCGCCTACGAGGGCGGCTGGCTGGCCTGCCGCATGATCGCCGACCACTGGGGCGAGAAGCGGCTCGGCGCGTTCTACCGGGCGGCGGGGCGGGGCGGCACGGAGAGCGCCGGGCGGGCGATGCGCGACCAACTGAACCTGAGTCCGGCGGAGTTCACCCGGCAGTGGCAGGCGTACGTGGTGCGGCAGCTGGGGTGACGCGCCGCGGCCCGGTGACCGTCGAGCGCCACAGCCGCCGGCCGGCGGTCAGCGAAGCGGCCACGAGCAGGGCGTTGCGCACGGCCAGCAGGACGACGCCGGTCCCTTCGCTGGCCACGACGTCCACGAACCGTACGGGGAACTCCACCAGCGTCGCGCCGGTCGCGTGCAGGACCAGGACGGCGGGCGGCCCCATCCGGCTCGCCCGCAGCGTCATGCACACGGCCGCCGCGCCGACCAGCCAGATCATGTACTGCGGGCTGATCACCCGGCTGGTGGTGACGAAGAGCAGGACGGCGGTGAAGGCGGCGTCGGCGAGTGTGGCGGACGTGCACCGCCGCGCGCGCAGCCGCCACAGCAGCAGCCAGCCGAAGGCCGCCACGGTCAGGAGCTGCGCCAGGGAGCTGACCAGCGGCACGTACGGGCCGACGAACTCCACGGAGCCGTAATGCAGCAGCACCTGTCCGTCCCAGCCGAACTGCCGGGCGAGATGGAAGACGAGCGCGCCGAGTGACTCCACCTCCGTGCCCCGGTCGCGCTGGAAGGTGAGGAAGGCCAGCCCGCCAGGGGCCCAGGCGGCGCAGAGCGCGGTGATCGCCAGCGCGCTGACGGCCGCAGCGCCCCACAGCTGCCGCGCGCGGCGGCCCCGCAGGGGCGCGCCGGTCAGCAGCAGCACCGGCCACACCTTCAGCAGCGCGCCGAAGGCGATCAGCGCGCCGGAGACGCGCGGGTGCCGGGCGGCGGCGAAGAGCGCGGCGACGGCCACGGCGGTGACCATCAGGTCGTACCGGGCGTACGCGGTGGGGCCGAGCAGGGCGACCCCCGCGGTCCAGACCCAGGCACCGGTGAGACGTTTACCCGGCCGCCGGCCCGCGTACAGGAGCAGCGCGAAGGTGACCGCGTCGGCGGCGCACGCCAGGACGAAGAACGCCGAGGCGTAGTCCAGGAAGGGCAGCAGCCCGGGGGAGAGGACGGCGAGCGCGGCGGCCGGCGGATACTGCCAGGCCACGTCGTCCTGCGGGAACGCACCGGACTTCAGGACCTCGGACCAGCCGTGGTAGATCCCCGAGATGTCGCTGGTGACGTCCGGGCCGGGCAGCACCAGCACCTTGAACACGCACAGCAGCAGCACCGCCCGGGTCGCGGCCCAGACCGCCACCGGCGGCGCCGGCACGCGCAGTGTGTCCCTCGGCTGCCGGCTGCCGGCGCTGCCCATCGCCACCTCGTCCCGTCGTCCGCGGCTGTCCGTGTCCCTCCGCGTCCCTCCCCGTTCCTGTCCCCCGCGTCCCTCCGCGCCCGCCCGCGTCCGTCCCGGTGGACGGGGCCGTGTCACGACCGTAGACGAGTCACGTGCGTGCCGGGGCGGTCCCCGCCGGTCGTGTCCGGTGACCCGGTACTGTGCCAGGGCAATGGACAAGACGCTGATCGTCACGAACGACTTCCCGCCCCGCCCCGGCGGCATCCAGGCCTTCCTGCACAGCATGGCGCTGCGCCTGGACCCGGACCGGGTCGTGGTCTACGCCTCCACCTGGAAGCGGAGCAAGGAGGGCGTCGAGGCCACCGCGCGCTTCGACGCCGAGCAGCCCTTCCCGGTCGTACGCGACCGGACGACGATGCTGCTGCCGACGCCCCGGGTGACCCGGACGGCCACCGCCCTGCTGCGCCGGCACGGCTGCTCCTCGGTGTGGTTCGGCGCCGCCGCGCCGCTCGGCCTGATGGCGCCCGCGCTGCGCCGGGCGGGCGCCCGCCGGATCGTGGCCACCACGCACGGGCACGAGGCGGGCTGGGCGCAGCTGCCCGCCTCCCGTCAACTGCTGCGGCGGATCGGCGAGGGCACCGACACGATCACCTATCTGGGTGAGTACACCCGCTCGCGGATCGCCGCCGCGCTGACGCCGGCCGCCGCCGGGCGGATGACGCAACTGCCGCCCGGCGTGGACGAGAAGACCTTCCACCCCGGCTCCGGCGGCGACGAGGTACGGGCCCGCCTCGGGCTCGCCGAGCGGCCGGTCGTCGTCTGCGTCTCCCGGCTGGTGCCGCGCAAGGGCCAGGACACCCTGATCGAGGCGATGCCGCGCATCCTGGCCGACGTGCCGGACGCGGTGCTGCTGATCGTCGGCGGCGGCCCGTACGAGAAGCAGCTGCACGCGCTCGCCGTCGAGAAGGGCGTCGCCGGCGCGGTGCGCTTCACCGGGGCCGTGCCCTGGGAGGAACTGCCCGCCCACTACGGCGCGGGCGACGTCTTCGCGATGCCGTGCCGCACCCGGCGCGGCGGGCTGGACGTGGAGGGCCTGGGCATCGTCTACCTGGAGGCGTCCGCCACCGGACTCCCGGTCGTGGCGGGGGACTCCGGCGGCGCGCCGGACGCCGTGCTGGACGGCGAGACGGGGTACGTCGTCCCGGGCGGCTCCCCGACGGTCGCCGCCGAACGGGTCGTCGCGCTCCTGAAGGACCCCGCCGCCCGGCGCCGGATGGGCGAGCGCGGCCGCGCCTGGGTGGAGGAGAAGTGGCGCTGGGACCTGCTGGCGGAGCGGCTCAAGGAGCTGCTGTAGGGAATCGCCGTAGCCGGACGTGCGAACGCCGGGCGGGCTGGAGAACCGGCCGCCCGGCGTTCGTGGCTCCGAGGCGCTACGCGCGGTAGATCGCCTCGATCTCCTCGGCGAAGTCCTTCGCGACCACGTTGCGCTTGAGCTTCAGCGACGGCGTCACGTGCCCGGACTCCTCGGTGAACTGCGTCGGCAGGATGCGGAACTTGCGCACCGACTCGGCCTTGGAGACGGCCGCGTTGCCGTCGTCCACCGCCCGCTGCACCGCGGCCAGCAGCTCCGGGTCCTGGCTCAGCTCGGTGACGCTCTGCCCGGCCGGACGGCCGTTCTCCGTCGCCCAGCGCGGCAGGAACTCCTCGTCGAGGGTGACCAGCGCGCCGACGAAGGGCCGGCCGTCGCCGACGACCATGCACTCGGCGATCAGCGCGTGCGCCCGGATGCGGTCCTCGATGACGGCCGGGGCGACGTTCTTGCCGCCCGCCGTCACCAGGATCTCCTTCTTGCGGCCGGTGATCGCGAGGTAGCCGTCCTCGTCGAGGGTGCCGATGTCACCGGTGTGGAACCAGCCGTCGGAGAGCGCTTCCTTGGTCGCCGACTCGTTGTTCCAGTACTCGGTGAACAGGTGCTCGCCGTGCAGCAGCACCTCACCGTCGTCGGCGATGCGCACCACCGAGCCGGGCAGCGGCTGGCCGACCGTACCGATCTTCTGCCGGTCCCACGGGTTGAAGGCGGTCGCCGCGCAGGACTCCGTCAGGCCGTAGCCCTCCAGGGCGGTGAAGCCGATGCCCCGGTAGAAGTGGCCCAGGCGCTCGCCCAGCGGCGCGCCGCCGGAGATGGCGTGGGTGGCGCGGCCGCCGAGTACGGCGCGCAGCTTGCCGAAGACCAGCTTGTCGAAGAGCTTGTGCTTGAGCCGCAGGCCGAGGGCGGGCCCGGCCTGGGTGTCCAGCGCGCGGCTGTAGGCGATGGCCGTCTCGGCGGCCCGGTCGAAGATCTTGCCCTTGCCCTCGGACTGCGCCTTGGCCCGCGCCGAGTTGTAGACCTTCTCGAAGACCCGGGGGACGCCGAGGATCAGCGTGGGGCGGAACGAGGCGAGGTCGTCGGTGAGGTTCTTGATGTCGGGGGCGTGGCCGAGCTTGATGGGGGCCATGACCGAGGCCACCTGCACCAGCCGTCCGAAGACATGGGCCACCGGCAGGAAGAGCAGCACCGAGGAGTGGCCGGTGCGGAAGAGGGGTTTGAGGCGCTCGACGACGTTGCCGCACTCGGCGAAGAAGCTGCGGTGGGTCAGCACACAGCCCTTGGGCCGGCCGGTGGTGCCGGAGGTGTACACGATGGTGGCGGGCGAGTCGGCGTCGGCGAGGGCGCTGCGCTCGTCCACCTCCGCGTCGGTGACACCGGCGCCGGCCGCGTGCAGCCGGGCGATCGCGTCCCGTTCGATCTGCCAGATGTTCTCCAGCGCGGGCAGCCGGTCCCGTACGGACTCGACGGCGGCCTCCTGCGCGGGGGACTCGACCACGCAGGCCACCGCGCCGGAGTCGCCGAGGATCCACTGCACCTGTTCGGCGGAGCTGGTCTCGTAGACGGGGACGGTGACCGCGCCCGCGCTCCAGATCGCGAAGTCCAGCAGCGTCCACTCGTACCGGGTGCGCGACATCAGGCCGATCCGGTCGCCGGGCCGGATGCCGGCGGCCATCAGGCCCTTGGCGGCGGCCCGTACCTCGGCGAGGAAGACGGTGGCCGTCACGTCCTGCCACCGGCCGTCGACCTTGCGGCCCATGACGGCGACATCGGGGTGCTGCGCGGCATTGCGGCGGATCAGATCCGTCAGGTTGCCGTCCGCGGGGACCTCGTACAGGGCCGGAAGGCTGAACTCGCGCAAGACTGCTGCTCCTCTATGGCGCCGGCGTCACGACGCTGTGTGCTGGCCGGCTGCGGTCCATGATCAGGCAGGGGGGGTGGTGGACTGCCCGGACGTTACCCACCGGTATTGCTTTTGGGATAGGGGGTTACGCCCAGATGTTCGATGCGTCACACGCTGCGTGACACGCGTCCGGACACGCCTTGGGACTGCTTCGCGCAGACTAGACCAGGCTTTCGGTGACCGGGAAGTAACCGCAGGTCGGACCCGCCTCCCGGCGGCGCCCCGGCCCCCCTCCCGGCCGTACGTCTTTCGATCTAGGGTGACCGTCATGCGAGTCCATGTGGTCAGCGACGTACACGGCAACGGGCGGGACCTCGCCACGGCGGGCGACGGGGCCGACGCCCTGGTCTGCCTCGGGGATCTCGTGCTCTTCCTCGACTACGCCGACCACTCCCGCGGCATCTTCCCCGACCTCTTCGGCACCGAGAACGCCCACCGGCTGGTCGAGCTGCGCACCGCCCGCCGCTTCGAGGAGGCCCGCGCGCTGGGCCGCCGCCTGTGGGGCGATGTCGAGCGCGAGGGCGGCGGCCGGATGGCCGTCATCGAGGAAGCCGTCCGACGGCAGTACGCCGAACTGTTCGCCGCCTTCCCGGAGCGGACGTACGCCACCTACGGCAACGTGGACCTCCCCCACCTGTGGCCCGAGTACGCCGGACCCGGCACCACCGTCCTGGACGGCGAGCGGGTGGAGATCGGCGGCCGCGTCTTCGGCTTCGTCGGCGGCGGCCTGACGACCCCCATGCGCACCCCCTACGAGATCAGCGACGAGGAGTACGCCGCCAAGGTCGAGGCCGTCGGCGAGGTGGACGTGCTGTGCACGCACATCCCGCCGGACGTGCCGGAGCTCTGCTACGACGTCGTCGCCCGCCGCTTCGAACGCGGCAGCTCCGCCCTCCTGGACGCGATCCGCCGGACCCGTCCCCGCTACGCGCTCTTCGGGCACGTGCATCAGCCGCTGGCCCGGCGGGTACGCGTCGGCGCCACCGAGTGCGTCAACGTGGGGCACTTCAACGCGACGGGAGCGCCGTACGTCCTGGAGTGGTGACGGCCTTTCCGGGGTCTTCCCGGGTCTTTCCGGGGCCTTCCGAGGGCTTCCCCGAAAGGCCCTCCCGGGGGCCGCCTCCAGGGCCGACCGGATCGGCCGGGACGCCGGTCCGGCGCGCTTTCGCCGCGCGGTAGCCTTCAGCAGCAGGGATACGCGTCTGGCGGACCGGCACGAATCGGCATGGAGGAGTCACGGCGATGGCCGAACACACCAGCTCTAGCATCACGATCGAGGCGGCACCCGCCGAGGTGATGGGAGTGATCGCCGACTTCGACCGCTATCCGGACTGGACCGGCGAGGTCAAGGAAGCCGAGATCCTCAGCAAGGACGACCAGGGCCGTGCCGAGCAGGTCCGCCTGCTGCTGGACGCCGGCGCGATCAAGGACGACCACACTCTCGCCTACACCTGGACCAGCGACCACGAGGTCAGCTGGTCGCTGGTGAAGTCCCAGATGCTGCGGACGCTCGACGGCTCCTACCGGCTGGTACCGCTGGCCGGCGGCGCGCAGACCGAAGTGACGTATCAGCTCACCGTGGACGTCAAGATCCCGATGCTCGGCATGATCAAGCGCAAGGCGGAGAAGGTCATCATCGACCGCGCGCTGGACGGGCTGAAGAAGCGCGTCGAGAGCGGCCCCGCGGCCCCCGCCGGCGAGGCCAAGAGCCTCTGACCATGCGTACCGTCCTCGTCACCGGCCCCGGCGGCGCCGGCCGTACCACCCTCGCCGCCGCCACCGCACTGGCCGGTGCCCGGCGCGGTGAGCGCGTCCTGCTGCTCACCGCCCGCGGCGGCGCGGCGGAACGCGTCCTGGGCACCCGCCTCGGCCGCCCCGGCGACGGCCCGGTGCCCGTCGTGCCCGGCCTGCACGCCAAGTGCGTCGACGCCGGTGACCACTTCCGCCGCGAAGTGCTCGCCTTCCAGGAGCGCGCGGGCGCCGCCCTCGACCTGCTGGGCGCCGCACCCCTGGACGAGGACGAGCTGACCGAACTGCCCGGCGCCGAGGCGTTCGCGCTGCTCCACGAGCTGCGCGCGGCCCACGAGACGGCCGGGCCCGACGGCCAGGACACGGTCGTCGTCGACATGCCGCCCGCCGCCGACACCGTCGCCCTGCTTGCCCTGCCCGAACAGGCCCGCCGCTACCTCCGCCGCCTGCTGCCGCCCGAGCGGCAGGCCGCCCGCGCGCTGCGGCCGGTGCTGGCCCAGCTGGCGGGCGTGCAGATGCCCACCCAGAAGCTGTACGAGGCCGCGGAGCGCTGGGAGCACGAACTCGCCGCCGTACAGCGGATCATCGATCACCCCGGCACGACCGTACGGATCGTGACCGAGGCGGGCCCGGCCGCCGTCGCGGACCTGCGGGAGGTGCGCTCGGGCCTCGCCCTGTACGGGCACCGCACCGACGCCGTCGTCGCCAACCGGCTGCTGCCCACCGGGTCGGCCGACCCGTTCCTGGCGGCGCTCTCCGGACAGCAGCAGAGCGCGCTCAAGGCGCTCCGCGAGGAGTTCCCCGAAGCGCCGGTCGTCGAGGTGCCGCACCTGGGCCGCGACCCCGAGGGCACGGAGGAGCTGGACGAGCTGATCCGCGGCACGGTCGGCGAACCGGCCGCGCCCGCCGCCGCCGACGACCCTTGGACCGTGGAGGACCGGCTGGCCTCGGACGGCATCCTGGTGTGGCGGGTGCCGCTGCCGGGCGCCGAACGCGACGGGCTGGGCCTGCTGCGGCGCGGCGACGAGGTCGTCGTCACCGTCGGCCGCTTCCGTCGGATACGCACCCTGCCCTCCGCGCTGCGCCGCTGCTCGGTCTCCGGCGCCGGGCTGCGCGAGGGCGCGCTGCACATCCGTTTCACCCCCGACCCGGACCTCTGGCCCCGCGGTCACTGAACGGCACACCGCCGTTCGGGTAACGTCGGGAGAAGCAGCACCGCCGCGCACCCGCCGCCCACGCGGGTCCAGATCCGCCTCGCCGCAGGAGTGAGTCCGCCATGAGCGATGCCACCGAGCGCCCCGCCGACCGTACGGACCGGTTCGACGCCGATGCCTGGGAAACGGCCTGTGCCGAGGACCTGGCGGCCGAGAAGGCCCGCCGCCGCGCGCAGTACGGCCCGCCGCCGGGCAGCGCCGCCGAGGAGCTGCGCCGCCTCGCGGAGGCCGTCACCGACAAGCTCGCCGGCATCCAGATGCCGGGCGCGCTCGCCGGAATGGCCGCGCAGGGCGCCGTGCAGCAGCTCTTCCGGCAGGCCAAGGCCGTCGTCGAGCCGGTCGTCGAACGCAATCCGGACGTCTTCGACCACCTCGCCGCCGCCGGATCGGAGCTGCTGGCCGCCTACCGCTCGGCCGTCGAGAGCAGCGAGCGCCGCTGGACCCGCGAGGCCGCCGACGAGGCCGCGCAGGCCGACCCGCGGGAGGCCGCCGGGCCGGGCACCGCACGCGACGGCGACGACACCCGCGACAAGCGGGACAAGCGTGATGACCCGGGCGCCCGCCGGGACGACGAAGGTCCGGCCGGCACCGAGCGGATCGACCTCGACTGACCGACCCCTCGCGGCCGGAGGGCACGGGCGCCGCCCCGCACTCCGGTACGGTTGTACGCGGCGGGGTACGACCAATAACTGAGGGACACATGGGACTCACCATCGGCGTCGACATCGGCGGCACGAAGATCGCGGCCGGCGTGGTCGACGAAGAGGGCACGATCCTCGAAACGTGCAAGGTGCCGACCCCGCAGGCCACCGACGAGCTGACGGAGGCCATCGCCGACGCCGTCCGCACCGTCGGCGCCGACCACCAGGTCGAGGCCGTCGGCATCGGCGCCGCCGGCTACGTGGACGAGAAGCGGGCCACCGTCCTGTTCGCGCCCAACATCGACTGGCGCCACGAGCCGCTGAAGGACAAGGTCGAACAGCGCGTCGGCCTGCCCGTCGTGGTCGAGAACGACGCCAACGCGGCGGCCTGGGGCGAGTACCGCTTCGGCGCCGGCCAGGGCCACAGCGACGTCATCTGCATCACCCTGGGCACCGGCCTGGGCGGCGGCATCATCATCGGCAACAAGCTGCGCCGCGGCCGGTTCGGCGTCGCCGCCGAGTTCGGCCACATCCGCGTCGTACCGGACGGCCTGCTGTGCGGCTGCGGCAGCCAGGGCTGCTGGGAGCAGTACGCCTCCGGCCGCGCCCTGCTGCGCTACGCCCGCCAGCGCGCCTTCGCCACCCCCGAGAACGCCGAGGTGCTGCTCTCCCTGGGTGACGGCACCTCCGAGGGCATCGAGGGCCGGCACATCAGCGAGGCCGCCCGCCAGGGCGACCCGGTCGCCGTCGACTCCTTCCGCGAGCTGGCCCGCTGGGCCGGCGCCGGCCTCGCCGACCTGGCCTCGCTCTTCGACCCGTCCGCCTTCATCGTCGGCGGCGGCGTCTCGGACGAGGGCGAACTGGTCCTCGACCCGATCCGCAAGTCCTTCCGCCGCTGGCTGGTGGGCAACCAGTGGCGGCCGCACGCCCAGGTGCTCGCAGCCCAGCTCGGCGGCAAGGCCGGACTGGTCGGCGCCGCCGACCTGGCGCGCCAGGGCTGACCCGCGGTGCCGGCCGCGCTGCCCGCCTCCGGTACCGAGCCGGGCTCCGCTTCCGAGGGCTTCGCATCGAGCGGAGACGGAGCGGGGCGGAGCGGCTCGGCCGTGCTCCGTGTGCTCAGCTACAACGTCCGTTCCCTGCGCGACGACCGCGCGGCGCTGGCCCGGGTGATCCGGGCCTGCGCCCCGGACGTCGTGTTCGTGCAGGAGGCGCCGCGGTTCTTCCGCTGGCGCAAGAGCGTGGCGAAGCTGTGCCGGGCGACGGACCTGGTCCACGTGACGGGCGGCGCCACCACCGCCGGCCCGATGATCCTCTCCTCGCTGCGCGCCCATGTGGAGCGCACCGAGGACATCCTGCTGCCCCGCACCCCCGGCCTGCACCAGCGCGGTTTCGCGACCGCGGTGGTACGGATCGGGGGTGCCCGGATCGGCCTGCTCAGCTGCCACCTCAGCCTTCAGGCCGACGAGCGGTACGACCAGGCGGGCCTGCTGCTGGAGCGGCTGCGCGCGCTGGACACCCCGTACGCCGTCGCGGCCGGTGACCTGAACGACCGGCCCGACGGGCGGGCCTTCCGGCGGCTGGCGGGCTCGCTCACCGACGCCTGGACGGCGGCGCCGTGGGGCGGCGAGTACACCTCCACGCCCCACGACCCGCACCAGCGCATCGACGCCGTCTTCACGACCGACGGCGTCGAGGTGCTGGGCTGCGGCGTACCGCGCGACCTGCCGGGCCTCGCCCACGGCGACCTGCTCGCCGCCACCGACCATCTGCCGGTGCTGGCCGCGCTGCGGGTGCCGGCCGCCGCGTAAGGCGAGCTGTGGTTCCGGCGGTGCTCAGGACAGCTTCATGTTCGGTTCGCCGCGCCCGTTGCGGCCGGGGCCGCCGCCGGTGCAGGTGAGCCGGCTCTTGGGGGCCTTGTCGCTGTTCACCGAGGTGTAGACCTGCCGCAGGCAGTTCCGCAGGGCCAGCTGACCCCAGTGGTTCGGGTGCAGCGCCTCCTGCACCTGGAACGGCGGCAGCACCGCGGTGACCGTCCGCACCCAGCTGATCCACTCGGTCTTGTCGGACGCCCCCGGGTCCGTCCACCGGTTCACCGTGCCGCGCACCGGCTCGACCAGCCCGACTCCGCGCTCGCACAGCCGGTGCCCGTCGAAGCTGTGCGTGAGGTCGAGGAAGCGGACGTTGTCCAGCCCGCTCTTGTCGATGCCGCGCTCCACGGCCCGACCGACGGCCGGCAGCACGCTGTCCACCGCCCAGTCGGCGTCCCGGTCGTTGAACGCGCAGCCGCCCAACGTCTGGCGCGCGCCCAGCGCCGCCGGGTAGCGGAAGTCGCGGCCGTGCGGGATGGGGGCCGGATAGTTCTGCACGACCACGTCGTACTCGTCGGTGTCGTGGCCGGCCCGGAGCATCGCCTGCTTGACGTTGCGCAGCCCGCCCGCGATGTCGTCCGCCCGCCGCTCCACCGCCTGGTCGGTGAACCGGGCCCGGTTGGCCGCGTCCTGGCTGCACGACTTCGGCAGCGGGTTCAGGTACGCCAGGACGCAGGACGTGATCACGTCGCCGAAGCCGAAGTCGTTGCCGCCGACCGAGACGGCGACCATCCGTACCGGGTGGTCGCGGGCGTACTCCTCCAGCTGCCTGGCCTGCCCCGGCACGCCCGCCGCGTCCGAGAAGTCCAGGCCCGGCTTGGCGACGCCCTTCGAGGACCGGAAGGAGTCGGTACGGGCGCCGGAGCAGGCCAGGTTCTCGCTGGCGGTGCCGGGCAGGCCGAGGTGGATCTCGGCGGAGCGCGAGCGGTGGCACTTGGGGATGCGTTCGGCGGTGCGGTTCGCGTTGTCGAAGTACGCGGTCGGGCCGAGCGCGTCGACACGGGGGAAGTTGGCCGGGTTGGCGTTGGTGTTGCCGGCCCAGCGCCCGGCCTCGCCGGAGATGTAGGAGTCGCCGAGGGAGACCACCGCGCCCGGCCCGGGGGCCTGCCGCTGCTGCGGCGGGCTGGCCGCGGCGGGCACGGTGGCGAGCAGGCCCGTCACCGCGGCGGCCGTCGCGGCGGCGGCCGCCACCCGGACGCGACGACGTGGACGGGGGCATGACGACGAGAGCGGATGACGCACGGGGGTCCTCCCGGGAACACGGCCGGATACTCGGCGTGATCCTTCCCGCTCGCGGCGTCAACGTCGGTCAGGACACCTGGCGCGCGAGGGTGAATCCCCGGGCGTGCGGGGGACGGCGGTCCGGCCGCGGGGCTGCGGCCGGTACGGTCATACGACCGCGCCGCCGCCCGGCAGCTCCTCGTCGTCCTCGTCGTCGTGCTTCATCCGGGCCACCAGCGTCGCGAAGCCGCCCAGGAAACCGCCGATGCCCAGCAGCGTCAGCCACCAGGTGACGGGCTGCTGCAACAGCACCATGAGCACCAGCAGCAGCGGCCCGCCGAGCACCGCGATCCAGGCGAACTTGGCCGTCACGTCGGCCTTGGGCAGCGGAGGCGGCTCGGGCGGCACGAAGTGCCCTTCGTCCGTTCCGTCGAGGTCGTCGCCGGACGCCCCGGACGCCCCGGACACCGACCAGTCGCGCGGTCCGACGCCGGGCGCGAAGACCACGAAGCTGCCCACGCCGTTCTTGCCGGGCCCGTCCGGGGCGCCGGGGGAGGGCTCGCTGCGCGGGCGCTCCTCGACCGTCAGGCCGCCGTCGTCCCGGTCGGTGCAGTCCGCGGGGTCGGTACGGTCGGCGCGGTCCGTACGGTCCGTACGTCCCGGGTCGCTCTTCTCGGGCGGCTTGCCGTCGGGGCGCCGCCCGCCGTCGGCGCGGTCCTCGCCCGTCCTGCCCAGGTCGGCGCGGGCCGGTCCGGTGTCCGTACCACCGCTGCCGGACGGCTCGCCGGCCGTCCTCGGGCCCGTGCTGGAGACCGGTCCGTCCTCGTCCGGGAAGGCGGGCGCCTTGCCGTACCCGGCCACGATCTCGGCCCAGGCGGCTTCCTCGTCCAGCGGGTCGCGGGGGTCGCGGGGGCTACGCTCCTCCACCGGTGGCCGTCTCCTCACTCTCCACGCCCGTGCGCACGCTCGGTGCCAGACGGGCGATGAAGTCGTAGGTGTCCTCGAAGATCCGCTCGGCGTCGTGGTCGAGCGTGGCGACGTGGTAGCTGCGCTCCAGCAGCCTCTGCCGTACGTCCGTGGAGGACACCCGGCTCAGGATGCGCTCGGAGTCGGCGGGCGGCACGACGTGGTCCTGCGGGCTGGTCAGCACCAGCAACGGCTGGGTGACCCGGGGCAGTTCGGCGTCGACGAGCTGGAAGAGACGGCGCAGCGAGTGCGCGGCGTGCAGCGGCACCCGGCTGTAGCCGGTCTCGGCGGACCCCGGCTTGGCGATGTCGTTCGCCACACCCTTGGTCGTACGGACCAGATGCCGCAGCACGGGCAGCAGCGGGGCGGCCGCGTCGTGCACCTTGTTGCCCGGGTTGACCAGCACCAGGCCGCTGACGGCGGGGCCGTGCACCTCGGCCAGCCGCAGCGCCAGCGCGCCGCCCATCGACAGGCCGCAGACGAAGACCTGCTCGCACCGCTCGGACAGCGACCGCAGCTCGCGGTCGACCTCGGCGTACCAGTCCTGCCAGGTGGTGAGCTGCATGTCCTGCCAGCGGGTGCCGTGGCCGGGCAGCAGCGGGAGCGAGACGGTCAGGCCGCGGTCGGCCAGATACTCGGCCCAGGGGCGTACGGACTGGGGGGAGCCGGTGAAACCGTGGCAGACGAGGACGCCGGTCCGGCCGCCGTCGCGGCGGAACGGCTCGGCTCCGGGGAGCAGCGGCACCGGGGGACTCCGATCGGTGAGGGGCCGGGCGGCAACGGGTTGCGCGGGTTACTGGAAGCCTACGCGGAGCGGCGCCGGGCGGATAGGTCCGAAAGCCCCCGCGGAGCCCGCTCGTGCGCCCCGCGCGCCGTGGCCGTGCGCTCCGTACGGGCGCTCCGGCGGTACGGAGCCGCGGGGCGGGCGGGCCGGGCGGAGCCGCCGGCGGGCGGGCCGCCGAGAAGAGGGGGACGCCGGGGCAGGTTAAGGTCTTTGCGTCACACACAGGAGGCAGTGGGTTGATCTACGGCGCAATGAAGTTTTCCATCGGCGGATCGCTGAAGCTGGCTTTCCGCCCCTGGGTGGAGGGCCTGGAGAACATCCCCGCAACGGGACCCGCGATCCTGGCGAGCAACCATCTGTCCTTCTCGGACTCCTTCTTCCTGCCCGCGGTGCTCGACCGCAAGGTCACCTTCATCGCCAAGGCCGAGTACTTCACCTCGCCGGGCGTCAAGGGCAAGCTGACCGCCGCCTTCTTCAAGGGTGTGGGCCAGCTGCCGGTGGACCGCTCGGGCGCGCGCGGCGCGGGCGAGGCGGCGATCAAGAGCGGCATCGAGGTGCTGGAGCGCGGTGAGCTGTTCGGCATCTACCCGGAGGGCACCCGCTCGCCGGACGGCCGGCTCTACCGCGGCAAGCCCGGCGGCCTGGCCCGGGTGGCGCTGGCCACCGGCGCCCCGGTCATCCCCGTCGCGATGATCGACACGGAGAAGGTGCAGCCGCCCGGCAAGGTCATGCCGAAGATGATCCGGCCCGGCATCCGGATCGGCACGCCGCTGGACTTCAGCCGGTACCACGGCATGGAGGGCGACCGCTTCATCCTGCGCTCGGTGACCGACGAGGTCATGTACGAGATCATGAAGCTGTCGGGCCAGGAGTACGTGGACATCTACGCGACCGCCGCCAAGCGGCAGATCGCGGACGCGGCCAAGAAGAAGGCCGAGGCGGAAAAGGCCGAGAAGGCCGAGAAGGCCGAGAAGGCCGAGAAAGCAGCCAAGGGCGGCAAGGGGCAGGCCGCGCCGGCCGCGGACCGGCAGGACAGGACCGGCAGCGGGGCGTAGGCACGCCCCGGCACAGGGTGGGGGCGACATGACAGAGGCAGAGACACGGCCCGCGGCCGGCACGGCGGCGGGCAAGGGCAAGGGGCGGCCGCAGCGGGTGGTCCGGATGTCGGTGGAGCTCCCGCTGTGGCGGGCGCTGACCGGTTACCGCGTCCTGACCCTGGCCTACGTCCTGGTCCTGTTCGTGTTCTCGTACCAGAAGTACGCGCACCCCCTCGTCGCCGCCGCCTACATGACGGCGCTGACCGTGTGGATGGCCTTCACCTGGCGCCGTACCACCTCGGCGGAGCGCTGCACCCGCGCCTTCCTCATCGGCGACCTGTCCTTCGCGCTCGGCGGCATCCTGCTCACCCTGGTGGCGGACAGCCACGAGCGGATCATGGACGGCGCGGCGACCCTGCCTTCCATCTGGACGGCGGGCGCGGTGCTCGGCTTCGCCATCAAGGGCGGCTGGCGCTGGGCCGCGGTGGCCTCGGCGCTGGTCGCCGTCGTCAATCTGGTCGAGCGCCAGGAGCTCGCCCGCGACACGATCCACAATGTCGTCCTGGTGTGGGTGGCGAGCGTCGCCATCGGCTACGTGGTCGAGGTGGCCCGGGCCAGTGAGCGCACCCTCGCCCGCGCCCTCCAGATCGAGGCCGCCACCCGGGAGCGGGAGCGGCTGGCCCGGGACATCCACGACAGCGTCCTGCAAGTCCTGGCGATGGTGCAGCGGCGCGGTGCCGCGATCGGCGGCGAGGCCGCCGAGCTGGGCCGGATGGCCGGGGAGCAGGAGGTCGCGCTGCGCACGCTCGTCTCCAGCGGGCTGGTCCCGCGGCCCGGTACGGCCGTCTCCGCCGCCGGGCAGGACACGGTCCGCACCCCGCAGGAGGCCCTGGCCGCGCCGGTGCCGTGCGCCGAGGACGGTCCCGACGCCGGGCCCTGCGACGTACGGGCCCTGCTCGCGCCGCACGCCGGCGCGCGCGTCACGTTCTCCGAGCCGGGCGGGCCCGTCGTGCTCCCGGCGGCGGCCGCCGCGGAGCTGGCGGCCGCTGTCAGTGCCGCGTTGGACAATGTCAGGGTGCACGCGGGTGCCGAGGCGCAGGCGTGGATCCTGGTGGAGGACGAGCCGGACGAGGTGGTCGTGACGGTGCGGGACGACGGTCCCGGCATTCCCGAAGGGCGCCTCGCGGACGCCGAGCGGGAGGGCCGGCTGGGGGTGGCCCTGTCGATCCGCGGCCGGCTGCGGGAGCTGGGCGGCAGCGCCGACTGGATCTCGGTCCCCGGCCAGGGCACGGAAGTGGAGCTGAAAGTCCCCAAGGGCGGAGCGCCCGAGGGCCGGAAACGGGGGAGGAACACGGCGTGAGCGAGCCGCAGGACGTGAAGGTGATGGTGGTCGACGACCACCCGATGTGGCGGGACGCGGTCGCCCGCGACCTGGCCGGGGCCGGGTACGAGGTGGTGGCGACGGCCGGGGACGGGCCGCAGGCGGTGCGCCGCGCGCAGGCCGCGGCGCCCGACGTCCTGGTCCTGGACCTGAACCTGCCGGGCCTGCCCGGCGTGGAGGTCTGCCGGGAACTGGTCGGCGCCAACCCCGCCCTGCGGGTGCTGGTGCTCTCCGCGAGCGGCGAGCACGCCGACGTGCTGGAGGCCGTCAAGTCGGGTGCGACGGGCTACTTGCTCAAGTCGGCCAGCACCGAGGAGCTGTTGGACGCGGTGCGCCGTACGGCGGCCGGTGACCCGGTGTTCACGCCGGGCCTGGCCGGGCTGGTGCTGGGGGAGTACCGCCGGCTGGCGACCGAGCCCGCCCCGGCCGCCGAGGACGAGCCGGGCGCGCCGCAGCTGACCGAGCGGGAGACCGAGGTGCTGCGCCTGGTCGCCAAGGGCCTGTCGTACAAGCAGATCGCCGACCGGCTGGTCATCTCGCACCGCACGGTCCAGAACCACGTGCAGAACACCCTGGGCAAGCTCCAGCTGCACAACCGCGTCGAACTGGTCCGGTATGCGATAGAACGGGGCCTGGACGAGATCTAGCCGTCCAGGCCCGCGCCGCCCGGGAGTTCCGTGAGGGCACCGGACGCTGGTGCGCCGTGCGCTCGTACGAGTGAACGCATCGCGTCAAGTCCCCGGCATTTCCGGGGAATTCGCTTTCCGCCCCATCCCGGGGTGACGTGCATCACCATTAGCGTGACCGGCGTCGGCACAGCACGGCCGCGCGCGGCCACCGGCGGGTGCGCGGCCCCTCACGGGATGAAGGTGAAGAAGCGATGCGGGTCGGAGTACTGACCGGCGGCGGTGACTGCCCCGGTCTCAACGCGGTCATCCGAGGCGTGGTGCGCAAGGGCGTCCAGGAGTACGGCTACGACTTCGTCGGCTTCCGGGACGGCTGGCGCGGGCCCCTGGAAGGCGACACGGTACCGCTCGACATCCCCGCCGTACGCGGCATCCTGCCCCGCGGCGGCACGGTCCTCGGCTCCTCGCGGACCAACCCCCTCAAGCGGCAGGACGGCATCCGCCGGATCAAGGACACCCTCGCCAAGGAGGAGGTCGAGGCGCTGATCACGATCGGCGGCGAGGACACCCTCGGCGTCGCGGCCCGGCTCTCCGGCGAGTACGGCGTGCCCTGCGTCGGCGTGCCCAAGACGATCGACAACGACCTGTCCGCCACCGACTACACCTTCGGCTTCGACACCGCCGTCGGCGTCGCCACCGAGGCCATCGACCGGCTGCACACCACCGCCGAGTCGCACATGCGCGTCCTGGTCGTCGAGGTCATGGGCCGGCACGCGGGCTGGATCGCGCTGCACTCCGGCCTGGCCGGCGGCGCCAACGTCATCCTCATCCCCGAGCAGCGCTTCGACATCGACCAGGTCTGCGCCTGGATCGAGTCCCGCTTCAAGGTGCGGTACGCGCCGATCGTGGTGATCGCCGAGGGAGCCATGCCCAAGGACGGCCAGATGGTCCTCAAGGACGGGTCGACGGACTCGTTCGGGCATGTGCGGCTGTCCGGTGTGGGCGAGTGGCTGGCCAAGGAGATCGAGGAGCGTACCGGCAAGGAGGCCCGGACGACGGTGCTCGGCCACACCCAGCGCGGCGGCACGCCCAGCGCCTTCGACCGCTGGCTGGCCACCCGCTTCGGCCTGCACGCGATCGACGCGGTGCGGGACGGGGACCACGGGAAGATGGTCGCCCTGCGCGGTACGGACATCGTCCGGGTGCCGCTGGCGGAGGCGACCACGAAGCTCAAGACCGTCGACCCGAAGCTGTACGCGGAGGCGGGGGTCTTCTTCGGCTGAGCCCGGGCGGCGTGCGGGCGGGCCGGGCACCGGCGGGCCCGCCCGCATGTCTCGGTACGCGCTCGTACGCCCCGTCCGCGCCCGCATGGCGCCGAACGCGTCGGACGGGCGGCCGGGCCGCGTCCCGCGCCGTATATTCGGCCCTGTCGCCGCATATGCCCTGAAACGGGCGGCGGCGACCGGACCGCATGACCGGCAACGTCGGGAGACACCGTGGAGATCATCGCGTTCGGCGTGCAGGCGGACGAGCGGCCGCTGCTGGGGCAGGCCTTCGCCGGCCGCCACCAGGTCCGCTGCCTCGACGTCTTCCTCAACCGTGACACCGCCCCCATCGCCGCGGGCTACGAGGTCGTCAGCGTCAGCGTCAACGCCGACCTGAACGCCGAGGTGCTCCAGGAGCTGGCGGCCGGCGGCACGAAGATGATCGCCCAGCGCGCCACCGGCTACAACAACATCGACCTGGAGGCCGCGGCCGACCTCGGGCTGACCGTCGGCCGGGTCTCCGCCTACTCGCCGTACTCGGTCGCGGAGTTCGCCTGGGGCCTGGCCCTGGCCGTCGACCGCCGGATCGTACGGGCCGCCAACCGCACCCGGAACTTCGACTTCCGCCTCGACGGGCTGATGGGCCGCGACCTGCACGGCCGCACCGCCGGTGTGCTCGGCACCGGCAAGATCGGCGAGGCGTTCACCCGGATCGCCCACGGCTTCGGCATGCGGCTGCTGGGCTGGGACCTCGCAGAGAACCCCCGCTGCACCGAGCTGGGCATGACCTACGTCGGCCAGGACCGGCTGTTCGCCGAATCCGACCTGATCAGCCTGCACGTACCGCTCATGGAGTCGACCCGCCACCTCGTCGACGCCGCCGCGCTGGCCGCCATGAAGGACGACGCGATCCTGGTCAACTCCAGCCGCGGCGGTCTCGTGGACACCGCGGCGCTGGTGGAGACCCTCAAGGCCGGCCGGCTCGGCGGGGTCGGCCTGGACGTCTACGAGGAGGAGGCCGGACTCTTCTTCTTCGACAAGTCCCTCGAAGTCGTCCACGACGACACCCTCGCCCGCCTGATGACCTTCGGGAACGTGCTCGTCACCTCGCACCAGGCGTACTTCACCGAGGACGCGGTCGGCCAGATCCTCGACGCCACCGTACGCAACGTCGAGGACTACCTGGCCGGCCGCACCAACGAGAATTTCCTCGTCACACCAGGACAGCGGCCAGCAGCTGCGCGGTGATCGCCGCCCCGTCCAGCGTCAGCACGGACTCCGGGTGGAACTGCACCCCGGCGAACCCGGGACCGCGCAGCGCGTGCACCTCGCCGGAGTCCGCGTCCCGGCTCAGCTCGACCCGGTGCATGGCCAGTTCGGCCACCGCCGTCTCGTCGCAGCGGGCCGTGAAGGTGTTGTAGAAGCCGACGGTCTCCGGGCGGCCGAAGAAGTCGATGCGCTCCTGCGCGCCCTGGAACGGCACCTCCTTGCGCACGGTCTCCAGCCCCAGCTCCGCGGCGATCAGCTCGTGCCCGAGGCAGACACCGAGCAGCCCGTGCCGGTGGTCGCGGACCAGCCGCGCGGTCAGCGCGCGCAGCAACCGCATCTTCGGGTCGGCGGCGTCCGACGGGTCGCCCGGGCCGGGGCCGAGCACGACCGGCCCCTCGTGCGCCGCCACGGCCTCCCGCAGCCCCGGCTCGTCGTACCGGCGCACGGTCACCGTCAGCCCCGAGGTGCGCAGCAGGTGCGCCAGCATCGCGGTGAAGGTGTCCTCCGCGTCGATCACCAGCGCGTGACCGGACAGCGCGGCGGTCGGCGCGGTGCTCTGCATCCGCAGCCAGAAGGGCGCGAGGTCCGCGCGGCGGGCGTCGAGCGCGGCCCGCACCCGCGGGTCGTCCGCCAGCCGCGGCCGCCCGGCGGTCTCCTCCGTACGGTCCGGCGCGGGGCGCACGCCGAGCGCGGTCAGCACCCCGGCGGCCTTGGCGTGGGTCTCGGCGACCTCGGCGCGCGGGTCGGAGGCCCGTACGAGGGTGGCGCCGACCGCCACCCGCAGCCCGCCGTCCGCGCCGATGTCCGCCGTACGGATCAGGATCGGCGAGTCCAGCGTCTGCGCGCCGCCCGCGTCCCGCCCGATCAGGGCCAGCGCCCCCGCGTAGTAACCGCGTCCGCCCACCTCGTGGCGCTCGATCACCCGGCAGGCGTTCTGCACCGGCGAGCCGACGACGGTCGCGGCGAACATCGTCTCCTTCAGCACCTGACGCACGTCGAGCGAGGAGCGGCCGCGCAACTCGTACTCCGTGTGCGCGAGGTGCGCCATCTCCTTGAGACGCGGCCCGACCACCACACCGCCCATGTCACCGACGGTGCACATCATCTTCAACTCCTCGTCCACGACCATGGACAGCTCCTCCACCTCCTTGCGGTCGCCCAGGAACTCCAGCAGGTGCTCGGGGCTCGGCCCCTCGGCCGGGTAGCGGTAGGTGCCGCTGATCGGGTTCATCACGACCGTCCCGCCGGACATCCGTACGTGCACCTCGGGGCTGGCGCCGACCAGCGTGCGCACGCCCGGCCGGTGCACGACGTACGTCCAGTACGCGCCGCGCTCACCGGCCAGCAGCCGCCGGAACAGCGCGAGCGCGTCGGCCGTTCCGAAGCCGGGGATCTCGCCCTGGAAGGTGCGCCGGATGACGAAGTTGGCGCCCTCGCCGGTCCCGATCTCGTCCCGCAGGACGCGCTCGACGATCCCGGCGTACGCGTCGTCGGAGACGTCGAAGGCGCCGCCGCGCACCTCCACCTCATGGGCGGGCAGCTCCGCCAGCACCTCGTCCAGCGGCAGCTCGTACGCCTCCTCCGGGCGCAGCACCGCCAGGGGTGTGCCGTCGTCGCGGACGTCGAACCCGCGCTCGCGGATCTGCCGGAACGGGACGAGTGCGAGCGCGTCGGTGACCGCGGCGCCGCCGTCCGGCACACCGTCGCCGAGCGGGATGCCGTCCAGCCGCGACACCTCGGTCACCTCGCCGACCAGTACTTCGACAGTGCCGGCGGTGCCGGCGGCGGGACGGCCGGGCGTACGGCGGTGCAGCAGGGCGAACGGCGGGCAGCCGGGGGACAGCAGGCGGCGCAGGACGTCGGCGGTGCCGGCTGCGGTGGTGCCTGCGTCGGTGATGCCGGCTTCGGTGGTGGAGCGAGGCATGTCGGCGGTTCCTTCCGGGAGGGAGGAACGGCCCGTACAGCACGGAAGGCCGCCCCTCGGGCGGCCTTCGCGATGTCAGTGGTTACGCGCGATCAGTGGGCCGCCGGATGAGCGGTCCACCACCAGTTCATGTTCATGGTCGGTTGCGCGTGCATGGGGGGCACCCTACCCGACACGCTCCGGCAGCGCCGCGAGAAAGGCGGTGAGCGCGGCGTCGAAGGCGTCCGGCTGTTCGAGGTTGGGCAGGTGGGCGGCGTCCTCGACGACGGCCAGGCGTGCGTCCGGGATGCGGTCGCACAGGAACTCGGCGTCGGCGACCGGGGTGTAGGTGTCGTCACGGCCGACCAGGACGAGGGCCGGTACGGCGAGCCGGGCCAGCGTATCGGCGTAGTCGGGGCGTTCCGCGCGGCCCCGCAGAGCGGCGGCGGCGCCCTCGGGCGGCGTGCCGAGCATCATGCGCCGTACGTGATCCGCGACGGCGGGCCGGGTGGCGATGGTGCGCGGCGAGACCATCTTGTCCAGGGCCTCTTCCGTGTAGCCGCGCATTCCTTCGCGCAGCAGCCGGTCGGCCATGGCGTTGCGGGCCTGACGGCCTTCGGGGGTCTCGGCGCGGGCGAAGGTGTCCGCGAGGACGAGGGCGCGCAGCCGTTCCGGGAAGCGGCAGGCGCACTCCATGGCGATCTGGCCGCCCATGGACAGGCCGCCGAGGACGATCCGGTCCGTCACCCCGAGGTGGTCCAGGAGAGCGGCGAGGTCGGCGGCGAAGGTCTCCAGGCGGGTCGTGCCCGGGACGACCTGGGTGGCACCGTAGCCGCGCAGGTCCGGTACGAGGACGCGGTGGCCGGCGGCGGCCAGCGCGGTGGTCTGCGGGGCCCACATCGTGTGGTCGAAGGGGTGCCCATGAATGAGCAGAATCGTTTCTCCGGCCGCTTCGCCGGTGTCCTCGTACGCGGTGGTGATGCCGTTGACGGTGGCTGTACGCAGCACAACTCGCCCCTGTTCGTAGGATCTTGGCGGCCGGCCTGTTGACGGCTCGATGCTAGGACGCCCACCATCTCGGTGCAATAAAAACATTGCACTCGGTGCAATGCTGGACATCTGAAGTGACGACCGGGAGGGCCCGTGGAGGACTACCAGCGCATCGCCGACGCCGTCGCGGCCGACATCGCCGCCGGGCGGCTGCGCCCCGGCGACCGGCTCGCCACCCAGCGCGCCTTCGCCCGCGCCCACGGCATCGCCAACTCCACCGCCGCCCGCGTCTACCGCGAACTGGCCCGCCGCGGGCTGACCGTCGGCGAGGTCGGCCGCGGCACGTACGTACGCGCCGCCCAGCACGCCCCCGGAACCGCGCTCGCCGAACCCGCCGACCCCGCCCGTCGCACCCGCGTCAACCTGGAACTCAACTACCCCGAGGTCCCCGGGCAGGCCGCCCTCCTCGCCCGCGGGCTGGAACCCCTGCTGCGCCCCGACGTACTGAGCGCGGCCCTGGCCGTCGCTCCTGCCACCGGCTCCGCGGCCGCCCGCGAGAGCTTCGCCGCCCTCCTCGCCCGTGGGGAGTTCCGCCCCGACCCCGCGGGCCTGCTGTTCGCGGGCAACGGCCGCCAGGCCATCGCGGGCGCGCTCGCCGCGCTGGTGCCGCCCGGCGGCCGTCTCGGCGTTGAAGCGCTCACCTATCCGCTGGTCAAGTCCGTAGCCGCCCGCCTCGGCGTCACCCTCGTACCGCTCGCCGGCGACGCGTACGGCCTGCACCCGGACGCCGTACGGGAGACCCACCGCGGCGCCCCGCTGCACGCCGTCTACCTCCAGCCGACGCTGCACAACCCACTCGGCGTGACCATGCCCGCCGGGCGCCGCGCCGAGCTGGCCGAGACGCTGCGCGCCCTGGACCTGTGGGCCGTCGAGGACGCCGTCTGGTCCTTCCTCCTGGACGACGGCCGGCAGGCCGCTCTTCCGCCGCTGGCCGCCCTGGCCCCCGAGCGCACCCTCCTGGTCGACAGCCTCTCCAAGCGCCTGGCGCCCGGCCTGACCACCGGCCTGGTCCTCGCGCCGCCCGCATCCGCCGACCGGGTCGCCGCCGCCCTGCGCTCCGGCGGCTGGACGGCCGGCGGCTTCGCCCTGGACGCCACCGTCCGCTGGCTGCTGGACGGTGTGGTGACGACGGTCGTCGAGGCCAAGCGCGAGGACGCCGCCGCCCGGCAGGCGCTGCTGCGCGAGCATCTCGGCGGCTTCCGGGTACGGGCCGACCCGGCCTCCTACTTCGCCTGGTGGGAGCTGCCCGAGGGATGGCGCGCGGAGACCTTCCTCGCGGCCGCCGCCCGGCACGGCATCGCCGTCACCCCGGCCGCCGCGTTCGCCGTCGGCGCGGAGGGCACGCACGGCGCCGCGCCCGCCCCCAACGCCGTCCGCGTCGCCCTCGCCGCGCCGGCGCCCGACGACCTGGCGTACGCGCTGCGCACGCTGGCCGCCATCGCCCGTGGCGCCCCGGAGGACTCCGTACCGGACTGAGCCGCGCGGGCGCACCACCGGGCCGGGCGCGCGCCCCCGGCGGTCCACAGGAGTGGGACCTTCGTCTCACATCCCGGTCGGCGAGATGGACCCCTCTCCCGACCCCGTAAAGTTGACGCGTGACCGTGAACGCTGAAATCCACGCCGGTGGCAACACCTGGCGAGACCTGCCCGCGGCGCAGCAGCCTGAATGGCCGGACCAAGAGGCTCTGCGCGATGTGATCGCCGAGCTGGAGTCCTATCCGCCGCTCGTCTTCGCCGGCGAGTGCGACCAGCTGCGCGAGCGCCTGGGCGCGGTCGCCCGCGGCGAGGCGTTCCTGCTGCAGGGCGGCGACTGCGCGGAAGCGTTCGACGCCGTCTCCGCCGAGCACATCCGCAACAAGCTCAAGACCCTGCTCCAGATGGGCGCGGTCCTCACGTACGCCGGGTCGGTCCCGGTCGTCAAGGTCGGCCGGATCGCGGGCCAGTACAGCAAGCCGCGCTCCAAGCCCACCGAGACCCGCGACGGGGTGACGCTGCCGACCTACCGCGGCGACTCCGTCAACGGCTTCGAGTTCACCGAGGCGGCCCGCATCCCGGACCCGCAGCGCCTGAAGCGGATGTACCACGCCTCCGCCGCGACGCTGAACCTCGTACGGGCCTTCACCACCGGCGGCTACGCCGACCTGCGCCAGGTGCACGCCTGGAACCAGGACTTCGTGAAGTCCTCCCCGTCCGGGCAGCGGTACGAGGCGCTGGCGCGCGAGATCGACCGCGCGATGAACTTCATGAACGCCTGCGGGGTGGACCCGGAGGAGTTCAAGACGGTCGAGTTCTACGCCTCCCACGAAGCGCTGGTGCTGGACTACGAGTCCGCGCTGACCCGTACCGACTCGCGGACCGGCAACCTTTACGACGTCTCCGGCCACATGGTCTGGATCGGTGAGCGCACCCGCCAACTGGACGGCGCGCACATCGAGTTCGCCTCCCGCATCCGCAACCCGATCGGCGTCAAGCTGGGCCCGACGACGACCGCCGAGGACGCGCTCACGCTCATCGAGCGCCTCGACCCGGAGCGCGAGCCGGGCCGGCTGACCTTCATCACCCGGATGGGCGCGGACAAGATCCGCGACAAGCTGCCCGAGCTGGTCGAGAAGGTCACCGCCTCCGGCGCGCAGGTCGCCTGGATCTGCGACCCGATGCACGGCAACACCTTCGAGGCCGCCTCCGGGCACAAGACCCGGCGCTTCGACGACGTGCTGGACGAGGTCAAGGGCTTCTTCGAGGTGCACAAGGGCCTGGGTACGCACCCGGGCGGCATCCACGTCGAGCTGACCGGCGACGACGTCACCGAGTGCGTGGGCGGCGGCGACGAGATCTTCGTCGACGACCTGCACCAGCGCTACGAGACCGCCTGCGACCCGCGGCTCAACCGCAGCCAGTCGCTGGACCTGGCGTTCCTGGTGGCGGAGATGTACCGGGACCAGTGAGTCACCGGCCCGGCCGGGCCGTACGCACGCACCGATGGGGCGCGGATCACAGGATCCGCGCCCCATCGGCGTTGTTAACGGACTTTCGTCCCGGGTAAGGTAAGGGTAACCTCACTGCGGAACAGGTCGACGGAGGTGAATCCGCGTGTACGTCTGCTCGTGCTTCGGCATCACGGAGCAGCAGGTCCGTGAGCACGCGGAGTCCGGTGCCTGCACTCCGCGCCAGATCGCTTCCGCCAGCAAGGCCGGCACCGACTGCGGCGGCTGCGTCCGCCGCATCCAGGCGCTGCTGGGCCGGGGCACCTGCCCCCGGCGCGAGCTGATCGACCAGGGCGCCCCCGAACCGCTCGGCGCCGAGGCGTCCGGCGGTACGGCCGCGGGGACGGGTGCCGGCAGGCCCGGCCCGTACGACATCGCGCCGCAGACGGCACCCGGCGTGGCGCCCGGCGCCCTGCCGGAAGCGGCCTGAAGCCACTCCGGAGGCGGCGCGCCGACGTGGCGCTGTCCGGAGCACTCGTCCGTACGGCCCGGCTGAAGGAACGTTCCGCTTGGGCGGACCGTTTCAGCGGATCGTCAGCGGACCACCTCAGCCCTCCGGCTGCTCGATCACCTGGGCGAGATACAGCGGCTCGCCGAGCTTCTCGATCAGGTCCAGCTGGGTGTCCAGATAGTCGATGTGGTGCTCCTCGTCGGCCAGGATGGACTCGAAGATGTTGGCCGAGGTGATGTCCCCCTTGGTCCGCATCACGTCGATGCCCCGCTTGAGGCGGTCGATGGCCTCCACCTCGATCTGCCGGTCCGCCTGGAACATCTCGGTGACGGTCTGGCCCACCCGGACGTGGAAGAGCCGCTGGTAGTTGGGCAGGCCGTCCAGGAAGAGGATGCGGTCGGTGAGGATCTCCGCATGCTTCATCTCGTCGAACGACTCGTGCCGGGTGTACTTGGCCAGCTTGGTCCAGCCGAAGTTCTCCTGCATCTTCGCGTGCAGGAAGTACTGGTTGATGGCGGTCAGCTCGGCGGTCAGCTGCTCGTTGAGGAATTCGATGACCTCGGGGTCGCCCTGCATGGCAGCGGGCTCCTTCCACGCGAGTACTGGCAGGTGCCGCGCATCCTTGCACCGTCGTGAGCTGGGCGTCCAGTAAGTGCACGCTTAGTACGAGTTGCCCGAATCGCTGTCGCCCTGGTCACCGGCACGCCCGAGGGTCTGACACCATGGAGAGCATGGGTCAGCCCGAAAGCCGCGAAGCGGAGCATCCTCAGCTGCCTCCGGGGCAGCGACTGCAACGGGGATGGCCGGTCACGCACTACGGCCCGGTACCGAAATTCCGGCCCGAGCGCTGGGAGTTCCGCGCTTTCGGCGCCACCGCGGACGGCGGCAAGCACTGCTGGACGCACGAGGAATTCACCGCGCTGCCCTATACGACCGTTGTGGCCGACATGCACTGCGTCACGAAGTTCAGCATGCTCGGCGCCGAATGGGGTGGAATCTCCACCCGTACCCTTCTCGACCTCGCGCCGCCGGCCCCGGATGTCACCCATGTGATGGTGTGGGCCGAATACGGATTCAGTTCGAACCTCAAGCTGGCCGACTTCGCCGACGCCAAGTCACTGTTCGCCACCCACCGCTCCGGTGAGCTGCTCACCGCCGAGCACGGGTTTCCGGTCCGCCTGATCGTGCCGCACCTGTACGCCTGGAAAGGGCCCAAGTGGGTGCGCGGCATCGAGTACATGACAGCGGACCGCCGTGGCTTCTGGGAGGAGCGCGGCTACCACAACCTCGGCGACCCGTGGCGCGAGCAGCGCTACTCCTACCAGGAAGGGCCGGGGGACGGGCCGGAGCTGTAGCCGTACCGGCGCCTGCTCGTATCCGCACCGGCGCCGACCCGTAGTCGTACCCGCCCGTAGCCGCACCGGCACCTGCCCGTAGCCGGTACCGCGCGCCCCGGCCCGCCCGCCTCAGGCCGGGTGCCGCAGATCCTTCAGCCGGGCCACGTCCGCCGCGTGCCCCTCCTTGCCGCCCGGGGTCTCGATCACCAGCGGTACGCCCAGGGTGGCCGGATGCCGGAACAGCTCACCGAACGGGTCGGCGCCGATGTGCCCCGCGCCGATGTTCTCGTGGCGGTCCTTGTGTGCGCCGACGACGTCCTTGGAGTCGTTGGCGTGGATCAGTTTCAGCCGCCCCTCGCCCGCGACGTCGACCAGCTCGTCCAGCAGCGCCTTCATGCCGCCGGGCGCCGCCATGTCGTGCCCGGCCGCGAAGGCGTGGCAGGTGTCCAGGCAGATGCCCAGCTTCGGGTGCCGGTCCAGCGCGTCGAAGTACGGACCGAGATCCTCCGCCAGCGCGCACAGCGACGCGCCCTGACCCGCCGTCGGCTCCAGCAGCAGCCACGGGTCGTCGTCGTGCGTCAGCTCCTCCAGCAGCGGACGCATCCGTTCGCGTACCTGCGCCAGGGCCTCGGCGCGGGGGCGCCCGCCGGTCGCCGAGCCGGTGTGCACCACCACGCCCCGCGCGCCGATCGCCCGGCCGCGCCGCAGCGAGTGGCGCAGCGAGAGCACGGACTTCTCGACGGTCTCCGCGGTGTGCGAGCCGAAGTTGATCAGGTAGGGGGCGTGCACGTACGCCGGGAGCGCCTCCCGTTCGCACGCCTCCCGGAACGCCTCGTCCTGCTGCGGGCTGCCGGGCGGCGTCGCCCAGCCGCGCGGGTTGGCGACGAAGACCTGTACGGCCTCGCCGCCGATGTCACGGGCGTACGGGACGCCGACCTTGGCCAGACCGCCGGCCACCGGGACGTGGCCGCCGACCGGATTGCGCTCCCGGGCGCGCTGCTGGGAGGTCTGCCGGGCGTCCTGCTGGGCGTCCTGCGGAACGTTCTGCGGAGAGTTCTGCGGGGAAGGGGAGGTGCTCACCCGTCAAGGGTGCCAGGTGCCGGGCGCCCGCCCCGGCGTGCGGGCGGGCGTCCTTGCTCACAGCGGGACGGCGGGACAGCGGGCCTGGGGGCCTGGGGGCCCGGGGGCCCGGGGACGGCGCCGAGGCGCCGCCCCGGCTCACAGCACGCTCTCCAGCCGGATGGTGATCTTGCTGCCCTTCGCCGCCTGCCCGCCGCCCGCGACCGACTGGCTCGCGACCTTGTCCTTCGGGAACAGGAACGGCTTCTTGACCTCGACCGCGAAGCCCGCGTCGGACAGGGCCTGCCGCGCGTCGGCCTCGGTCTTGCCGGTCACGTCCGGCACGGTGACCATCTCGGGGCCCTCGGAGAGCGTGAGCGTCACGGTGTCGCCCCGGCCCAGCTTGCCGCCCGCCCCCGGCTCCTGCCGGGCGACCTTGCCCTTGTCGTGCGGGGAGTGCACCGTACCGTCCGCGATCTTCACCTCGAAGCCCGCGCCGCGCAGTGTCGCCTCCGCGTCCGCCCGGTCCCGGCCGGTCACGTCCGGCACGTCGACCTCGGCGCCACGGCTGACCGTGAGCGCGACGGCGGTCTCCGGGCGCCGCTTGCTGCCGGCCGCCGGGTCGGTGCCGATCACCGACCCCTTGGCGACCTCGTCGGAGAACTCCTTGTGCACCGTGCCGACGGTCAGCCCCAGGTCGCGCAGCTTGCGCTTGGCGTCGGCGACCGGCGTGCCCACCAGGTCGGGCACCTGCACGATCTCCGGGCCCTTGGACAAGGTGATGGTGACCGTGCCCGTACCGCGGATGCGCTTGCCGTTCTCCGGCTCCGTGGCCATGACGTGGCCACGCTCCACATTCGGGCTGAAGGCGCGCTCCACCTTCACCTCCAGGCCCTCGTCGCGCAGCGTCTGCTCCGCCTTCGCCTGCGTCATGTCCAGTACGGGCGGGACGGTGGTGAACTGTCCGGAGTTGATGTACCAGACGCCCGCGCCCACCACCAGTACGAGCAGCACGGCGGCGATTACCGAGGCCGCCCTGCGCCGGGTCCGCAGCAGCCCGGTCCACGCTCCGGCCCAGGGCCCCGTCCGCGGGGCGGCCGCCGCCGGGCGCAGCCGGGTGGTCGGCTCGGCCGCCGACACCGGGTCCGGTGGCGGAGTCTCCAGCCTGCTGGTGTGGTTCAGCGGCTCCTCCAGCGGCAGCGGCTGCTGGACGGCGATCCGCGGCAGCACGCTCGTACGGTCCTCGGAGCCCGCCGCGGCCCCGCCCGCCGGTGCCTCGTTGGCCTGCGGCGGCACCGCGTCCAGCTGCGCGTCGGTCAGCTCGGCCCGTACCGTGCGCGTCTGCGCGAGCAGCGTCACCGCGTCCTGCGGGCGCAGCTCGGGGCGGCGCGCGGTGGCCGCGGCGACCAGGTCGTCGAGCTGCGGCGCCAGCTCGGGCGCGTACGTGGAAGGGGCCGGCACGCCCTCGTGGAGGTGCTGGTAGAGCACCTGGGCGGCGCTGCCGCCGGTGTGCGGCTTGCCGCCGGTCAGCATCTCGAACAGCACGACACCGCACGCGTAGACGTCCGCGGGCGGACCGGCCGCACCGGCCGTACTGTCTTCGATGCGCTCGGGCGCCAGGTAGGAG
Source organism: Streptomyces monomycini (assembly GCF_022271435.1). Taxonomy (GTDB): domain Bacteria; phylum Actinomycetota; class Actinomycetes; order Streptomycetales; family Streptomycetaceae; genus Streptomyces; species Streptomyces monomycini. The sequence goes on along the minus strand of NZ_JAFIQY010000014.1, from coordinate 57,865 downwards.
ACCGTGCCCAGGAGCGAGCCGGTCGAGGCGGTGCTGTTCGCGTCCACGGTCCGTACGAGGCCGAAGTCGGCGACCTTGACCCGGCCGTCGTCGCCGATCAGGACGTTCTCCGGCTTCATGTCGCGGTGCACCAGCCCGGCCCGGTGGGCGGCGCCCAGCGCGGCCAGGATCGGCTCCACGATGTCCAGCGCCGCCCGCGGCTGGAGGGCGCCGCGCTCGCGCAGGACGTCGCGCAGCGTGCACCCGGCGACGTACTCCATGGCCAGGTACACGTACGTGCCGTCGGTGCCCTGGTCGTAGACGCCCACCACATTGGGGTGGTCGAGCCGGGCGGCGGACTTGGCCTCGCGGATGAAGCGGTCGACGAACGCGGCGTCGGCCGCCAGCGACGGGTGCATCACCTTCAGGGCGAGCACCCGGTCCAGCCGGGTGTCCACGGCCCGGTAGACCGTGGCCATGCCGCCGGCGGCGACGCGCGCCTGCACCTGGTACCGGCCGTCGAGCAGCTGCCCGACCAGCGGGTCCTGAAGGGTCGTATCCACGGCAGACGAGTCTACGAGCCGCCACGGCGGTGCCGGACGCCCTGCCCGGGAACCCGCGGCCATTGCATCCGAACAGTGACAGGGGCGGGCCGCGGACCGGCCGGGATGTGCGGGATGCCCCTTTCGCGGGGTGGGTGGTGTCGGGTGGTGGCGGGCGGCGGCCGGTCAGGGACGCTGCCCGCCGTGCCCCGGGAGGCCGCGGCCGATCAGAAGGCCGGGCGTTCCGGGTCCAGCGCGGCGACGCCCTCCACCGGGGAGGAGGCTTCCGCGTAGTGGCGGCGGGGGATGCGCCCGGCCCGGTACGCCAGCCGGCCGCCCTCGACCGCGTGCCGCATGGCCTCCGCCATCAGGACGGGCTCCTGCGCTCGGGTCACCGCCGAGGCCAGCATCACCGCGGCGCAGCCCAGCTCCATGGCCAGGGCGGCGTCGGAGGCGGTGCCGGCGCCCGCGTCCAGGATCACCGGGACCCTGGCCCGCTCGGTGATCAGCTGGAAGTTGTGCGGGTTGCGGATGCCGAGCCCGGAGCCGATGGGGGAGCCCAGCGGCATGATCGCCGCGCAGCCCACGTCCTCCAGCTTGCGGGCCAGCACCGGGTCGTCGTTGGTGTACGGCAGGACGGTGAAGCCGTCGTCCACCAGGGTCTCCGCGGCGTCCAGCAGCTCGACCGGGTCCGGCAGCAGCGTGCGCTCGTCCGCGACCACCTCCAGCTTGACCCAGTCGGTGCCCAGCGCCTCCCGGGCCAGCCGGGCGGTCAGGACCGCCTCGCCCGCGGTGAAGCAGCCCGCGGTGTTCGGCAGCACGCGGATGCCGTGCCGTTCCAGTACGGACAGCACCGAGCCCTGCACGGTCGGGTCCAGACGGCGCATGGCGACCGTCGTCAGCTCCGTACCGGAGGCGAGCAGCGCCCGTTCCAGGATGTCGAGACTGGGCGCTCCGCCCGTCCCCATGATCAGTCGGGAGTCGAAGGCGGTGTCGGCGATGGTGAGGAGGTCGTCGGCCATGACGTACGGATCAGCCTCCCTGGACTGCGGTGAGGACCTCGACGCGGTCGCCGTCGCCGAGCGCGGTGGCGGGCCACTGGCCGCGCGGCACCACGGCCTCGTTGACGGCGGCGGCCACGCCGCCCGGTGCCGTGGTCAGACCGGCGACGAGCCGGTCCAGGGTGAGCCCGCCGGGGAACTCCCGGGGCTCGCCGTTCACGGAGACGGTGATGGGCGTGGTGACGGTCATACGGGCTGCTCCTGAGGGGCGGGGGCGGTCGCGGGAGCCTGGTCGGTGCCGTTCGCGGGAGCCTGGAGGGGAGGGGACGACGGCGCGGGACCGGACGAGGGCGCGGGACCGGACGATGCCGGGAGCCCGGACGCGCCCGCCGCGAAGCGGTCCGGGGTGAACGCCCGCGCCTCCTCCGGCAGCGGGCCGCCGGTCAGCGCCGCCGCCATCACGTCGCCCGTGACCGGCGTCAGCAGCACCCCGTTGCGGTGGTGCCCGGTCGCCACCAGCAGGCCGGGCAGCGCGGTCGGGCCGAGCAGCGGCGCGTTGTCGGGCGAGCCGGGGCGCAGCCCGGCGCGGGACTCGACCAGGGGCAGTTCGGTGATGCCGGGGACCAGCTCATGGGCGTCCCGCAGCAGCTCGTAGACCCCGCCCGCGGTGACCGTGGTGTCCCAGCCCAGCTCCTCGCTGGTGGCGCCGACGACCAACTCACCGTTCTCGCGCGGTACGAGGTAGAGCGGGCCGCCGCGCACCACGGCCCGTACGGTGCGGGACAGAAACGGTACGCCGCCGGGCAGGCCGTCCGGCATCCGCAGCCGCAGCACCTGGCCCTTGACCGGGCGGACCGGCGGCAGCACGTCCTCGGGGACGCCCGCCAGCAGCCCGCTCCGGCTGCCCGCCGCGAGCACCACCTGCCCGGCCGTGACCCGGCTGCCGTCGGCCAGTCCGGCGCCGGTGGCGCGGCCCCGCACGACGGTCAGCCGCTCGGCCGCGGAGCGGTGGAAGGCGACCCCGGCCCGCTCGCAGGCGGCGAGCAGCGCGGCGGCCAGCCGCCGCGGATCGACCTGGTGGTCCCCGTCCACGCGCAGGCCCCCGCGCACGCCCGGCGCGAGCAACGGCTCCAGGCGACGGCACTCGCGCCCCGTCAGCCACTCGGACTCCAGGCCGCTGCGGAGCTGGAGGGCGTGCAGGTCGCGCAGGTGGGCGCGGTCGTCGGCGTCCAGCGCGACGGCCAGGGTGCCGCACCGGCGGTAGCCGACATCCAGACCGCTCGCCTCCGTCAGCTCGGCGGCGAACTCCGGATAGCGGCGCGCGGAGGCGAGATTGAGGCCGAGCAGCGTCTGCTCGCCGTAGTGCAGCTCGGTGACGGCGGCCAGCATCCCCGCCGCGACCTGGGCGGCGCCACCGCCGGGGGCCGGGTCGGCGACGGCGGTCCGCAGCCCGAGCCGGGCCGCCCGCCAGGCGGTGACCAGGCCGATGATGCCGCCGCCGACGACGAGCACGTCCGGGCTCGCGCCGGACGCGGAGACCGCCCCGGGGGATGTCGATTTCCGTGTGGACGGACGCGTGTTCCGTGCGGGTGGATGCATGGGTGTCCAGCCCCTCCCTTCGCCGGCATGACCCGGATCAGGTTCGTACGGTCGGAGGCCGCGTCAGCCTCCCTCTCAGCCCGGTCGCGTCCGGGCTCCCGCGTGTGCGTTCACCGGCAACCCTAGTACGGGCCGCCGACGCGCCGTAAGGGAGCGCCGGGTGCGGGGCGCGGGGGCCGGCACCGGCGGGTTACGGACCGTGACGTTGTGTCATAGATCTCGTCGCGCGGTGCTCCAGGTCGCGAGACGCCCCGTCCTACAGTGATCGGGTGAGCGAGCAGACCCAGCCCCAGGACCCTGACCGCGCGCGCCAGGACCGCGAATCCGCCGAACGCGCGGCCGAGCGCACCCGGCGCGCCGTCATCGTCGGCGCCGGACTGGCCGGTGTGCAGACCGCCGTCGCCCTGCGCGAACAGGGCTGGCGCGGGGCGGTCACGGTGCTCGGCGAAGAGCCGCACCAGCCGTACGACCGCCCGCCGCTGTCCAAGGCCGTGCTGCTCGGCAAGGCCGACGGGTCCGCCTTCGACGTGGACTTCGAGGCGCTCGGCATCGAGCTGCTGCTGGGCCGGCGCGCCATAGGGCTCGCGGCCGGCTCGCGGGTGCTGGAGACGGACGCCGGGCCGCTGCCGTACGACCACCTGGTCATCGCCACCGGCGCCGAGCCGGTCACCCTGCCCGGCTGCGACGGGCTGCCGGACGTCCATGTGCTGCGCACTCTCGACGATGCCGAGCGGCTGCGGCCGGTGCTGACCGGGCAGCGCGAGGTCGTGGTCGTCGGCGCGGGCTGGATCGGCGCGGAGTTCACCACCGCGGCGCGCGAGGCGGGCTGCCGGGTGACGGTCGTCGAGGCCGCCGACCGGCCGCTGGCCGGTGCGCTGCCCGCCGAGGTCGCCGCTCCGATGGCGGCCTGGTACGAGGACAGCGGCGCCCGGCTGCGGACCGGCGCCCGGGTCGCCGCGGTCACCGAGGGCGCGGTGACGCTCGCCGACGGCACGGTGCTCACCGCCGACGCGGTCGTCGTCGGCATCGGCGCCCGCCCCGCGACCGCCTGGCTGGCCGGGTCCGGCATCGAGCTGTCGCCCGAGGACCGCTCCGTCCTGGCCGACGAGCGGCTGCGCACGACGCTGCCCGACGTGTACGCGGTCGGCGACTGCGTCTCCTTCCCGTCCGCCCGTTACGGCAGCCGCCTGCTGGTCCACCACTGGGACAACGCCCTGCACGGGCCGCGCACGGTCGCCGCCACCATCGTCCGCGGCGCCGCCGAGGGGCCGGTGTACGACCCGGTCCCGTACTTCTGGTCCGAGCAGTTCGGGCGTTTCGTGCAGTACGCCGGGCACCACGCGGGCGCTGACGAGACGGTGTGGCGCGGCGACCCGGAGAGCGCGGCCTGGTCGGTGGTGTGGCTGCGCGACGGCGTGCTCGTCGGGCTGCTGGCGGTCGGCCGGCCCCGCGACCTGGCCCAGGGCCGCAAGCTCATCGAGCGGGGCGCGGTGCTGGACCGGCGGAGGGCGGCGGACGCGTCCGTACCGCTGAAGTCGGCGGCGGTCTGAGGCAATCCGGGGCGGAAACCGGTGCCGGGGCCGGGCCGTAGCTCCTGCGAGTGGCGTGTCCGGCGGTGTGTCCGACAGCGCGTCCGGCGGCACGTTCGGCGGCGCGTTCGGGTGCTGTGGGCTGCGCCGATGGCGATGCCCGGCTACCGGCTGTCAGTGCGAGGTGGCAGGCTTGTCCCGTGACCGAGATTGACGCAAAGATCGATGGACTCGTCCCCGCCTGGCTCACCCTCCCCGACATCGCCGAGATGATCGGCGTCGAGGTGACGCGTGTGCGGCAGCTGGTGAAGGAGGGCCAGCTGATCGCGGTGCGCCGCGGCGAGAACCGTGCCCTGCATGTGCCGGCCGACTTCATCAAGGACGGCAAGGTCGTCAAGGGCCTCGTCGGGACGCTGACGCTCCTGCGGGACGACGGCTTCGCCGACGAGGAGATGCTGGAGTGGCTCTTCACCGCCGACGAGACGCTGCCCGGCACCCCCGCCCAGGCCCTGCGTGAGAACCGCGGTACGGAGGTGAAGCGCCGGGCTCAGGCGCTCGCCGTCTAGGCCCGCTCCCTGCTGCGGGGCGCACCCGTGCGTCGAGTGCGTCCGCAGCCGTACCACCGTCGCGCCCGCACCCGCGGCCGCGACCGTCTTCGCACCACTGGCGTACGGGCCGGAAGGCCCGGCCCGTACGCCGCAGACCTGGGGGGACCCGCCCGATGAGCACCGCACGCCACGCCCTGTCCGACGCCCGGCTCTACCTGTGCACGGACGCCCGCAAGCGCCAGGGCGACCTCGCGCAGTTCCTGGACGCGGTGCTCGCGTCGGGCGTGGACGTCGTGCAGCTGCGCGACAAGGGCATGGAGGCCGCCGAAGAGCTGGCCCACCTGGAAGTCTTCGCGGACGCCTGCCGCCGGCACGGCAAGCTGCTCGCGGTCAACGACCGCGCCGACGTCGCCCACGCCATCGGCTCGGACGTCCTGCACCTGGGCCAGGGCGACCTGCCGGTGCCCGCCGCCCGCGCCGTTCTCGGCGAGGACGTGCTGATCGGCCGGTCCACCCACGCCGAGGCGGAGGTGGACGCCGCGCTGACCGAGCCCGGCGTGGACTACTTCTGCACCGGCCCCTGCTGGCCCACCCCGACCAAGCCCGGCCGCCACGCGCCCGGCCTCGGCCTGGTCCGCCACGCCGCCGCGCGGCGGCCCGAGCGCCCCTGGTTCGCCATCGGGGGGATCGACGCGTCCAACCTGGACCAGGTGCTGGACGCGGGCGCCCGCCGGGTGGTCGTCGTCCGGGCGATCACCGAGGCCGGGGACCCGGGGGCCGCGGCCGCCGACCTGGCGAAGCGGGTACGCGCCCGCGGGGAGTGACCGCTCCGGCGCGGGCCGCCCGTACCGCTCCGCCGTGGGCCCGTTCGTACGGGAGATGGCCGGGCGTCGGCCGGGCGGTGTCCACGGTGTGGACCGGAACGCGGCTATCCGGGCATTTCACCGGAGTCGGTTGGTGTGCGGGAAGCCGGTGGATAATCTGCACGTATGGCCCTAGGCACAGCTTCCACCAGGACTGATCGCGCACGGACCGTGCGCGACCTGCTCGCTTCCGGCAAGCAGTCGTATTCGTTCGAGTTCGCCGCCCCGAAGACGGAGAAGGGCGAGCGGACGTTGTGGAACGCCATTCGCCGGATCGAGGCGGTCGCGCCGACCTTCGTCTCCGTGACGTACGGGGCGGGCGGCACCTCCCGCGAGGGCACGGTGCGCGCGACCGAACGGATCGCCACCGACACCACCCTCACCCCGGTCGCCCACCTGACCGCCGTCAACCACTCCCTAGCCGACCTGCGCAACATCATCGGGCAGTACGCCGACGCCGGTATCCGCAACATGCTCGCGCTGCGCGGCGACCCGCCCGGCGACCCGATGGGCGACTGGGTCCAGCACCCCGAAGGCGTCCTGTACGCCGCCGAACTGGTCCGGCTCATCAAGGAGTCGGGCGACTTCTGCGTCGGCGTGGCGGCCTTCCCCGAGATGCATCCGCGCTCGACGGACTGGGACACCGACGTACGGCACTTCGTCGACAAGTGCCGGGCCGGCGCGGACTTCGCGATCACCCAGATGTTCTTCTACGCCGAGGACTACCTCCGGCTGCGGGACCGGGTCGCCGCGGCGGGTTGCGAGACGCCCATCATCCCGGAGATCATGCCGGTCACCAACGTCCGCCAGATCGAACGGTTCGCGCAGCTCAGCAATGCCGCCTTCCCGCCCGAGCTGGCCGAGCGCATCCTCGCGGTCAAGGACGATCCGGCGGCTGTACGCTCCATTGGCATCGAGTATGCGACGGAGCTGTGTGCGCGCTTGATGGCCGAGGGAAGTCCCGGGTTGCACTTCATTACCCTGAACCACTCCACGGCGACGCTGGAAATCTACGAGAATCTGGGTCTGCACCAGCAGTCCTGACGGCGGTTTGCCGCACCACGGCGGCCTGTGGGGCGGCGGAAGAGGGGCGTACATGGGCTGGGTGGTCCTCTACATCGCATTCGGCTGTGTCGCCCTCTGGCTCCTCAGTGAAGTGCTGCTCCAGTACAAGGCCAGACTGCGGTGGCGGCTGCTGGCCTTCACCGGCTTCCTCGGTGTGGTCGTCGGTGTCGTCATCCCGTCGGTGATCGTGATAGCGGCCGGCGCCATCGCCTTCGCCGTCGGGCAGACCTACGTCACGCTCTCCTTCCGGAGCGGTTTCCAGTCCGGCTGGGCGCTGCGCGGCAAGCGCCGGGACAGCGGCAAGCGCGGCGACAACCGGCGGCGCCGGGCCAAGGGCGGCGGCCGGGCCGCGGACGCCGGGCCGACCCTGCAGGTCAGCGGCCTGGAGGCGGTCCCCGCAGCGGAGGAAGCGGCCACCACCGGGGCGGCGGACGGCGGCACGCCACCGGCCGGCACGGCCGCGTACGACGGTACGGCCGCGTACGGCAGCACGGCGGCGTTCGACGGCACGGACCCGTTCGCGGGCGTCGAGGGCTCCGGGAGCGGTTACGGGGGTGGCGACTCCACCGAGGTGTATGCCCCGCAGCCCATCCCCGAGGAGACCGGCCAGTACGGCATATACAGCTCCGACGCCCGCTCGCAGGAGCCCGGCTACGCCGCGTACGACGGCTACGGGGGATACGGGCAGGACGCCTACGGCTACGACGGCGGTTACGGCGCCGCCGCCCAGAGCGGGCAGGACGCCTACCCCGACCACTACAGCGCCTACGGCACGGACCAGGGCCAGGGACAGGGCCAGGGACACGGTCAAGGGCAGGGGCAGGGGCAGGGGCAGGGTCAGAGCCACGAACAAGGCCATGGCCAGGGCGGACTCCCCGGTCAGGGCGGGTTCCCCGGCCAGCAGCAAGGCGGGCAGGCGCCCTACACCGACCCGTACATCGGCCAGCAGCAGTACGCCGGGCAGTACGACCCGTACGACCAGCCCGACGCCTTCGGCGGCACCCAGGCCTACCCGGCGCAGCAGTACACCGGCGTGCAGGACCCGTCACAGGGCCAGGCGCAGCCTTCCTACGGCGACACTCCGCCCGGCGGGGTGTGGGTCCCGCAGCAGCGTGGCAACGAGCCCACTGCCGACCAGCCGTACCCGCCCTACCAGCCACCGCAGAACCAGAATCAGAACCAGGGCTACGACGGGCAGCAGTACCACTACTGAGCGGCCGGCGGACGCCGCCTGCTCACTCGCGGACGCCCGCGGGTCACCCGCGGACGCCCCCTGCCCGCTGGCCGGCGCCCTCGGGTCACTCCGAGCCGCGCCAGTCGTCCCCGTTCACGATCAGGCCCGCGACGAGGGCGCCCGACATCCCGGCGTGCGCCAGCCCGCCGCCCGGGTGCGTCCAGCCGCCGACCGCGTACAGCCCCGGTACGCGGGTGCGGTTGGCGGGGCGCAGGAAGCGGCCGCCGGCCCCGGCCAGCGCCGGGCCCGGTATCGCTTCGCCCTCGGCGGGCGGCAGCACGGCCCGCCACAGCACCCGCTCCCGCAGCCCTGGCACCGCCGCCTCGGCGGCCGTCACCAGCCGGTCGGCGGCCGCTGCCTGCGCGGCCGTCTCCCCGGCAGTCCCGGAATCCCCGTCGGCTACCGCGGTGGACGGCACAGCCAGGTCTCCGTACGGCGCGACCGCGGCGCTCAGCGTCACGGCCTCGTGATCGTCGTCGGGCCGGGACGCCGGATCGTCCGGGCGCAGCACCGTCACCGTCGGACGCTCGCACAGCGCCCCGGGGCCCACCCCGAAGAGCGTGCCCAACTCCGCCGCACGGTCGGGCGCGTGGACCACCGTGCGGTGGGTCGCGTCGGCGGGCCGGGGGCCACGCAGCGCGAGGGCGACCGTGAACCGCCCCGGCGTCCGGCGGTGTGCGTCGCCATCGGGCCGTACGTCGTCCGCGCCCCACGGCTCCGCGCCCCGCAGAAGGGCCGTCAGCCGCTGCGGAGCCACGCCCGCGACGACCGTGTCCGCCTCGACGACCCCGCCGTCGCGCAGCTCCACGCCCGCCGCCCGGCCGTCCGCCTCGACGACGCGCGTCACCTCGGCGCCGAAGGTGAACTCCACCTTCCGGGCCAGACAGCGCTCGTACAGTGCGTCGGCCAGCGCCCGGATGCCGCCGCGCGGATACCAACTTCCGAAAGTCTGCTCCATGTACGGCAGGACCGCGGCGCTCGCCGGGACGCTGCGCGGGTCGAAGCCGTACGCCAGGGCGTAGCTCTCCAGGAGGGCGGCCAGCCGTGGGTCCTTCAGCTCATGGACGGCGATGTCGGCGAGGGAGGCGTCCGTGACCGGCTTGCGGCGCCCGAACAGCCCGCGCTTCGGCAGCGCCGGGTACGGATCACGCCCGAGCACCTGCCAGTCGGGCCACAGCGGCTCCTCCAGCAGCGGGCGGCGGGTCCGGTCCCAGGCGTCGCGGGCGCGGCCCAGGAACGCGCTCCAGCGCTCACCCGCGCCCGCGCCGAGCGCGCCGTCCAGCGCCGCGAGCACGCCGGCCCGCGACGCGTTGGGCAAGGAGACGGCCGAGCCGTCGGCGAAGACGTGCCGGGCGGCCGGGTCGACCTGGGACAGCTCGACGACGCTCTCCAGCGGCTCGCGGCCGGTCTTGACGAACAGGTCGCGGTAGACGGCGGGCAGATGGAGCAGCCCGGGGCCGGTGTCGAAGCCGAAGCCCGCGCGCTCGAAGCGGCGCACCGCACCGCCGTACGTCGCCCCACGTTCGTACACCGCCACCCGGTGGCCCGCGACGGCCAGCCGGGCGGCGGCCGCCATCGCGCCCATCCCGGCGCCGATCACCGCAATCCGTGCCATGCCTGCGACTTTATCCGGCACCACTGACAACGCGGCTCCCGGCTCAGCCCGCCGGCGCCGAACCCTCCCGCGCCGCCGCCAGGTGCCGCTCCTCCCGCCGCTGCCGCCTGCGCCGCAGGAAGCGCCGTACCCGCGACCACAGGAACGCCACCAGCACGATCCCGGCGACCAGCAGCACACCGGCGACGATCGCCGCGGCCACCGGGTGGAACACCGCGAAGACCACGATGCCCGCGACCCCGAGGTCCTCCAGGGTGCTCAGCACGAAGTTGCTGGCCGGTTCCGGCGAGGCGTTGACCGCCATCCGCGTGCCCGCCTTGACCAGATGGCTGACCAGCGCGCTGGTGCCGCCCACCGCGCCCGCCGCCAGCTCGGGCAGCGACCCGTCGTGGCCCGCCAGCAGCGCCGCCACGACCCCGCCGGACACCGGCCGTACGACCGTGTGCACGGCGTCCCAGACCGAGTCCACGTACGGGATCTTGTCGGCGACCGCCTCGATCAGGAAGAGCACCCCCGCGACGATCAGCACATCGGCGCGCTGCAACGAGGCGGGCACCTCGTCGGCGGCTCCGGTGGCTCCGAGCACGCCGAGGAGCAGCACGACGGCGTAGGCGTTGATGCCACTGGCCCATCCGCTGGTGAAGACAAGGGGGAGTACCGACACGCAGAGATCGTAACCAGCCGCTGCGCGCCGGTGCTCAGGTTTGAGTATGCGTACTCAGTCGCCGAGATGAGTAGGTACGCGGATGGGCTGCGACCTGCGCGGACGGAAGAGTGTGCAGCACGGAAGGGACGCCGGGCCGGCACCGCCGGCACGGGGCGGCGGAACGGCACGGCAGCCCGGACGTGACGGGGGAGCACGGGGGAAGATAGGGGGCTCCACGGGGGAAAGCACGGGGGTACGGGGCCCCACGGGGGAAGCGCTGTCCTGGACGGATCGCCGGGGGAACGATCCGGTCCGGGGCAGCGCGCCTGGTACGGAACAGCGGCGGGGGGGGGGGGGCGCAGCCCGCGCCCCCCCCCGGGGGGGGGGGCCGGGGGGGGCC
>NZ_JAFIQY010000014.1:0-46834 GCF_022271435.1 Streptomyces monomycini | reverse complement strand
CGGGTGGCGGGGCCCGCGGGCCGGCCCGGCCCCGCGGGCGGGGCCGGCCCCCCCCCCCCCCCCCCCGCCGCTGTGTGCGCCCCGGGGCGCACACCCTGGCACTCCGGGTGCGGGACGGGCACCCGGAAGCGTCCGCGGGCGCCTACGGGTGCCCGCTCACCCGCCCCTGAAGGAGCCGGGACAGCGACGCGTGCACGTCGTCGATCGACCGGTGCGGCTGGTAGGACTGCCAGTCCAGCGCCGCCACCAGCACCATCCCGAACAGCGCGGACGCCGTCAGCGGGATGTCGATGTCCTCGCTCAGCTCGCCGTCCGCCACCGCCTCCCGGAGCACGCCCTCCACGACCGTGATGGCCCGCTCCCGCACCACCATCAGCGTCGACTGCCAGGCCCGGTTCGTACGCCACAGCTCGGCGACGTAGAGCTGGGTCAGCGCCGGGTAGCGGGCGATGAAGTCCAGCCCGGCCCGGATCATCGCGTCCAGCGCGTCCACCCGGCTGCCGCCCCGGTCCGCCGACGCGTCGGCCGCCTCCTGGAGGGAGGTGGCCAGCAGCTCGATCCCGTGCCGCAGCAACTCCTCGAAGAGTTCGTTCTTGCTCGCGAAGTTGTAGTACACGGTGCCCTTCGCGACACCCGCGCGCTCGGCGATCTCGTCCACCGTCGTCGAGGAGAATCCCTGTTCGGCGATGAGCGTGACGGCGGCCTCGAAGAGCTTGCGCCGGGTGGTCTGGCGGCGCGTGCTGGAGCTGTCCATGGGGGAGATTGTGCCGGTCCCGGAGGCCCGCGCGCTCACAGGCTCAGCTCCGGATGGAGGTCCTTCATCCGGAGGACCTGCTTCCCGCGCGCCGCCCAGGCGGTCAGCGCGAGCGCGGCGGCGGTGAAGGCGAGCAGGACGGCGCTGCCCTGCCACACGGGCGCGAGGTCGCCGCCCGTGATGAGCCGCCGCAGCCCCTCGACGATGTAGCTCATCGGCAGGTACGGGTGGACGGCGTTGAAGAAACCGGGACTGGTCTGCACCGGGTACGTACCGCCCGCCGACGTCAGCTGGAGCATCAGCAGCGCCAGCACCAAAATGCGTCCGGCCGGCCCGAAGCGGGCGTTCAGCCACTGCACGATCGCCGCGAAGCAGGCCGTGGCCAGCAGCAGGAACCCGATCGTGCCGGCCGGCCGTTCCATCTGGAGGCCGAGCCCGTAGTGCAGGACGGACATCAGCGCGGCCGTCTGGAGCACCCCGAGGGCGAACACCGGCAGCCACCCGGAGACCGCGATCCGCCAGGCACCCGCGCCCATGACGAGCGCGCGCCGGTTGAGCGGCGGGATCAGCATGTACGCGACCATCGCGCCGACCCAGAGGGAGAGCGGGATGAAGTACGGGGCGAAGCCGGTGCCGTAGTTGGGCGCGCGGTGCGCCGCCTGGGAGGCCAGCTGCACCGGGTCGGACATCACGCGCGTACGGGCGTCCCGGTCCTCCTTGCCGTAGTCGGGGATCTGCCGCACGCCGTCGTGCAGCCCGCCCGCCAGCTTCCCGGAACCGTCGGAGAGCTTGAACATGCCGCCGTACAGGGTCTGCGCGCCGTCCTTCAGCTTGCCGACCCCCTGGTCGAGGTCGCCCGCGCCGGACGCGGCGCGGCCCGCGCCGTCGTGCAGCTTCCGGGCCCCGTCGGCCGCCCGGTCCGCGCCGTCCGCCAGCTTCCCGGTGCCGGCGGCCAGCTTGCCGGCGCCCGCGGAGACCTGGTGGGCGCCCGCGTTGAGCTGGTTGATCTTCGCGACCGCGGCGTCCAGGTCGGCGCCGAGGGTCGGGCCGCGCCGCGCCAGTTCGCCCGCCAGACGGTGCAGCGAGTCGAGGTCGCGGCCCAGTTGGTCGAGGTTCTTCTGGTCGTGGACGTAACCGCTGATCTCCTCGGCCTTGGCCGCGGCGGCCGCCGCCTGGTCCTTGAGCTGCTTCAGCTCGGCGCAGGAGGCGTCGGGCCGCGCCCCGTCGCCGCACCGCTGCCGGTAGAACGTGGCGAGGTGGTCGGACATCCCCCGGGAGAGCCGGGCGCCCGCGTCGGCCGCGCGCGGCAGTTTGTCCAGGTTGTCGCGTACGGCCTGCGAACCGTCGGCGACCACCTCGGCGATCCGCCCGATCTCCTTGCCGTGCGCCCGGATGAAGGGCCCCACCTCGCCCACCACGCCGTTGACCTTGTCGGCCAGTTGCTGGGTGCCCTGCGCGACCTGGCCGGAACCGGAGGCCAGCCGGTCCGCCCCCTGGGACGCGGCGGACGCGCCCTTGGAGAGGTCAGCGGTGCCGGTGGCGAGCTTGCCGGCGCCCGCGTCGAGGTCCTTCAGGCCGGCGGCCAGCGTGCCGCTGCCGTCCTTCGCGGTACCCAGCCCGTCCCTGAGCTTGCCGGTGCCGTCCTGGGCCTGCCCGATGCCGTCCTTGAGTTTCCCGGCGCCGTCCGCGGCCTCCTGCGTCTTGTCGTGCAGCGTCGAGAAGGAGACGAAGATGTTGTCGTAGAAGGTGCGCGAGGACTTCACCGAGGCCGCCGAGCGCACCTCGGAGAAGACGGTGCGGGAGATCTGTCCGACGATGTAGTTGTTCGCGTCGTTCGTACGGACCCGGAGCGCGCCGGTCTCCGGACGGTCGCCCGAACTGGACGCGATCCGCTTGCTGAAGTCCTCGGGCACGGTCAGCGACAGGTAGTACGAGCCGTCCTCGACGCCTTTGTCGGCCTCCTGGGCACTCACCTCGTGCCAGTCGAAGGTGTGGCTGTCGCGCAGCCCGTCCACGATGCTGTCGCCGGCCGTGATCCTCTTGCCCTTGGCCTCGGCGCCCGCGTCCTCGTTGACGAGCGCGACGGGGATCTTGTCCAGGCGCCCGTACGGGTCCCAGAAGGAGAACAGGTACAACGCGCCGTACAGGAGCGGCAGCAGGAGCAGGGCGATCAGGGCCGCCATCGGCAGCTTGCCCCTCCCGAACCGCTTCAGTTCAAGCGCGGCCAGCCTCGGCGAGCGCATCCGCCGCCCCCTTCTCGTCGTCGCGGGAGCCTGTGCCACCGGTGCCGGTTTCGGTGTCGGCTTCGGTGTCCCGCCCGTCGCCGCGCGGGGTGGTGCGTACCACGACCGCGCCGTCCGGCGCCTGGCTGCACACCGCGAGCACGGTCGTGCCGGACTCCGCGAGGGAGCGCAGCGTCGCCCAGAGGGCGGCGCGTTCGTCGTCGGGGAGCTTCATGTCGGTGTCGTCCAGGGCGAGCAGGCGGGGCCGGCCGATCAGCGCCAGAGCTATCGACAGGCGCAGCGCCTCCGGCCGCTCCAGGTCGCGTACGGACGTCCGGTCGCCTTTGGGCAGAGTGGCCAGATCCAGACCGGCCGCTTCCAGGGCCGCGTCGATCCGGGCGCGGGCTGCTGCTGTACGCTCCCGGCGCGGGCGAGGTAGCGCGCTACGGGCGCCTCCCCGCAGCAGCTGGGAGAGAGTCGCGAACCGTCGCTGAAGCAGGGTGCGTTCGCGCAGATGCTCGGCCACGGTCAGCGCAGGTTCGAGATCGGTGACACCGGGTACGTGCGCAAGAGCGGTGACCGCTCGTACCGCTGCCTTCTTCTTCGGCAGCGGCAGGCCCGCGACCTCGGCCGTCCCGGCGGTGGTCGCCATCCGGCCGGTGAGCGCGAGCAGCAGGCAGGTGCGTCCGGAGCCGGACGGGCCCTCCACGGCGATCAGCGAACCCGGCTGCGCCGCGAGGCCGACGTCCCGGAAGACCCAGCCGCGCGGGCCCCGGAGGCCGTAGCCCGTGGCGGTGACGGCCGCCCCGTGCGGGGTGCTGTGCACGATCCCCTCCCTTGCACTGACCAGTCAGTTCAAAAAGTATGCGCAGCCTTGTCATGTCTCCGCAAGGGGGTCGGCGGGGTCCGCCCGCTTTCCGGCGAACGGAAGGATCTCTTCGCATTACCCCTGCTTTCCGGGGAAAGAGCAGGTCAGAGCCGATTGTCAGTGGTGTGCCGCACGATGACCCCATAACGGTCCTGAACCGTCATGCGACGACAGGAGGTTCGTCATGGCAGCCAGTTCGGCCGCGGGCAGCTCCGCGGCGTACGGCCCTCCGGGCGATGTCCACCCCGTCCTGCGCCGGGCGGCCGCGCCGCCCGCCGCCCTCGACCTGCTCGCCCAGGCGCAGCGCGGCGTCGACGAAGCCCGCGGCCTGGAAACCCCCAACGAGCGCTACGCCACCGCCCACCTCGCCGCGCTCCGCACGGCCGCCGCCGTCCTCGCCGTGCGCGGCCGCCCGGAGACCAGCCTCCGCCGCCGGCAGCGCATCCGCAGCGCCTGGGAGGTCCTGCCCGAGGTCGCTCCCGAACTCGCCGAATGGAGCGCGCTGTTCGCCTCCGGGGCCCAGCGCCGCGCCCGCGCCGAGGCGGGCATAGCCGGCGCGGCCGGCCCGCGCGACGCCGACGACCTGATCCGCGACGTGGCGATGTTCCTGCGCCTGGTGGAACGGATGCTGCTCCTCCAGCCGGTGCTGCCCTCGCAGCGGGCGGGGTGAGGGCAGGGCCGGGCGGCAGCGGGGCTGCCGGGCCGTTCCCGCAGGTCCCATTAGGGTGGTACCCATCAGTTCATGCCCCCGCCGAGGAGCCACCCGCCGTGTCTGACCCGCTGCGCCCGCGCGCATCCCTTCGTACCGCCGTGGTCTGGGAGGTTCTCAAAGACGCCCTGGAGCACCGGGCCGAAGCCGCCGGGCGGGACGCCCTCGACGTCCTGGACACCGGCGGTGGCACGGGCAACTTCGCCGTGCCGGTCGCGCGCCTGGGCCACCGCGTCACAGTGGTGGACCCCAGCCCCAATGCCCTCTTCGCCCTGGAACGGCGGGCCGCCGAGGCGGGCGTCGCCGACCGGGTGCGCGCCGTGCAGGGCGACGCCCACGGGCTGTTCGACGTGGTCGAGCCCGGCGGCTACGACGCCGTGCTCTGCCACGGCGTGCTGGAGTACGTCGACGACCCGGCCGAGGGCGTGCGCAACGCGGTGGGCGCGCTGCGCCCGGCCGGCACGCTGAGCCTGCTCGCCGCCGGACTCGGCGGCGCCGTCCTCGCCCGCGCCCTGGCGGGCCACTTCACCGAGGCCAAGAACGCCCTGTCGGACCCGGCGGGCCGCTGGGGTGACGGCGACCCGGTACCCCGGCGCTTCACCGCCGAGCAGCTCACCGAACTGGTCTCGGACACCGGCCTGCGGGTCGGCGCCGTGCACGGCGTACGGGTCTTCGCCGACCTGGTGCCCGGCGTGCTCGTGGACACCGAGCCGGGCGCGATGGACGCCCTGCTCAAACTGGAGGCAGCCGCCGCCGAGCAGCCCGCCTTCCACTCGGTCGCCACCCAGCTGCACGTCCTCGCCGAGCGCGGCTGACGCCCCCGGCCCGCTTTCCCGCACGTGCAGTCGGCCACAGGCCACCCGATCAGCCGCTTCGCCCCGTATGATCGGGGTACAGCGTCCGGCATGACGGATCGGCGGGTGGGGAATGCAGGCTGCAAGCACCACCGACCGCCGTGGCGGCCCGGACAGTGAATTGGCGTAGAGGGGCGGGTTTCACGGGGGCGATTCCCTGCCTATCCTGAAAGGGTCGCACCCGGTCGCCCCCCGCGACCGACGAGTAGGAGGACTCCGTGCCGCTCTCGGAGCACGAGCAGCGAATGCTCGAGCAAATGGAGCGAGCGCTGTACGCCGAAGATCCCAAGTTCGCGACAGCGCTTGAGGGAAGCGGGCTGCGTACGTACACCCGGCGACGGGTCTACCAAGCGGTCGCGGGCTTCCTGGTAGGTATCGCGCTCCTCATGGCCGGAATGGTCGCACAGCAGATCTGGGTCAGCGTGGTGGGCTTCCTCGTCATGCTGGGCTGCGCGGTGCTCGCGGTCACCGGATGGCGCAAGGCCCCCAAGCCGGGCGAGCAGCAGGCCGCGGCAGGCGGCCGGGCGGGACCCGGCGGCTCCGGCGGCTCCGGCGGTGCATCCGCCCGCCGTCAGGCCAGGCAGCGCCGCTCGATGATGGACCGGATCGAGAGCCGCTGGCAGCGCCGCCGCGACGAACAGGGCCACTGAACACACCGCGGACCTCCTCCTAGTCCGCGCCCCGCCTCACGATGCGGCCGTCCGATACCGGACGGCCGCTTTTCGCGCGCCCGGCACCCGCACCGGGCCGAGCGGACCGCCCCCGGCCGGTAGCCGCGAGAGCCGCAGCCGAGTACGGGACCGGCCCTCCAGACTCCGTCCTACGGCCCGCTCCCTCCCGTCGTACGGCGACGGACGGCCGGTGGGGGCAGGCGTCCCCCACCCACGCCGCGAAAGCCGACCGTGTTCGGGAGGGTGCGGGACCGTAGGACGAAGTCTGTAGGGCCCGGGCCCGCGCCACGGTCGAGCGGCCCGCAGTGCGGCGGAGTTTCGGCGCCCGACGGCGGGTCGGGCTTCGTGGCCGACTGGCTGCCTGTGCTGGGCGGCGCCTCCCGTACCGGGGTACGGGCCCGGCCCTCCAGACTCCGTCCTACGGCCCGCCCCCTTCCGTCGTACGGCGACGGACGGCCGGTTGGGGCAGGCGTCCCCCATCCACGCCGCGAAAGCCGACCGTGTACGGGAGGGTGCGGGACCGTAGGACGAAGTCTGTAGGGCCCGGGCCCGCGCCACCTTCGAGCCTCCCGCAGTACAGCGGAGTTTCGGTGCCCGGACGGCGAGCCCGCCCCACCGTCTTCGCTCTTTGCGACCGTGAGGGCGAAGACGGCCTGGGGACCCTCACCCAGGGGCCGGGGCTACGGCCTGCCCCTTGAGAGGCGCACCGCGCCTGCCACGCGCCGCATCGCCGTGGCCGGTGGGCTTGTCGTGCAGCGGGTCATGAAGGCGGACCAGCGGGACGAGAGAGTCCACAGGGCCCGGGCGGCCGAGCGGGGCGCCAGGAGGGCGCGTAGGCGCAGGCGGCGGGAGGCGCCGTCCCGCAGGCCGGTGCGGACGCGCCGCACCTCGTCGGCGAGGCCGGACGCTGGACGCGGCTCGGGGGCGTAGAGGACCTGTTCCACCGAGGCCGCGACGCGGCGAGCCGCTGCCGCCGCCGCGCCGTCCAGCTCACCTATGCGTACGATGCGCTCCGCCGCCTTGCGCGGGGTCAGGGAATCGTCCGGCAGGATGCCGTAGTCCCAGCCGGAGTCGACCAGTTCCCGCCAGGCCGCGAGCGTACGGGCGGTGCCGTACTGCCCGGGACGCGCGCCGCCCGGCGGCTCCGGCGGCCCGTCGGAGGCCCAGGAGCCGGCGTCGACCGCCTCCCGGTGGCCCGTGAGCGCCCCGGCCGGGCCGTCCCCGCCGGGGCGGCCGCCGTGCAGACGCCGGGAGCGGGCCCGCAGCCGCCACAGCAGCGGCAGCACCGGCACCAGGAGCAGGAGCAGCGCGCCGACGCTGACGGCCGTGACGGTCCAGGGCGAGGGACCGTCGTCCGCCGGGCCGCTCGTCGACTGCGCGGGCGGGGTCCAGCAGGGGCCCACGCGCCGCTCGGCGGGAGCGCAGCTCTGCGAGGGCGACGGCCCCACGGGCGCCACCGCCGAACGCGACGGCTGCGGCGCCGGAGCGTTGGTCCCGCCGGTGGACGGGGTGTCGGCGAGGGTGTAGTCGGGCGGCGTGCCACGGCTCGGCGTCGGCTCGAAGCGCGTCCAGCCCGTGCCCTCGAAGTACAGCTCGGGCCAGGCGTGCGCGTCCTTGAGGCCCACCGAGGTGGAGCCGTCGCTCTGCCGGGTGCCGGGGGTGAACCCGACCGCGACCCGGGCCGGTATGCCCAGCGTGCGTGCCATCGCCGCCATCGAGAAGGCGAAGTGCACGCAGAAACCCTCTTTCTGCTCCAGGAACCGGGCGATGGCTTCCGTGCCGCTGCCGGCCCGTACCTCCGTGTTGTAGGTGAAGCCGCCGTTGAGCGAGAACCAGTCCTGGAGGCGGACCGCCTTGTCGTACGCCGACCCGGCACCCCGCGTCACCTGCCGCGCGGTCTCGCGTACCACCGGCGGCAGCGAGTCCGGCACCTTCGTGTATTCCCGCGTCAGTTCGGCGGGCGGCGCGGGCGAGGTGTCCAGCTGGTGTGCGGTCGGCCGCACCAGCAGGCTCTCGACCTGGTACTGCGCACCACGGGTGTTCTGCCCGCGGTCGCCGACCAGCGTGCGGCCCTCCGGCTCGAAGCGCCAGCGCCCGGCGATGTCCACGTGGGAGGCGGGGTAGGGCAGCGGCAGCCAGTTCTGGGCGTACCAAGGAGCGGCGGAGACGGAGGTGTTGACGGTGGTGACGTCCACCTTCGGGCTCAGCCCCGCGGGGTCGGGCAGCCGGTCGGGCACATCCTTGACGGCGCGCTCGGACGGCTTCCACGCCGTACCGTCGAACTGGTCGAGGGCGACGATCCGCAGATACAGGTCACGGGTGTCCGAAGCGGTGGTGCGGTAGTTGAGGACCTGCCGGTCCTCCGGCTGGTTGAGGCTGTTCTGCAGGGAGACCAGCGGGTTCACCGCGGAGATCGTGCCGCCGCCGCCCGTACCGCGGCCGGCCACGGCCGGGCCCAGCAGCCCGCCGCCCAAGGACGGCAGCACCGCGGGCACCACCAGGGCGACACCCAGCACCAGCGCGCCGATCCGGCGGCCCGTACGGACCGGGGCGTGCGCCGGGCCGCCCGCGGTGGAGGCGTAGCTCTGCCCCTTGGCGACCGGCGGCCGCCCGGCGCCGGAGGTCCGGCCGCCGAACACCCGGCCCCACTGCGAGAGCCGGTCCCGGCCCTCGGCCAGGAGCAGCAGCAGATAACCGGCTCCCGCGATCAGGAACCACAGCCAGCCCGCGCCGCCTTGGGAGAGCCCCGCCGCCACCGAATACAGCGCGAGCAACGGCAGCCCGGCGGGCGCCGCGCTGCGGTACGTCACGGCCAGCGTGTCCACCACGAGGCCGACCAGCAGCACCCCGCCGACCAGCAGCAGGCGGATACCGGCCGTCACCGGCGCCGGTATGGCGTAGCGGCCGACGTCGGCGACGCCCTCCTGCGTCAGTTCGCCGAGCTCCCGGAACGCGTCGGGCCCCGGCAGCACGCCGCCGATCGCCTGGTCGTTCGCGAAGAGCACGGTGAGCAGCAGCAGCGCCACCACGGCCTGCGCCACGACGGTCAGCGGCCGCGCCAGTGGCATCCGCCGGGCCAGCGCGCCGGCGCCGGACACGATGATCAGCAGGACGGCCGCCTGCATCATCCAGCCGACCGGGTCCACCAGTGGCAGCAGCGCACTGGACGCGCACAGCGTCGCCACCGCCGCGCACACCGTCAGCCGCGCCCGCCCGCTCATGTCGTCACTCCGCTTCCCGGTGCCGCGACCGGCCACCTGGTCCGCCTGCCGCCACAGCGCCGTCAGCGCATCGCCCGGCGACACCGGCAGTGCCTTCCAGCCCGCCTCACGGAGCATCCGCAGGCGCTCGGCGAGCGGCCGCCCGGCCTCGCCGGTGCCGGTACGCGGCCCGTCGGCCCCCCGGGACCAGGCGGCGCTGTCCAGGACGAACGCGACCGCCGCCCCGCTGCGCTGCCGCATCCGCCCGGCCACCGCGGCCTGTTCCTCGTCCAGGTCGCCGAAGAACGCGACCAGCAGCCCTTCGTTGCCGCCGCGCAGCACGTCGTACGCCCGGGCCAGGCCCGGTTCGGCGGAGTGCTCCACCACGGCGAGGGTGTCCAGCAGCAGCCCGGCGGTGTCGGCGGACTCGGTGCCGCCCGCCCAGCCGCCGGCCCCGTCCGGTCCTGGTACGGACGTGCCCGTGTCGGTCAGGAAGCGCACCGAGAAGCCGCGCTCCAGCAGGTGGACCGCCGTCGACGCGGCGCCCGACACGGCCCATTCGAACGCGGAGTCCGGCCCGGAGCCCTGATGGGCCGTGCGCCGCGTGTCCAGGAGGACCGTGCAGCGCGCCTTCTGCGGCTGCTCCTCCCGGCGGACCATCAGCTCGCCGTAGCGCGCGGTGGAGCGCCAGTGGACGCGGCGCAGGTCGTCACCGTGGCGGTAGCCGCGGGGGATGACGTCGTCCTCGCCGGCCAGCGCGAGGGCCCGCTGCCGCCCGTCGCCGTAACCGGAAGCCTCGCCGGTGAGCCGCACCGGCGGCAGCGGCTCGACCCGCGGCACCACCGTCAGGATGTCCTGGTCGCTGAAGGAACGGGTCAGCTCGCACATGCCGAACGGGTCGGACAGCCGCAGTTGCAGCGGCCCCAGCGGATACCGTCCGCGCAGGTCGGAACGGACCCGGTAGGACACCTCACGGCGGCCGCCCGCCTCGACCCGGTCCAGGACGAATCGGGGCCGCGGGCCGAGCACGTACGGCACCCGGTCCTGGAGCATCAGCACACCGGTGGGCAGCCGCGAGACGTTCTCCACCCGCAGCAGGACCCGCGACTCGGCCGCGGCCGGCACCCGGGCGGGGGAGAGGGTCCGGCTCCCCGCGACCCGGTAGCGGGTGCGGTGCAGCACGAACGCGCACACCAGGGGCAGCGCGGCCAGCAGCAGTCCGACCCGGAGCAGGTCCGTCTGCCCGAGGGCGTACGCGCACACGGCGGCGGCCACACCCGCCGCCAGGAAGGACCGGCCGCGCGTCGTCAGCCCCGCGAAGGCGGCCCGCAGCCCCCCGGGCTCCGGAGCTTCCTCGGTCCCCCCGCCCGTCATCAGTACCCCCGGGCGCCGGGCGGCTGCTGCGCGTGCGGTCGTGGCCACTGCTGGGCCGAGGGGTCGGGGACCGGCGTACGGCGCAGGATCTCGACCACGACCTGCTCGGCCGTACGGCGGTTCAACTGGGCCTGGGCGGTCGGCAGCAGCCGGTGCGCCAGCACCGCCACCGCGAGCGCCTGCACATCGTCCGGCAGGGCGTACTCCCGGCCGGCCAGCGCCGCCGAGGCCTTCGCCGCGCGCAGCAGATGCAGCGTCGCCCGCGGCGAGGCGCCCAGCCGCAGCTCGGGGTGGTTGCGGGTGGCGGCCACCAGATCCACCGCGTATCTGCGGACCGGTGCGGCGACGTGGACCGCGCGCACCGCGTCGATCAGCTTCAGTATCTCGTCGGCATGCGCGACCGGCTGGAGCTCCTCCAGGGGAGAGGCGGCGCCGTGCACGTCCAGCATCTGCAGCTCGGCCTCCGGGCTCGGGTAGCCGATCGAGACCCGCGCCATGAAACGGTCCCGCTGCGCCTCCGGCAGGGGGTAGGTGCCCTCCATCTCGACCGGGTTCTGGGTGGCGACGACCATGAAGGGCGCGGGCAGCTCGTAGGTCTGGCCGTCCATCGTGACCTGGCGCTCCTCCATGGACTCCAGCAGCGCGGACTGGGTCTTGGGCGAGGCGCGGTTGATCTCGTCACCGATCACGATCTGGGCGAAGACCGCGCCGGGCTTGAACTCGAAGTCCCGCCGCTGCTGGTCGTAGACGCTCACGCCGGTGATGTCCGACGGCAGCAGGTCGGGGGTGAACTGGATACGCCGCACCGAGCAGTCGATGGACCGGGCCAGCGCCTTGGCGAGCATCGTCTTGCCCACGCCCGGCACGTCCTCGATGAGCAGATGGCCCTCCGCGAGCAGCACGGTCAGCGAGAGCCGCACGACCTCCGGCTTGCCCTCGATCACGCCCTCCACCGACCGGCGGACCCGCTCCGCCGTGGTGGTCAGACCGCCCCGCGCGCCCGGCTCCGGCCGCGCGGGGTGACCTCCAAGGCTCGCCTGCTCGTCATAGGTCGTCACCCGGCCCTCCTCGGCCCTTGCCCCGCGCTCCGGAGAGCACGGGATACCCCGCTTGCGGGCCCACGTCCTCCGTACGGACCGGCCCTCCCCGCCCTGCGCCGCCCCGGCCGCACGGCCGCGACGACGTCACTCACGCATTCTCGCCGCCCACGCCGCCCCGCGTCATGGCCTGTGGATAACTCACCCGACGGGCCGCGTCAGCACGGTCCCGGGCACGGCACCACGGCCGCGGGGCAGGGCCCCGCGGCCGTGGACTTCCCGTATGTCCGGCACCTACCGCGGGTCGATCTCCCGCAGCAGACCCGTCGTCACATCGAAGACGAATCCCCGTACATCGTCCGTGTGCAGCAGGAACGGGGAGGTCCGGACCCGCTGCATGGACTGCCGGACGTCCTCGTCGAGGTCCTTGAACGCCTCGACCGCCCAGTTGGGGCGCTGTCCGACCTCGGCCGCCAGGTCGTGGCGGAAGTCCTCGGTCAGGCTGAGCAGCCCGCAGCCCGTGTGGTGGATGAGGACGACCGAGCGGGTGCCCAGCGCCCGCTGGCTGATCGTCAGGGAGCGGATGATGTCGTCGGTGACGACGCCGCCCGCGTTGCGGATGGTGTGGCAGTCGCCGAGCTCCAGGCCCAGCGCGGCGTGGAGGTCGAGGCGCGCGTCCATGCACGCCACGACGGCGACCTTGAGGACGGGCCGGGCGTCCATGCCCGGATCGGTGAAGGCGGCGGCGTACTTGCTGTTGGCCTCGACGAGGCGGTCGGTGACCGTGCCGCCCGTGGGGGCCACGGCGCTGTCGGTCGAGGGGGGCAGCGGCTGCGAGGCAGGTATCGACATAGCAACACGGTAAAGGGCGCCGGGCGATAAGGCTGCACGTGGGGACGGGCATAGGGGGCACCGAGGTGTCGTGTGAGGTTTTCCACACGCCCCCGCAGTCTGCCGCCGATCGGGTGAAAGCGGCCTTTTCGCCCGCGCCGCGGGCCTCGGGCCGGGTGGTCCCACGGTTCTCCGGAGCCGCCCGAAAATCTTCCGAAAACCCCCGGACGGCCGGTGCGGGACGCGCGGAACCGGTTGATTGACCCCGCGCGGCAGTGGACTAAAGTGGCGCGAAGTGGGAGGCGTGACGCTCTCCTCGGATCCCGGATCTTTCGCGTGCGATCTGCACGTACGGCTCGGCCTCCTCCCGCTCCAACCGGTCCGCCGACGGCACTTCCCCGTCGTCGGAGGGCCACTTCCCCTTCAGAGCGGGCGGGGACCAAGCGGTACGTGCGGCATTCCCCCAGCCAGCGGCCGGGGGGACCCACCTGCCGCCCACCCCATCGGAAGGCGCATGAGCAGCAACGATCGCCACGTACCCGTCATGCTCCAGCGGTGTCTGGACATGCTCGCCCCCGCACTCGCCGAGCCCGGCGCGGTCGTCGTCGACTGCACGCTCGGCCTCGGAGGGCACAGCGAGGCGCTGCTCGCCACGTTCCCGGCAGCACGTCTGATCGCCCTCGACCGCGACCCGGCGGCCCTGAAGCTGGCGGGGGAGCGCCTGGCGCCCTACGGGGACCGCGCCACCCTCGTGCACGCCGTCTACGACGAGCTGCCCCGGGTGCTGGCCCGCCTCGGCGTCCCGCGCGTCCAGGGCGTCCTGTTCGACCTCGGTGTCTCCTCGATGCAGCTCGACGAGGCCGACCGCGGCTTCGCGTACGCGCAGGACGCGCCGCTCGACATGCGCATGGACCAGACGACCGGCATGAGCGCTGCCGAGGTCCTCAACACCTACCCGCCCGGCGAACTGGTCCGCATCCTGCGCGCATACGGCGAGGAGAAGCAGGCCAAGCGGATCGTCGAGGCCGTGGTCAAGGAGCGCGCCAAGGAGCCCTTCACGCGCAGCGCGCGGCTGGTGGAGCTGATCCGTGACGCCCTGCCGCAGGCCGCCAAGCGCACCGGCGGCAACCCCGCCAAGCGCACGTTCCAGGCGCTGCGCATCGAGGTCAACGCCGAACTGGCCGCCGTGGAGAGCGCCGTGCCGGCCGCCGTACGGGCCCTCGCGGTGGGCGGCCGGATCGCCGTGCTGTCGTACCAGTCCCTGGAGGACCGGATCGTCAAGCAGGTCTTCGCGGCGGGCGCGGCCAACACCGCACCGCCCGGCCTGCCCGTCGTCCCCGAGCAGTACCAGCCGCGGCTGAAGCTGCTCACCCGTGGCGCCGAGCTGCCGACCGAGGAGGAGATCGCCGAGAACCGGCGCGCGGCCCCCGCCCGGCTGCGCGGCGCCGAGCGCATCCGCGAGGACATCGCGTGAACCGGCCGGGGCGCACGCGCCCGGGGTCCGGACGGCTCTCGGGCCTGTTCGCCTCCGGAGCGGGGGGCACGGCGGCGCGTACGCCGTTCGTGCTTCTCGTGGTCGTGCTCCTCGGTTCCGGCCTGATCACGCTGCTGCTGCTGAATTCCGCGCTCAACCAGGGCTCCTTCGAGCTGAGCAAGCTGGAGAAACGCACCAATGAGCTGACGGACGAGCAGCAGGCGCTCCAGCAGGAGGTGGACGCCTACTCGGCGCCGGGCGCGCTGGACGAGCGCGCCCGCGAGCTGGGCATGGTCCCGGGCGGCAGCCCGGCGTTCCTGGAGCCCGACGGCACGGTACGCGGCAAGCCGAGCGCGGCCCCGGGCGGTACGGGACCGATGAGCGCGCGCACCCCGTCGCGGTTCACCGTGCCGGGCCCCCGGACGGCGCCGGGGCACGCCGCCGCGCGGGTCCCCGGGCCCCGGCCGTCCGCCGGGCCGCAACCGTCCGCCGCGCCCGCCGCCCCGGACGCGGGGCTGCCCGACCAGCCGCTGCCCGACCACCCGTTCCCCGCCCTCTCCGCCCCCGGCCGTCCGCTGCCCGGCGCCCCGGGGCCCGGCTCCGCTCCGACGACTTCCGGCAGGTGACCTGTGACGTACGAGAACGCCGAAGGCCTGTCCGGGGGCGCCGCCCTGCCTGCGGCCGTGGCCGCAGCCGTTGCCCCTGCGCCCGCGCTCGCCTTCGGATGCGTACCCCTCGCCCGTAGGACCGCACCGGAGGAGGGCGTCGCATGACCGACCCCAAGGGCCCGCGCTCCGGCAGCGGCTCCGGCTCGGGTTCGAGGGGGGCCGGGCCCGGAGGATCCGGATCCTCCGGCTCCAAGTCCCCCGGTGCCAAGACACCCGGCCCCTCCAAACCCTCCGCTGCGAAGACTTCCGGCCCCCAGACGTCCGGCCCGAAGCCCGCCGGAACGAAGCCTGCCGGAACGAAGCCTGCCGGATCGAAGTCCGCAGGATCGAAGCCCGCCGCCCCCCGGGCCCCACGTAAGACCGGCAGCGGCTCCGGTACGAGCCCGGCCTCCGGCTCCCCCTCTCGCCCCGGCGCCGCGGCGGGCTCCAAGGCGCCCACCGCCCCGGACCCCCGCCGCCGCGTCCCCCGCCCCACCCCGGCCGGCGGCCGCGCCGGTCCGCCCCGCGGCGGTCCGGGCCAGAGCGGCGGGAGCGGCCGGTCCCAGCGCGCGACGGCCCAGAGCCGCCCCGCGGCCCAGAAGCGCCCCGCCTCCGCACGCCCCACCACCACCAAACGCGCCCCCCGCCCCCGCACACCCACCCTGCGCCTGGGCAGCCCGCGCCCCCGGCTGCGCCTGGTCTCGCTCGGCCTGGCCCTGATCCTGCTGGTCTTCGTCGTCCGGCTGTTCCAGGTGCAGGCCGTGGACGCCGGTGCGTACGCGGCCAAGGCCAACGTCAACCGGTATGTCCCGGTCAAGCTGGCCGCCGAGCGGGGCGCGATCACCGACCGGGACGGTGTGGACCTGGCCACCACGGTGGACGCGTACGACATCACCGCCGACCCCAGCCTGTTCGCGCCCGACAAGATCAAGGTTCAGGACGCGCCGCAGCAGGCCGCCGCCCTGCTCGCGCCGATCCTCCACGAGGACCGGGCCGCCCTGGCCAAGAAGCTCGCCACGCCCGGCTCCCGCTACGTCCGGCTCTCCCGGCAGCAGACCCCGCAGGTCTGGAAGCAGATCAAGGATCTGCGCAGGGAGCTGGACGCCAAGGCGGCCAAGCAGCCCAAGAGCGAGCGCCGCCCGAACGTCCTGGTCGGAATCTTCGCGGACAAGCACAGCAAGCGCGTCTACCCCAACAAGGACCTCGCCTCCGGGGTGCTCGGCTTCGTCAACAGCGAGGGCCGGGGTGGCGGCGGCCTGGAGGCCCGGCTCGACCAGCAGCTGGCGGGCAAGGACGGCAAGCTGATCTACGCCCAGTCCGGCGGCCGGCGGGTGCCCACCGCGGGCACCCAGGAACACCCGGCCGTGCCGGGCACCGACGTCGAGCTGACCCTGGACCGCGACATCCAGTGGATGGCTCAGCAGGCCATCACCAAGCAGGTCACCGAGTCCCGGGCCGACCGGGGCTACGTCGTCGTGCAGGACACGAGGACGGGCGAGATCCTGGCCCTGGCCAACGCCCCCGGCTTCGACCCCAACGACATCTCGAAGGCCGACCCGGAAGCGCTGGGCAACGCCGCTCTCACCGACGCCTTCGAACCCGGCTCCACCAGCAAGCTCATGTCGATGGCCGCCGTTCTGGAAGAGGGCGCCGCGACCCCCGCCACCCGGGTCACCGTCCCCAACCGGCTGCACCGCGGCGACCGCAACTTCTCGGACGACATCGACCACCCCACCTGGCACCTGACCCTCAACGGCGTCCTGGCCAAATCCAGCAACATCGGCACCATCCTGGCCACCGAACAGCTCGGCAGGACCCGGCAGGAAGCCAACCAGGTGCTCTACTCCTACCTGCGCAAGTTCGGTCTCGGACAGCCCACCGGACTCGGCTTCCCCGGCGAGACCCCCGGCCTGCTGGCCCCGCCGCAGAAGTGGAGCACCTCGCAGCAGTACACGATCCCGTTCGGGCAGGGCCTGTCGCTCAACGCGGTCCAGGCCGCCTCGGTCTACTCCGCCATCGCCAACGGCGGCGAGCGCATCGCCCCCACGCTCATAAGGGGCACCACGGGCCCGGACGGCCGGTACCGGCCCGCGCCGCGGCCGCACAAGAGCCGGGTGGTGAGCGAGAAGACCGCCAGGACACTGGCCACCATGCTCGAATCGGTGGTCGACGACAAGGAAGGCACCGGCGCCAAGGCGAAGATCGACGGGTACCGCGTCGGCGGCAAGACCGGCACGTCCAACCGGGTGGACCCGAAAACCGGCCGTTACCACGGCTACACCGCCTCCTTCGCCGGGTTCGCCCCCGCCGACCAGCCCCGTATCACCGTCTACTGCGCCGTCCAGAACCCGACCAAGGGAAGTTACTTCGGCGGCCAGGTGTGCGGCCCGATCTACCAGCAGGTCATGGAGTTCGCGCTCAAGACGCTCCAGGTCCCGCCGAGCGGCGCCCAGCCCCCGCGCCTGCCCGTCACCTTCCAGCCAGGCGAATGAAAACGAGGCAGCACCGCCGTGACGACCATCACCCCCGACCCAGGGAACCGCTCCCGCACGCGGCCCTCACTTCGCCCCGAGGCCGCCGCGCCCGGTACGCTCACCGCCGTGTCACACGCTGATCAGTCCCACCACGCCCAGAAGGACGCCCCCGGAAAGTTTCCGGGAGCGCCCCGCCCAGAGCGGGTCCGCGCCACCCCCCTCGCGGACCTCGCCGAGCAGTTGGGCACCTCGGTGCCGGCCACGGCGGACGCCGCCGACGCCGTCGTCACCGGCATCACCCACGACTCCCGGGCCGTGCGGCCCGGTGACGTCTACGCCGCGCTGCCCGGCGCCCGCTTCCACGGCGCCGACTTCGCCAACCAGGCCGCCGACCTCGGCGCCGCGGCGGTCCTGACCGACCCGGCGGGCCGCGAGCGCGCCGCCGCGACGGGCCTGCCCGTCCTGGTGGTGGACGAGCCGCGGGCCCGGATGGGGGCGCTCGCCGTCTCGATCTACGGCGACCCGGGCAGCGATCTCCTGCAGATCGGCATCACCGGCACCTCCGGCAAGACCACCACCGCCTACCTCGTCGACGGCGGCCTGCGCGCCGCGGCCGGGAAGGCCGCCGAGGAGGAGCAGCGCGAAGCGGCTCCGGGCGACGGCGGCCGCCGGGCGGGCCTGACCGGCCTGATCGGTACGGTCGAGTCCCGGATCGGCGACGAGCGCCTGAAGTCGGAGCGCACCACGCCCGAGGCCACCGACCTCCAGGCACTGTTCGCCGTCATGCGCGAGCGCGACGTGCGGGCGGTGACGATGGAGGTCTCCAGCCACGCGCTGGTCCTCGGCCGGGTCGACGGCTGCGTCTTCGACGTCGCGATCTTCAACAACCTCAGCCCGGAGCACATGGAGTTCCACTCCGGGATGGAGGACTACTTCCAGGCCAAGGCGCAGCTGTTCACCAAGGCGCGCAGCAAGGCCGGCGTGGTCAACCTCGACGACGAGTACGGCAAGCGGCTGGCCGCCGGCGAGTCCGAGGTGCCGGTCACCACGTTCTCCGCCGAGGGCCACCCGGACGCCGACTGGCGCGCCGCCGACGTCGAGGTCGGCACGCTCGGCTCCACCTTCACCGTGCTGGGCCCCGACGGCGTGTCCGTACGGGCCGCCTCGCCCATCCCGGGCCCGTTCAACGTCGCCAACGCGCTGGCCGCGATCACGGCGCTGGTGGTGGCCGGTGTGGACCCGCAGACCGCCGCCGACGGCGTCGCCGCGGTGCCCGGCGTCCCCGGCCGCCTGGAGCGTGTCGACGCGGGCCAGGACTACCTGGCGGTCGTGGACTACGCCCACAAGACCGACGCGGTCGAATCGGTCCTGCGCGCTCTGCGCAAGGTCACCGAGGGCCGTATCCACGCCGTGCTGGGCTGTGGCGGCGACCGCGACCCGCACAAGCGCAAGCCGATGGGCGCGGCGGTCGCCCGCCTCGCCGACACCGCCGTACTGACTTCCGACAACCCCCGTGGCGAGGACCCCCTCGCGATCCTCGCCACGATGCTGGCGGGCGCCGCCGAGGTACCCGTCCACGAGCGCGGCACCGTGCTGGTCGAGGAGGAGCGGGCCACCGCCATCGCGGCCGCCGTCGCCCGCGCCGAGCCCGGCGACACCGTGATCGTCGCGGGCAAGGGCCACGAGCAGGGCCAGGACATCGCCGGAGTGGTCCGCTCCTTCGACGACCGTCAGGTGCTGCGCCAGGCCATCGAGGCTTCGATGACACCGCAGCAGCCGAACCACCAGGGATGACACACCGCCATGCGCGCAAAACCCTTCGAACGGCACGACCTGCCCACGGCCGGGGGTGAGAAGTGATCTCCCTGTCCCTCGCCGAGATCGCGAACATCGTCGGCGGGCAGCAGCACGACATACCGGACCCGGAGGCCCAGGTCACCGGCCCGGTCGTGTACGACTCCCGTGAGGTGCGCCCCGGCAGCCTCTTCGCGGCCTTCGCCGGCGAACGCGTGGACGGTCACGACTACGCCGCGCGCGCCGTCGAGGCGGGCGCGGCGGCGGTCCTCGCCGCCCGTCCCGTCGGTGTCCCCGCGATCGTCGTGGACGACGTGGTCGCCGCCCTCGGGGCGCTGGCCCGCGCCGTCGTCGGCCGGCTGGGCGCCTGCGTCGTCGGGCTCACCGGCTCGGCCGGCAAGACCAGCACCAAGGACCTGATCGGCCAGCTGCTGGCCCGCCGGGGGCCGACGGTGTGCCCGGTGGGCAACCTCAACAACGAGATCGGGCTGCCGGTGACCGCGCTGCGCGCGGACGACGGCACGAAGTTCCTCGTCCTGGAGATGGGTGCCCGCGGCGTCGGCCACATCCGCTACCTCGCTCAGCTGGTCCCGCCGCGCATCGGCGTGGTCCTCAACGTGGGCTCCGCGCACATCGGCGAGTTCGGCGGCCGCGAGCAGATCGC
The DNA here is from genome assembly GCF_022271435.1 of Streptomyces monomycini. GTDB lineage: Bacteria > Actinomycetota > Actinomycetes > Streptomycetales > Streptomycetaceae > Streptomyces > Streptomyces monomycini. The sequence continues at coordinate 27,261 of NZ_JAFIQY010000014.1, read as the reverse complement.
GCAGGCCAAGGGCGAGCTGGTCGAGGCGCTGCCCGCCGCGGCCGAGGGCGGCGTCGCCGTGCTCAACGCCGACGACCCGTACGTACGCGCGATGGCCTCCCGTACGAAGGCCCGTACGGTCTTCTTCGGCGAGTCCGCGGAAGCCGCCGTACGGGCCGAGGACGTCCGGCTCACGGCGCTCGGACAGCCGGCCTTCACGCTTCACACACCCTCCGGGTGCAGCGACGTGACCATGCGGCTGTACGGTGAGCACCACGTGTCGAACGCGCTTGCCGCGGCCGCCGTCGCCCATGAGTTGGGCATGCCCGTGGACGAGATCGCCGTCGCGCTCTCCGAAGCCGGCACGCTCTCCCGCTGGCGGATGGAGGTCACCGAGCGTGCGGACGGTGTGACGGTCGTCAACGACGCCTACAACGCGAACCCGGAATCCACGCGGGCGGCGCTCCGCGCGCTCGTGGCGATGGGCGAAGCCTCCAAGGAAACGGGAGGCCGTACGTGGGCGGTGCTCGGTGAGATGGCCGAGCTCGGCGGGGAGTCACTCGCCGAACACGACGCGGTCGGGCGCCTGGTCGTCCGGCTCAACGTCAGCAAGCTCGTGGCGGTCGGCGGCAGGGAAGCGGCCTGGCTCGACATGGGCGCCAAGAACGAGGGTTCGTGGGGTGAGGAGTCGGTGCACGTGTCCGACGCGCAGGCGGCGGTCGACCTGTTGCGCAGCGAGCTGCGGCCGGGTGACGTCGTGCTGGTGAAGGCGTCCAGGTCGGTCGGCCTGGAACGGGTCGCCGCGGCATTGCTGGGCGACACCGGTGTCGAGGGCGGAGCCGCCACCCGATGAAGCAGATCCTCTTCTCCGGAATGATCGGACTCTTCCTGACGCTGATCGGCACCCCGCTGCTGATCAAGCTGCTGGCCAGGAAGGGCTACGGGCAGTTCATCCGTGACGACGGCCCGCGCGACCACCACAGCAAGCGCGGTACGCCCACCATGGGCGGCATCGCCTTCATCCTGGCCACGCTCATCGCCTACGCGCTGACCAAGGTCATCACCAGCAGCAACCCGAGCTTCTCCGGTGTGCTGGTGCTGTTCCTGATGGCCGGCATGGGCCTGGTGGGCTTCCTCGACGACTACATCAAGATCGTCAAGCAGCGTTCGCTGGGCCTGCGGGCCAAGGCGAAGATGGCCGGCCAGCTGATCGTCGGCATCGCCTTCGCGGTGCTCTCGCTCCAGTTCGCCGACCTGCGCGGCCAGACCCCGGCCTCCGACCGGCTGTCCTTCACCCAGGACTTCGGCTGGCAGATCGGTCCGGTGCTCTTCGTCATCTGGGCGCTGTTCATGATCCTGGCGATGTCCAACGGCGTGAACCTCACCGACGGCCTGGACGGCCTGGCCACCGGCGCCTCGGTGATGGTCTTCGGCGCGTACACCTTCATCGGCATCTGGCAGTACCAGGAGTCCTGCGCCAACGCGATCAGCGCCGGGCCCGCCTGTTACGAGGTACGCGACCCGCTCGACCTCGCGGTCGTCGCCTCCGCCCTGATGGGCGCCTGCTTCGGCTTCCTGTGGTGGAACACCTCGCCCGCGAAGATCTTCATGGGCGACACCGGTTCGCTGGCCCTGGGTGGCGCGCTGGCCGGTCTGGCCATCTGCTCCCGTACGGAGCTGCTGATGGCCGTCCTCGGCGGCCTCTTCGTCCTGATCACCATGTCGGTGGTCATCCAGGTCGGCTCCTTCCGGCTCACCGGCAAGCGGGTCTTCCGGATGGCGCCACTCCAGCACCACTTCGAACTCAAGGGGTGGTCCGAAGTCCTTGTGGTGGTCCGGTTCTGGATCATCCAGGGCATGTGCGTGATCGTCGGCCTGGGCCTGTTCTACGGCGGCTGGCAGGCCGCCAAGTGACCGGCCTCGACCTCGCCGGACAGCACGTGACCGTGGCCGGTCTCGGCGTGAGCGGCGTTCCCGCCGCCCGCGCCCTGGCCGGCCTCGGCGCCGTCGTCACCGTCGTCAACGGCAGCGACGGCGAGCGGGAGCGGGCGCAGGCCGCCCCCCTGGAGGAGCTGGGCATCACCGTCCGCCTCGGCGACGGCGACACTCTCCCCGAGGGCACCGACCTCGTCGTCACCACCCCCGGCTGGAAGCCCGCCAGCCCGCTCTTCCAGGCCGCCGAGGCGGCCGGTGTCCCCGTGTGGGGCGACGTGGAGCTGGCCTGGCGGATGCGCGGCCCGGAATCCCCGCCCTGGCTCGCGGTCACCGGCACCAACGGCAAGACCACGACCGTACGGATGCTGGCCGCCATCCTGGAGGCCGAGGGGCTGCGCACCGCGGCCGTCGGCAACATCGGGGTGCCGCTGGTGGACGTGGTGCTCTCGGACGAGCCGTACGACGTTCTCGCCGTCGAGCTGTCCAGCTACCAGCTGCACTGGGCGCCCTCCGTACGCGCCCACTCCGCCGCGGTCCTCAATCTCGCCCCGGACCACCTCGACTGGCACGGCTCCATGGAGGCGTACGCCGCCGACAAGGGCCGGATCTACGAGGGCAACACCGTGGCCTGTGTCTACAACGTCGCCGACCAGGTGACCGAGGACCTGGTGCGCGAGGCCGACGTCGAGGAGGGCTGCCGCGCCATCGGCTTCACCCTCGGCACCCCGGGCCCCTCCCAGCTGGGCGTCGTCGAGGGCATCCTCGTCGACCGCGCCTTCGTCGAGAACCGGCAGAAGCAGGCCCAGGAGCTGGCCGAGGTCTCGGACGTGACGCCCGCGGCCCCGCACAACATCGCCAACGCGCTCGCCGCGGCGGCCCTGGCCCGCGCCTTCGGCGTGCGCCCCCAGTCCGTACGCGACGGCCTGCGCGCCTTCCACCCGGACGCGCACCGCATCGAGCACGTCGCGGACGTCGCCGGGGTCGCGTACGTGGACGACTCCAAGGCCACCAACACCCACGCCACCGAGGCGTCGTTGGCGGCGTACGAGCACATCGTCTGGATCGCCGGCGGCCTGGCCAAGGGCGCCACCTTCGACGAACTCGTCCAGAAGTCCGCCGGGCGGCTGCGCGGCGCGGTCCTCGTCGGCGCCGACCGGGCGCTCATTCGGGAGGCCCTGGCGCGACACGCCCCGGATGTCCCGGTGGTCGACCTCGACCGGACCGACACTGGGGCGATGTCCAAAGCCGTACGGGAGGCAGCGCGCCTGGCCCGGCCGGGCGACACGGTCCTGCTGGCCCCGGCCTGCGCCTCGATGGACATGTACCTGAACTACACCAAGCGGGGCGAGGCCTTCGCCGACGCGGTCCGCACGCTGGCCGCCCAGGAACAGTAGTCCGCACGTCCCCGCCGCCGTCGAGGACGCACGGCGCAGCGCACTTGTGGAGGGGACGAGGATGACGGCCCGATCGGCGAAGGCCGCGCCGCCGCGCCCGGCACGGCGGCCCGGCCTCGGCCCGCGCCTGCCGCGCGGCGGCGCCCCCCGTAACCCGCGCGGTCTGTACACCCAGGTCCGCCGGGCCTGGGACCGGCCGCTGACCGCCTACTACCTGGTGGTCGGCGGCAGCCTGCTGATCACCGTGCTCGGCCTGGTGATGGTCTACTCGGCCTCCCAGATCAAGGCCCTCCAGCTCGGGCTGGCACCGACGTACTTCTTCCGCAAGCAGCTCTTCGCGGCGGTGCTCGGCGGCATCCTGATGCTCGTGGCGGCCCGGATGACGGTACGGCTGCACCGCACCCTGGCGTATCCGCTGCTGGCCGTCTCGGTCTTCCTGATGACCCTGGTGCAGATCCCCGGGATAGGGGTCGCGGTCAACGGCAACCAGAACTGGATCAACCTGGGCGGCCCCTTCCAGATGCAGCCCAGCGAGTTCGGCAAGCTGGCGCTGGTCCTGTGGGGCGCCGACCTGCTGGCACGCAAACAGGACAAGAAGCTCCTCGCCCAGTGGAAGCACCTGCTGGTGCCGCTGATCCCGATGGCCTTCCTGCTGCTCGGTCTGATCATGCTGGGCGGTGACATGGGCACCGCGATCATCCTGACCGCGATCCTGTTCGGCCTGCTGTGGCTGGCCGGCGCCCCGACCCGGCTCTTCGTGGGGGTGCTCGGCGCGGCCGTCGTCATAGGGGCGCTGCTGATCAAGACCAGCGCCAACCGGATGGCCCGGCTCGCCTGCATCGGCGCGACCGACCCCGGGCCGCAGGACCAGTGCTGGCAGGCCGTGCACGGCATCTACGCGCTGGCCTCCGGCGGATTCTTCGGTTCGGGACTGGGCGCCAGTATGGAAAAATGGGGTGAACTCCCTGAACCGCACACCGACTTCATCTTCGCCATCACCGGGGAGGAACTGGGGCTTGCGGGGACGCTGTCGGTGCTCGCCCTCTTCGCGGCTCTAGGCTATGCGGGTATCCGCGTGGCCGGACGCACGGAGGACCCCTTCGTGAGGTACGCAGCGGGAGGCGTGACCACCTGGATCACGGCCCAGGCCGTGATCAACATCGGTGCGGTGCTCGGTCTGTTGCCGATCGCCGGTGTCCCGCTGCCGCTGTTCTCCTTCGGAGGTTCCGCCCTGCTGCCGACGATGTTCGCCATCGGTCTGCTGATCGCCTTCGCGCGTGACGAGCCCGCTGCACGGGCGGCACTGGCCATGCGGCAGCCTGTTTTCGGCAGGAAACTGGCTGGGGTGAGACGGAAGACGATGAGACGGCGCGTCAAGAAGCGACCGTCCGGAGAGCGGTGAATTTCGGTGCATGTCGTACTCGCCGGTGGGGGGACCGCCGGCCACATCGAGCCCGCGCTCGCCCTCGCGGACGCCCTGCGCAGGCAGGACCCGACCGTGGGGATCACGGCACTCGGCACGGAGAAGGGGCTGGAGACCCGGCTGGTGCCGGAGCGGGGCTACGAGCTGGGGCTGATCCCGGCCGTACCACTGCCGCGCAAGCCCACGCCCGAACTGATCACCGTCCCCGGGCGGCTGCGCGGCACGATCAAGGCCGCCGAGCAGATCCTGGAGCGCACGAAGGCGGACTGCGTCGTCGGTTTCGGCGGTTATGTCGCGCTGCCCGGCTATCTCGCCGCCAAGCGGCGCGGGGTGCCGATCATCGTGCACGAGGCCAATGCCCGCCCCGGGCTGGCCAACAAGATCGGCTCGCGGTACGCCAAGTATGTCGCGGTCAGCACCCCGGACAGCAAGCTGCGGGACGCCCGGTACGTCGGCATTCCGTTGCGCCGTTCCATCGCGACCCTCGACCGGGCGGCGGTCCGCCCCGAGGCCAGGGCCGCCTTCGGGCTGGACCCCAACCTGCCGACGCTGCTGGTGTCGGGCGGCTCGCAGGGTGCCCGGCGCCTCAACGAGGTCATCCAGGCGGCCGTGCCGGCGCTTCAGCGCTCCGGCATCCAGGTGCTGCACGCGGTCGGCCCGAAGAATGAAATGCCGCACGTGGACAACATGCCGGGAATGCCCCCGTATGTACCGGTACCGTACGTGGACCGGATGGACCTCGCGTACGCCGCGGCCGACATGATGCTCTGCCGCGCGGGCGCGATGACCGTCGCCGAACTGTCCGCCGTCGGGCTCCCGGCCGCCTACGTGCCGCTGCCCATCGGCAACGGTGAACAGCGGCTCAACGCCCAGCCGGTGGTCAACGCCGGCGGCGGCCTGCTGATCGACGACGCGCAGCTGACGCCGGAGTGGGTGCAGGGCCAGGTGCTCCCGGTGCTCGCCGACCCGCACCGGCTGTACGAGATGTCCCGCGCGGCGTCCGAGTTCGGGCGCCGGGACGCGGACGAGCTGCTGGTCGGGATGGTGTACGAGGCGGTCGCTGGCCGCTGACGGACGGTACGGCCGTGCTGCCCCGGGGGTGGACCCCGGGGTGGCGGCCGGAAGGAGAGGGAGCGTGGCCGGACCGACGACCGCCCGGCGCGGTGAGAAGAAGTCCGCGCGCTCCGGCCCGCCCTCGTCCGGAAAGGCGGGAAAGGCAGGAAAGGCCGAGAAAGCCGGGAAAGCCGGTTCCGGCGGCGGAGGAGGGGCCAAGAAGCCCGCGCGACAGGGTGGGTCGTCCGGCTCCCCGGACGGGCGCCCCGGTCTGTGGACCCGGTTCAGGGTGCCGTCCCGCCGTACTCTGATCATCACACTGGCCGGCGCGGTGCTGCTGGCCGGTTTCGGCACCTGGTCCCTGTACGGCTCCACCTGGCTGCGCACGGAGGCCGTGAAGGTGAGCGGTACGGGGGTTCTGACGGTCGATGAGGTCGTACGGGCCGCCGCGGTACCGATGGACACCCCGCTCGCCTCGGTGGACAAGAAGGCCGTCGCCGACCGGCTGCGCGCGAAACTTCCGCGTATCAAGTCCGTTGAGGTCAGGCGCTCCTGGCCGCACACGGTCAGCCTGAAAGTGACCGAAAGGCAGCCGGAACTCGTTATTCAAACGGGCGGAAAGTTCGTCGAAGTGGACGCCGAAGGGACGCGTTTCGCCACGGTCGCCGCCGCCCCGAAGGGCGTCCCGCTTCTGGAAATGGCCGTACGTGACAGCCCGGGCCTGCGGCGGTTCGGTGCCGACCGGCTCCGGCGCGCGGCCGGCACCGTCGTCACCGCCCTGCCGAAAGCGCTCCACCAGGACGTTCGCACCGTCGAGGTGCGCTCCTTCGACGCCATCACCCTGAAGCTGACGGGCGGCCGTACCGTCGTTTGGGGGAGTGACGAACGCAGTACGGCGAAGGCCAAGGTGCTCGCCGCGGCGCTGAAAGCGGCGCGTGACGCGCGCCACTTCGACGTGAGTGTGCCCACCGCACCCGCGGTGTCCGGGAGTTGACGTGTGTACCCGCAGGCCAGCACCCTGGATGGCTACCACTATGGGTGATCACATAGGGTGAAAAGAAAAACGGGAGGTTCGGCGTGTTCGTTGAACGTGCGCCACTTGTCGACTTAGTGTCTCGTTCCAAAGAGTCCCAGGAACACAGGCACTGGTAACCCTAAACTTCAGCGTTAGGGTTCGGGTCGGCACTACGAACCGTCCCATCGGCATCAGTCGACGTCCGCACCCCGGTGCGGCGGCGACACGTAACTCGAGGCGAGAGGCCTTCGACGTGGCAGCACCGCAGAACTACCTCGCAGTCATCAAGGTCGTCGGCATCGGCGGCGGTGGCGTGAACGCCATCAACCGGATGATCGAGGTCGGGCTCAAGGGCGTCGAGTTCATCGCGATCAACACCGATGCACAGGCCCTGCTGATGAGCGACGCCGACGTCAAGCTGGACGTCGGCCGGGAACTCACCCGTGGGCTGGGCGCAGGCGCCAACCCAGACGTCGGCCGCAAGGCGGCCGAGGACCACCGTGAGGAGATCGAGGAGGTCCTCAAGGGGGCCGACATGGTCTTCGTGACCGCGGGAGAGGGCGGCGGCACCGGCACCGGCGGCGCCCCCGTCGTCGCCAACATCGCCCGCTCGCTCGGCGCCCTGACGATCGGTGTGGTCACCCGCCCGTTCACCTTCGAGGGCCGTCGCCGCGCGAACCAGGCCGAGGACGGCATCGCCGGCCTGCGCGACGAGGTCGACACCCTCATCGTGATTCCCAATGACCGACTGCTGTCCATCTCGGACCGCCAGGTGAGCGTGCTCGACGCGTTCAAGTCCGCGGACCAGGTACTGCTGTCGGGTGTCCAGGGCATTACCGACCTGATCACCACCCCGGGTCTGATCAACCTCGACTTCGCCGACGTCAAGTCCGTGATGTCCGAGGCCGGCTCGGCCCTCATGGGCATCGGCTCGGCGCGCGGCGACGACCGCGCGGTGGCCGCCGCGGAGATGGCGATCTCCTCGCCGCTCCTGGAGGCATCCATCGACGGCGCCCGCGGCGTGCTGCTCTCCATCTCCGGCGGCTCGGACCTCGGTCTCTTCGAGATCAACGAGGCCGCGCAACTGGTCAGCGAGGCGGCCCACCCCGAGGCGAACATCATCTTCGGCGCGGTCATCGACGACGCGCTCGGCGACGAGGTCCGGGTGACCGTCATCGCCGCGGGCTTCGACGGCGGCCAGCCGCCGGCCCGTCAGCAGACCGTGCTCGGCAGCCAGAACAACGGCAAGCGCGAGGAACCGGCCCCGGCCCCCAGCCGCCCGGCCCCGCAGGCCGAGTCCCGGCCGTCGTCCTTCGGCAGCCTGGGCTCGGTGCCGGTACGGGACGAGGAGCCGGCCCCGGCCGACCCGTCCCCGCTCGGCGAGGTCCCGCCGCCCCCGACCGCCTCGCCGCAGGTTCCGCCGGCCCGTCCGTACTCGGACACCGCGGCCGAGGAACTGGACGTCCCCGACTTCCTGAAGTGACCGAAGTCCCGACGTGATAGGGCAACAGCACCCGGTGCTGACGAACGACACGAGCGGCGCGCACTTCGCCTCCACCGACCGGTGGGGCGGGGTGAGCGCCGCTCCGTATGCCGAGCTGAACCTCGGGGGCGCGGTCGGCGACGATCCCGGCGCGGTACGGACCAACCGCGAACGGGCGGCGAAGGCGCTGGGTCTGGACCCCGCCTCCGTCGTATGGATGAACCAGGTGCACGGCCGCGACGTGGCCGTGGTCGACGGCCCCTGGCGCGACGGCTCCGAGATCCCCTGCGTGGACGCGGTGGTGACGGCCCGCCGGGGCCTGGCCCTCGCCGTCCTGACCGCCGACTGCACCCCGGTGCTCCTCGCCGACCCGGTCGCCGGGGTCACCGGCGCCGCGCACGCGGGGCGTCCGGGACTGGTGGCCGGGGTGGTTCCGGCGACCGTCGAGGCGATGACCGCGCTCGGCGCCGACCCGTCCCGCATCGTCGCCCGTACCGGCCCCGCGGTCTGCGGACGCTGCTACGAGGTGCCCGAGGCGATGCGCGCCGAGGTCGCCGCGGTGGTGCCCGAGGCCTGGGCCACCACCTCGTGGGGCACGCCCGCGGTGGACATGGCCGCCGGGGTCCGTGCCCAACTCGCCGCCTGCGGCGTGCAGATGGGTGAGCATTCCCACATCTGCACGCTGGAGTCGGCGGACCACTTCTCGTACCGGCGGGACCGCGTCACCGGGCGGCTCGCGAGCTATGTATGGCTGGGATGCTGAGCTGTGACGGATCGTAGGACCGAACTGGCGGACAATCTGGCGCGCGTGGAGGAACGAATCTCCACCGCGTGCGACAAGGCCGGCCGCGCGCGGGAGGACGTGACCCTCATCGTGGTCACGAAGACCTACCCGGCGAGCGACGTGCGGCTGCTCGCGGAACTGGGCGTCCGTCAGGTGGCGGAGAACCGTGACCAGGACGCGGCACCGAAGGCTGCGGCCTGCTCGGATCTGTCCCTTACCTGGCACTTCGTCGGCCAGTTGCAGACCAACAAAGTGCGGTCTGTAGTCAATTACGCCGATATTGTGCAGTCGGTCGACCGCGCCAAGCTGGTCACCGCGCTGTCGAAGGAAGCGGTACGGGCCGGCCGCGAGCTCGGCTGCCTGCTCCAAGTGGCACTTGACGCCGAGTCGGGTGCCGCCCGGGGGGAGACGGGGGAGCGCGGCGGGGTCGCCCCGGCCGGGGTCGCCGCGCTCGCCGACGCCGTCGCGGACGCCGAAGGGCTGCGCCTGGACGGTCTGATGACGGTGGCTCCGCTGACCGGCCCTTATGCCGGGCGGCCCGGTGCCGCTTTCGAGCGTTTGATGGAAATCTCATCCGGCCTGCGCGTGAACCATCCTGCTGCGAACATGGTGTCGGCAGGGATGAGCGCGGACCTTGATGAGGCCGTGGCTGCCGGGGCGACACATGTGCGCGTCGGCACTGCGGTACTCGGAGTCCGACCACGGCTCGGGTAACGTCGCCAAGCAAGTCGGACCACAGCACAAAATATGGTCATTGCCCCCAAAAGGAGGGCAGACCGCGTGGATTCAAGGCGCCAGGTGACGGAGCCGATCCACCACAGAGCGGAGGACGCAGAGAATGGCCGGCGCGATGCGCAAGATGGCGGTCTACCTCGGCCTCGTGGAGGACGATGGGTACGACGGCCGGGGGTTCGACCCCGACGACGAGTTCGAGCCCGAGCTTGACCCGGAGCCCGAACGGGGGCGGCGACAGCAGACCCAAGTACCCACCGAGCCGCACCCGGAACGGGACGAACCCGTCCGAGTCGCCCAGCCTCCCGCTCAGCGTGAGTCCGCCCCGCTGGCTGCCGAAAGCGGACGACCCGCCCGAATCGCCCCCGTGGCGTCCATCACACCCGACCGTCCGAATCTGGAGAAGAACGCACCGGTGATCATGCCCAAGGTTGTGTCCGAGCGGGAGCCGTACCGCATCACGACGCTGCACCCCCGGACCTACAACGAAGCCCGTACCATCGGGGAACACTTCCGTGAGGGCACTCCGGTGATCATGAACCTCACGGAGATGGACGACACGGACGCGAAGCGACTTGTCGACTTTGCGGCCGGTCTCGTCTTCGGCCTGCACGGCAGCATCGAGCGGGTGACGCAGAAGGTGTTCCTGTTGTCGCCTGCTAACGTCGATGTCACGGCGGAGGACAAGGCCCGTATCGCAGAGGGCGGGTTCTTCAACCAGAGCTGAGACGCAACACCGGGCACACCGGGCCGAAAGGGCCCAACACGACAGCATGGCAAGGGGAGAGGGCACCGCAGATGAGCATCGCTGGACAGGTGATCTACATCGCGTTGTACTGCTTCCTCATCGTGTTGATCTTCCGGCTGGTGATGGACTATGTCTTCCAGTTCGCCCGTTCATGGCAACCCGGCAAGCCGATGGTGGTCGTTCTGGAGGCCACCTACACTGTCACTGATCCGCCACTCAAGCTCTTGCGGCGGGTCATTCCGCCGCTGCGTCTCGGGGGCGTGGCGCTCGACCTGTCCTTCTTCGTATTGATGATCATCGTCTACATCCTGATCACCGTCGTGAGGACGGTGTTGTTGGTGTGAACGATACGGTCTTGCCGATTGCCGACGACTACGTTGAGGTGAAGTAGAGATGCCGTTGACCCCCGAGGACGTGCGGAACAAGCAGTTCACGACCGTCCGCCTCCGAGAAGGCTATGACGAGGACGAGGTCGATGCCTTCCTCGATGAGGTCGAAGCCGAACTGACCCGACTGCTGCGGGAGAACGAGGACCTGCGCGCCAAGCTGGCCGCCGCGACGCGCGCCGCCGCGCAGAACCAGCAGCAGAACATGCGCAAGCAGCAGGACCAGCAGCAGGACCAGCAGCAGCACCAGCAGGGCAGGCCCGGCGCTCCCGTGCCCGCCGCCATATCCGGTCCGCAGCCGGTGCCGCCGCAGCAACAGCAGCAACAGCAGCAGTTGGGCGGCCCGCCGCAGCTGACCGGAGGAGCCCCGCGGCTCCCGGCCGGGCCCGGTGGCCACGGTCCTGGGCCCCAGGGTCCGCACGGCCCCGGCCCGATGGGTCCCGGCGGTCCGCTGGGCGGCCCGATGGGCGGCCCCGGCGGGCACGGTGGCCCGCAGCTGCCGCAGCCGGGCCAGGGCCCGGGCGGTGACAGTGCCGCTCGCGTGCTGTCGCTCGCGCAGCAGACCGCCGACCAGGCGATCGCGGAGGCCCGTTCCGAGGCCAACAAGATCGTGGGCGAGGCGCGCTCGCGTGCGGAGGGTCTGGAGCGGGACGCCCGTGCGAAGGCGGACGCGCTGGAGCGGGACGCGCAGGAGAAGCACCGCGTCGCGATGGGGTCGCTGGAGTCGGCCCGCGCCACGCTGGAGCGCAAGGTCGAGGACCTGCGCGGCTTCGAGCGCGAGTACCGTACGCGGCTGAAGTCCTACCTGGAGAGCCAGCTGCGCCAGCTGGAGAACCAGGCCGACGACTCGCTGGCGCCGCCGCGGACGCCGGCGACCGCCTCGCTGCCGCCGTCGCCGTCGATGGCTTCGGCCGGTGCCGGGTCCATGGGGGGTAACCACGCCATGGGTGGCGGGCAGTCGATGGGTGGTCACGGTGGTGGCTCGGGCAGCGCGCCGTCCTACGGCGGGCAGCAGCAGATGTCGCCGGCGATGACGCAGCCGATGGCTCCGGTGCGGCCGCAGGGGCAGCAGCCGATGCAGCAGGCGCCGTCGCCGATGCGTGGGTTCCTCATCGACGAGGACGACAACTGAGCGGTGCCGCGCTTCGCGCGTAGTCGTCGCGTGTAGCGCGTGGTCGGCAATCAGGGCTGGGCCCCTGGGGTGATTCCCCGGGGGCCCGGTTCTTTTGCGTGGCCTGTGGCCTCGTGCCGTGCGGTCCGGTGGGGGTGCGCGTCTTGCGCGATGGGTCCGGTGGGTGGGGGCTCGGGGGCCCTCCGGGGTCACTCTCCCCCAGCCTCCGGCCGGGGGTGCCCCCACAGCACCCTTGACTCCTCGTGCATGCCATAACTGGCCAGTGTGCGGGCTGCCTGCGGGGAGACCCCTGCGCACCCCCGAGCCCTGGCCGTATTGCGGCTTTCGGTGCTCTTTGGGTCGGTGTCCTATAGAAACGCCCAAGCCGTTTGTACGGCAACGGCCCCCGACGCTTGGTGCGTCGGGGGCCGTCGTGTGCTCAGACCGGCTCGGTGGTCACGCCTCGGTCTTCTTGAGGCGGAACGTCAGGTTGAGGGACTCGTCCTCGAATGCCTGGCCGTACGTGTCGTCGGCCTCGCCCTGTGCGAAGTCGGTGGCCAGGACCTCGTCGGCGATGAGGTCCTGGTGGTCGGTCAGGGCGGTGCGGACCTCTTCGTCGGGGGTCTGCCAGCGGAGGGTGATGCGGTCGGCGACGTCCAGGCCGCTGTTCTTGCGGGCTTCCTGGATGAGGCGGATGGCGTCGCGGGCCAGGCCCGCGCGGCGCAGGTCGGGGGTGATCTCCAGGTCGAGGGCCACGGTGGCGCCCGCGTCGGAGGCCACCGACCAGCCCTCGCGCGGGGTCTCGGTGATGATGACCTCGTCGGGGGAGAGGGGGACCGTCTCGTCGTCGACGGTGATGGTCGCCGTGCCCTCGCGCAGGGCGAGGGAGAGGGCCGCGGCGTCGGTTTCGGCGATGGCCTTGGCGACTGCCTGGACGCCCTTGCCGAAGCGCTTGCCGAGGGCCCGGAAGTTGGCCTTGGCCGTGGTGTCCACCAGGGAGCCGCCCACCTCGGAGAGGGTGGCGAGGGTGGAGACGTTCAGCTCTTCGGTGATCTGGGTGCGCAGCTCGGGGGAGAGCGTTTCGAAACCGGAGGCTGCCACCAGGGCGCGGGAGAGGGGCTGGCGGGTCTTGACGCCGGACTCCGCGCGGGTGGCGCGGCCCAGTTCGACCAGGCGCCGTACCAGGACCATCTGCTTCGACAGTTCCGGGTCGATCGCCGAGCGGTCCGCCTCGGGCCAGGTGGAGAGGTGGACCGAGTCGGGGGCGTCGGGGGTGACCGGGACGATCAGGTCCTGCCAGACGCGTTCGGTGATGAAGGGGGTGATGGGGGCCATCAGCCGGGTGACCGTCTCGACGACCTCGTGGAGCGTGCGCAGGGCCGCGTTGTCGCCCTGCCAGAAGCGGCGGCGGGAGCGGCGTACGTACCAGTTGGAGAGGTCGTCGACGAAGGAGGAGAGGAGTTTGCCGGCGCGCTGGGTGTCGTAGGTTTCGAGGGCGTCGGTGACACCGTCGGTGAGGGCGTGGAGTTCGGACAGCAGCCAGCGGTCGAGGAGCGGGCGCTCGGCCGGGGCGGGGTCGGCGGCGCTGGGGGCCCAGTGGGAGGTGCGGGCGTACAGGGCCTGGAAGGCGACCGTGTTCCAGTAGGTCAGGAGGGTCTTGCGGACCACTTCCTGGATGGTGCCGTGGCCCACGCGGCGGGCTGCCCAGGGGGAGCCGCCGGCCGCCATGAACCAGCGGACGGCGTCGGCGCCGTGCTGGTCCATCAGCGGGATCGGGTCGAGGGTGTTGCCCAGGTGCTTGGACATCTTGCGGCCGTCCTCGGCGAGGATGTGGCCCAGGCAGACGACGTTCTCGTAGGACGACTTCTCGAAGACGAGGGTGCCGACGGCCATGAGGGTGTAGAACCAGCCGCGGGTCTGGTCGATGGCCTCGGAGATGAACTGCGCCGGGTAGCGCTTCTCGAACAGTTCCTTGTTCTTGTACGGGTAGCCCCACTGCGCGAAGGGCATGGAGCCGGAGTCGTACCAGGCGTCGATGACCTCGGGGACGCGCGTCGCGGTGCCCTGGCACGTGGGGCAGGGGAAGGTGACGGCGTCGATGTAGGGGCGGTGCGGGTCCAGGCCGGACTGGTCGGTGCCGGTGAGGTCGGTGAGTTCGGCCAGGGAGCCCACGCAGGTGAGGTGGTCTTCGGCGCAGCGCCAGATGGGGAGGGGAGTTCCCCAGTAGCGGTTGCGGGACAGGGCCCAGTCGATGTTGTTGTTGAGCCAGTCGCCGAAGCGGCCGTGCTTGACCGACTCGGGGAACCAGTTGGTGCCCTCGTTCTCGCGCAGCAGGGCGTCCTTGACCGCGGTGGTGCGGATGTACCAGGACGGCTGGGCGTAGTAGAGGAGCGCGGTGTGGCAGCGCCAGCAGTGCGGGTAGCTGTGCTCGTAGGCGACGTGCTTGAAGAGCAGGCCGCGGGCGTCGAGGTCGGCGACGAGGTGTTCGTCGGCCTTCTTGAAGAACTGGCCGCCGACGAGGGCCAGGTTCTCCTCGAAGGTGCCGTCGGGGCGTACCGGGTTGACGACCGGCAGGCCGTAGCCGCGGCAGGTCTTGAGGTCGTCCTCACCGAAGGCGGGCGCCTGGTGGACCAGGCCCGTACCGTCCTCGGTGGTGACGTAGTCGGCGTTGACGACGAAGTTGGCGTCCTCCAGCTCGACCAGGTCGAAGGGGCGGCGGTAGGCCCAGCGCTCCATCTCGCGGCCGGTGAAGGTCCGGCCGGTCGTGGTCCAGCCTTCGCCGAGGGCCTTGTCGAGGAGGGGCTCGGCGACGACGAGCTTCTCCTGGCCGTCGGTGGCCTCCACGTAGGTGACGTCGGGGTGGGCCGCGACGGCGGTGTTGGAGACCAGGGTCCAGGGGGTGGTCGTCCAGACGAGGAGGGCCGCCTCGCCGGCCAGCGGGCCGGAGGTCAGGGGGAGGCGGACGAAGACGGAGGGGTCCACGACCGTCTCGTAGCCCTGGGCCAGCTCGTGGTCGGACAGACCGGTGCCGCAGCGGGGGCACCAGGGGGCGACACGGTGGTCCTGGGCCAGCAGGCCCTTGTCGAAGATCTGCTTGAGGGACCACCAGACCGACTGGATGTAGTCGGGGTCCATGGTGCGGTACGGGTCGTCCAGGTCCGTCCAGTAACCCATCCGGGTGGTCAGGTCGGCGAACGCGTCGGTGTGGCGGGTCACCGACTCACGGCACTTGGCGTTGAACTCGGCGATGCCGTACGCCTCGATGTCCTTCTTGCCGTTGAAGCCCAGCTCCTTCTCGACGGCCAGCTCGACCGGCAGGCCGTGGCAGTCCCAGCCGGCCTTGCGGCCGACGTGGTAGCCCCGCATGGTGCGGAAGCGGGGGAAGACGTCCTTGAAGACGCGGGCCTCGATGTGGTGGGCGCCGGGCATGCCGTTGGCGGTCGGCGGACCCTCGTAGAAGACCCACTCGGGGCGTCCCTCGGACTGCTGGAGGGTACGGGCGAAGACCTTCTGCTCGCGCCAGAAATCGAGCACCGCGTGCTCAAGGGCGGGCAGGTCTACCTGGGCGGGTACCTGGCGGTACTGAGGCTGTGACATCGGGGCGTTCCTCCGGCGGACACCTGCTGCGTTCTCCGTCCGGAGGGACGAGAGCCTGGGCCCCCGCGGTACCACCCTCCTTGGCGGTGCGCGCTGCACCGCCCCCTCATTGGGGTCGCGAGGCCGGTTCTACTGACCCGCGGGCCGCCTGCCGGCCGTCCGTGGGCGTTCTTCCGGCGGCTCTGGGGTGATCTTCACGTCGCGCACGCCTCCGGGCTCGCACCGTCCCCGGATCGCTCATCGCTGCGTACGACGCTACTCGTCCCGTCGGCGCCTTTCGCTGCCCACAGTGTACGGGGCACCGACGGTGCGGGCCGACCGGTTTTCCGGGCTGCGCCGAGTGAGGTAGCGGGCGCCGAGGGCGTGACCCGAATGGCGATACGCAGGGCGCGGGAGTCGGCGCCCGCGCGCCGGGCGGCCGGGGCCGGGCTCCGCGCGGGCCGTGGGCTGGCGGATTACCGCGCGGGCAGGTGGGCACAACGGATGCAGACCCGGCTGCCGCGGGGGGAGACCGGGCCGGAAAGGGCGGTGCGTCCCGTTGCCGCGTGCCTTGAGGCGATTTATCGTTCCGGTCACGATTCGCGAGCATGATCACATACGTGAAGGGGTCGCGGCCATGGTGGCGAAGAAGACCGCCGCGAAGAAGAGCACGGCGGATGCCGGGAAGGCCGCGGCCGACAAGCCAGGGCCCGCGGCGAAGAAGCGGGCGTCCGCCGCCACGGCGATGAGCGCGGAGGCCGTACCGGACACCCCGGCGGAGGAGCCGGAGCACCCGCCCGCGGCCGGGCACACGGCGAAGAAGACGCCGGGCGGCAAGGCCACGGCGAAGAAGGCGGCGAAGAAGGAGGCCGGGGAGCCCCCTGCGGACGGCGGGCCCGCGCCCCGGAAGGCCGCCGTGAAGAAGGCGGCCAAGAAGACCGCACCTGCCGAGAAGGCGGTGCCCGCGAAGAAGACGGGAGCCAAGACGGTGGTGGAGAAGCAGACTCCGGGCGGGGCACCGGCCGCCGAGGCGGAGCAGGACGGGACGCCGGGCGCGGTGCCCAAGGCGCGCGCCGCGGCCGCCCCCGGCGAGCTGGCCGTACGGCCCGGGGAGGACCCCTGGACACCGGCGGAGGTCGCCGAGGCCCGCACGGAACTGCTCGACGAGGTGGAGCGGCTGCGCGCGGAGATCACGGCGTCCGAGGACGCGCTCGCCGGGCTGATGCGGGACACCGGCGAGGGCACCGGCGACGAAGCCGACACCGGTAGCAAGAACATCACCCGCGAGCACGAGATGGCGCTGGCCTCCAACGCCCGCGAGATGCTGCTCCAGACCGAACGCGCGCTGGAGCGCCTGGACGCGGGCACGTACGGCCTGTGCGAGAACTGCGGCAAGCCGATCGGCAAGGCCCGGATGCAGGCGTTCCCCCGGGCGACGCTGTGCGTGGAGTGCAAGCAGCGGCAGGAGCGGCGGTAGGGGCGGAGGAGGAGAGAGGGGTAGGCGGGAGGGGGCAGGGGCGGGAGTGGCGGCAGGGGGCCCGCCAGAGGCCGTCGGGGCCGTCGGGGCGGGTGCCCGGTGGGCGGTCGGTGGCGGTCCGCGGATGAATCACCCGAGGCCGAGGGGGCCGTACCCACGGTGTCCGTACGCCTGTGCCGTACCCTCGTCCTCAGCCGGGGGCGGCCTGGCGTGCGGGACTCGACGGGCTGAGGGGCTCACAACGTGGCAGAGGCGGAGCGCATCACCGGTACGCCGGAGACCGGGCCGGATTCCGAGCCGGGGACGGCGGCGGTGCCGGGAGCCGGGGGGAGCGCCGAGAGGGCGGCGTCGCGGGAGCAGCAGCCGGACGAGGGCCGGGACGAGAACGCGGACGGCGGCGAGGCCGGTGCCACCGCGGGCCGGACCAAGGGCCGGGGCAAGCGGCGGATCGGCACGCTGTTCCTGGTCGCGGCCGTCGTCTACCTCCTCGACCTGGGCAGCAAGGCGCTGGTGGTCGCGAAGCTGGAGCACCACGCCCCCATCGAGGTGATCGGTTCGCTGCTGCGCCTGGAGGTGATCCGCAACCGCGGTGCCGCCTTCAGCATCGGCGAGGCGCTGACGATCTTCCTCACCATCATCGCGGCGATCGTGATCGTGGTGATCATCCGGATCGCCCGCAAGCTCTACAGCCTGCCGTGGGGCATCGCGCTCGGCCTGCTGCTGGGCGGCGCCTTCGGCAACCTCACCGACCGGATCTTCCGTACGCCGGGCGTCTTCGAGGGCGCGGTGGTGGACTTCATCGCCCCCGCCCACTTCGCGGTCTTCAACCTCGCGGACTCCGCGATCGTCTGCGGCGGCATCCTGATCGTGATCCTGTCCTTCCGCGGCCTGGACCCGGACGGCACGGTCCACAAGGACTGAGGGCCTGCGCCGTAGGGGCCGCGTGCCCCGGACGACCCGGGGCCGACGGGAGTGTCACCGCGGGCTGACATACTCGGTGGTGTGAGCACGATTCCCGAGATCCGCACCCTGCCCGTACCGGACGGCCTGGAGGGCGAGCGCGTCGACGCCGCGCTGGCCCGTATGTTCGGCTTCTCCCGTACGAAGGCCGCCGAGCTGGCGGCCGGCGGGAAGGTCCGGGTGGACGGCGCCGAAGTCATGAAGTCCGAACGGGTGCACGGCGGTGCCTGGCTGGAAGTGGAGATGCCGCAGGCCGCGCCACCGGTGGAGATCGTCGCCGAGCCCGTCGAGGGCATGGAGATCGTGCACGACGACGACGACATCGTCGTGATCGTCAAGCCGGTCGGCGTCGCCGCGCACCCCAGCCCCGGCTGGACGGGCACCACCGTCATCGGCGGGCTGGCCGCCGCCGGCTTCCGCATCGCGACCTCCGGCGCCGCCGAGCGCCAGGGCATCGTGCACCGCCTCGACGTCGGCACCTCCGGCCTGATGGTGGTGGCCAAGTCCGAGCGCGCGTACACCCTGCTCAAGCAGCAGTTCCGGGAGCGTACGGTCGACAAGCGCTACCACGCCCTGGTGCAGGGCCACCCGGACCCGATGAGCGGCACGATCGACGCCCCCATCGGCCGGCACCCGCAGCACGACTACAAGTGGGCGGTGACGGCCGACGGCAAGCCGTCGGTGACGCACTACGACCTGATCGAGGCCTTCCGGGCGGCCAGCCTGCTGGACATCAAGCTGGAGACGGGGCGTACGCACCAGATCCGGGTCCACATGTCCGCGCACCGTCACCCGTGCGTCGGCGACCTGACCTACGGCGCGGACCCGACGCTCGGCAAGCGGCTGGGCCTCACCCGGCAGTGGCTGCACGCGATGCGGCTGGGCTTCGAGCACCCGGCCGACGGGCAGTGGGTGGAGTTCGAGAGCGCCTACCCGGAGGACCTTCAGCGCGCGCTGGACCGGGTGCGGGCCGAGAGCGCCTGATCCGCCGGCCCTGAGTCGCGGGTGCTGAGGTAGGCCGGACGGCCGAGCGGCCGGACCGCTCGTCCGAGCGGTTTTCGCAGGCTCCATGGCAGGCTTGGGTCGGAACGTGATCGATCTCGACCCCGGAGTGCAGCCACCGTGGACCAGCTGGCCCTGATGTTCGTCCTACTTCTCGGGGCCGTGGTCATGGTCCCGGTCGGTGACCGGCTGGGCCTGCCGTCGCCGGTCCTGATGACGCTCGCGGGCGCGGGGCTGGCACTGCTGCCGTTCGTGCCGAACGTGGAGGTGCCGCCGGAGTTCATCCTCCCGCTGGTGCTGCCACCCCTGCTCTACGCCGCGGTGCAGCGCACCTCCTGGCGGCAGTTCACGGCCAACATCCGGCCCATCTTCCTGCTGGCGGTGGCCCTGGTCTTCGCGACCACGGCCGCCGTCGCCGCCGTCGCGCACGCCATCGTCCCCGGCATGCCGATCGCCGCGGCCGTGGTGCTCGGCGCCCTGGTCGCGCCGCCGGACCCGGTCGCCGCGACCGCCGTCGCGGGCAAGCTGGGGCTGCCCCGCCGCATGGTCTCCATCCTGGAGGGCGAGGGGCTGTTCAACGACGTCACCGCGATCGTGCTGTACCACGTCGCGCTCGCCGCGGCCGTCAGCGGCTCCTTCTCGGTGCCCGGCGCGGTCGGCTCGCTGGTGCTGTCCGCGGTGGTCGCGATAGCGGTCGGGCTGGTGCTGGGCTGGGTCACCAACAAGCTGATGGGCCTGCTGGGCGACCCGACGCTGCAGATCGGGCTGACGCTGCTGGTGCCGTTCGTCGCGTACGTCCTCGCCGAGGAGTTCGAGGGCTCCGGAGTGCTGGCGGTGCTGACCACCGCGCTGTTCCTGGCCGAGTACGCGGTGGACGCCGACGACGTGATGGGCCGGCTGGCCGGCTATACCTTCTGGGAGATCGTCGACACCCTCGTCACCGGCGTCGCCTTCGGGCTGATCGGCCTGGAGCTGCACAACGTCATCAAGGTGGCCTCCGGCCGCTGGGGCGAGATGCTCGGTATCGGCGCCGCCGTCGTGGTGGTCGTGGTGGGCGTCCGGCTGCTGTGGCTGCTGCCCGCCGCCTGGCTGGCCAAGCGGATGCACAAGCGCCGCGACTTCGACGAGGACATCCCGCTGAGCTGGCGGGAGACCGTGATCATGTGGTGGTCCGGGATGCGCGGGGTGGCGTCCGTCGCGCTGGCGCTGGCCATCCCGTACACGATCGACGGCGGCGGGGACTTCCCGGCCCGTGACGAGATCCTGTTCATCGCCTTCGCCGTGGTGCTCTCCGGGCTCGTCGTCCAGGGCCTGTCGCTGCCGACCCTGGTCAAGAAGCTGCGGGTCAAGGCCGACTCGGAGGCCGAGGAGAAGCTGGAGCACGAGCTGGCGCTCCGGGTGATCAAGGCGTCCAAGCGGCGCCTGAAGGAGATCCTGGAGGTCGAGGAGCTGCCGGAGGAGATCAGCGAGCAGCTCGCCCGGCGCGCCTACGACATGGGTGCGCGCATCGCGCCGGACATCGTGGACGACGACCGGCGGGAGCACTTCGAGAAGCGCATCACCCGGATGAAGAAGGTGCAGAGCATCCAGAGCGAGATGCTCTCGGCCGCCCGCCACGAGGTGCTGGCGGCGCGCAGCGAGCCGGGTGCCGACCCGGAGATCGTGGACCGGGTGCTGCGCCAGCTGGACATGCGCAGCCTGCGGGGCGCTCCGCTGCCGTAAGGCCGGGAGGCGGGAAGGGCGTAGGCCCAAAAGGGGCGGGGTGCGTTCGCACCCCGCCCCGTGCTGTCAGCCGTCCAGCCCCGGTCCCTTGTCCAGGGTCCCCGGACGCCGCTCCGCGCTCGTCTCCATGAGCCGGGCGGCGTCCTCACCGCCGTCGGGCGCGGCGGCGATGACCACCCGCGGCAGCGCGTACGGGTGCTCCGCGCGCAGCCAGTCGATCATCCGCTCGCGGACCTCGCAGCGCACCGACCAGATGGCGTCCGAGTCCCGGGCGGTGACCAGGGCGCGGACCTGGATCGTGGTCGGGGTGGTGTCGGTGACCACCAGGCTCCAGCCGCGGCCGTCCCAGTCGGTGCTGTTCTGCAGGATCTCGTGCAGCCGCTCGCGCATCTTCTCCACGGGCGCCGCGTGGTCGAGGTGGAAGAAGACCGTGCCGGTCATCTGCGCGCCCCCGCGCGACCAGTTCTCGAACGGCTTGCTGGTGAAGTAGGACACGGGCATGGTGATCCGCCGCTCGTCCCAGGTCCGCACGGTCAGGAAGGTCAGGGTGATCTCCTCGACCGTGCCCCACTCCTTGTCCACGACCACCGTGTCCCCGATGCGGACCATGTCGCCGAAGGCGATCTGCAGGCCGGCGAAGAGGTTGCCGAGGGTGGACTGCGCGGCGACACCGGCCACGATGCCGACCAGCCCCGCCGAGGCCAGCATGGACTGGCCGACCGTCTGCATCTTGGGGAAGGTCAGCAGCATCGAGGCCGCGGCGACGACGATGACGATCGCCGTGACCACCCGCTGGATCAGGGTGACCTGGGTACGGACCCGCCGCACCCGGGCGGCGTCCCGCGCGCCCGCCGCGTACCGGGAGTACGAGGACTCCACGATGGCCGCCGAGGCCCGGATGGCGAGCCAGGCGGTGGCCGCGATCAGGACGAGGGAGAGAATCTGGCCGAGGCCCGCTTCGTGGTCCTCGATGAACTGCAGACCGGTTCTGTCGTAGAAGCCGCGCAGCAGCGCGGTGACCAGCACCACTTGCAGGGGGACACGGCAGCGCCGCAGCAGGCCCCACAGTGGCGTGTCCGGGCGGGCGGTGTCGGCCCGGCGCAGTGCCAGGTCGGCGAGCCAGCCCAGGACGAGCGTCACGACTATGGAGCCGCCTACGACGGTGAGCGGACGAAGCACGTCCTCCATGGACACTTCCGGTCCTCCTAGATGTGGTCAGCTTCGTGCCGGTACCTACTGACCGTAACTGGCACGATGGTGGAAGTGCGATCCAATGACAGGGAAGTGAATTCAGTGGCCTCTTCGTCCGCCTCGCCGTCCGCGCCGTCCGCGAAACCCTCGACGGTGGTTCTGTTCCATTCGGTGTGCGGCCTGCGGCCCGCGGTGCACGCCGCCGCCGACCGGCTGCGTGCGGCCGGTCACGAGGTCGTCGTACCGGACCTCTTCGACGGGCGGACCGCGGACACCGTCGAGGACGGTGTGGTGATCAAGGACGAGATCGGCAAGGACGAGCTGCTGGTCCGCGCCGTGACCGCCGCCGCGCCGTACTCCGACCGGGGCGTGGTCTACGCGGGCTTCTCCTTCGGCGGCGCGGTCGCCCAGAATCTCGCCCTGGGGGACGAGAAGGCGCGCGGCCTGCTGCTGATGCACGGCACCTCGGACATCGCCGACGACGCGGCCGTCGACGAGCTGCCCGTCCAGCTGCACGTCGCCGACCCGGACCCGTTCGAGCCGCACGACTGGCTGAACGCGTGGTACCTGCGGATGGGGCGGGCCGGCGCGGATGTCGAGGTCTACCGCTACCAGGGTGCCGGGCACCTGTTCACCGACCCCGACCTGCCGGACTACGACGAGGAGGCCGCCGAGAGCGCCTGGAAGGTCGCCCTCGGCTTCCTCGACTCGCTGTAAAGGCCGTACAGGGGCCGTACAGGGGGTGCGGAGCGGGTCAGCGCACCGGCTGCCGCACCCGCTCCACCCGCTGGGTCCCGGAGCGGGTCCGGTAGGAGCGTGCCAGCGCGGTGGTGGCGTGCGGGTCGGTCCGGTCGGAGACGGTGTAGTAGTCCATCTGCGTGCGCTCGGCGCTGACGTCCAGGACGCCGTAGCCGTGCGAGTCCATGTCCAGCCACTTCACATGGCGGTTGGCGGCCCGGACCGCGGCGACGCCGACCAGCGAGACGGTGTGCGGGGCGACGTGCAGGAAGTCGTCCACGTTGTCGGAGGTGACCGAGGTGACCACGAACTCGGTGGCGACCGGCGGCGTGGCCGGGTAGGTCGCGGCCTTCACCGGCACCTCGTTGGCCCACGCCATGTGGATGTCGCCGGTCAGGAAGACGGTGTTGCCGATGCCACGGTCGCGCAGGTGGGTCAGCAGCTCGCGCCGGTCGTCGGTGTAGCCGTCCCACTGGTCGGTGTTCACGGCCAGGCCCTCCTTCGGCAGGCCGAGGAGTTCGGCGAGCGGCGCCAGCAGGTGGGCCGGTACGGAGCCGAAGGCGACCTGGGAGATCATCACGGAGGTGCCGACCAGCCGCCAGGCGGTGTCCGAGCGCTCCAGTCCGGCCTTGAGCCAGTCCAGCTGGGCGCGTCCGGTGATCGAGCGCCCCGGGTCGTCCACCTTCCCGCTGCCCGGCTTGGCCTGTTCGTCCCGGAAGGTCCGCAGGTCGAGCAGGTGCAGGTCGGCGAGCTTGCCGAAGCGCAGCCTGCGGTAGGTGGTGCCCGCCGTGGAAGTCCGTACGGGCATCCACTCGAAGTAGGCGCGCTTGGCGGCGGCCATCCGCGTCGCCCAGTCGCCCTCGGCGCCGGGGGTGTGGTTCACGGCGCCGCCGGACCAGGCGTTGTCCGCGAACTCGTGGTCGTCCCAGATCGCGATCATCGGATGCGCGGCGTGCAGGGCCCGCAGGTCGGGGTCGGTCTTGTGGACGCCGTGCCGGGTGCGGTAGTCGGCGAGCGTGATGATCTCGTGGGTGGGGGAGTGCTGCCGTACGACCTTCCCCGAGGCGGGGAAGCCGCCGGTCGCGTACTCGTAGAGGTAGTCGCCGAGGTGCAGCACCGCGTCCAGGTCGCGGCGGGCCGCCAGGTGCCGGTACGGGGAGAAGTAGCCCGCCTCCCAGTTGGCGCAGGAGACGACGCCGAAGCGGATGTTGGGGGCCTTCGCGTCGTGGGCGGGGGCGGTGCGGGTGCGGCCCACGGGCGAGTGGGTACCGGCGGCGGTGAAGCGGTAGTAGTAGGCGGTGGCCGGCGCCAGGCCGCGTACGTCGGCCTTGACGGTGTGGTCGGCCGCGGCCGTGGTGGTCGCGGTTCCCCGCGCGACCACCGTGCCGAAGCCGGGGTCGGCCGCCACTTCCCAGCCCACCGTGGTGTCCGGGCCGCGGCCGGAGCCGGGCACCGCGCCGGGCTCGGGCGTCACCCGGGTCCACAGCAGGATGCCGTCCGGGAGCGGGTCGCCGGAGGCCACGCCGTGCTGGAAGACCTGGGCGTCCGTACGGGGCGGGGCGTCCGTGCCGCTCTGTACGTCCGGACCGGTCCGGACGGCGCGGGCGGGGCCGGCGGTGGCGAAGGGCAGCAGGGCGGCGGAGGCGGCTGCGGCCGTAACGGCGGTGCGACGTGATATCTGGTCATGATCGGTCACGGCCGATCACCATACTGTCGGGTAGGGCACTGCGGGAGGGCTCGCGCAGGAAGTTCGCCCTCCCGTAAACAGCTGTCCGCCGGGCCGGTGCTCCGGCCCGCGCAGCTACTTCTTCGCGTCCTTCGCGGGCCCGAACTCGTCGTCGATCATCTTGTTGAAGTTGGCCGTGGCGAGTTCCTGGTACTGCTCCTTGGTCATCTGCTTCTGCGGGACCGGCGGCAGCTTCAGCTTCTTGTCGCCGTGCAGGAACGCCGGGGTCCCGGTCACGCCCTTGCGGCCGAAGAGCGCGGTCATGTCCATGGTCCAGCGGTCGTACGTACCGTTCTTGACCGCCGCCTGGAACTTCTCGTTGTTCTTCAGCTCGGGCACCTGATCGGCGACCTCGATCAGCTTCTTGTCCTTGGCGTAGGCGTCGTCGGCCTCTTCGGGGTGGTTCTTCTCCGCGTACAGCGCGGTCTTGTACTTGAGGAACGCCTCCGGGCCGACGTCCAGGGCCGCGCCGAGCGCGCTGAGCGCGTTCTTGGAGCCCTCGCCGCCCTGCCCGCCGTCGATGAACGTGTACATCGTGAAGCGGATC
The DNA here is from genome assembly GCF_022271435.1 of Streptomyces monomycini. Classification (GTDB taxonomy): domain Bacteria; phylum Actinomycetota; class Actinomycetes; order Streptomycetales; family Streptomycetaceae; genus Streptomyces; species Streptomyces monomycini. The sequence goes on along the minus strand of NZ_JAFIQY010000014.1, from coordinate 2,279 downwards.
TTGTAGCGGCCGTCCTCCATGCCCTTCAGGAGGGCCGGGCCCGCGCTCTGCTCGAAGCCCGCGCAGGCCGGGCAGCGGATGTCCTCGAAGACCTCCAAGGTCTCCTTGGCCTCCGGCTTGCCGATGACGATCTCGGTGCCGTTCTTGCCGCTGGTGTGGGCGGGTTTGACCAGGTCGGCCTCCTTGGCCGCCTCCCAGCCGGTGGGCTCGTTCGCCTTCATGATCCCGAAGCCGATGCCGCCGGCTATGACCAGGACACCGACCACCGAGCCCGCCACCACGAGCTGCCGGCGGATCCTCTCCTTCTTCTTCTGCCGCTCGCGCTCGGCGCGGATCCGCTCGCGGGCCGCCTGCTTGCTCGCTTGGCTGTTGCGGTCGCTCATGGTGCTTACCGACTCCCTGTTTCCAGTGACCCGTGCCCGGCGGCGCGCGGTCCGCTTCGTGCCGGAGTCTGCCATGAGCACGGCGATCTGCCGGGTCAAGATTTGGCATCGGCGTACGACGGAGCCCCGGACCGGAAGACCGGTCCGGGGCTCCGCGAAGGGCGGCGGGTCAGCCCTTCATCGCCTTGTCGACCTGGTCGTTGAACGCGTCCGGCGTGGACGGCGCGACCTTGCCGTTCGCGGAGTCGGTGCCCAGCACCGTGTCGTCCATCTTGACCGTCGGCGTGCTCTTGACGTCCTTGAAGCCGTTGAAGGCCTCGGACATCTCCATCGCCCAGCGGTTGTACGTACCGGCCTTCACCGCGTCCTGGAACTTGGCGTTGCCCTTCAGGGCGGGCACCGTGTCGGCGACCTTGATCAGGTAGTTGTTGTCGGCGAACTTGTCCGGACCGGTCTCCTGCGGGTGGTACTCCTTGGAGAACAGCGCCTCCTTGAACTTCAAGAACGCGTCCGGGCTCACGTTCAGCGCGGCGCCCATCGCGCTGAGCGCGTTCTTGGAGCCGGTGCCCTGGAGGTTGTTGTCCAGGAAGGTGCCCAGGTGGATGGAGGCCTTGTACTTGCCGTCCTTGAGGTCCTTCTGGATCGTCTCGCCGACGTTCTGCTCGAAGCCCGCGCAGCCCGGGCAGCGGGCGTCCTCGAAGAGCGACAGCGTGTGCTTGGCGTCCTTCTTGCCGACGATGATCTCCGTGCCGTTCTTGCCGGAGGTGTTGGCCGGCTGGACCAGCTTGGCGCTCGCCGCGTCGGACCACTTGGCGGAGCCGCCGGAGTCGCCGCCGCCCGAGTTGGCCACGGCGACGCCGATGCCGCCCGCGACGGCCAGCACGGCGACGATCGAACCGCCGACGGTCAGCTGCCGGCGGACCTTCTCCTTCTTCTTCTGCCGCTCGCGCTCGACGCGCAGCCGCTCGCGGGCTGCCTGCTTGTTGGCCTGGCTGTTGCGGTTGCTCATGACTGTCCTGCTCCTGGAAAAGGTGTGAACGGGTGCCTGTCCATGAGCCGCGGCCCGAAGGCTACGCGGCGAGGGAACAGGGCGGTCCACGCCGTACGACGCAGTGCACGAGCAGCGGGACGGCCCGCGGGGCGGGCTCCGTGCGCGCGGACCGGGTGGCCCGGTGGTGCGGCACGGGCAGTGCCCGGACGACCGCCACGGCCAGCAGCAGCGGCCGGAACGCGAACGCCGTCACCGCCCCCAGCAGCTGGGCCAGCGCCGCCTCGCCCCGCCGCAGCCAGGCCGCCGCGAGCAGCCCCACGGCGACGTGCACGGCGAGCAGCAGCAGCCAGGTCGCGGCCGGTGTCCGGTCCTGCGGCGACAGGTGCGCCAGGGGCGTGCCCACGTCACCGCCGCCGCACAGCAGGTCCACGCCCAGGGACCGCAGCGGCCCGGTGACCGGGCCGCCGGCCCGCCCGTAACAGGTGTGCTGGCCGGCGCTGAAGACCGTGTCGGCGGCCAGTTCCAGCGGGACGAGCAGGGCGGCGATGCGCCAGTAGCCGCGCTCCCGGCCGGCCAGCGCGTACGCGACGGCGAAGACGGCGGCCGAGAGGACGGCGACGGTGGTCAGCGGCAGCGGCATCCGGGACAGCAGCACATGACCCGCGGCGGACAGCGTCACGCACAGCGCCGTGAAGAGCGCTGCGCGCAGTGCCCGCAGGTGTGCCGCCGAGATGTCCATTGCAGCGAGTCTGCCATGGCCCGGTGTAAGTGGGCACTAAGAGCTCCTAACGCAACGTAAGTAGCCGTGTCCTTCGGATGGCTGCGTCAGTTGCTGGGGTGTGAGTAAGCGAAGTGCTCGACCGTGGCTGGTGGACGATGAGTTGTGGTCCAGAATCGAGCCGCTG
>NZ_JAFIQY010000013.1 GCF_022271435.1 Streptomyces monomycini | reverse complement strand
ATCGCCTCGCCGAACTGCTGGGCGATGCTGGGCTCGACCCCTTCGCCCGGCTGCTCCACGATCCAGCCTCCGATCGGGGCTTCCTCGACGCCCATCTACTGGCCCGCCGTTCGTAGGCCCTGCCCAGCCCCCAGCCGATCGGCGCACCTACAGATTGCCAGCTCAGCCGAATCTCGCTGATCAGACTGGAATTGTCAGACAGGCCCTAGGGCCTGTCTCTTCGACCGGTGAGTGCCTCGTGGTGGGGGCTGGTTACTGAGGTTGTCTGCGTGTTGTCGTCGGTGCTGACGATCGGCGGTCGTCGCGGTACGCCGGAACCATGAGGTATCCGCAAGGCGGTGGCCTGAGTGCCGACCGGCGGGCGTTTCGCGAACACATCCGCATGGATGCGGGCGCGATGTTCGTCGCCGGGCAGGGCAACGACGTGATCGCGAAGCAACTGCGGGTCAGCGTCCGCTCCGTGCAGCGGTGGCGCCGGTCTTGGGAGCACGAGGGGCCAAATGGCCTGCGCTCAACGGGGCCGGCCTCCCGCCCCGCGTTGCGCGAAGCCCTGTTTGCGGTCCTGGAACAGGAGTTGGCCAAGGGCCCGGTTGCACACGGCTGGCCCGACCAGACCTGGACCCTGGCCAGGATCAAGACGCTGATAGGGCGCCGGTTCCACAAGAGTTTCACCCTGTCCGGCATCGCAAAGATGCTGCGGCGCCACGGCTTCAGCCACCAGGTGCCCGCCCGTCGGGCCCTTGAACGCGACGAGGACAAGGTGACTGGCTGGGTGAGGGATACGTGGCCGCAGGCAAAAGCGCCGCGGCGGCGCTCGGAGCCTGAATCTGCTTCGAGGACGAGGCCGGATTCTCACTGTCGCCGCCTACCCGCCGCACCTGGGCCCGGCGCGGGCACACCCCGGTGATCCGCGTCCGCGGACGCACCCAGCGCCGCTTCTCAGTCACAGCCCTGGCCTGCTACAAGGCGGGCGAACGCTTCCGGCTGATCTTCCGGCCCAGACTCCATGGACGCCTCGACAGCGGTGCCCGCAGAAGCTTCGCCTGGACCGACTACCGGGACCTGCTGACCGCCGCACACCACCAGCTCGGCGCACCGATGGTTGTGATCTGAGGCAACCTCAACGGCCACAAGGACGCTCGTCTGCGGACCTTCATCGACGCTCACGACTGGATCACCTGCTAGTACTTGCCGCCCTACGCTCCCGACCTCAACCCGGTCGAGGGGATCTGGTCGCTCCTGCGCAGGAATTGCCAGGCCAACACCGCCTTCAGCGACCACGACCAACTACTGGCAACCCTCCGCCGCGGCCTCCGCCAACTCCAGTACCGAAGCAACCTCATCGACAGCTGCCTCGCCGCAACCAGACTCGCACTCACGACAACGCGCAGACAACCTCAGTAGTGGAGAAACCCGCTGTTGTTCCGCAGATGGCGGACGCACACGTCCACGCCGCGACGCTGCTCACCGCTCAGCTCGGTGTGGTCGGCCTGGTCCCGGATGGCGTCGGCGACCTCGGCGCCATGAGCTGCGAGAACAGCGAGGGCGTGGGTGGCGATGCACCTCTCGGTGGCCTTGTCGCCGACGCGGTGGAAGCACCAGGCGGCAGCTCAAGTCTTCTCCAGGACGTGGATGATATCGATGACGATGTGGACGTCGACGTCGTGGAGGCGGGCTTCGGCCCGGACCAGGTCGAGCTGGTGGCGGGCGCCGTCGACCAGGACCACCCACCTGCGACGATGGTGACGATGGTGGGGGCGCGGGCTTCGGCATGATCGAAGACCTGCCCGACGACATGTTCCGCATCGTGGCGGACCGAACCGTGGCCGCTTCTCGCCGTTCCAACTCCTCGAGCAAGGACACCATCGCCCCACCCCCTCACCGAGAAGGCACAAGCAACCAGCACCTCCGACCAGTCCGGCCCAGCAAACGCCCAGGCCAGCCAGTCACTCGGTGTCCACTGTCATCCAATCGCGGTGTCTGACAGCGAAGCGAGTCGTTCGAGCTTCCCTGCCAGCCCTGGGCGCGAAGCCACCCAGTCCAAGCTCAACCGGACGGCGTGACCGGAGGCCACACACCGAACCACTGCTCGGCGCCGTACTCCTCGAACCGCTCCACCTCGGTGAACCCCAGCTTCGCTGCCAGGCGCATCGCGCGGTCGTTGGCGGTCTGGGTGCACAGCACCACCGGCTCGCCGGGGAGCGCGTCGGCGAACCAGTAGAGTGCCGCTGCGCATGCCTCGGCGGCGTACCCGAACCCCCAAGCCTGCGGCAGGAACAGGTAACCGAGCCCGGCTTCCCCGGCGTTCGGACGGACGTGCCCCGGATGCTCTGCACCGCGCGGGTCAAGCGTGATCATGCCGATCATCGCTCCGTCGAGAGCGACCACGAAAAGACCAGGACGTCGCCCGGGCACCTCAGGCACCGCTCGTTCGAGCTCATGACGCGGCCGAGGGCCGCCTATGTAGGTGCCCACCTCTGGCGATGCGAACAGCTCGATGAACGCCGCACGGTCTTGGGCCTCGGACCCGCGGAGCACGAGCCGCTCGGTTCTGATCGGGGCAGGTGGCCAGGCAGCGGTTCCGAGGTCAGCCATGGCGGGCAACCTATCGCACACCCGTGGAAGGACACTCGAAACGAGCCGGACCCAACAACGCCGGAGCCAGCACGAAAGAGACCGTCAGCCGAGCCGGCAACAACCGTCTGCGCCGCTCACCCCGGCCACACGCCGCGACCACCCGGCCCGCCAGACCCGGCGGACACACCAACGTCAACGCCCCAAAGCCCGCCAGCTCAGGCACGCTCTCAGCCACTGGCACCACCCCCGACACCGTGCCAGCAGCGGACGCCCACCAAGTAATGCAACGGCATTGCGCCTAGGGGGCGGTGCAGAAGTGCACATCCACCATGACCAGCAGCGCGCCCCGGAGGCAAGGTGCCCGGATTGGCGGGTCGGCTCGACATCGGCCCATAGCCGGTACGAGCGCCAAGTCGCTGATGTGCCGGTCCAAGGCCGCCACACTCAGACACACTCAGATCAGCTGGTGCACCGGGTAGGCCTGCGGTCCGGCGCTCACGACACCGCTGCCGCCGTCTTCACCCCGCCTCTGGTCCGCGTTCACGACGTCGTGTCCGGTGTGCCGGGGAGGGTCAGGGTGAAGGTGGTGCCGGGGCGGGGGTGGTCGGAGTGGGCCGTGAGGGTGCCGTGGTGGCGTTCGGCGATATCGCGGGCGATGGCGAGCCCGAGGCCGCTGCCGCCCATGTCGCGGGCGCGGGCCTCGTCGAGACGGATGAACCGTTCGAAGATGTGCTCGTACTCGTCCGGGCGCAGCGGCGTGCCGTCATTGTGGACGGTGACCTTGCGTGTGTGGCCGTCGTCGGTGACGTCCAGGACGACGGTGGTGTGTGCGTGCCGTACGGCGTTGTCGAGGAGGTTGCGCAGCAGACGGTGGAGTTGTGCGCCGTCGCCGCGGACGGGGGCCTGGCCGGGGCTGCTGCGCAGAGAGACAGGGTGGCTGTGGTGCTGGTACTCGTGGACGAGTTCCGCGGTGAGGCCGGCCAGGTCGACGAGGGAGTGGGCGGCGGGGTGGTCGGGCCGGGCCAGCAGAAGCAGGTCTTCGGTGAGGGTGTGGATGCGCCGGGTGGCGGTGAGGGCGTCGTGGAGTGTCTGGTACGGGTCGATGGTGTCGGGGTGGGCGAGAGCGGTTTCGAGTTCGTAGCTCAGGGCGGCGACGGGGGAGCGTAGTTCGTGCGAGGCGTCCGCGACGAAGCGGCGTTGGCGTTCTACGGAGGTCTCCAGCCGGTCCAGGGTGGTGTTGGTGGTCAGTGCCAGGCGGCGGACGTGGTCGCGGGCGTCAGGGACGGGGACTCGGCGTTCGAGGCTGCTGTGGGTGATCTCGGCGACTTCCTGCCGGATGGCTTCAACCGGACGCAGGGAGCGGCGCGCGGCGGCCCAGGCAAGGGCGGCGACCAGCAGCGCGGCGAGAGGGACACCCGCGGTGAGCGGGATGCGCAGGGCGGCGGTCGAATACTCGGCAACGTAGGGGGGTGTGAAGACGTAGAGGGTGGAGCGGCACGAGCCGTCGGTTTCGGTGGGCCGGTGGCACGCTTTCGCCGGGGTGTGCACGGCGGTGGCGAAGACGGTCATGGTGCGGTGTGCGAGATCGTGAGCTTGCCGGTGGTCGAGGAGGGCCTTCTGCTGGGCAGTGGTGCCGTGGCTGGGGGGCGGTTTCAGCGTCCCGTCGGGCCGGTGGAAGCGGTCGTGCTCGCGTTCGTCGACCGCGCCGACGTGGATCGTGTCCCGCTCCGGGGAAGCGGTTGTCCGGCGGGGAGGCTGGGCGGGGGGCGGAGGGAGCAGCGCGGTCAGGCCGGCGAGGTCCATGGTTCCGTCGGCCGCGGTGATGATGCGGCCCGTTCGGTCGATCTGGATGAGGGGCCAGTGGAGCAGGGGATCGGCGAGGTCTTCTTTGCCTGCGGCTGCCTGGGCGGCGAGTTGGATGGACAGCTCGAATGCCCGGTTCTCCGTCTTCTGGTAAGCGTCGGCGCTGACGTGCCGGAACAGCCACCATGCCCCGCTGCCGAACAGTACGAGGGCGGCGAGCCCCGCCACGCAGGCGATACGAAGGTGTCCGGGCAGGACACGGAGCAGGGCCGGTGGGCGGCGCAAGAGATGCTTCCGGCCGGTTGTCACGGCTGTTCCCGGGCCGTGAGGCGGTAGCCGTATCCGCGGACGGTCTCGATGCTGTGGGCGGCGAAGGGGGCGTCGACCTTCTTGCGCAGTGCGGAGATGTAGACCTCCACGATGGCGGTGCCCCCGGTGTACGCGGGGTCCCAGACCTCGTCCAGGATTGCCTCCTTCGACACCGGGCGGTCCGGTACGCGCAGCAGACAGGTGAGGATGGCGAACTCTTTGGGCGTCAGGGCGAACTCGGTGCCGCCCCGCCCCGCGCGGCGGGAGGACAGGTCCGCCCACAGGTCGCCGGCGCGCAGTACGGACCGGCCGGCCGCGGTGGCGGCGCCGTCCCGGCGCAGCAGGGCCCGCAGCCGCGCGAGCAGGACCACCGAGGAGAACGGCTTGACCAGGTAGTCATCGGCACCGGTGTCCAGGCCCTCCGCCTCGTCGTACTCGCCGTCCTTCGCGGTCAGCATCAGTACGGGCGTATTCAGGCCCGCGGCGCGCAGCGCGGAGCAGACCCGGTAGCCGTTCAGGCCGGGGAGCATGATGTCCAGCACGATGACCGCATGGTCGCCGGTCAGGGCCCGCTCCAGTCCGCTGTTGCCGTCGCGGACGAGGTCGACGCGGTAGCCCTCTGCCGTCAGCCCGCGCCGTAGGGCGGGCCCGAGCTGCGGATCGTCCTCGACGACCAGGATGCCTTTCACGCGGTCAAGACTTTCACGCCGCCCGCCCTTTTCCCTGAAGGCGATCTTTGGGTTCTTTAGATCATCTTTGGGTTGGCTCCCGCATGGTGTGTCTCCACCACGCCGGACGGCGAAGCGCCCGCCTGCTCACGGCCGAGCAGGGCTCGACGGGCCCGCACCGGCCTGGTCCTCCGACGTACCTGGCCCCAGAAAGCTGCCCTCATGCCCAGCCCCACCACCCGTCTCGTCCGCCTTGTCCGTCCCCTCCGCCCAAGTCACCGCGGCATCGCCCGCCGGCGTCGCGCAGCGACCGCTGCGCTCTGCCTCCTCACCGGGACAGGCCTGATGACCGGATGCGGGCAACAACGCGTCACGCCGGCCCAGGCGCGCGAGCAAGCGGACCAGAGCGCGCTCTCCCCGGCGGCCTCCGCGGGCAAGTCCGCGGAGACACCGGTGGACTGCCGGAAGGCGAAGTGCATCGCGCTGACCTTCGACGCCGGCCCCGGGCCCCACACCCCGGAGCTCCTGGACATCCTCAAAAAGAAGAAGGTGCACGCCACCTTCTTCCTCCTCGGCAAGAACCACGTCCTCGCCCACCCTGACCTGGTACGCCGGGAAGCAGCCGAAGGGCACGAGATCGGCAACCACACCTGGACCCACCAGCGCCTCGACGACCTCACCCCCGACGAGATACGCGACGAGCTGGTCCGCACCCAGGACGCGATCCAGAAGATCACCGGCAAGGCTCCCACCCTCATGCGACCGCCGCAGGGCGGCACGGACGAGTCGGTGGGTTCGGCCACCCGCGCACTGGGCCTGTCCGAAATCCTGTGGAGCGCCACGGCGAGCGACTACGCCACCACGGACACCCGCCTGATCGGCGACCGCATCCTCGACCAGGCATCCCGTGACGGCATCATCCTGCTCCACGACATCTACGACGGCACCGTCCCCGCCGTGCCCAGGATCATCGACGAGCTCCGCGCCCGGGGATACACCTTCGTCACCGTCCCCCAACTCCTGGCCCCGGCCAGTCCGCAGCCCGGCACCGTCTATCACCCGTGACCCGCCCCACCAGCCACCGGGACGGCTCCCACGTGCTGCGGCACACGTACGCGTCGGTGGTCCTTGAGGCAGGTGAGTTGGTGGTGACCCTGGCCAGGTGGCTAGATCACTCGTCCTCGGTGATCACGCTCAGTCACCATGCTCACTTCATGCCGGAGGCTGGGGGGCGAGGACGTCGAGCCATCGACGGGCTGCTGGGCAATCAGGTGGGGACTGTGGTTGAAAATTGAAGCTCCCCCAATTCTCCCCAAGCTCCTCCGGAAGGCTTTCGGGTGGGAGGGATGACTGCGGCAGGATTCGATGCGATCGTATCGGTAAGATTGCATCGTTATCTGTGGACCGAATCGACCGCACGTCGCTGACCTGCGACGAAGCCCAGGAAGTAGCCTGATTCGCATGTTGTCCGAAGTCATCGCGACCCGCTACGTCACGCCCTTGCGTGAGGGCGGGTCGCTTCCGGGGATCGTCGAGGCCGACGATCTCGGTACGTACGTCATGAAGTTCACCGGGGCGGGGCAGGGGCGCAAGACCCTGGTCGCCGAGGTTGTCTGCGGGGAGCTGGGGCGCCGGCTCGGGCTGCGGGTGCCGGAGTTGGTGCGGATGCAGCTGGATCCGGTGATCGGGCTGAGCGAGCCCGATCAGGAGGTGCAGGAGCTGCTGAAGGCCAGTGGCGGGCTGAACCTGGGGATGGACTATCTGCCGGGGTCGCTCGGGTTCGATCCGCTGGCCTTCGAGGTGTCCGCGCGGGAGGCGGGCCGGGTGGTGTGGTTCGACGCGCTGATCAACAACGTGGACCGGTCGTGGCGCAACCCGAATCTGCTGGTCTGGCACGGGGAGCTGTGGCTGATCGACCATGGCGCCACGATGATCTGGCAGCACAACTGGCCCACCGCCGAGAAGTCGGCGGCCAAGCCGTACGACGCCTCCGACCATGTGCTGGCGAGCTTCGGGCCGGACGTCGAGGCCGCGGCGGCCGAGCTCGCGCCGCTGGTCACCGAGGAGCTGCTGGCCGAGGTCGCGGCCGCGGTGCCGGACGAGTGGCTGGCGGGAGAGCCTGGTTTCGACTCGCCGGACGAGCTGCGCCGCGCCTATGTGCGGGCGCTGCTGGACCGCGCCCCGGTGATCGGTGAGCGGATCAACATCGGGGACCCCACGAAGGACGGGCCCTCGCGGGTGCCGGGCTGGCTGGCGACCGAGTTGCCGCGGAGGGCAGTGAAGTGAGCGGCCTGCACAACGGACGTGACGTGTTCGAGTACGCCCTGCTCAAGGTCGTACCGCGGGTCGAACGCGGCGAGATGATCAATGCGGGGGTGGTCGTGTACTGCCGCGCCCGGCGCTTCGTCGAGGCGCGTACGCATCTGGACGAGGGGCGGCTGCGGGCGCTCGACGCGACGGCCGACGTCGAGGGCGTCAAGGCGGCGCTGCACGCCGTCGAGGGGATCTGCTTGGGCGGCGAGCGGGCCGGGCAGGCCGCGGGTGACGACGCGGGGCGGCGCTTCCGGTGGCTGATCGCGCCGCGCAGCACCGTGGTCCAGCCCGGGCCGGTGCACACCGGGCTGACCGTGGACCCGTCCGTGGAGGCGGAGCGGCTGCTCGAACTGTTGGTGAGGTGAGGCGGAGGGGCGGCCGCCGGTCCGTACGGGGCCCGGTGGCCGTCGGCCCGTACAGGGGTCGGCGGGCGCCCTGAAGTGCGCGGGCGTGCCGGGGAGGCGTTGACAGGGGATGGCCGGGCTTCTAGCGTCACCCCTGCTGAAGCTACTAAGCGGTTGCTCACCTGTGGTTGCGGTGCGGCGGACCGCTCGTCGAGGTTTCGAGGGTGAGGAGAACCCCGCATGTCCACCACCGAGCAGCGCGTAGCCATCGTGACGGGCGCGGCCCGCGGCATCGGCGCGGCGACCGCCGTGCGCCTGGCCGCCGAGGGCCGCGCCGTCGCCGTCCTCGACCTGGACGAGGCGGCCTGCAAGGACACCGTCGAGAAGATCACCGCGGCCGGCGGCAAGGCGCTGGCCGTGGGGTGCGACGTCTCGGACGCGGAGCAGGTGGAGGCGGCGGTCGCGCGGGTCGCGGCGGAGCTGGGCGCGCCGACCGTGCTCGTCAACAACGCGGGCGTACTCCGTGACAACCTGCTGTTCAAGATGAGCGACAGCGACTGGGACACCGTCATGAACGTGCACCTGCGGGGCGCGTTCCTGATGTCGCGCGCCTGTCAGAAGCACATGGTCGACGCCAAGTTCGGCCGCATCGTCAACCTCTCCTCCAGCTCGGCGCTCGGCAACCGCGGACAGGTCAACTATTCGGCCGCCAAGGCCGGCCTCCAGGGCTTCACCAAGACCCTCGCCATCGAACTGGGCAAGTTCGGCGTCACCGCCAACGCCGTCGCCCCCGGCTTCATCGTCACCGACATGACCGCCGCCACCGCCGAGCGGGTCGGCATGGGCTTCGAGGACTTCCAGGCCGCGGCCGCCACCCAGATCCCCGTACAGCGCGTCGGCCGGCCCGAGGACATCGCCAACGCCATCGCCTTCTTCGCGGGCGAGGCGGCCGGCTTCGTCTCCGGCCAGGTCATGTACGTGGCCGGCGGACCGCTCAACTGACTTCGAAGGTGGCGAACATGACCGCACAGGACACCCCACTGCCCCCGCTCTCCGGCAAGGCGGCACTGGTCACCGGCGCCAGCCGGGGCATCGGGTACGGCATCGCGCGGGCGCTCGTCGCGCGTGGCGACAAGGTCTGCATCACCGGCCGCAACGAGGACGCCCTCAAGGAGGCCGTCGAGACGCTGGGCGCCGACCGCGTCATCGGCGTCGCGGGCAAGGCGCACGACGAGGCCCACCAGGGTGTCGCCGTCGAGCGTGCCATGGAGGCGTTCGGCCGCGTCGACTACCTGGTCAACAACGCCGGTACGAACCCGGTCTTCGGCCCGATCGCGGACCTCGACCTGAACGTCGCCCGCAAGGTGTTCGAGACCAACGTCGTCTCCGCGCTGGGCTTCGCGCAGCGCACCTGGCACGCGTGGCAGAAGGACAACGGCGGCGCGATCGTCAACATCGCCTCCATCGCCGGTGTCTCCGCCTCGCCCTTCATCGGCGCGTACGGCATGAGCAAGGCCGCGATGATCAACCTGACGTACCAGCTGGCGCACGAGTTCGCGCCGGTGGTACGGGTCAACTCCATCGCCCCCGCGGTGGTCAAGACCAAGTTCGCGGCCGCGCTGTACGAGAACCGCGAGGAGGAGGCGGCGGCGGGCTACCCGATGGGCCGCCTCGGCGTCCCGGAGGACATCGGAGGCGCGGCGGCGTTCCTGCTGTCCGACGCCGCCGGCTGGGTCACGGGGCAGACGCTCCAGGTCGACGGCGGGCTGTTCCTCAACGCGGGCGTGTGAGGGGGCGCGAGGGTAGGCGGGGGCGCGAGCAGCACGCGCGTGCGGGTGCGCACGCCCGCACGCGGAAGCTCCGGCGGCGCTTGCGTTGATGTGCACTCCAAGAGGCAGGGTCTGCGGTGCCGGTCCGGAGGGGACCGGCACCGCAGCCGTTCCGGGCCGTGTGCACGTGTACGGGGTGTACGTGTACGGGCTCGCGACGCGCCTCCCGAAGGAGACCCACCATGCGCTACCGCACCCTCGGCGGCGGTACGGGGCCCACGGTCAGCGCCCTGTGCCTGGGCACCCTGCCGTTCGGCACCACCGTCGACGAACCGACCTCGTTCGCCATCCTCGACCGCTTCGCCGAGGCGGGCGGCACCTTCCTGGACACCGCCGACAACTACGCCTGCTGGGTGCCGGGCGCGACCGGCGACGAGAGCGAGCTGCTGCTCGGGCGCTGGCTGCGCAGCCGGGGCGCCAGGGACCGTACGGTGCTGGCCACCAAGGCCGGTGCCCGCCCCGATCCGTCCCGCGGCCCCGAATGGCCCGCCAACCTGGAAGGGCTGGGCGAGAAGACCGTACGGGCCGCGATCGACGGCAGCCTGCGGCGGCTCGGCACCGACCGGGTGGACCTGTACTACGCCCACGTCGAGGACCGGACCGTGCCGCTGGAGGAGACCGTCGAGGCACTCGCCGGCCTGGTGCGGGACGGTGCCGTGGGCGTCCTCGGGGCCAGCAACCACGCCACGTGGCGGCTCGCCGAGGCCCGCCACATCGCCGGCGCGCGGAACCTGCCCGGCTTCCGCGCCGTACAGCAGCGGCCCACCTATCTGCGGCCCCGGCCCGACGCCGAGCCCGGCCTCCAGCGGGAGACCGACGAAGAACTGCTCGACTACGCCGCTGCGCACGACGACCTGACGCTGCTCGGCTACTCGACGCTGATGCACGGCGGGTACGCGCGGCCGGAGAAGCCGCTGCCCGAACGGTACGACCACCCCGGGTCGGTGGCGCGACTGCGGGTCGTCCAGGAGGTCGCGGCGGAGGCCGGGGCCACCGTGAACCAGGTGGTGCTGGCCTGGCTGACCGGCGGCCGGGTGCCGGTCGTACCCGTCCTCGGTGTGAGCTCGGTGACACAGCTGGACGAGTGCCTGGCGGCCCTGGACCTGCGACTGGACGTGGCGCAGCGGGCGCGGCTCGACACGGCGTGAGCGGTCGCGGGGCGGGCTCATGGCCGGCGGGGGGCCGGGCGTGGGGCGTGCGGAGGGCGGGCGTGCGGGCGTTGTCAGTGGTCGCCGGTAAGTTCGTTGCCGAGAACGGATCGCACACCGGAGGTTGCCCTGTGATGACCGACATGCTGCCCGAGTCCTGGCGCGGCGTCCTCGGCGAGGAGTTGGAGAAGCCCTACTTCAGGGAGCTCACCGAGTTCGTCGAGCAGGAGCGGGCGAAGGGGCCGGTCTACCCGCCCCGCGAGGAGGTCTTCGCGGCCCTCGACGCCACCCCTTACGACCAGGTCAAGGTGATGGTCCTGGGGCAGGACCCGTATCACGGCGAGGGCCAGGGGCACGGGCTGTGCTTCTCCGTGCGGCCGGGCGTCAAGACGCCGCCGTCGCTGCGCAACATCTACAAGGAGATGAAGGAGGAGCTGGGCCACCCGGTCCCGGACAACGGGTATCTGATGCCCTGGGCCCGCCAGGGCGTCCTGCTGCTGAACGCGGTGCTGACGGTGCGGGCCGGCGAGGCCAACTCGCACAAGGGCAAGGGCTGGGAGAAGTTCACCGACGCGGTGATCAGGGCGGTCGTCTCCCGTCCCGACCCGGTGGTGTTCGTGCTCTGGGGCAACTACGCGAAGAAGAAGCTGCCGCTGATCGACACGGCGCGGCACGCGGTGGTGGAGGGCGCGCACCCCTCCCCGCTGTCCGCGAAGAAGTTCTTCGGCTCCCAGCCCTTCACCCGGATAAACGAGGCCGTCGCCGCCCAGGGCCACACCCCGATCGACTGGCGGATCCCCGACCTGGGCTGAGCCGGGCGGCCGTGGCGTGCCGCGCACACCGCGCGGTACCGCCGGGCGCCGGTTAGCGTCGGGGAAGGCAGACCGGACGTGGCGGCGGACCAGGGCGGGAGAGTGCGGCGGTGGACGATCAGCGTGCGAGAGCCGGCGGCGACGTCGTCCTGACCCGCATCGGGCAGGCGGTCATGCTGCACCGGGGCGGTGACCGGGAGGAGGCCCGCAACCGCCTGGCGCGGCTCTGGGCCGAGATCGGGCCGGACGGTGACCCGTTCCACCGCTGCACGCTCGCCCACTACCTCGCCGACACGCAGGACGACCCGGCCGACGAGCTGGACTGGGACCTCACCGCGCTCGAAACGGCCCGGCAGGCGCCGGCCTGCCGGCCCGTCCCGGCGGTGGCGGCGCTGCTGCCCTCGCTCCATCTGAGCCTCGCCGCCGACTACGCCGCCCTGGCCCGCTTCGGCGAGGCCCGCACCGAGCTCGACCGGGCCCGCCGGACGGCGGCGCCGCTGGCCGACGACGAGTACGGCCGAAGCGTGCGGCAGGCGATCGAACGGCTGGGGGTTCGGATCGCCGGTTCGGGCGGTGGCGGTGGGGGAGGGGATGGCGACGGCACGGGTGGTGGGGGCGGGGATGCCGATGGGACAGGTGGTGGGGGCGGGGATGCCGACGGGGCGGGTAGCGGGGGCGGCCCGGGCAGCAAGGGTGGTCCGGGTGCTCCGGGCGTGTCAGGGGGAACGGGAGGTGCGGGAGGATAGGAAAGATCAGTCGCCGTAGACGTCGCGGCAGAGAGTGTCGGCCCGGTCGTCGTCCTGCCAGCGTCCGTATTCGCGCGCCAGCTTGCACAGGCCGGGTGCCGGGGCGGCCGGACGCCGGTTCTCGGTGCGCGGCCACGGGGGACCGTACCGACGGGAGCCGGGAGCCTTGGGCTTGCCTCGTACACCCCGGTCGACGCCCTTACCCCTCTTCTTGCCCGTCGCCACGGGCTCCGGTCGCTGCGGCCGCTGGGCTCCTGACGCAGGGGGGAGCGCGGGCGCCGGCCGCTGCGCGGCGGCCCCGGGCGGCGTCGTCGGCCGCTTGCGCGCCGGAGGCCGGCTGACCTCCGGACCGTTGGGCTCGACGGAGGGGGCGGGCAGCGCGGGGCGCGGCAGGAGACTTTCGGGGGCCGGGCGGTGGGCGACGGTGACACAGCCGGTGGTGACGGCCGCCGTCGTCAGCATGAGGACCGCTGCTGCGGGAATACGGAACACCGGCCAACTCTGCCGATCTCGACGGCGGTTGGGAAGGCCCCGCAGGGGTGAACGTGCCGGAGGGCGTTGACCCGGTGTCAGTTGAAACCGAGCTGCCGGACAGCAGCGGCCGGGCACCGCGGACCGCGGAGGCCGCCGTGTGCGGGGCGGCACGTATGCTTCCGGGGCGCCGGGCACACCGCCGGCGTGCCCGGCGTGATGACCGTACGGCATCAAGGCGGGCGGCATCATCGGCACGCCCGGCGCGCCGGTCCGCGCAGGCGGCCCGCGGCGGCGCAACCCAGGGAGTACGCGTGAAGGTCGGCTGCATCGGACTCGGCGACATCGCACAGAAGGCGTATCTGCCGGTGCTCGGCGCGCAGCCCGGTGTCGAGCTGCACCTTCAGACTCGTACCCCGGCCACCCTGGAGCGGGTCGCCGGAACGTATCGCCTGCCCGCCGGCCAGTGCCACACCGACCTGGACGGGCTGCTCGCCGCCGGCCTGGACGCGGCGTTCGTGCACGCGCCCACCGCCGCGCACCCGGAGATCGTCGGCCGCCTCGTCGAGGCCGGGGTGCCGACCTATGTCGACAAGCCGATCGCCTACGAGCTGGCCGAGACCGAGCGCATCGTACGGCTCGCCGAGGAGCGCGGCATCAGCCTGGCGGTGGGCTTCAACCGCCGCTTCGCGCCGGGGTACGCGCAGTGCCTGGAACACCCCCGCGACCTGATCCTGATGCAGAAGAACCGGATCGGTCTGCCGGAGGACCCGCGTTCGCTGGTGCTGGACGACTTCATCCACGTGGTCGACACGCTGCGTTTCCTGGCGCCCGGGACCGTCGATCACGTGGACGTGCGGGCGAAGATCCAGGACGGTCTGATGCACCACGTGGTGCTGCACCTCTCCGGCGACGGCTTCAGCGCCATCGGCAGCATGAACCGCCTCAGCGGTTCCGCGGAGGAGATCCTCGACGTGTCGGGCCAGGACACCAAGCGCCAGGTCGTCAACCTCGCCGAGGTCATCGACCACAAGGGGCAGCCGAGCGTGCGGCGGCGCGGCGACTGGGTGCCGGTGGCGCGGCAGCGCGGCATCGAGCAGATCGTGCTCGCGTTCCTGGCCGACGTGCGAGCGGGCAGGTTCGTCTCGGCCGAGGACGCGCTCCGTACGCATGAGCTGTGCGAGCGGGTGATCCGGGAGGCGCTGGCGCAGGGGGCGTGAGGCAGGGCGCCCGTACGTCACGGGTGCGCTCCACCGTCAGGCAGACGGCCAGGTCCGCAGGGCCATGTCGGCCACCTGCTGGAGGTCGTCGCGGGTGGCGCCGCCGACGGCCTGGACGGCGATGCCGTTGGCGACGGTCATGATGTAGCGGGCGAGCAGCCCGGGATCCGTGCCGGGCGGTAGATCGCCTTCGGCGACGGCCTGCCGGAACCGGTCGCGGAGCTGGGAAGTGCCCTCCTCGCGCCAGGCGACGAGGGCGTCGCGGGCGGCGCGCCCCGGGTCGCCGGCGGCGAGGGAGGCTTGGACGCCGAGGCACCCGGCGGGGCAGTCCGGCTGGGTCGTGGTCCGGACGGAGCCGTTGAGGAACGCGGTGGCGACCTGCCGGGCGGTCGGCTCCTGCAGGGCCCGGGCTCCGTACGAGGCAGGGCCTTCGGAGTAGCGCTCCAGGGCCTTGCGGAACAGGTCCTCCTTGTTGCCGAAGGCCGCGTACATGCTGGTCCGGGTGATGCCCATGGCGTTGGTCAGGTCGGTGAGGCTGGCGCCCTCGTACCCCTGTTCCCAGAAGACCCGCATGGCCTGTTCGAGGGCCGCGTCGGCGTCGAAGCCTCTCGGCCGGCCGACCGGTCCCTTCCGTCGCGTCTCCATGGACGCGATCCTACCCCTTCCGTACCGGGCGGTGCGGATGTGCTACGTTCCCATTCCGTATCGATCGGTACGGAACTAGGTGGAGGTCAACGCCATGGGACAGCTCGAAGGCCGGACCGCGGTCATCACCGGCGGGCACACCGGAATCGGCCTGGCCAGCGCCGTACGGCTGGCGGCCGAAGGCGCGCACGTGTTCGTCATCGGGCGGCGCAGAGACGAGCTGGACGCGGCCGTGGAGGCCATCGGCCCGGCACGGGTCACCGCCGTGGCAGGTGACATCACGAAACTGGCCGACCTGGACCGCCTCTATGACGCGGTCCGCGCCCGGGGCCGGGGCCTGGACGTGGTCTTCGCCAACGCGGCGACCGCCTCGCTCGCGACGCTGGAGCAGGTCACCGAGGAGCAGCTCGACCAGACGTTCGCGGTCAACGTTCGGGGCACGCTGTTCACCGTGCGGAAGGCGCTGCCGCTGCTCAACGACGGCGCCTCGGTGATCCTGAACGCCTCCACCGCGGCCGGCAACGGCACGGAGGCGTTCGGCGTGTTCGCGGCCTCCAAGGCCGCCGTCCGCTCCTTCGCCCGCACCTGGGCCAACGAACTGAAGGACCGCGGCATCCGGGTCAACGCCGTCTCGCCGGGCCCGATCGACACCACCGGGATCACGGACCTGTTCGGTGCGGAGGCCGCGCCCGGCGTCCGGGCGCAGCTCGCCGCGGGCGTCGCGATGGGCCGGATGGGGCGCCCGGAAGAGGTCGCCGCCGCGGTCGCCTTCCTCGCCTCCGAGCAGAGCAGTTACGTCCTCGGCGCCAACCTCTATGTCGACGGCGGGGAGAACCAGATCTGACCCCTGCCTTCCCGGCAGGCCTCAGCCGTCCCGGTGCGCGCCCCGGCGTGAAGAGAGCGCACGCGGCCCCTTCGCCCCCGCGTGCGCGCCGCGCGTCACGACCACGTACACGCCGAGCGTCGCGATCAGGTACGCGCCGAGCGCCAGCATCGCGCCGTACAACGCCCAGTCACCGAGACGTACGTACGGGCTGGTGCCCTCGGCCAGCGGGACGTCGTACACGGCTGCCGCGCCGCGCTCGGTGCCGAGCCGGTCGCCCACCGGTTCGCCGCGCGGCCCGTACACCGCGCTGACCCCGGTCAAGGTGGCGTGCGCCATCGGCCGCCATGTCTCGGCGGCACGCAGCGCGGCCAGCGAGGCGTGCTGTGCGGGCGCCCAGCTGTCCTGGAAGGTCGACGTGGAGGACTGCGCGACCAGCAGCTGCGCGCCGTCCCGCGCCAGTTGGCGGCTCATGTCCGGGAACGCCGACTCGAAGCACACCAACGGTCCCACGCGCAGTCCGCCCGCCGAGCCGACGGGCATCAGGACCTGCCGGGTGCCGCGCATGCGGTTCTGGTCGGCGGCCTTGCCGACGTGCGTCGCCCAGCCCAGTACGGAGCGGAGCGGGATGTACTCGCCGAAGGGGACCAGCCGCATCTTGTCGTAGCGGTGGCCGGTCGCGCCCTGCGGGCCGACCAGGACGGAACTCTTGTAGATGCCGGGTTGGCCGGCGTGCCGTCCGTCGACGTTCACCAGGAGGTCGGCGCCCACGTCCCTGGAGAGCGCGGCGAGCCGGGCCGCCATGTCCGGGCTGCGGGTCAGGTCCCGGTTGACGCTGCTCTCGCCCCAGACCACCAGCTGGACGCCGCGTCCCGCGTGCGAGCGGGTCAGCGTCTCGCCGCGCGCTATCCGCGCTGCGGCGCCCGCGACTTCACCTGGCTGGACGAGGCCGATACGGACGGTGCCCGCCGCCCGCGGTACCGGCGCCCACAGCCATGCCGCGCAGCTGCCGACCGCGCAGACGAGGAGGCCCGCCATGGCCGGGATTCGGGCACGCGGCAGGGCGACCAGTACGGCGAGCGCGGTGTTGACGGCCACGATGACCAGGCTCAGCAGCCACACCCCGCCGATGGAGGCGAGCCGCAGGGCAGGCGGCACCTGCCACTGGCTGGCTCCCAGCAGCCCCCAGGGGCCACCCAAGTATTCCCAGGACCGCACCAATTCGACCATCAGCCAGCCGGACGGCACGAGCACGAGGGCTGCCGCACACCGGCGTACGCTCGGCGCGTCGTGCAGCAGATTCCGTACGAGTACGCCCCAGGGCGCCCACAACAGACCGAGCAGCGCCGCCAGGATGAGGATGAAGACGTGCAGACTCGGCAGCAGCCAGTGGTGCACCGCCAGCATGAAGCCGGCGCCGCCGAGCCAGCCGTCCAGCGCCGCCCGGCGGTTCGTCCGGGCCGAACGCGCCAGCAGGAGCCACGGGGCGAGGGCGACGTACGCCAGCCACCACAGGGCGGGCGCCGGAAACGCCAGCGCGGGCAGCGCCCCGGCCGCGACCGCGGCGGCACCACGCCCCCAAGGCGACGCGAGCGCCTTCTCCCACCAGCCGGCCGCCTCCCGCATACCGCTCCCTCCCTCGGACGTCGGATCGCAGCATCCAGTGTGCGCGCGTCGGCCGATCATGGACAGCAGGCGGGCGCGACCCGTCAGTCCCGCGCCGGGACCAACTGCCGCCACTTCTCGTGGACGACGACCTCACTCAGCCGCCAGCCCTCGGTGGCGCGACGGGCGGCGAAGGCGTAGCGGCCCGCGCAGGTGTAGTTCGGGGCGGCGGATGCGCCGGTGATCGCGCCGGCGTGCTCGCGGTGCAGGTCGGCCGGCACGCCGGGGCGCGGGTCGGCTGCCGCGCCGGGGTGCACTCCGGCGCCCGTGGCGGGCGGCGCGTCCTGCGGGCCCGCGAGGTGCATCGGGTTGAGGTAGTCCGCCTGTACGGTGGCCGTGTCGCCGGGCGCGCCGCCGTCGCGCAGCTCGATGCCGATCCGCCGGTTGACGATCAGATGCTGGCGTACCGGGAAGCGCCGCATCATCTCGGCCAGCCAGTCCGCGACGTCGGTGACGCCGCCCGCGATGCCGCCCGCCGAGCGGTAGTCGACGTGCCCCTCGGGGACGAACAGGGCCCGGTACGCGGTCCAGTCGCCGTCGTCCACGGCGATCGCGTAGCCGGTGACCAGGTCGTCGATGGCGAGGCGGTCCATGACAGTGGTGTGTTCCACACGCTGGGTCATCGCCTCAGTGTTCGGCATGCGTGGGCCACCGCCAAGAGCCTCGGCACACGGCGCCAAGAGCCTCGGCACGCAAGGCCCGGCACCGGGGGCACGGTGCGCGAAGGATCCGGGCACGGCACGGTACGCCAAGGGCCTGGCCCCGATCCGGCCGTGAGCCCCGATCCGGCCGTGAGCCCCAGTACGGCCGTGGGCCCCGCCCGGAAGCGGGGCCCACGGGGGCGAACGGGGGTGGGCCGGTCAGCGGGCCGAGGCCGGTTCCCCCGCGCCGCGCGCCGCCCGTCCGGCCGAGGTCAGCGCCTGCTCGAACTGCGTGCGGTACAGCTCCTCGTACCGCCCGCCCGCCGCGAGCAGCGCGTCGTGCGTGCCGCGCTCCACGATCCGGCCGTCCTCGACCACCAGGATCAGGTCGGCGGCCCGTACGGTCGACAGGCGGTGCGCGATGACCACGGACGTACGGCCTTCCAGCGCCTCGGCCAGTGCCTCCTGCACCGCCGCCTCGGAGGTGTTGTCCAGATGCGCGGTGGCCTCGTCCAGGATCACCACGCGCGGCCGGGCCAGCAGCAGACGGGCGATGGTCAGCCGCTGCCGTTCACCGCCGGAGAGCCGGTAGCCGCGCTCGCCGACCACCGTGTCCAGGCCGTCGGGCAGTGAGGCGATCAGACCGTCCAGGCGGGAGCGGCGCAGCGCGTCCCACAGCTCCTCCTCGTCCGCCGTCGGCCTGGCCAGCAGCAGGTTCTCGCGGATGGTGTCGTGGAAGAGGTGCCCGTCCTGGGTCACCATGCCGAGGGTGTCGCGGATCGAGTCGGCCGTCAGGTCGCGTACGTCCACGCCGCCCAGCCGCACCGCGCCGGTGTCCGCGTCGTACAGCCGCGGCAGCAGCTGCGCGATCGTCGACTTCCCCGCGCCCGAGGAGCCGACCAGGGCGACCATCTGGCCCGGTTCCGCGCGGAAGGAGACGTCGTGCAGCACCTCGGCGCCGCCCCGCGTGTCGAGGGTCGCCACCTCTTCGAGGGAGGCGAGGGAGACCTTGTCGGCGGACGGGTAACCGAAGCGTACGGAGTCGAACTCCACCGCGACCGGCCCGTCCGGCACCGTGCGGGCGTCCGGCTTCTGCTCGATCAGCGGTTTCAGGTCGAGCACCTCGAAGACCCGCTCGAAGCTGACCAGCGCGCTCATCACCTCGGTGTGCGCGCCGGACAGAGCCGTCAGCGGCGCGTACAGGCGGGTGAGCAGCAGGGCCAGCGAGACGATCGCGCCGGTTTCGAGGTGGCCGCGCAGCGCCAGGAAGCCGCCGAGACCGTAGACGACGGCCAGGGCGAGGGCGGAGACGAGGGTGAGCGCGGTGACGAAGTACGTCTGGACCATGGCGGTACGGACCCCGATGTCCCGCACCCGGCTCGCCCGCGCGGCGAATTCGGCGGACTCCCTGGCCGGGCGGCCGAACAGCTTGACGAGGGTGGCGCCCGGCGCGGAGAACCGCTCGGTCATCTGCGTCCCCATCGCGGCGTTGTGGTCGGACGCCTCCCGGCGCAGCCCGGCCAGCCGCCGGCCGACGCGGCGCGCGGGCAGCACGAACACCGGCAGCAGCACCAGCGCGATCAGCGTGATCTGCCACGACAGACTCAGCATCACCACGAGCGTCAGCAGCAGCGTCACGATGTTGCCGACCACACTGGACAGTGTGTCGCTGAACGCCCGCTGCGCGCCGATGACATCGTTGTTCAGGCGGCTGACCAGCGCACCTGTTCGTGTACGGGTGAAGAAGGCGACCGGCATCCGCTGCACGTGGTCGTAGACGGTGGTCCGCAGGTCGAGGATCAGTCCTTCGCCCAGGCTCGCCGACAGCCACCGGGTCAGCAGGCCGAGCCCCGCCTCCGCCAGGGCGATGGCGGCGATCAGTCCGGCGAGTTTCAGTACGGTACCGGCCGCCTCGCCGCCGTCGATGGCGTCGACCACCCGGCCGGCGAGCAGCGGGGTGGCGACCGCCAGCACGGCGGTCACCGTGCTCAGTACCAGGAACCAGGTCAGCGAGCGCCGGTGCGGCCGGGCGAAGGCGGCGACGCGCCGCAGGGTGGAGCGGGAGAACGGGCGTCTGTCCTGCTGGGCGTTGAGGGCACTGTGCAGCGAATGCCAGGCGGTGACTTCCATGTCCATCGCGGTCCTCCGGAGCGGCGTGGTCGGCACGGGATCGATCGCGGGCCGTGGCGACCGGCGACATGCCTGAAGCTATGACCTCAACCAATGTTGAGGTCAAGGGATTCCCTTGTCGGCGCGCCGGGAGCCGGGGGGGGGAGGTGGTGTGCCGCCCGGCGTACGCAGTGATGCGTACGCCGGGCGTACGGGCTCATGTGCACCCGGATGTACGGGCTGATGTGCACGCCGGGCGTACGGACTGGTGTGCGCGCCGGGCGTACGGGTTGATGTGTACGCCGGGCGTGCGCCGGGCCGTTTGAGTCCTCAGGCGTCCGCGGCGCGCCGCCACGCCGTGGAACGCAGCAGCCGCAGCCCGTTGAGACCGACCAGGACGGTTGACCCCTCGTGCCCGAGCACGCCCAGCGGCAGCGGCAGGTGCCCGGCCAGGTCCCAGACGACCAGCGTGCCGATGCACGCGGACGCGACGAGGAGGTTCTGCACCACCAGCCGGCGCGCCCGGCGGGAGAGCGCGACGACTGTCGGTACTGCCCCGACCTCGTCGCGTACCACCACCGCGTCGGCCGTCTCCAGCGCCAGGTCGGAACCCACCCGGCCCATGGCGACGCCGCTGTGCGCCGCGGCCAGCGCGGGCGCGTCGTTCACCCCGTCGCCGATCATGAGCACCTTCGCCCCGTCCGCCTGCCAGGCGCGGACCGCGGCCACCTTGTCCTGCGGCAGCAGTCCGGCCCGTACGTCCGTGATGCCGCACTCCTCGGCCGTACGGCGGGCGGCGCGGGCGTTGTCGCCGGTCAGCAGGGTCACGCCGGTAGCGGGGGCGGGCCCGGCCCCGCCCCCGGCTTCCGTCAGGCGGGCGGACGCGGGCCCGGCCCCAACGCCCGTCAGGCGGTGCAGCCGGGTCACGGCTTCAGCGGCGCCGGGGCGCAGCCGGTCGGTGACGGCGAGGACGGCGACGGGTGCACCGTCCACCAGAACGGCTGCCGCCGTCTGCCCGGCGGCCTCGATCTCCGCCGCGGCAGCGCGCGCCTCGCGCAGTCGTACCTCCACGAGCCCGTCGCCGCTCCCAGCCGCCCCCGCGCTCAACAGCGCTACCGGGCTGCCGACCCGTACGGTGCGCCCCTCGACGACGGCGTGCACGCCCTGCCCCGGCGCGGACGAGAACTCGCACGCGCCGGGCACCCGCAGACCCCGCTCCCGCGCGGCCGCGACCACGGCCCGGGCGATCGGGTGTTCGCTGGGCTGCTCCGCCGCGGCGGCGAGCGCGAGAGCCCGCGCCTCGTCCGTGCCGCCCAGCGGGCGCACCCCGGCGACGCGTGGCGCGCCCTCGGTGAGCGTGCCGGTCTTGTCCGACGCGACCCGCGTCACCGCCCCCAGGCGCTCCATCGCCGCAGCCGACTTGACCAGGACGCCGTGCCGCCCGGCAGTGGCGATCGCGGACAGCAGCGGGGGCATGGTGGCCAGCACGACCGCGCACGGCGATGCCACGATCATGAAGGTCATGGCCCGCAGCAGGGTGGTGGTGAAGTCCGTGCCGAAGAGCAGCGGCAGCGCGAAGAGGGTGAGGGTCACGGCCACCACCGCGGCGGAGTACCGCTGTTCCACCTTCTCGATGAACACCTGGGTGGGCGCCTTCGTCCGGCCGGCTTCCTCGACCATGGCCACGATGCGGGCGATCGCCCACTCGGTGGCGTCCTTGCCGACCCGTACCCGCAGCGCGCCGGTGCCGTTCAGCGTCCCCGCGAACACCTCGTCGTCCGGGCCCTTGTCCACCGGCAGCGGCTCGCCGGTGATGGTGGCCTGGTCCACCTCGCTCGCGCCGGTCAGTACCGTGCCGTCGGCGGGCAGCCGCTCTCCGGGGCGTACGAGCACCGTGTCGCCCACCCGTAGTGCGGCCGCCTCGACGGTTTCTTCCCGGCCGTCGGCCGTCAGCCGGACGGCGGTGGAGGGCGCGAGGTCGAGCAGGCCGCGCACGGAGTCCTCGGTGCGCCGGGTGGCCAGGGCCTCCAGAGAGCCGGAGACCGCGAAGATCACGATCAGCAGGCCACCGTCGAGGAACTGCCCGATCGCCGCCGCGCCGACCGCCGCGACGATCATCAGCAGGTCGACGTCGAGCGTGCGTTCGCGCAGCGCCCGGAGGCCCGCGAGGGTGGGTTCCCAGCCGCCGGCCGCGTAACACACCGCATAGAGCGGGCCCCACGCCCACGCCGGGGCGCCCGCCAGGTCGAGGGGAAAGGCGAGCAGGAAGGCGAGCGCGGAAAGGGTCGCCCAGCGCACCTCCGGGAGGGCGGAGAGGCGAGTGCGGCGCGGGCGGGGTGGGAGAGCGGGGGCTGTCGGGGCCTCGACGGGGCCCGTGGGGACGGCGGCAGCGGGAACGGTGGACGGCGCGACGGGGGTCGGCCGGCCGGCCGACGGCGCGGCGGTGGCCGGTGGCTGCTGCGTACGGCCGTGACTGGACGTGGACGTCATCGGTACCTCGGTGCGGGGAGGGGGTCGGGTGGAACCCGGACACCATAACCGAATACATGAAGACGTCTTCAAGTATTGCTGAATATACGATGAGGCATATGGGACACGGAGTCGACGGCAGGACCACACCGGCAGCACACCTGGACGCGGATGCGGCCGCGACCATCGCCGCCACACTCCAGGCGCTGGCCACCCCCTCGCGGCTGATGATCCTCACCCGTCTGCGCCAGGGGCCCTGCCCGGTGGGTGAGCTGGCCGAGGCGGTCGGCATGGAGCAGTCGGCCGTCTCGCACCAGCTACGGCTGCTCCGGGCGCTCGGCCTGGTCACCGGGTCGCGGCAGGGCCGCCGGATCGTCTACAGCCTGTACGACACGCACGTCGCCCAGCTCCTCGACGAGGCCGTCTACCACATCGAGCACCTGCGGCTCGGTGCGCGGGACCTGCCCGACACGGCGGCAACGGAGGACACCGACGACTCCGAGGACGAGGCCGAAACCGAAGCCGGAACTGGTGCCGGAGCCGTGGTGGGGAGGCGCATCAGCCGCTGATCAGGCCCCTGACTCAGCCGCAGACTCCGTCCGCGATCCGGCGTGCACCCCCGCGCACCCTCGCGTGCAAGCCCGGAACGCGCCCCGCGCTCGCCCCGCGCTCACCCGGCCTTGCGCGCCGCCAGCTGCTCCCGTACATCCTCCGCCGAGAGATAGACATCGGTCCGTTCGAAATCGCGCAGCGTCGCGGGCTTCTCGGCCTGGAATCCGGTGCGTACGAAGTCGTCCCCGGCGGTGGCGTTGATCAGCCAGTTCGCCACGGTACGGAACCTGGCGACACCGGTACGCAGCGCCATCAGATGGTAGCCGCGCGCCGCCACCTGGGCGGGCAGCCCCGTCAGCTCGTACCCCAGCGGTTTGGACACCGCGTCGATGCCGCCGAGGTCCACGACCAGGCCCAGGTCCTTGTGCCGGTACGGCGTCCGCGGCGCTCCGCGCAGCCCGGCGATGATGTTGCGCGCGGCGTGCTTGCCCTGCCGCTGGGCATGCTGCGCGGTGGGCGGACAGACGGCGCCTGCGCCCTTCGTCAGGTCCGGGACGGCCGCGGCGTCACCGCAGGCCAGCACGTCCGGCGTGCCCGGCACGGTCAGGTCGGCGTCGACGACGAGCCGGCCCCGTACGGTCTCCGCCCCGAGCGTGCCGATGAGCGGGCTGGCCGCCACGCCCGCCGTCCAGATCAGCGTCCGGCACGGCAGCACCCGTCCGTCCGTGAACTGCACACAGTCCTCGGTCACTTCGGCGACCGAGACGCCGAGCGACACCTCCGTACCGCGCTGCCGCATCAGTTCCAGCGCCTTCTGGCCCAGCCGGTCGCCCAGCTCGGGCATCAGCTTCGGCGCGATGTCGATGAGGTGCCACTTGATCTGGGTGGGGTCCAGCCGCGGGTAGCGCCGGGCGGCCGCGTTGGTGAGCCGCTGGAGGTAGGCGACCGTCTCCGTGCCCGCGTAGCCGCCGCCGACGACGACGAACTGGAGCCGCGCCGCGCGCTCTTCCGGATCGGTCGAGGCCGCGGCGATGTCGAGCTGCGCGATGACGTGATCCCGGATGTACGCGGCCTCGGCCAGCGTCTTCATGCCCCGCGCGTACGTCGTCAGGCCGGGGATGTCGAACGTACGGGTGATGCTGCCGGGCGTCAGCACCAGACGGTCGTAACGGATGTCGGTCGTCTCACCCGTGATCAGCCGTACGACGCAGACCTTCGCCGCGGTGTCGATGCCGATCACCCCGCCGGGCACCAGACGCGTCCGGCGCAGGATCCGCCGCAAGGAGGGCGCGATCGACTGCGGGGTGACCACTCCGGCGGCGACGTGCGGCAGCAGCGGCAGGTACAGCTCGTAGTTGTTGGGTGTGACCAGCATGATCTCGGCCGTCTCGGCGGACAGTCCGTGCTCCAGGCCCCGGGCGCACTCCACCCCGGCGAAGCCGCCGCCCACGATCAGGACTCTGGGTCGTTCCATGACGCGTCCTCGCCTCTGTCAGCAGCTGTGTCGGCTCCCGGCCACGCTGGCACGGGGCGGCGGGGCCCGCCACCGCGCCCACCGAGTACCTCCTGCGACCGGGTGAGAAACAGGTGACCCTGCCGCCACATGCGTCACGGGCCCCCGGGCCCTGGGCCCGGGCTCCGGCGCCCGGCTCAGCGGCCGTCGCGATGGGTGGGCCGGGGACGTCCGGTGCGGGCGAAGTGCGGCAGGGAGATGCCGCCGCGGTGCGCCGTCTCGCCGGCGCCGGGCCGGACGAAGAGGGTGACGGTGACGCCCTCGGTGAAGCCGTTACGGCGCATCAGCGTCGCCGACGCCGTGTTGTTCACCTCGACGTCGGTCACCACGGACGAGGCGCCGGCCTCCGTCAGCGCGGCGCAGCAGTCCTGCACCAGCCGCCCGGCCACGCCGCGCCCCTGGAAGTCCGGGTCCACCGCGATCCACTCCAGATACCCCCAGTCCTCCCGCTGCTCGAAGGTCATCGAGCCGAGCACGAACGCGGCGAGCCGGTCGCCGGCCATGGCGACCCGGCAGGCGGGCACGGAGGCGTCGAGGTGCGTGGCGACGGCGGTCAGCGACCATCCGGTGTACGGCATGGCATCGGTGTCGTAGACCCGTTCGCCCAGCTCCAGGACGGCCGGGAGGTGCTCGGGGCGCAGCGGGAGCAGGGTGATCTCAGTGTCGTGCGCGTCCGGTGTGGCCATGACCGGCGCTCCTTTCGCTAGGACGGTGGCGGCCAGGGAAAACCGCAAATCCACCCTAATTGGCGCAATGACCCTCCGTAGATCCACCCCTGTAGTTTGCGGGGGTGAGTACCGCCGTCGCCGAAATCCTCTCCCTCCTGCTGCTGGTCTGCGTCCTGGTCTTCGCCGTACGGAGGCCGGGCGGCGCCCCCGAGGCGGTGGCGGCCGTACCGGCGGCGGGTCTGCTCGTGCTGGTCGGCGCGGTGTCGCCGGGCGCCGCGTGGGAGCAGGTGCACAAGCTGCTGCCGGTCGTCGGTTTCCTGGCCGCCGTGCTGGTGCTGGCGTACCTGTGCGCCAGGGAAGGGCTCTTCGAAGCGGCGGGCGCGGTGTTGGCGCGGCGCTGCGCGGGACGGCCACGGCTCCTGCTGGCCGGAGTCTTCGTACTCGCCGCTGCCGTCACGGCGGTGCTCAGCCTGGACGCGACGGTGGTGCTGCTGACACCGGTGATCGTGGCCACCGCCACGCACGCCGGCGTGCGCGCCCGCCCGCACCTGTACGCGGGCGCCCACCTGTCGAACTCCGCCTCGCTGCTGCTGCCCGTATCCAACCTCACCAACCTGCTGGCTCTCGGCGCGGCCGGGCTGTCCTTCACCCGGTTCGCCGCCCTGATGGCGCTTCCGTGGGTCGTGGCGGTGCTCTTCGAGTACGTGGTGTTCCGGTGGTTCTTCGGCCGGGAACTGGCGGACGACGAACGGTGCGTGGACGCGGGGGAGCCTTGTGCGGGCGGGGCACACGGGCAACAGGCAGCTCCGCCACCGCTCCCGGTCTTCGCGCTCGTGGTCCTCTCGCTGACACTCGCCGGGTTCGTCGTGACCTCCTTCGCCGGGATTGCTCCGGTCTGGGCGGCGCTGGGCGGCGTGCTGGCCCTCGGGATACGCGAGATGGCACGCCGGGGGACGACCGCGACCGACACCGCGGCCGGCCCGGCGACCAGTTCCAGGACCGCGACCAGGACCGGTACCTCGACCGCGACCGGAGCCCTGACCGGGATGCTGAAAGCGGCCAACCCCTTCTTCTGCCTCTTCGTGCTGGCCCTCGGCGTCGTGGTGGAGGCGGTCGTCGCCAACGGTCTCGGCGACGCCGTCGACCGACTGCTGCCCGAGGGCGCTTCGCTGCCGGCGCTCCTCGGGGTGGCCGTGTTCGCCGCCCTCCTCGCCAACGTCATCAACAACCTGCCGGCCGTGCTGACGCTGCTTCCGGTCGCGGCACACGGTGGTGCCGGCCCCGTCCTCGCGGTGCTGATCGGCGTGAATCTCGGCCCGAACCTGACGTACGTGGGCTCGCTGGCCACACTCCTGTGGCGACGCATCCTCCAGGAACGGGGCGACGCACCGGAACTGGGCACGTTCACCCGGCTCGGGCTCCTGACTGTCCCGGGAGGCCTGGTCCTGTCCACGCTGGCCCTGTGGGGAGCCATGCAGATCATCGGCACATGACGGCCCGCCACCCCCGACGACCGATCGGCGAAATCACCTACAGCCCGCCCGGACGAGTGAACTGAGTGAACTTGCGACCGATTGGCGAGAAGGGCGCGCAGACGCCGCGTAGGGCAAATGTGCGTACGGGATAAGCGCTGACCGGAAACAGCTCGGTCCTTCAGCCGAAGCACGGTGCCGGGAAGGGCACGCATGACGCCTTTCCCGCCCCGGTCGGCACTCCTCCCCACCCCCGTCCCGCCCGACAACCGCCCCATCGCACCGGCTGCGCCCACCGTGACCGCCGTCACATTCACGGCCTCCGGTGGGCGGGCGTCCACCACTCAGGTCCATGGCATGAGTTTCGGACAACTTCATTACGTATGGGCCGTCCGGACTGACGGTGGGGCCAGCGGGTAAGCCGTAGACACGTAGGGCGCAGCCGACGACCCGGACCCCGCCGGAGGCTGGCACCGCGCGGATGCCGAACGCCGACGGTGGTCATCTCCGCCCGGGCCGCAACGGGCGACTCCCCAAACTTCCGTACGTCTCCACCGCCAGCGTGCGGCGGCATCACGCGCACCGGCACGGAGGTGGGGACGGGCATGGTGGAACAGGGGCGGAGCTACGCGAGCAGGGAACACGTGGTGGGCGCGACCACGGTGGTGGAACTGAGCGGAGAAATGGACATCCTGGCGACGACCGCGTTGACCGCGCGTCTCGACGAGATCACCGGAGCGCGCTGCCCCGATCTCGTCCTCGACATGCGGCACGTGACCTTCATCGACTGCTGCGGCATGTCGATGCTGTGCCGCACCCGCCGCCGGGTCGAGGCCAAGGCGGGCCGCCTGCGCCTGGCCGGCGTCGCCGACAGCCCCAGTGTGCTGCGACTGCTGCGCCTGACAGGCCTGCTGCCCGCCTTCGACCTCTGCCTCGACCCGGACCCCGACGCCATTCCCGGACTCGCCGGTGGGACCCGGCCGGACGGCGACTGCCGCCCAGGCCCCGAAGGCGCAGGCCGCCCGGCCGCCCCGGACACCGCCGTCGCTTGAGCAGACGTCAGGCCGGCAGATGGGCCTCGATCGCCTCCGTCAACTCCGCCGCCTCGGGCTCGGTTCGGGGCCGGAACCGCCCCACGACCTTCCCCTCCGCGTCGATGAGGAACTTCTCGAAGTTCCACTGCACGTCACCGGCCTCGCCCGCGCCGTCCTCGGTGCGGGCGAGCTCCGCGTACAGCGGGTGCCGGTCCGGTCCGTTGACGTCCGTCTTCTCGAACAGCGGGAAGCTGACCCCGTAGGTGGCCGAGCAGAACGTGGCGATCTCCTCGGCGCTGCCCGGCTCCTGGCCCGCGAACTGGTTGCTGGGGAAGCCGAGCACGCTGAAGCCGCGGTCGCCGTACTGCTGCTGGAGCCGCTCCAGCCCCGAGTATTGCGGCGTCAGGCCGCACTTGGACGCCACGTTGACCACCAGCAGGGCGCGACCTCGGTAGTTGGCCAGCGAGGCGGGCTCACCGTTCAGGGTGCGCAGGGGGATGTCGTACAGGCTCACGTTCAGGCTCCTCGCTACGGGACCGCTGGTGCGGACGGACTTCCTCGGTGACAACAGCGCTCGCCCGCGCGTTCTTCCCTGGCTGCCGTTCCTGCCGGGTTGTGTGGGCGGGGCGGCATTCGTGGGGGACGGGAACGGTTGGTGCGTGTGCGTGACCCGGCCCGGCGTCACATGCCGAACCGGGTGACCGAAGGGCGTTCGGCGACTGGTCGAGCCCTCCCGCTCAGGACAATTCCGGGACAGGGTCGTGGCCATGCTCGGCCATGAATGCATTCTGGGCCTCTTGTGCCCTCTGCGGAATCACGGCCATGCAGTAGGTCCAGAAGTCCGACAGGACAGCGGCGGTCTGGTCGATGGTGAAGTCGCCCTGCACATGGTCAACGTGCTCGTTCTGGATGTGCACGCCGTGAGGGGAAATCTCCGCGTAGTGTGCATTGCCGCCGAATTCTTCGACCTGAGCCTTGGGATTTCGTCGGGCCGCTGCGACCAGGGCGGCGACTTCCAGCAGGCCGTTGGGGGCGAGCTGGATGTCCGTCGTCACCCATTGCCCCAGCACGCGTAGGTCATCGGGACCCACGTACCTTGGGTAACCGCCATCGCTGGCGAAGTACTCGGTGACTCGCTCCATTGGTGTGAAACCTTCCTTACGACGGTGGGAAGACAGGGTATCCGGTCAGGGCATGGCCGGTGACCGGGTCGTAGTACCCCTGGATCCGGATTCCCTTGTACGTGCTCTCCCACATGTTGCTGATGGGGTCGACCACTTCCGCATTCGTAAACGCTTTCCGGATGGCCCGGTCGCACTGTGCCGGAGTCCAGTCCTCAGGGAAAAAGGTGCTCTGTGCGCGCTTCTTGATCCACTCTCCGTCACGGGGATTCTTCATCCACACATGCCCCCGGGTGAGTCCGGACGCATGATCGCGGTCGGTGATCTTCGGCACCTTCACGCCCGGCCGGTCCTGCCCTCCCGGGCGTACGTGATACCCCGTGACCCGCGCCTGGCCGTTTGCGCTGTATTTGATTTCTCCCTTGAGTACGTGATGCCGGGCGGAGTCGGGGAACTTGCCGCTCGGTTTGGCGCGGGCGAGACTGCCGACGTTGTTTTGAGTATTGCGCAGCAGGGGGCGGCCCCTGGGGCCGGTGGGACCTCCACCAGCCATGGCCAAGCGGCGGCCGCCCAGATCGGGCAGCGACAGATCCAGGTTGCGCAGGGGGTTGTCGAGTGAGCGCCACCGCTTGCTGAAGTTACGCAGCGGGGCATTGATATTGCGGAGACCGTCCAGCTTCATGTTGCCCAGGACGTTCTTGACGCCCCCGGCTTCCCCGATGGCTCTGGCGCCGCGGGCGGCTCCTCCGTAGGCGCCGCCCAGGAGGAGGCCGGAGGTGCC
Organism: Streptomyces monomycini; assembly: GCF_022271435.1. GTDB lineage: Bacteria > Actinomycetota > Actinomycetes > Streptomycetales > Streptomycetaceae > Streptomyces > Streptomyces monomycini. The sequence goes on along the minus strand of NZ_JAFIQY010000013.1, from coordinate 153,853 downwards.
GGCGTCCTGGATCTCGGCGAGGTTGATGCCTTTCTGCTCACCGAGCAGGTTGCGGCCGCCCTGGGCCACCACCACGTCCACCGTGATGGCTTCGACGCCGCCGATGGCTGCGGTGGCCAGGACCGTTCCGGCGATTTCGGCCACAGTGGCGGAGACGGCCACGCCTGCGGTGCCGGCCGCGGCGACGATCGCCTCGGTGGCGCCTGCCGCGGCTATCTCGCTGATGCCGCCGGTGAACAGGGCCAGGGCCGTCCCGGCCACCAGCACTGCTCCCGCGATCTCCAGTTCGTGCTCGATCTTCTTCTTGGCCGCGGCGATCTCGTCGGCGAACTTGTCCAGGGCCTTGGCCATGTCCCGGGCGGCGGAGGCCACATCGTCCAGGTAGCCCTTGCCGCCGCCGTGGTATTTGCGCCAGAAGTCGCCGAATGCCTCGATGCCCGGGCCCTTGTTGTTGTCGATGACGTCCTGGGCAGGCTTGTGCGCCGCCGCGGTGACGTCCTCCACGTCGTCGGCGAAGGTCCGCCATGCGCGGGCGGCTTCCCGCAGTTCGTCCTCGTCGCCCTCCGGCCACCACATGCCGGTGAGGTCCTGGACAATCTCCTTGGCCTTGTCGGCGGCGCTCACTGTGCACCGCCCTTGCCGAATCCGGAGGACGCGGAACGGTCTGCTTCCTCGTGGTTGTCCGCCATGTCTTTCATGGCCTTGGAGATACTTTCCAGTCCCTTGACCAAGGCTTGGGCGGCCTTTTCTATTTGCTCGCGGTGCGGGGCGTACATGTGCTGGAACTTCTGTCCCTGCTCGTCGTCTCCCCACGGCGAGCCGAGGCCGTCCAGCGAGCCTTTGAGTTTGCTCGTCGCCTTCGCCAGCGCGTCCGCTTCCCGGTGGAAACGCGGCGCCGCGGACTTGAGCTGGTCCGTGTCGATGTCGAAGCCGTCACCGGCCATAGGTCCCCCCAGGAACTGTGCTTTCGCGTGTTCCCACAATCTATCGCGAGCCACTGACAACGCTTCAGCCGGTTTCGCAGCCGTAGCTGTTCACCGATCAAGTAATTAGCCGTGTGCAGAGAAGAAGCCGTGACGGCGGCGCAGCAGCTCATCGGAAGCCATGCGGGTCCTCATGGCCCGCCGCTCGCGATCGATGATGAACGTGTGCGCGAAAGGCGCGGGACCCTTGTCGTTCCCTGCGGTTCCATCGAGTATCTGGAGAGCCGAGACCTGGACGAGCAGTCGGTTGGCTGCCGGCCCGCGGACTGATTGCCGGGGCGCTGAGCACGCTGAAGCCGCGGTCGTCGTACTGCTGCTGGAGGTTTCGGCCGACGGGGGCGGGTTCACCGGTCAGGGGGCGCAGGGGATGTTGTACAGGCCGCGCTTTCGGACTCCTCGTTGTGGGGCCGCGTTTGTGGACGGGCTTCTTCGGGAGTCGCGGCATTCGTATGTGGGTTCTCTTCCGGCCGTCGCTCCTCCAGCGGCCAGAGTGGCCACGGTCGGAGCGTGCCGGTGCGCCATTCTCTGAGTAGTTGGTCGAAGATCGGGGTGCTTGTGGCTGGTGGTTGGTGGGGCTGGTGGGGCTGAGGGTTCTGTGCGCCGTTCATGTCCAGGGCCAACAGGGAGCCGGTGTCCCGGGTTGCGGTTCGCCACTGGGGCCGGGCCGAGAAGCCCCCGAGTCGGTGATGGGCAGAAGATACGTTCCCGCGCTCTGGTGGCGCGTTGCGTGTGAGCCGGACTAACCGCGGGCTGAGGGCGGCGGGCAGATGGGGTGCCAGGTCGTCGGTAATAACGTGGCTGTGTAATTGCTGTGTGGAGACTATCTCCTTTCTGTGAGGGATTGGTATCGGCCATGCTTTGTTCCGTCATTCGCGGAGGGGAGCGAAGGGAGGAGGTCGGAAAGTAGCAGGCTGTGGGCTGATCGGGTCTGGGTGCGGTGGCGGGCGCGGGTGGAGCGGGGAGCGGAAGTGCAGGTCGGATGTATGGCGTTGGGCGCCGGGGGCTTCGGGGGAAGCGTTCCTGCGGGGCGGGGATTTCTGGTGGTGGCAACCGGAGGGCTCGCTCCGCGGGGTTGACCGGAAAGGTGCTGGACGAAGCAGGATTCATCATTCCGCTTCTGTGGCTCATGTTTCTCTCATGTTCCCGTGTCACGGTGAGGTGGCGTGTTCGAGGCGGCATCGGAAACCACGTACGGCCGTGCCCTTTTCCTGTGGCGGGACATCCCGCTATTCCGGTGCCGTCGCCGCCGGTCATGCACTTCCCCCCCGAAAACCGGCCTCGGCGCAAGGCCGTCGACCTCCGAAGGTGCCGACCGCGGCGGCGCCTTCGGACGGTCGCGCCCGCGCCGGAAAGATCACCGTCGCCCTGCGGTGCCCCTGCCCCCTTCGCTTCCGGGAGAGACCACCATGTCCGCCACCACCTTCGTGGACCGGCCCGTCCTCGCTGAACGACCGCACGGCCGCTGGCAGTTCTGGCACACACCCGCGGGCCGGCCGCGCTGGGACCGGCCCGCCCTCCTGGGCATCGCCGCGCTCGCCGCGGTGCTGTACGCCTGGAACATCACCAGCAGCGACTACGCGGGTTATTACGCCGCCGCAGTCCGCAGCATGTCGGAGAGCTGGAAGGCGTTCCTCTTCACCGCCTTCGACCCGGCGTCCACCGTCACCCTGGACAAGATCGGCGGCTTCCTGTGGCCGCAGGCGCTGTCCGCGCGGATCTTCGGGTTCAGCAACTGGGCCCTGACGCTCCCGCAGTGCGTCGAGGGCGTCGTCTGCGTGCTGGTGATCCACCGCACGGTACGGCGCTGGCGCGGCCCGGCGGCCGGCCTGCTCGCCGCCGGAGCGCTGACCCTCACTCCGGTGGCGGCGTCGATGTTCGGGCACGCGCTGCTGGAGGCGCCGCTGACCATGTGCCTGGTGCTGGCCGCCGACCAGTGCGCGAAGGCGATGACAGAGGGGCGGTTGCGGCCCCTGTTGCTGGCGGCGGTCTGGGTGGGGGTGGCCTTCCAGGCGGCGATGATGCAGGCGTGGATCATCGTGCCGGCCCTCGCCGTCGCGTACTTCGTCGTGTCCCCGGCCGCGCTGCGCAAACGGCTCGGCCATCTGCTGACCGCGGGCGCGGTGCTGCTCGCCGTCTCGTTCTCCTGGGTCCTGCTGATGACCGTCGTCCCGAAGGACGCACGGCCGTACGTGGACGGGTCGCGCGACAACAGCGCCCTGTCGATGGTGTTCGGCTACAACGGCTTCGACCGGCTGAAGTCCGGATGGGATATCGATGCCGCCAACAGCACGCCTCCGGGGGCGGCCAAGGGAGCGTCCGGAGCGGGCGGCGGGGCCGGGGGCGGGGCTGATGAGGGGGGCGGGACGTCTTCCAAGACCTCGGCCAAGACCGGTTCTGGGCGGCACGCGCCCGCGCAGGCCGGTTCGGGGGCGAAATCCGCGCCCGGGACCAGCCTGGCGAAGGGTGGCGGGCAGGCCCAAGGCGGCGGTGGATCGCACGTGGCGGTGGGCGCACCCACCAGCGGCTGGCTCAAGCTCTTCCGCGCGCCTCTGGCCCAGCAGATCGGCTGGCTGTTCCCGCTGGCCCTGTCCGCTCTCGTGCTCGGCTTCGTCACCCGCCGCAAACAGCCCCGTACGGACCCGGTACGCGGCGGCTACCTGCTGTGGGGCGGCTGGCTGCTGACAGCGGTGGCGGTCATGAGCGCCATCAACGTCCCGCACGCCACGTACATGGCCGCCCTCGCTCCCGGCCTCGCCGCGCTGTCCGCCGCCGGAGTCGTCACGCTGTGGCGCGCCCATCGTCGGGAGATGGGAGTGCAGGGGGAGTGGGGAGAGCAGGGAGTGAAAGAGGAGCGGGGAGCGCAAGGGGAGCGGGGAGTGCCAGGAGAGATGGCAGAGCCGGGGGAACGGGTGGTGGGGCGTCCGGCGGCTGGGCGTCGCGTCGGGGGAGGCGTAGGGTCGGCCTTGCGTGCGTGGCTGCTTCCGGCCGTCGTCGCGGCACAAGCGGCATGGGCGGTGTATCTCGTCTCCAGTCACTCCGACTGGGTGCCGTGGCTGACCCCCGTCATCGTCGTGACGGCGCTCGCCGCCCTCGGCCTGTTTGCCTACGGCATTCTTCGCGCCCGGCGCGCTGACGACGGATCGCACGCCCGCGCGCAGCAGTACACCCGCGCCCGGCAGCGCGCCCGCGCCCGGCGCGTCGCCACCGCCGGACTGATCGCCGGCTGCGTCACGATGACGGCGGCCCCCGCCACCTGGTCGCTGTCCGTCCTGAATCCCCGGTACACCGGCTCCGCGCACTCGGCGTCCGCCGGTCCGCAGGACTTCACGCTCGGTACGCCCACCCGGCTGACGGACACCCAGCGCAAGATCCTCGACTACGTCGAGCGCCGCCGTGGCACCGCCGACTACGCCTTCTCCGCCGGACTGCTCACGGCAGAGCCGTACATCCGCCTCGGCGGGTCCGTCGTGCTGCCGCTCGGTGGCTTCGCGGCGGGGACCGAGCCGGTCACCCTCAGCGAGTACCAGCGGCTGGTGGCGGCCGGGAAACTGCGCTTCGCGCTCGTCGGCGCGGGGGACGACGTGGGGACCTCGGAGACGGCGCGGATCAGCCGGTGGGTCCGGTCGGCGTGCGAGAAGGTCGATCCGTCCGCGTACGGGGGCGAGACGCGCGCCGGAGGCGGAAGCGGGAGTGAGAGCGGAAGCGGAGGCGGGAACGGGCGACAAGGTGGCGCCGGGGCCAAAGCCGGAGGGGGCGCGGGTGCCGGTGCGGGTACCGGTGGCGGTTCCGGTGCCGGCCAGAGCCTCTACCGCTGCTCCGCCGCGAGCCCGCGCGGCTGACGGCGTATGCGGCTGACGGCCTGCGCGGCTGACGGCATCTCCCCTGACGGCACACGCCCCTGACGACACACGCCCCTGACAGCCCCCGGCGAGGAGGCGGCGGAGCGCCTCCGTGGTCCCTCTTCCGCCCCTCGCCGTCTATGACCCTCTTGGCCCGTCGTGCCCCTCTTGACCCGTGAGCGAGCGGGCCAGCACAGTACGGATGACCGTCTGGTCCGACCGGCCTCCTGACCCCGCGTCAGGGGAGGTGGAGGGTGCCGTGCACAGCAGCCCGAGCGTCGTGCCGTCCGGTCCGGGCATCGGCGCGACAGGGGCGGGCGGCGAGCCGTCGGGCGCGGGCCTCACCGACGCCGTAGCCGTGCCGCCGGTCGACGAAGCGGCCGCCGTGGCCCTCACACAGGCCCTGGTCCGGCTGCGGACCGTCAACGCCGCGGGCGCCACCAGCGTGGAGCAGCCCGCCGCCGACCTCCTCTCCCGGCTCTTCACCGACTTCGGCTGGCCGCACGACGTCGTCGAGGTCGCCCCCGGGCGGCCCAATGTCGTCGCGGTCGTCGAAGGCGGTGGCGGGCCGGGCCGCACGCTGATGTTCGAAGGGCACACGGACGTCGTGACGGAGGGCGACGCCGCCGCGTGGAGCGTCGACCCGTACGGCGCGGAGATCCGTGACGGACGGCTGTGGGGGCGTGGCGCCGCGGACATGAAGTCCGGGGTGGCGGCCATGATCTACGGGGTGCGGGCGCTCCAGCAGGCCGGTCCGTTCCCCGGCCGGGTCGTCGTCGGCGTGCTGTGCGACGAGGAGGGGCTGATGCTCGGCGCCAAGGCGTTCGCCGCCTCGCCGCCGGCCGCCGAGGTGGACGGCGTCGTCGTCTGCGAGCCGGAGGGGTACGAGGTGTGCGCCTCGGCCCGCGGCGGCATCCGCCTCCGGCTGGACCTGCACGGGGTGATGGCGCACGGCGCGATGCCCCAGGAGGGCCGCAATCCCCTCGTCGCGGGTGCCCGCATCGTCGCCGCGCTCGCGGAGACCGAGGAGTGGGCGGCCGGGCGGTACGGCACCCACCCGCACGCCGGGACGGTGACCGTCACCCCGACGGTGCTGCGCGCCGGTGACCCCGACCAGCTCAACGTCATCCCCGGCCACGGCGTGCTCGGCGTCGACGTACGGACCGTGCCCGGCACCGACCACGCCGAGATCGTCGAGCGGCTGCGGCGGACGGCCGTGGCCGCCGCGGCCGGCGTGGGCGTCACGGTCGAGCTGACCGTCGTCGACGACCGCCCGGCCGTCGAACTCCCCCTCGGCCACCCGCTCGTCCGGAGCGTGGTGGCCGGTCACCGGCGGGTGCACGGCGTCGAGCCGGCGTTCGGCGCGGTCCCCGGTACGACCGACGGGACGATCCTGACCCGCGACGCGGGCCTGCCGACCGTCGTCCACGGGCCGGGCGGCAAGTGGATCGCCCACCAGAAGGACGAGTACGTGGAGGTACGGGAGATCGCCGAGTACGCGCGGGTGTACGCGGTCGCGGCCCGGCACTTCCTCGACGGGAGCGACACCGGCCCCGCACCCGTCTCCGGAACCACCAGCTCCGAAGACGGTGAAGGCGCCAAAGTGGGCGAAAGTAGCGAAAGTAGCGAAAGTAGCGAAAGCGGCAAAGGCGGCGACACTGCATGAGGCCTCCCGCCGGCCGCGACGACGCGCCGCCCCTCCCACCCGTGCCCCCGGCCCGCCTCCCCGTAGGCGACAACTGGGTGCCCGCCCCGCGTACCGGGCCGGTGATCTTCCCGTACGACGGAGCGGAGTTCGCCATGGCGCCGGTGGGGGACACGGACCTCGCCCGGCGCGCCGTCGAGCACGCCGTGGCCGTCCGCCCCCGGGTCGCGAAGCTGACCTCACGCGTACGGCGTCAGGTGCTGGGCGGTGTGGCGGCGGACCTGGAGGACGTCGCCGGGCCGATGGAGGAGCTGCTCGTACGGGAGACAGGCAAGCCGCGTACCGACTGCCGTACCGAGGTACGGCGGGCCGTGGCCACCTGGCAGGCTGCCGCCGACGCAGTGGCGCACATCCACGGTGAGACGGTGCCGCTGGACCTGCTGCCCACGGGGGACGGCATGTTCGGGTTCTGGACCCGGCGCCCGGTCGGCGTCGTGGTCGGCATCGCGGGCTTCAACTACCCGATGATGCTGGCCTCCCACAAGATCGCCCCGGCGCTGGCGGCCGGCTGCCCGGTGATCGTCAAACCGGCCCCGGCCACCCCGCTGGCCACCCTGTGGCTGGTCCACCTCGTACGGGAACGCCTCACCGCGGCCGGCGCCCCCGCCGGCGCCGTCCAACTGGTCACCGGCGACGCCGAGGCCGGCCGCGCGCTGACCACGCACCCGGGGGTCGCCGCGGTCTCCTTCACCGGCTCCGCCGCCGTCGGTCACCGCATCGCCCGGGACGCCGCGCCCCGCAAGGTGGTGCTCGAACTCGGCTCCAACGCGGCGCTCGTGGTCGCCGCCGACGCGGACCTGGACGCCGCCGCGGACGCGGTGGCCCGCGGCGGCTACTACGCCTCCGGCCAGGCGTGCATCGCCGTGCAACGCGTGATCGCCGTCGCGGAGATCGCCGCCGACCTGGAGCGGCGGATCGCCGAACGGCTGCCCGGCATCGTCGTCGGCGACCCGCGCGAGGAGGACACCCGGGTCGCCGCCCTCATCGACGAGGCCGCCACCGAACGCGTGCTGACCTGGATCGACCAGGCCCGCGCCGCCGGGGCGCGGCTGGTGGCGGGCGGCACCCGCGTCGGCCGGTGCGTGGCACCGACCCTGCTGGCGGAAGTGCCGGACGGCCAGCCCGCCTGGGACGAGGAGATCTTCGGGCCGGTCGTCGCGCTGCGTACGGTCCCGGATCTGGACGCGGCCTACGACCTGGTCAACGCCGGGCGGTACGGGCTGCACGCGGCGGTCTTCACCCGCGGCCTGGACGCCGCCTTCCGGGCGCTGGACGCGCTCGACGTCGGCGGCGTGGTGATCAACGAGGTGCCGGGCTACCGCAGCGACGTGGCTCCGTACGGCGGCGTGAAGGACTCGGGGCTGGGGCGTGAGGGCCCGCGCTTCGCGATCGAGGAACTGACGGTGACGCGGATGGCGATGATCCGTCCGTGAGCGCCGCGGACGGCGACGGCACGGGCCCGTACCCCCTACGACCCCGGAGCACACCATGGACCAGGTGAGCGAGTACGCGAAGCTGTTCCGCCTGGACGGGCGGCGGGTCGCGGTCGTCGGCGGGGCCGGCGGCATCGGCCGGGAGGCGGTACGGGCGCTGGCCGCCCACGGGGCCGAGGTGATCGTCGCCGACCTGGACGCGGCCGGCGCCGCCCGCGCCGCGGAGGTCGCCGCGGCCGAGACACCGGCCCCCGGCAGCCGTACCGGTACGGCGACGGCCTGCGCCCTCGACGTGCTGGACGCGGACGCCGTACGGACCGCGGTGGCGGGGTGGGGCGCTCTGGACGGGCTGGTCGTCACCGTCGGCGTCAACGTGCGCAAACGGATCACCGACTACACCGCCGCCGAGTTCGACCGGGTGGTCTCCCTCAACCTGCGGGCCGTCTTCACCCTCGTACAGGCTGCCGCGCCCGCCATGGCGGAGCGCGGCCGGGGCAGCGTGGTCGGCCTGGCCTCGATGCGCGCCTTCCAGGTCGAGCCGGGGCAGAGCGTGTACGCGGCGTCCAAGGCGGGGCTGGTGCAGTTCCTGCGGACGGCCGCGGCGGAGTGGGGGCCACGCGGCGTCCGGTTCAACGCGGTGGCGCCCGGCGTGGTCCGTACGCCGCTGACCGACCAGATCGCCGCGGACCCGCAGTGGTACGACGCCTACGCGCAGGCGTCCGCGCTGGGGCGCTGGGCCCGCGTCGACGAGATCGCGGGTGCCGTCACCTATCTCGTCTCGGACGCGTCCACGTTCGTCACCGGCAGCGTTCTGGCGGTCGACGGCGGCTGGACGGCGGTCGACGGCCGGTACGAGCCGTCGCTCTGAGCCCCCGCCCGTACGGCCGCCTCGGTGTACCCACCGGGCCGGTGCACCCGCCGGCGTACCGGTACACGGAACACTCGGAACACGGACCCGGAACTCGGAACACGAACGCGGAACTCGGAACACGGACCCGGAACTCGGAACACGGACGCGGAACACGAAGCAAGAACACGGACTCCCCATGGAGATACATGCCACCCAACACCACCACCTTCCCCCTCCCCGGCCTCACCGCCCCCGTCGAGATCCGCGTCGACCGCTGGGGCGTGCCCCACCTCTACGCCGCCTCCCAGAACGACCTCTTCCTCGCGCAGGGCTTCAACGCCGCCCGGGACCGGCTCTTCCAGATCGACCTGTGGCGGCGCCGCGGACTCGGCCTGCTCTCCGAGGTGTTCGGGGAGAGCTGCCTCGAACACGACCGGGCGGCCCGGCTCTTCCTGTACCGCGGCGACATGGCCGCTGAATGGTCCGCCTACGCGCCCGGAACGGAGCGCATCGCCGCGGCCTTCGTGCGCGGTGTCAACGCGTACGTCGCGCTCTGCCGGGCCGATCCCACGCACCTGCCCCGCGAGTTCGCGCTGCTCGGTCACCAGCCCGCCTACTGGGACCCCGCAGATGTCGCCCGCATCCGCAGCCACGGCCTCTTCTACAACCTGGAGCAGGAGGTCGCCCGCGCGCTGACCTTGCGGGACCACGGCCCCGCGGTCGAGGACCTGCGCCGGGTACGGGAGCCCGCGCACGGCCTTCGTGTGCCGGAGGGTCTGGACCTGTCCGTCATTCCCGACGACGTGCTCCGCGTCTACCGGCTGGCCACCACACCGCCGTGGGAGAACGGCGGGCCGCCCCAAGGGCCGGACGGCAGCAACAACTGGGTGATCGCCCCGTCCCGTACCGCCACCGGCCGCCCGCTGCTCGCCAACGACCCGCACCGGGCCGTCACCCTCCCCGCGCTGCGCTACCTCGTGCACCTGTCGGCCCCCGGCATCGACGCGGTCGGCGCCGGGGAACCCGCGCTGCCCGGCATCTCCATCGGCCACAACGGCCGGATCGCCTTCGGGCTGACGATCTTCCCGATCGACCAGGAGGACCTGTACGTCTACCGCACCAACCCCGCCGACCCGCGGGAGTACCGGTACGACGGCCACTGGGAGCCGATGCGCCGCGTCACCGAGACGGTCCCGGTGCGCGATGCCGGGCAGCCGGCCACCGTGGACCTGTGGTTCACCCGGCACGGCCCGGTGATCCACGACGACCCGGAGCGCGGCACCGCGTTCGCGGTACGGGCGGCCTGGCTCGATCCCGGCATGGCCCCCTACCTGGGCAGCACCGGATACATGACGGCGGACGGCCCGGACGCCTTCGGCACCGCGATGGACCGGTGGGGCGCCCCCGGCGAGAACCAGGTGTACGCCGCGCCCGACGGGACCATCGGCTGGCAGCCCGCCGGCCGGGTCCCCGACCGCCCGAACTGGGACGGCACGCTGCCGGTGCCCGGCGACGGCCGCTACGAGTGGGCGGGCTGCCACCCCGTGGGCTCGCTGCCGTCCGTACGCGACCCCGCGCAGGGCTGGTTCGCCACGGCCAACCAGATGAACCTGCCGCCCGGCTACCCCAACGCCGACCGGACCGTCACCTACGACTGGCACGCGCCCGTCCGCCACGACCGGATCGCCGCGGAACTGGCCGCGCGCACCGGCTGGACCGTCGCCGACTGCGTACGCTTGCAGACCGACCACACCAGCCTCACCGCGCGCCGCGTCCAGCCGCTGCTGGCCGGCGTCGGCAGCGACGACCCGGACGTGGCATGGGCGCTGGAGCAGCTGCGCACCTGGGACGCCGACCTGGCGCCCGACTCCCTTCCCGCGGCGCTCTTCGAGGTCTGGTTCCGACGGCACCTGCGTCCGGCCGTACGGGAACGGGCACTGGCCCGCCTGCTGCCCCCGGAACGGCGGGCCGCCGCACTGGCCCGCGTCCTGCCGGTCGGCGACGCCGCCACCAGCGACCCCCGGGTGGACCTGGAGCTGCTGCTCACACCGGGGGACCGGCTCGGTCCCGACCCGGACGGCGCCCTGCGTACGGCCGTCCTCGAAACCCTCCCCGCCGCGCTCGCCGACCTCGGGCGGCTGCTCGGACCGGACCGCGCCCGCTGGACCTGGGGAGCGCTGCACCAGGCGGAACCCCGGCATCCGCTCGCCGCGTGGCTGGGGGAGCAGGCCCCGCTCTGGACCCGGGCCGGGCCCGCGCCGCGCGGCGGCAGCGGCGACACGGTCGATGCCACCGCGTACGGCACGGACTTCCGGCAGACCACCGGAGCGACCTTCCGGCTGGTGATCGACGTCGGCGACTGGGACGCCTCGGTGGCCATGAACGCGCCCGGCCAGTCCGGCGACCCGGACAGCCCGCACTACCGTGACCTCTTCGCGGACTGGGCGGCGGACGGCGCCTTTCCCCTCCTGTACAGCCGTGCCGGGATCGAACGGAACACCACCCACGTGATCATGCTGAGGCCGCCGGACGAGCCGGGTGAGGACACCCCGCCGGACCACCGTGATTCAGATCACGGGAATGGTGGTGTAACAAACCACCGGTAAGAGCGCGATGAATAAGGAGGTGCTCGCCGTGCACCGTGCCTATGTGTATCGAGAGGTTCCTCGTGTCACTCACCTCGCCCGTCATGCGACCGCAGGAGACAACCGAATCCCCGGCCCCGGAAGCCGTACCGTCCGACGGTACGGCCGTCGAGGCGGCGGGCGGATTCACCCTGTCCCACGGTGACGAGGGGGACGCGCCGGCGCAGCAGGTCGCCGGCGCCGGAGCCTCCGCCGACCCGGTCAAGGACTATCTGAAGCTGATCGGCAAGGTGCCGCTGCTCAACGCCGAGCAGGAGGTGGAGCTGGCCAAGCGCGTCGAGGCCGGGTTGTTCGCCCAGGAGAAGCTGGACACCGGCGAGCCCGCCGGGAAGCTCCGGCGCGAGCTGGAGATCCTGGTCGCGGACGGCGCCCGCGCCAAGGAGCACCTGGTCGAGGCCAACCTCCGGCTCGTCGTCTCGCTCGCCAAGCGCTACACCGGCCGCGGCATGCTCTTCCTGGACCTGATCCAGGAGGGCAACCTCGGTCTGATCCGCGCGGTCGAGAAGTTCGACTACGTCAAGGGATTCAAATTCTCGACGTACGCGACGTGGTGGATTCGCCAGGCCATCACCCGGGCGATGGCCGACCAGGCCCGGACGATCCGTATTCCCGTCCACATGGTGGAGATCATCAACAAGGTGGCGCGGATTCAGCGCCAGCTGCTCCAGGACACCGGCCGCGAACCCACTCCGGAAGAACTGGCCAAGGAACTCGACATGGCCCCGGAAAAGGTCATCGAAGTACAGAAATACGGCCGTGAACCGATATCCCTGCACACGCCGCTGGGTGAGGAGGGCGACAGTGAGTTCGGCGACCTGATCGAGGACACCGAGGCGGTCGTCCCGGCGGAGGCCGTCGGTTTCTCCTTCCTCCAGGAGCAGCTGCGCTCCATCCTGGAGACCCTGGCCGACCGCGAGGCCGGTGTCGTCTCCATGCGCTACGGCCTCAAGGACGGGCAGCCGAAGACGCTCGACGAGATCGGCAAGGTCTACGGCGTCACGCGTGAGCGGATCCGTCAGATCGAGAACAAGACCATGTCGAAGCTCCGTCACCCGTCGCGGTCCCAGTTGCTGCGCGACTACCTGGACTAGGGAGCCGGTATCCGGACCAGGGGAGCCCGTACCCGGACCAGAGGAGCCGTAGGGCGCGCGGGAGCGGAGCGTCGGACGCGTCGGACGGCTCGCTGGGAGCGGCGCAGGGGGCGCGCGGCCCGCTCAATGCGCCCTCCGCCGGCCGGTGACCGGCCGGCGGACCGCTGCTAGCCTCGCAGGCAGCGGCTCGCGGGGGACGGGGGTCCGGGATGAGGTCCGCAGCAGCGAAAGCCGGTCGTGCCACCGTGACGGCGGTGCTGATCCTTGTCGCCACCACCACGGCTTGTGGCCGGTCCGCCGGGCCAGGGCCCGGCGGCGTTCCGCCCGGTGCGGGGTCCGGCGGCGCCGTGTCGTCGGTGTCCGGGAGCGGCGCGGCGGACGGCGGGGCGTCAGGGGCGCAGGGGCCGAGCTCGGGTGGGCCCGGCGGCCGGGACGGCTCGTACGGCGCCGGAGACGGTTCGCACGGTGCCGGTGAGGGCTCGGCCGCGTACAGCCAGGGTGGTGACCCGGTCGCACCGGTGTCACAGCCGCCGGAGGACACCGGCGTCCCGGAGACGTACGGCGTCGGCGACACGCCCAGCCAAGGCCACGAGTCGCCCGCGCCGTCGTGCACCGACTCCGCTGGCCGGAAGATCTCGTGCCGGGCGGACGATTCCTCCCCGCCGACGGAGGAGAGCGCCCCCAGCCCTTCGCGGACGGACACCGGGCAGTACGGGCGGAACTGGGGCGGCGGCCCGACCGGCGAGACCCGGCAGTCCCCGCGGTCGGCGGACAGCGGGAACACCCGGCCCGGCCCCAGCCCGGCCGCCACCGACGTGCCCTGATCCGGCGATGGGCGCCCCACCTGCCGTACCGGACGATCCGGCCGCCGCGGCCCGCGTCCGTGCCCGCGTCCGTGCCCGGCGCCGCAGACAGCTCCGCCGTGCTGCCCCGCCCTCCCGCGCCTCTGGTTCCGATGGTTCCGACACGCCGCCGCAGCCCGGTCAGCGGTTCGAGTGGGCCAACACCGTCCTGGGCGCCGGATCGCTCGTCGGCGGCCTGATGTTCTACGCGGGCGTCATGCACAGCAGCGCCTACTTCGCCTACTTCCACGTCCGAGCGTCGATCCTCGGCTTCGGCTTCCCCCAGATGATCATCTGGAGCCTGCGCCTGGTGACCCTGCCGGTCCTCGTCAGCCTCGCCCTCCTGGCCGTGACGCCGCGCCTGCCGGAACTGCTCGTCTCGCTCCGTGTCCCGTACCGCGTCACCCTCGGGATGCGCCGCGCGGGCCGGGCCGTCGCCCGCCAGTACGTACTGTTCGTGGCCGCCGGTGTCGTGCTGATGCTGCTGTGGCAGCGCATCCAGCCGTACGGGTGGGCGGCGCCGCTGCTGGTGGCCACCGGCCTCGTACTGGGCCAGAGCGACGCGGCGAACCCCGTACGCCCGCCGCGTGGCCTGTGGCGCAGGGGCTTTCCCATCGCGGCGGCGGCGCTGTTCCTCGTATGGGTGATCGCCCTGGTCGCGGGCCGACTGGGTACGCAGGACGCCCGGTCGACCGCCGCCCACCTCGTCCGCCGTCCCGCCGTCGTCGTGCTGAGCGTCGAGCGCCTCAGCCTGTCCGGCCCCGGCCTGGTGACCGAGACCCTTCCGGGCATGCACTACCGCTACCGCTACACCGGGTTGCGCCTGATCCTGGAGCGCGACCGCCGCTACTACGTCCTCCCCGTCGGCTGGCGCGCCCGTACCGACCCCGCCTTCGTCATCGAGGACGACGACACGATCCTGGTCCAGCTCATGCCGGGCACCCAGCCCCGGGACGGGACGGACACGCGGTGAGAGGCCGGTGCCCCGCGGAGCCGCCCAATTCTGGTCCAGCGTGCAACCATCTTGCATCCGCGCCGGTCTGGCCTCGTATGAACGGATCGATGACCGGGACACGGTCGCAGCGCGTGGCGGGGACCGCCGCGGCCGTGGTGCTGGTGACGCTGGCCGTGACGGTGACGGCCGGCGGCAAGGCTCCGGTGGCCGCGGTCGCGGACGAAGCGCCCGCCGCGGGGCCGCGGCTGACGCTCACCGGCATGACGGACACCTACTCCGTCCCCCCGTACCGCCTCCCGCTCCGGGACCACCTTCCCGAGGAGTACCGGATCACCCTGGAGGTCCGGGAGGCGCGCGTCGTCAAGGATGTCGAGGTACGGATCGACCTGCCCGTCCTCGCGGGCCGGGCGGACATCACCCGGGTCGACGAGGGGCACCGGTGCGCTGTGGCGGGCCAGGTCATGACCTGTGCGCTGGGGGACGTCGAACGGGGCGTGGCCTTCACCCCGTTCGCCCTCACCCCGCGGCAGGGGGCCGCCCCGGGACCGGCCGGAGCCCTGACGATCACCGTGACCAGCGCCGACACGCCCACCGTCCGGCACACCACCCGGGTGGTCGTCGGCGCGCCCGCGGCACAGCCCGCGAGCGCCCCCGCCGGGCGGGAGTGAAGCCCGTCCGACGGCGTTCCGCTGCGCGGCCGTTGGCCGTACCGTTCGGTGCGTTACGTGAGACCCCGCACCGAACGGTGCGCCCGGCAGACGACCGCAGGAGGACATGTGACCAGCGCAGTCGAGCACAGCTCCGTCGAGGTGAACGGCGTCCGGCTGCACATCGCCGAACAGGGGGAGGGGCCCCTGGTCCTGCTTCTGCACGGCTTCCCGGAGTGCTGGTACTCCTGGCGCCACCAGTTCGCGCCGCTGGCGGCGGCCGGATACCGGGTCGTGGCACCGGACCAGCGCGGGTACGCGCGCAGCGACCAGCCGGCCGACATCGCCTCGTACACCATGCTGCACCTGACCGGTGACGTGATCGGACTGATCCACGCGCTGGAGGAGGAACAGGCGGTCGTCGTCGGCCACGACTGGGGCGCCCCGGTGGCCTGGACGACGGCGCTGCTGCGTCCGGACGTGGTGCGCGGTGTCGTCGGGCTGAGCGTGCCGCCCGCGCCGCGCTCTCCCGTGGCGCCCCTGGCCCGCCTGCGGGAACTCCTCGGGGACGGCTTCTACCAGGTCTACTTCCAGGAACCGGGCGTCGCCGACGCCGAGCTGGCCCAGAACCCGGCCGCCACCTTCCGCGCCATACTGTCCAACGGCTCCGGCGACAGCCCGTTCACCGACCCGCCGCGCCCGTGGGTCGTTCCGGAGGGCGCCAAGCTGCTGGACACGATGGAGGAGCCGGCGGAACTGCCCGGCTGGCTGACCGAGGAGGACATCCAGACCTTCGTCGGCGAGTACGCCCGGCACGGCGCCCGTGCCTTCACCGGCGGCCTGAACTGGTACCGCAACATCGACCGCAGCTGGGAACTGCTCGCGCCGTTCCAGGGCCGCGGCCTCGACGTCCCCGCCCTGTACATGGCGGGCGACCGCGACCTGGTCCGCGCCTTCCCGGGCGTCGACCAGCTGCTGCCCGCCCTGGAACGGGCGATGCCGAACCTGCGGCAGGCCCCGGCCCTGCCCGGCTGCGGCCACTGGACGCAGCAGGAGCGGCCGGCGGAGGTCACTGCCGCGCTGCTGGAGTTCCTGGCGGAACTGCCCGCGGCGAAGTGAGGGGGAGCGGTTCGGCGCACGCTCTTTCCGGGCGTGCGCCGGTCGCTCGTTGTTCCGGGCATGCGCCGGCCGCTCGTTCCACCTGGCCGTACGCCGCCCCGAACCCCCGCGTCAGACGAGCCCGGCCAGCACCCGTGCGAACTCGGCCGGCCGGCTGAAGTATCCGACGTGCGACGCGGCCAGATCGTGCACGTCGAACGGGTTGT
The DNA here is from genome assembly GCF_022271435.1 of Streptomyces monomycini. GTDB lineage: Bacteria > Actinomycetota > Actinomycetes > Streptomycetales > Streptomycetaceae > Streptomyces > Streptomyces monomycini. The sequence goes on along the minus strand of NZ_JAFIQY010000013.1, from coordinate 137,538 downwards.
CCGGCGTCAGCGCGTCGGCCTGGGCGATCATGCGGTCCTGGACGGTGAGCGGAATGCTGCGGTCCGCGGTGAGCCGCAGGAAGGAGTGCGGCACCCGGCCCCACCGGTCGGCGCGCACCACACAGCCGGGAGCCACCACCGCGTAACCCTCGTCCGGGTCCATCGAGTCCAGCAGCGCCCGGAACAGGTCGTCCGTGGCGTCCGCCATGATCGCGGCCTTCAGCCGCGCGAACAGTTCCGGGTCGTCCTGCGCGGCCCGCCAGTTCAGCCGGGCGAAGCCGTTGGCCTGCGTGCCGGGCAGCTCGATCCGCGCGGCGGCGGCGTCGAGCAGGTTCTCCTCGCCCTCGGGCACGTCCCACGCCTCGGTGAGCATCCGGGTGTCGCTGAGGCAGGTCGCGGAGATGTAGACGATACGGGCGAGCAGCTCCGGTACGGCGTTGCCGACGGCGCTGATCGTGACGCCGCCGAGGCTGTTGCCCGCGAGGATCACCGGGCCGTGCTCGGCGAGCCGCTGGACGACACCGACCACGTGCCGGACGTTGTCCTCCAGCGTGACGCCACGCATCGGCGACGGCTCGGCCGCCAGAGCGCCGGTGTCCTGCCGCGCGCTGTAGTAGGCGGCGGGGCGGCGGGCCCCGACACCGTGCCCGGGCAGGTCGACTGCGTACGAGCGGTGGCCGAGCAGGGCCAGTTCGTTGCGGAGCGGGCCCCACGCCTGCGCGTTGCTGGAACCGCCGTGCACGAAGAGGAAGGTGGGGCGGGCAGAGACGTGCCCGGGAGAGTGTGTGGAAGGCATGGCTGTGCGTCCTCGTCATCAGAGGGGGAAAGGCGGTCGCGCGTACGGAGGCCGCCGCCGGTGCGGACCGGCGGCGGCCTCAGCCGTTGGAACGGGTGCGCGAGAGCTGCACCTTGATGACGAAACCCATGGGGCACACGGTAACCAGCCGTATCGGCCGGTGCACGGGAATTACGGACGGGGACCGACGCCGTATGACCGGCCCGGCCCCGGGCCGGTCCAGACCAGTCCCGGTCCAGACCAGTCCCGGTCCAGACCAGTCCCGGTCCGGGCCGGCCCGGACCGGAACCCCCGTACCGCTACACCGCGGCCCCCGCCTCCTCCGCCGTGTCCCGCGTCCGCTCGTTGAGCTTGCTGTGCCGCCGGCCGTAGCCGAAGTACAGCGCGAGGCCGACCGCGAGCCAGACCAGGAAGCCGACCCAGGTGATGAGCTGGAGGTTGAGCATCAGGTACAGGCAGCACAGCAGCGAGACCAGCGGGATGAACGGCACCCACGGCGTACGGAACGCGCGGGGCAGGTCGGGGGCCGTGCGCCGCATGATCAGGACACTGGCGGACACCGCCGCGAAGGCGAACAACGTGCCGATGTTGACCATTTCGGCGAGCAGGTCGAACTTCAGGAACGCCGCCAGCGCCGCCATGATCACGGCGAGCACGACCAGATTGGCTTTCGGGGTGCCGTGCCGCGGGTCCACCTTGCACAGCGCCTTCGGCAGCAGCCCGTCCCGGGCCATCGCGAAGATGACGCGGCTCTGCGACCGGAAACAGATCAGACTCACCGCCGCGAGGCCGACCACCGCGCCGAGACTGATGACCGTGGCGAAGAAGGGATGGCCCTTCGCGGTGAAGGCGTCGGCCAGCGGAGCCTTGACCGACAACTGCGAATAGTGCTGCATTCCGGTGACCACCAGGCACACCGCCACGTACAGCACGGTGACGATGATCAGCGAGGCGATGATGCCGATGGGCAGATCGCGCTGCGGGCGGCGGGTCTCCTCGGCGGAGGTCGCCACCATGTCGAAACCGATGTAGGCGAAGAAGACCATGGCGGCGGCGCTGAGAATTCCCGCGACACCGAATGCCGTCGGGGTGATGCCCGTCAAAAGCTGCAACAGCGGAGCCTGCAGTCCGGACACCTTGGCGGTGTGCTGCGCCTCGGGCACGAAGGGCTGGTAATTCGCGGTGTCGATGAAGAACAGCCCGGCGACGATGACCAGCAGCACGATCGCCAGCTTGATGCCTACCAGCACGTTGGTGACGCCCTTGGACAGCTTTCCGCCGACGACGAGCACCACGCCCAGGACGAGCACGAGAAGCGCCGCGGGAAGATTCACCACGGCGTCGTCGCCCCCGCTCAGCGCGGCGGGAAGGTGCAGGCCCAGGCTGTTGAGCATGGATTGCAGATAACCGGACCAGCCGACCGCCACCACCGCGGTGGCCAGGGTCAGTTCCAGGCTCAGCGCCCAGCCGATGATCCAGGCCGGCAGTTCGCCGAGCGAGGTGTACGAATACGAGTACGCGGAGCCCGCGACCGGGACCGAGGAGGCGAATTCGGCGTAGCACAGCGCGGCGCAGGCGCAGACCGCGGCGGCGACGACGAAGGAGAGCGCCACGGCCGGCCCGGCCATGTTCCGGGCCACCGTACCGGTCAGCACGAAGATTCCGGTGCCGAGAATGACACCGACCCCGAGGATGGTCAGATCGAGCGCGGAAAGATCCCGGCGAAGTTGTTGTTCGCCCTCTCCACGAGCCTCCTTGACGGCTCGCTCCAAAGGCTTTTTGCGCAGCAGACTCACGGTGGGTGTTCCGAACTCTCTCAGGGGTACGGGAAACGGACGTACGCGTTCCCGGTCGGAGTCTCCGTCAGGCGTCCGCGTCCTCGCAACGTAACGCTCCGGCATCTCAAATACTGGGACCGGCGCCGGGACGCGGCGCACCGCGTGCGGGAATGGGTCCGGCCCGGCGCGGCCCGGTGCGGGCGTGTCCCGGACAGTTGTTTCCGTTCGTCCGCCGTGCCCGTCGGCTACAGTGGAGGACATGGCTTCCTGGTACTACTTCATCTGAGACCGGGCGTGACCGCGGGCGGCTGAGGCTTCGCCGCTCCGCCGTACGACCGGCAGCGTTGCCGCCCGCGCAGAACCACTTGCCGCAGGGCCGCCGCGCCGATTCCGCGGTCACTTCTTTCCGCAGCCGCAGCCGCAGCCGCAGCCGCAGCCGGAGACCCATCTGTCCCCGCATTTCGCATGCTCCTGCGCGCTGCCTTCCCGGCCTCCATCGGAATCCGGCCCCCGTGCGAAGCGCGCACGGCGCGGCCACGACGTACCCAGGGAACACCCGTGCGCCATCGCGCCCAATTGACCATGAAAGACGTCTCCCACGGCTACGGTGACCGCGCCGTGCTGGAGCAGGTTTCGCTGACCGTGCGCCCCGGTGAGAAGGCCGGCGTCATCGGAGAGAAGGGTGCCGGCAAATCCACGCTGCTGCGGCTGCTGGCCGGTGCCGAGACGCCGGACACGGGCGAGATCACCGTGTCCTTCCCCGACGGCACCGGCCATCTCGGCCAGACCTCCGCACTCGACCCGCGCGGCACCGTCCAGGACGCCGTCGACGCGGCGCTCGCCGGACTGCGTGACCTCGAAGCCCGGATACGCGCCGCGGAAGCCGCGCTGGCCACCGCGGCGCCGGACGAACTCGACGCATACGGCGAGCTGTTGACCACGTACGAGGAGCGCGGCGGCTACCAGGCGGACGCCCGCGTGGACGCCGCCCTGCACGGTCTCGGACTGGGCCACCTCACCCGCGACCGGGTGCTCGGCTCGCTCTCGGGCGGCGAGCGGTCGCGCCTGTCGCTCGCCTGCGTACTGGCCGCCGCGCCCGGACTGCTTCTGCTCGACGAGCCCACCAACCACCTCGACCAGCAGGCCACCGCCTGGCTGACGGCACACCTCGCGGCGCACCGCGGCACGCTCGTCCTCGTGTCCCACGACCGTGACCTGCTCGAAACGGTCACCTCGGCCATCCTTGAGGTCGACCGCGACCTGCGGACCGTCACGCGGTACGGCGACGGCTGGCAGGGCTACCGTACGGCGAAGGCCGCGGCCCGCCGCCGCTGGGCGCAGGACCGCGAGGAGTGGCTGGCGGAGGTCGCCCGGACCGCCGACCTGGCGGAGTCGGCCGGCCGGCGGCTGGCCGGGACCGGCAAGGACCCGCACGAGGGCTTCGGCAAGCACCGCCGCTCGCACGAGGCGAAACTGTCCGGCCAGGTCAGGGCGGCCCGGCAACGGCTGGCCCGGCTCCGTCGCCATCCGGTGCCGCCGCCTCCCGTACCGCTCCGGTTCACGGCCGAACTGGCCACGGCAACCCCTTCCACCGCTCTTTCCACCCCCCTTTCCACCACCCCGTACGCCACTACGGCTGCGACATCGCCGGCCACTACAGCCGCCACCACGCCTGGTGCGCTCGCCGAACTCACCGGCATCACCGTCGGCGACCGGCTCCGCATCGCCGAACTGACCGTGCAGCCGGGCGACCGCCTGCTGGTGACCGGCCCCAACGGCGCCGGCAAGTCGACGCTGCTGCGCGTCCTGGCCGGTGACCTGCGCCCCGACACGGGCACCGTGCGCCGGCCGGCCCGTACCGGATACCTGGCGCAGGAACTGTCGGCCGCACCGCCCCGGCAGTCCCTGCTCGCCGCCTTCGCCGCCGGCCTCCCCGGCCCGCCCGAGGAGCACGCGCCCGGGCTGCTGTCCCTCGGCCTGTTCCGGGAGGAGGACCTGGCGGTCCCGGTCGCGGCCCTGTCCGTCGGCCAGCGGCGCCGGCTGGAACTGGCGCGCCTGGTGACGCACCCCGCCGACCTGCTGGTCCTGGACGAGCCGACCAACCATGTCTCGCTCGCCCTGGTCGAGGAGCTGGAGGAGGCGCTGTCCGCCTACCGCGGCGCGGTGGTCGTGGTCTCCCACGACCGACGCTTCCGCAGCGGGTTCCGCGGACGTGAGCTGGAGCTCGACGGCGGCCGGGCGGTGCAGGAGCGGGAGAGTGCCGCGGGGAGCCGCTGAACGGGCGGACGGCGGGCGCGCTCCGGGTGCGCCCGCCGGGCCGAGGGCCGAGAGTGGAGGAGGAGTCCGCGAGGAGCCCGCGAGGAAAGGGTGAAGCGACAACCAGTCCGGTGACGGAGGGGCATGGCGGCGCGGTGAACGGGCACGCGTGCGGACAGGCCGGACGGCGGCGTACGGCCGGGGGAGCGGTGCACGGCACACGAGCACGTGTCCGGCACGCGGGACCCACCGGCCGCGAGCGCCACACAGAAACCGTCCGCACACGTTGCAACCATCGAAAACCGGGCACCCGGAACACCGTCAAGACATCACCGTCGAGGCTGTCACGCCTGTCAGTCGGTGACCCGCGCACCCTGAGGAGGAAGCGCCATGCACCTCTCGCTCCTTCAACCGATCATCGACCGGCCGGGCCCCTGGGCCTCCGTGTACGCCGAGGTGCCGCACAGTACCGAGGACGCGGCCAAGCAGCGGGAGCTGTCGGCGGACGCGGCGGCCCGGCAGCTCGCGGAGCAAGGGGCGGACCGGGCCACGTGCGACGCCGTGCGCGAGGCCCTGGCCGGATTCCGCGCCGACGGCGACACCGCGGCCCCCTCCGGGCGGGCGGTCTTCGCCACGGACGGCGAGGTCGTCCTGGACACCCCGCTCGCCGGGCGCCCCGCCCAGCCGTTCGCGGCCTGGTCGCCGCTGCCCCGGATCACCCCGTGGGCCGAGGCCGCGGCGGACAACGCCGGCTGCCTCGTGGTCTACGTGGACCGCCAGGGCGCCAACTTCGAGCTGCACGACGACCGGGGCGGCGAGGCAGCCGGCAAGGTCGACGGCGTGGACTGGCCGATCCACCGCACCGCTACGGCGGACTGGTCCGAACGGCACTTCCAGACCGCGGTCGAGAACACCTGGGAACAGAACGCCGGCGAGATCGCCGAGGCCGCGCAGCGCGTCTTCCACAGCTGCGGGGCCAAGGTCATGCTGCTGGCGGGCGACCCCCGCGAACGCCGCTCGGTCCACGACAAGCTCCCCGAGCAGCTGCGCTCGGTGACCTACGAGAGCGACCACGGCGGCCGGGCCGCGGGCTCCGACAGCACCGCGCTGGCACGCGACATCGCCCACGTACGCGCCGCCCATGAGCGCGACCACGTGGCCGACGTCCTGGACCGCTTCCGGGCGGGCGCCGGAGTGGGCGGCACGGACCCCGCGTACGCCGCGACCGGCGTACCGGCCCTCGTCGAAGCGGCGCGCGAGCACCGCATCGACACCCTGATCATCACCCCCGGCGGCGCCGACGCCGGCCGCGAGGTCTGGGTGGGCCCCGGCGCCGACCAGCTGGCGGTCCGCAACTCCGAACTGCAGTACCTGGGCGAGACCAACCCGTCCGCGGCCCGCGCGGACGACGCCCTGCTCCGTTCGGCCGCCGCGAACGGGGCCGAGGCCGTGGTCGTCCGCGACCCCGCCGAAGCCCCGGCCGGCGGCCTCGGCGCCATCCTCCGCTGGAGCACACCGACCCAGCACGAGTAGGCCCACGGCCGCACCGGACCGGTGCCCGGACAGTCTCCGCACTGTCCGGGCACCGGTCTTTTCGCGTGGACGGGAGCGGTACGTCAGCGACGGCAGCGGACGCGAACCGGCCGCGACCGTCCGGAATCCGGCCAACTCCGTTACGGGGCACCAGGATACGGACCGGCATACAGCTAGAGTCCTAAAGTGCTAGGAGCCTAGATGAATAGAGTTGGTCCGTGATGGAGTTCCACCTCGACACCCGCTCCGGTGTCGCGCCGTACCTGCAACTGGTCCAGCAGGTGCGCCAGGCCCTGCGTCTCGGCCTGCTCTCCGAGGGGGATCGCCTGCCCACGGTCAAGGACGTCGCGGCCCAGGTGGCGGTCAACCCCAACACCGTCCTCAAGGCGTACCGGGAGCTCGAACACCAGGGCCTCGCCGCGCCCAAACCCGGGGTCGGCACCTTCGTGACCGGCACCCTCGGCGACCTCTCGCCCGCCGAACACGAGCCGCTGCGCCGGGAGTTGCGGCGCTGGCTCGGCAGGGCGCGGGCCGCCGGGCTGGACGAGGAGGGCATCGAGGCGCTGTTCCGGACCACGTTCCGTACGCACATCGAAGAGGAGACATGACCGCGATTCTGGAAACCGCAGGCCTGGGCAAGCGGTACGGGCGGCGCCAGGCGCTGTCCGACTGCACCCTGAGCGTGCCGCGCGGGCGGGTGGTCGGGCTGGTCGGCCCCAACGGCGCCGGGAAATCCACCCTGTTACAACTGGCCTGCGGGCTGATCTCGCCGACTTCGGGCACCGTCACGGTCCTCGGCGAGCCGCCCGCGTCCGGCCCGGAACAGCTGGCGAAGGTCGGCTTCGTCGCCCAGGACGCACCGGCCTACGCCGCCCTGACCGTCGCCGACCACCTGCGGCTGGGCGCCCGCCTCAATCCGGGCTGGGACGCCCGGCTCGCGGCGGACCGCATCCGCCGGCTCGGCATCGACCCCGCTCAGCGGGCCGGCGCCCTCTCCGGCGGGCAGCGCGCCCAGCTCGCGCTGACCCTCGCGGTCGCCAAGCGGCCCGAACTGCTCCTCCTGGACGAACCGGTGGCCGCTCTCGACCCGCTGGCGCGGCGCGAGTTCCTGCGCGGCCTCATGGAGTTCGTGGCGGAGCACGGAGCCACCGTCATTCTCTCCTCGCACCTCGTCTCCGACCTGGAACGGGTCTGCGACCACCTGATCGCACTCGTCGCCTCCCGGGTCCGGCTCGCCGGCGACGTCGAGGAACTGCTGACCACCCACTTCCGCCTCACCACGGCACGCCGCGACGGCGACAGCCTGCCGGACGGCCTGGAGGTCGTCCGGGCCGTCCACACCGGCCGGCAGAGCACCTTCGTCGTCCGTGCCGAGACCGCCGCCCACGACCCGGCCTGGGTCATGGAACCGCTCGACCTGGAGGACCTCGTGCTCACCTACCTGGACCCGGCCGCAGCCACGCCCGGCGCCCGACCCGTACCGGAGACGCTGAGATGATCTGGCTGACCTGGCGCCAGTTACGCGTCCACGTCCTCGTCGCCCTCGCAGCCCTGGCCGCGATCGCCCTCCTCCTGCTGGTCACCGGCCTGCAGATGCGGCACTCCTATGACACCGCCGTCACCGCCGTCACCGGCTGCGCGAGTGGCTGTGCCGCCGCCGAGGCGGACTTCCTTTCCCGGTACACCGGCCTGTCCCACCTCGCCACGGGCCTCGTCATCGCCGTACCCGGCCTGCTCGGCGTCTTCTGGGGCGCGCCGCTCATCGCCCGCGAAGTGGAGACGGGCACCCACCGGCTGGTCTGGAACCAGAGCGTGACCCGCGCCCGCTGGCTCGCGGTCAAGCTCGCCACCGTCGGCCTGGCCGCCGTCGTCGTCACCGGCCTGCTCAGCCTCCTGGTGACGTGGTGGGCGGGCCCCCTCGACCAGGTCGCCATGGACCGCTTCTCGCCCCTGCTGTTCAGCGCGCGCGGCATCGCGCCACTCGGCTACGCGGCCTTCGCGTTCACCGTCGGTGCCTGTGCCGGGCTACTGATCCGCCGGACCGTACCCGCCATGGCCGTCACCCTCGCGGTCTTCGCCGCCGTGCAGATCCTGATGCCGGTCGCGGTCCGCCCGTACCTCCAGGAACCGGTGCACACCGACGTCGCGGTGGACCTCTCGCAGAGCACGTCGGGCCGCTACACGCTCCTCAGGTCGGGCTCCGGTGCCGAGGCCCGCGTGGACGTACAGGTGTCCAGGCCCGGTGACTGGGTCGTCTCCGGGGCGAGCCCGGTCCTCGACCGGTCCGGCCGGGACACCGGCCGCAGCCTGGCCTGCGGGCAGAGCGCGGCGCCGGCCGGTGACGGGGGAGCCGAGGGCTGCACCGTCCCGGCGGATCTGCACACGCGGATCGCCTACCAGCCCGCCGACCGCTACTGGGCCTTCCAGTGGTCCGAAACCGCCATCTACCTCGCCCTGGCCGTCCTGGCGGGCGGCTTCTGCTCCTGGTGGCTGCGCCGCCGCAGGAGCTGAGAGGCCGGGACCGTGGGGGGTGCGGGCCGGAGCCGTGCGGGGTGCGGGCCGGAGCCGTGCGGGCCGGGGCCGTGCGACGGACTCCTTCCGCCGGGGCCGGCCGTCGGGTCCAGGGCCGCCCCGGCAGGCAGGGCCGAGCTGGTCAGGCGAAGCCGTAGGAACCGGCTGAAGGCGCCGTGACCTGCTTGCTCACGGTCTTGGTGAAGACCGTCACCGTCAACTCGACCTTCCTTTCGCTCTTCCTCCTGTGGCCCACGCTCGCAGGCTAGGAGCGGGCGCGCCGGCCGGGCAGGGCGCACGTTCCGCGCCCGGTCGCGGATTCCGGGCGCACACCGGGGGGAACGGCGCGTCCGTCCCACGAAGCGCGAGCGCACCAGCACCGCCTGCCGGAGCGGACGGAACGGCAGGCACAGTCTGGGCCTGGCGGCGGCCGCCGCGTTACGGTCCATGACCATGGACCGCTGAACCGCACCCCACCCGGGCGCGCTCCGGCCGCACCGGCCGCTACGGGAGCCAAACCGACGAGGAGGCCGACCTTGGCCCGTACCGCCCCCGCCCCCACCCCTGACGCCGCGATCCGCGCCCGGCTCGGCGCCGTGCGCGACCCGCTGCTCTCGCTCGCCCGCGACCTCCACGCGCACCCCGAGACGGCCTTCGCCGAACACCACGCGGCCGACGTCCTCACCCGCCTGCTGGCGGACGCGGGCTTCACCGTCGAGCGCGGTACGGCCGGGCTGCCGACCGCCTTCACCGCCACCGCGGGACCGGCCGACGCCGACCTGACCGTGGGGCTGTGCCTGGAGTACGACGCGCTGCCGGACCTCGGCCACGCCTGCGGACACCACCTGATCGCCGCCGCCGGGGCGGGCGCGGCCATCGCGCTGGCGGCGGCCGCCGGTGACCTCGGGGTGCGGGTGAAGGCACTGGGCACGCCCGCGGAGGAGGGCGGTGGCGGCAAGATCCTCATGCTGGACGCGGGGGCGTTCGACGACGTGTCGTGCGCGCTGATGGTCCACCCGGGACCGGCGGACGACTTCGGCGGTACGTCCCGGGCCTCACGCGGTGTGCAGGCGGAGTACCAGGGCCGCGCCGCGCACGCGGCCATCGCGCCGTACGACGGCCTGAACGCGGCCGACGCGTGCGTGGTCGCGCAGACCGCGCTGGCCCTGCTGCGCCAGCAACTGCCCGACGGCGTACGGATGCACGGCATCGTCACCCACGGCGGCGACCGTACCAACATCATCCCGGCGCGGGCCCGGATGAGCTGGCAGCTGCGCGCGGACACCCTGGACGAACTGGAGACGCTGTGGCCCCGCGTACGGGCCTGCTTCGAGGCGGGCGCGGTGGCCACCGGCTGCGAGCTGACGCTGACCGAACCGTCCCCCGCCTACGCCGACCTGCGCCAGGACGCGTGGCTCGGCGACACCTACGCACGGCACGTACGGGCCCTGGGCCGGGACCCCGAGCCCGCGGTGTTCATCGGGGCCTCCACCGACATGGGGAACATCAGCCAGGCCCTGCCCGCCGTCCACCCCACCATCGGCCTGTCCTGCCACGCCCGGCCGCACACGGCCGAGTTCGCCGAGGCGACCACCGGCGAGCACGCCGACCGCGCGGTGCTGGACGGCGCCCTGGCGATGGCCCTGACAGCCGCTGACCTGGCTGCCGACGTCGAGCAGCGGGCCCGGGTCACGGCAGCGCACCGTGCCCGGGCCCGTCCCGCCGGTACGCGTCAGGGGCGCTCGTCGGCCGGTTCGCCTCTCGGGTGACCCGCCGCGTTCTGCTGCTCCGCCAGGTTGGTGGAGAACGTGTCCCCTTCCTTGCCGACCCGCTCGTCCTCGTCCGACTCGCCCGTGACGTCCAGCTCCGCGTCCTCGAACTCCTTGACCAGCTCGTCGGCGGCGGAGTCGGTGTGCTCGCGGTCGTTTCCCTTGGTTCCCATGGAGCAGTCCTTCCTGTGGGCCCGCCGGCCGTGCGGCCCGGCGGGCCGGTCGTCCGGCGCGCGCCGTGGCCCGGGCCTCGCGGGGTGGTGCGGTCGCCGGGCACCCGGTGTGCACCGGGCGTCCCACGCACCAGCGGGTTCCCTGCCGTGCGGTGATCATGCCCGGGCGGGCGGCGGCCCGTCCGCCCGTACGGGTTTCCCGCGCCGTACGGGGGCTACCCGGTGCTGCGGCCGTTCGCGGCGGGCCGGGCACGGGCGTCCGGCCGGTCCCGGTTCCGCCGCGACCACCGAGACCAGGAGGTACGTGGGATGTTCCGAGCCATCGCGGACGTGCTGAGGGCCGTGGGCAGCACGCTCGCGACAGTCGTCACCCTGCCGTTCAGGGCGCTGGCCCGGCTGTTCGGCGGCGCCTCACGCTCGGCCCGCTGACCCGGCCGGGCCGGGAAACCGACGACAAGAGCAAGAAGGCGCAAGAGCAAGAAGGCGTACGGCCGTCTCCCGGCCGTACGCCTTCTTGCTGCCTGCGACCCGGTGGCAGCTGAGTAGCGCCGGGCCTACGGTCCGGGGTCGGCCGGGCAGCGCCGGGTTCACGGCCCAGGTCAGCCGGGCAGCGCCGGGCGGTTCCAGTGCCGGTGTGCCGCGACCGCCTCGGCGAACGCGCCGGTGAAGTCCTGGGCGGTCGTCCCAGCCGCGAGCCGGTCGGTGACGATGCCCGCCTCGGAGACGGTCGCGTCCCCGTCGGCCGCCGTACGCAGCTCACCCGGCAGCTGGTCCGCCAGCTTGTCCACGCTCGCGCCCAGGGCACCGATCGGCTTGCCGTGCCGGTAGGCGCTGCGGACGAACCGCAGGGCCGCGTCGTCGGCGGCCGCGTTGCCGGAGTCCAGTCCGCCCGGGGGGAGCAGCACCGCGTCGTAGAGCACCGAGGCGACGGTGGGCAGCGCCCGGTCCACGGCGAGCGTGCTGCCGTCCTTGTCCTGAACGGTGCCGTCCTGCGGGGCGAGCAGCTCCACGATCGCGCCCTGCTCGGCCAGCGCGTCGCGGACCGCGATGGTCTGCGCCGCGTCCACGCCGTCGGAGACCAGCACGGCGATCTGCCGCGTGCTGATCGAGCCGTCCCCGCGGTTGTTCTCGAAGCTCAGCGCGGGGGAGGGGGCCGGCTGCGGCGTGTTCGGGCGCTCCGGCGGCGCGGGGACGCCGATGCCCTCGGCGACCGCGACGGCCAGCGCGTGGTCCACGTACGAGAGCTGCTCGACCGTACGGGCGCGGACCTCCTTGGTGCCCACCTTGCCCAGCTCGAAGCGGAACGCGTCGACGATGTGCTTCTGCTCCCAGTCGGCCATGCTGTGCCAGAACATCGCCGCCTGCGTGTAGTGGTCCTCGAAGCTGGGGCTGCGGCGCCGGATCTTCCGGCCGTCCACGCGCTCGGTGTAGTGCCGGAACGCCGGGTCGTCCGGGTCGGCCAGCGCGGGGCAGCCGCCGCCGAGCGAGTTCGGGTGGTAGTTGGCGCCCCGGTGGATCTCGTTCTGGTGGTACCCGTCGCGCTGGTGGTTGCGGACCGGGGCGACCGGCCGGTTGACCGGGATCTGCGCGAAGTTCGGCCCGCCGAGCCGGATCAGCTGGGTGTCCAGGTAGGAGAAGTTGCGGGCCTGGAGCAGCGGGTCGTTGGTGAAGTCGATGCCCGGTACGACGTTCGCCGTGTGGAACGCGACCTGCTCGGTCTCGGCGAAGAAGTTGTCGGGGTTGCGGTCGAGCACCATCCGGCCGATGGGCTCCACCGGGACCTGCTCCTCCGGGATGATCTTGGTGGCGTCCAGCAGGTCGAAGTCGAACTCGTGCTCGTCCGACTCCGGTACCAGCTGCACGCCCAGCTCCCACTCGGGGTACGCGCCGGCCTCGATGGTGTCCCACAGGTCCCGGCGGTTGAAGTCGGGGTCCCGGCCCTGGGCCTCCTGGGCCTCGTCCCACACCAGGGAGTGCACGCCCAGCTTCGGCTTCCAGTGGAATTTCACGAAGGTGCCTTGACCCTGCGCGTTGACGAACCGGAAGGTGTGCACGCCGAAGCCCTGCATCATCCGGTAGCTGCGCGGGATGGCCCGGTCGGACATCAGCCACATGATCGTGTGCAGCGTCTCGGGCTGCAGCGAGACGAAGTCCCACAGGGTGTCGTGCGCGGACGCGCCCGTCGGGATGTCGTTGTGCGGCTCCGGTTTCACCGCGTGCACGAAGTCCGGGAACTTGATGCCGTCCTGGATGAAGAAGACCGGGAAATTGTTCCCCACCAGGTCGTAATTGCCCTCCGAGGTGTAGAACTTCGTCGCGAATCCCCGCACGTCACGCACGGTGTCGGCGGAGCCGCGCGGGCCCTGCACGGTGGAGAACCGGACGAATACCGGAGTCTTCACGGACGGGTCCTGGAGAAAGGCGGCCCGGGTGAATTCCGCACACGAGCGGTACGGCTGGAAATACCCGTACGCCCCGGCTCCGCGCGCGTGCACCACCCGCTCCGGGATCCGCTCGTGGTCGAAGCGGGTGATCTTCTCCCGGAAGTGGAAGTCCTCCATCAGCGTAGGGCCGCGCTCGCCCGCCTGGAGGGAATCGTCGGTGTGGTCGACCGGCACGCCCTGGTCGGTTGTCATGGGCCCGGAGGCCGGGTCTTCGGCGCGGAAGCGGTCACGCTGTTCTTGCTTCGGGTCGGCCATCGGATTCTCGCTCCTTGTCTGCCCTGTCCACACGTGTGCGGGAGCCCGTACGGCCAATGGCGCGCCGATTCCGGCGGCCCGTCGCGACGGCACTCCGCCGGGCTGGGTATCCGGCATGAGGGGATACCAAACATGCATTTCGGGCCGGTCGGATGACGGGGTGCAGCGACGCGTGAGCGCTCCGCAGGCGAGCCGCCCCGGATCGACCTATGCTCGGATGTGCAGACGTTGGGCGTACACCGCGTACCTGGTCGGACCCGGTGTGCGGGCAGCCGGAGGCTGTCCCGAAGGTGTGCCTCCGCCGTCTCGGAGACGACGCCCAGACCCCGCGTCCGTTGGGAGAGTGGTCCCGTGAGCACAGCTGCCACGGCTCCGTCGCGCCGCCGACGAGCTTTTCCGGACACCCCGGACGCGGCCGAGACGAACGCCGTTTTCACACGCCTGGCAGAACTGCCCGAAGGCCCGGAGAAAAGGCGGCTGCGCGATGAACTGACACGCGCCTGGCTGCCGATGGCGGTACGTCTCGCGCTGCGGTTCCGGGACCGCGGTGAAAGCATGGACGATCTGAAACAGGTGGCCGCGCTGGGCTTGGTGAAGGCCATCGGCGGGTACCGGCCCGAGCGTGGCAGCGCATTCGAGAGTTACGCGATCCCCACCATCGTCGGTGAGGTCAAGCGGCATTTCCGGGACTGCACCTGGGGCGTGCACGTACCCCGTCGCGTCCAGGAACTCCGCAACACCGTACGGCTCGCCGTACGCGAACTGGCCGCGGCCTCCGACAGTCGTTTCCCGACCGTCTCGGAGATTGCCGAACGCACCCGGCTCTGTGCCGACGACGTCATCCTCGGCCTGGAAGCCATCGAAAGCTACAAAACCCTTTCGCTGGACGCCGAGCGGCCGGGCGCCGACGACGATTTCGCCCTCCGTGACAGTATCGGTTTCACCGAGTCGCAGTACGAGCTGGTGCTCGCCCGGGAAACGGTGCGCGACGGTCTGCGCGGCCTGCCGGAACGTGAGCGCCGCATCCTGTACATGCGGTTCTTCTGCGACATGACGCAGAGCCGCATCGGCGAGGAACTGGGGCTGTCCCAGATGCATGTGTGCCGTCTCATCAAGCGGACCTGCGCCCGCATTCGCGAGCAGGCCGACGGGACCGGCCCCGAGGCGCCCGCCAGTTCGGTTGCGGCTTGACCCGGTGAAATGACATGCGGTCCCGCCTTTCCTGGTAGGACCGCAGTAGCAGTGCTGGAGACAATGGTGGAGAAGGGCCGGCTTTACATGGGCGAGTGCCAGATGACGTTCGTTCCCGGGGTGCCGTCGTGGGCCACCCTCCTGACGGGGGACCTCGACGTCGCGACGCGTTTCTACGGACCGCTGCTCGGCTGGCGGTTCGAGGCCGGACCGGACCGGTGGGGCCCGTACGTACGGGCGATGGCCGGGGACACGGCGGTGGCGGGGCTGAGCGCGGCCGCCCGCCACACCGAACTGCCCAACGCGTGGACGACGTATTTCGGTACGCACAACGCGGACGAGGCGGCGAACGGGGTGCGGGAGCGCGGCGGCACGGTCGCCATCGGCCCGCTGGACTTCGACGCGGGCCGGCTGGCGCTGGCCGCCGACCCGGCCGGGGCCAACTTCGGCCTGTGGGAGTGCCGGGAGAGCGCCCCGGGGGCCAACCGGCAGCCGGTCGGCACCGGCGCGCCGGTCTGGGTGGAGCTGCGCACCCGGGACGCGTTCGACGCCGCGCGGTTCTACGGCGACCTCTTCGGCTGGCACAGCGAGGCGGACGACAGCCCCTTCGACGTGCGCTGGGAGGACGAGCGGGTGGTGCTCAGCGCCGACGACCGGGACGTGGTGGGCCTCTACGGCGGTGCCATCGAGGCGGCGGCCGACCCGCAGGTGCGGCCGCGCTGGAACATCCACTTCCAGGTGCCGAGCGTCGAGGAGGCCGTGGGGACCGCGAAGAAGCTGGGCGGCCGGGTGGAGTCCCAGGCCGAACGCACCCCGCACGGTCCCGTGGCCGAACTGCGCGACCCGGAGGGCACCCTGTTCCACATCATCGGCGCCGTCACCTGAGCCCACCGGGCGGGACGACAGCAACGCCACGGCCGATCCCACCGGAACCACCCCCCTCCCGAGCCCGCCGGACCTACCTCACCGCCACCAGCACCGCATCCTCGCCGAACTGCCAGACCGGCGCCGCGTGCCGGAAACCGGCCCGGCGCAGCAGCCGTGCGTGATGGGACAGCGGCAGCCCGTTGTGCACGCTGTGCGCCGTGTGCCGGGCGCGGCGGGCGGTGAACGGGCCGGCCAGCTCCGGGTCGGCGGCGGCAGCGGCCCACCAGGCCGCCCAGTCTTCGCGGCCGGGCGGCCGCTGCCGTTCGGCCCGCCGCAGCCCCACCTGGGCCGCCACCTCCGCCGCACGGTCCCCCCGCGGGCTGCGGAACCGGTCGCTGTTGACGAGCACGCCGCCGGGCCGGACCAGGCCGGCGAGGTCCTCGTACGCCCGGCGCAGCGCGTCCGGTGCCAGGCAGTGCAGCGCCGTCGAGGAGACCGCCGCGTCCAGCGGGCGGTCCAGGCCCAGGGCGCCGGTCCAGCCGGCCGCGCCGACCGGCGCCTCGACGAACCGCACGGCGTCGCCGTGGTGGGTCCGTCCCAGCGCCAGCAGGACGGGGTCCTTGTCCACCGCCACGACGTCCGCGCCGGGCAGCCGCCGGGCCAGCCGCGCGGCCAGCGAGCCGGGCCCGCAGCCCAGGTCCAGGACCAGCGACCGCTCCTGCTGCGCGGTCACCTTCTCCACGGCGTCGGCGACGACCGTGAAGCGTTCCTCACGGTCGATCGCGTACCGCTGCTGCTGTCGTTCCCACCGCCGCACCCACAGGGCGGCCGTAGCCGTGCTCAGTCCCATCCGGTCGCGCCACCTCAGCCGTCTCGCACCTGTCCGCCGGTGGTCCTCAACCTACAGGTGAAAACGGTTTCCAATGGCGTGCTGTCACTCCAAAGGGGTCACTCCCCAGGGGCGGGCCCCCAGGAGTCAGGCACACGCGCCCAGCACGTCCAGCAGCCGGTCGATCTCCGCCGGGGAGTTGTACGCGTGCAGGCTCACCCGGACCGAGTGCTGCCGCTCGCCCCCGCTGCCCTGGCAGAGACTGTCGGAGCGGACCATGAAGCCGTGGTCGAACAGCGCGAAGCCGAGATCGCCCGAGTCGATGGCGCGGTGCCGGAAGGTCACGATGCCCTGCCGCCGCTGGATGTCCGCATCGGCCGCCAGACTGCGCCCGCAGCCCAGGACCTGGTACGCGGGCAGGTGGCGCAGCCCCTCGGTCAGCCGGGCGGCCAGCGCCGACGCCCACCGTTCGACGCGTCCGGTGCCCACCGCGTCCAGCCAGTCGAACGCGGCGAGCAGGCTCCGGATGCCGGTGGTGTTGGGGCTGCCGTCCCACCCGCCGGGCACGAACGCCGGGCCCCGCGCGTTACGGGACCACACGGCACCGGAACCGGGCAGCGCCAGGGCCTTGTGCCCGGAGAAGACGGCGAAGTCCACGTCCAGGTCCGCCAGTGACACCGGGATGTGGCCCACGCTCTGCGCCGCGTCCAGGCAGATCGGCACGTCCGGGCCCACCGCCTGCCGGATGCGGTGCACGTTCATGTCGCCGCCGTAGACGTGATGGACGTGCGTGACCGCGACGAACCGGGTCCGCGGCCCGGCCAGCGAGGCCAGGGCCGCCGGGTCGTAGTCGCCGGACCCCGCCTGGTACGGCATCGGGCGGACCCGTATGCGCAGGCCCTGCCGGGCGAGCAGGTCCCGTACCTCCAGCCACGGGACGATGTTCGCCTGGTGGTCGGCGAGCGGGACCACGATCTCGTCACCGTCGGACAGCTGACCGGCCAGCCAGTCGTGCGCGACGGCACGCAGCCCCGCGGTCGCCCCGCTGACGAAGTGCACCCCGGAGCGCTCCGGCTCCGGATCGCCGAGGAACTCCTTGACGCGCTGCCGGGTCTCCTCGACCAGCGCCGTGGTCCGGTTGGCCCAGGTGTAGGTGCCGCGCCCGGCGTTGGCGTTGCCGGTGGTGAGGTAGTGCTGCACGGCGTCCAGCACGGCCTGCGGCTTCTGCGTCGTGGCGGCGTTGTCCAGGTAGGCGAGCCGCGGGGCGCCCGTGATGATGGGGAACTGGGCGCGTACGCCGGTGTGCCAGGCATTCAGTTCGTCCAGCGCCGCGATGGCGGGCGGGTTCGTCGTGGTCATCGGCTGTCACTCCCGTATCAGCGGAGCGCCCGCGTCGCGCCAGGCGATGATTCCGCCGCGCAGACTGCGGACGTCGGGGTGGCCCATGCGCGCCAGCAGCGCGGCGTACTTGGCGGACTGCTCGCCCACCGGGCAGGCCAGCAGCACGGGCCGGCTCTTGCTGAACGGCAGCCCGCCGCGTACCAGTTCACCGAACAGCTCGTCGACGATGTTGACCGACCCGGCGATGTGCAGCGCGGTGTAGGCGAACGGGCTGCGCAGGTCCACGACGAGCGGCCGGTCGTGCTCGATCCACCGGCGGGCCTCCTCGACGTCGATGTCCGGCGCCCCGCGCACCTCGGCGTCGGAGAGGGTGGCGACGGAGTTCGGCTGCGGCGGCCGGCCCAGCAGCTCGGGCCGCCGTTGCCGTACGTATCCGAGATAGCTCTCGATGCGGTCGCACACGATGAACACGGCGGTCCGGCGTCCCGCCGGGCGGTCCGGATCGGAGTCGCGGCCCGGCGCCGGGCCGTCGTCCAGCTCCCGCAGATGGCGTACGGCACCGAAGTACGCGGCCCCGCTGGTCGGACCGGCCAGGATGCCGCACCGCCGGGCCAGCGTCAGCATCCCGTCGATCGCCTCGTCGGCGGTGACGGAGGCGATCGTGCCGTACGTACCCGGGTCGAACAGGCCGACCTCCTGCACCTCGTCGATGGTGCGGATGCCCGGCACGAAGTCCGCCTTGTGCGAGACCAGCCCGACCACCTCCACCCGGGGGTCGTGCTCCCGCAGCACCCGGGCCACCCCGGTGGACGAGCCTGCCGTGCCCACACAGGCGATGAACCAGTCCGGCGCCCGGCCGTCCAGATCCTTGAGGATCTCCGGGCCGGTGCCCTCCACATGGGCCTGGGTGTTGCGGTCGTTGTAATACTGATCCGTGTACAGATAGGCGCTGCCCGGCTCGGTGAGCGTCTGATGGAAGTGGGTCAGCGGATCGTCGGTGTTGGTCGGATCGAGACATTCGGTCTGCCCCGGCAGCTCCTCGACCTCCGCGCCCAGCAGCAGGAGGAGGTCCTTGATCTCCGGTATGCGCATCCGGTTCGTGACGGTCTTGAACGGCACCCCGTGCATACCGGCGAGGACGACCAGCGCCTTGGCCGTGTTGCCGCTGGACAGCTCGATGACCGTACGGTCCTCGGCAGCGGCGGCGGGCAGCCCCGCGCGCACCATGTTCCAGGCCGCCCGGTCCTTGACCGAACCGAACGGGTTGAGCATCTCCAGCTTCGCGTACAGATCGATGGTGCGCAGGCCGTGCACGGACGGATCGATGCGTACGAGCGGGGTGTTTCCGATGGCGTCGGTGATGCGCTCGAACCTCATGCAGACCCTTTCCTCCGGCGGTTCACGTGCGGCCAGTACTGTTCGTCCAGGCACCAGTGCCAGGAGGTGTCCTCCCGGCCGGTGCCGTCGGCCGGCCCGTCCTGCCATACGGCGACCTTGCGGGCGACGGGCTGCTGCTGGGCCTCGTCCGCGCTGAAGTCCATGCAGTATCCGGCGGTGTTCGCGAAAGCCAGCAGGTCCCCGGGGTGCGGAGCGCTCGGCAGATGGACCGCGCGCCGCGTGATCATGTCGGCCTCCAGGCAGAGGTTGCCCGCGAGGTAGCAGGTCACCGGCCCGGCGTCCGGGGCACCGCCCGGCGCGGCACGGGGGACGAGGACCGGGTCGACCAGGACGCCGTGCTCCTCCAGGCCGATGTCGTCGGCGTTCGCGTCCAGACGCACCAGGAGGTGGCCGGGGCCCGTACGGTCGGCGGCCTCTGCCCGGTCGGCGTTGTCCGCACGGTCGTCCGTGGATTCCCTACGGTCCGTGGATTCCCCACGGTCCGAGGGTTCCGTGCGGTCCGTGGCTTCCGTACGGCGTACCTCCAGCACCCGCGCCAGCGTGACCCCGCACTGGTCCACCAGCGCGCGCCCGGGCTCCGTGTGCAGCTCGTACAGGTTCTCCAGCAGCAGCGTGGCCAGCGGGCGGCCCAAGGAGGGAGCGGGGAGCGAGAGGAGCGCGTCCAGGTACTGGGCACCGGCGGTCGGCCGGTGGGCCGGGTACAGCGCGAGGGCGCCGCGCAGTGTGCCGTTCTCGTTGCGCAGCCCGTAGGTGTGGCGGCGCCAGGTCATGGGCGGGCGGGTGCCGAGCGCGGCGTTGGTCAGCTCCGTCGTGTACCGCTGCCACTGCGCGCCGTCGGCGAGGTAGTCGGTGCCGAAGCCGCCGCCGATGTCGACGGCGCGCGGGGTGAAGCCCCGGGCCCGGCAGGTGTCCAGGGCCTTGACGCACCCTTCGAGGGCCACCGCCTTCTCGGCCGGGCTGGTCGTGTCGAGGTGGTAGCCCACACCGGTCAGCTCCACCGCGTCGCGGTGGCGTTCCACCGACTTCAGCAGGCCGTCCAGCTCCGCCTCGGCCGTGCCGAAACGGCTCTGCCGGGTCAGCAGCCGGACACCGGGGGTGCAGAAGCCGGAGAGCCGCAGCAGGATGCGGGTGCGGGGGAGGCCGTAATCCCTCACCAGGGCGGCGAGTTCGTCCAGTTCCACCGGGCTGTCGATGTTCACGGTGGTGCCCGAACGGGCCGCCAGCCACAGGAACTCCGGGTTCTTCGGCCCGGTCGCCATGACGCGGTCCGGTACGAATCCGGAGCCCAGGGCGTGCTGGAGTTCGCCGAGGGAGGCGACGTCCACGGCGGCTTCCGTGGCGGCGAGCCGCCGTACCAGGGCGCTGGAACGGTTCGCCTTGTGTGCGAAGAAGATGCCGCCGCTCAGGTAGTGCCGGCGGTAGACCGCCCGGAAGGCGGCCAGGTTCTCGGCCATGCGGTCCGGTAACACGACGTTCAGCGGCGACCCGAGCCCGCCCGCGAGGGTATGCAGAAACGTCCTTGCGCGCAGCAGGGACGCCAGCCGGGACTCCAACCGCGGTTCGAGGTACAAGGGAACGTCCATACGCAATACTTCCCCCGGTACGGACCCCAGGCCACCTCATCCGCCGAACCGGCCGGGGCGGACCGGCCACGGGCACCGGCTCCCCGCCGCCTGCCCGCCACCTCCCCGACATCTCTCCGCTGCCGGTCCGCCGCCGGTCCGCCCCGGCCCGCGGCCGTTCCGTCGCCGGTCACCCGGTGGCGGTACGTGACTCCGTCAGATGCCGGACGCCGGACCGCACGGCCCAGAAGAAGATCACGACCGCGAAGGCCGCCACGGCCAGCGAGTCGTAGGGGGCCGGCAGCCGGGCGGCGCCCCCGAAACTGCCCAGCCACGACAGCACGGTCAGCACCGCCAGGTACGTCACCAGCCAGGCGCCGGTGCGCAGTTCGGTGAGCAGCGGCAGCCGCCGCCCGGCGCCGTCCCGGTCGCCGACGGCGTCCGCCGGGCCGTTCCCGGAGCGCCGCATGGCCAGGAAGATCAGCAGTCCGGCGAGGACCAGCGGCAGGGCCAGGCGCAGGGTGTGCCAGCCCGACCAGTACACGAACTCGCTGGCCACCACGAAGCTGACGGGCGCGATCCAGCGCAGCCCCGGAACCCAGCCGGTCGTGCTGCTCCCCGGATCGGCGAGGAAGACCGCCGCCGCGACCGCGGAGGCGCCGTAGATCAGCAGATACATGTTGCCCATCACGCTCACGATGTCCTGCCAGCCGCCGAACGGCAGCAGGAAGATCACGATCACCGCGAGGTTGATCGCCAGCGCCCGGCGCGGCACCCCGAACCGCTCGTTGACCTTCATGAAGAACCGGGGGATCGTGCGGTTCTTGGCGAGCGCGTAGGTGTGCCGGGCGTTGATGGCCACGCCCACGTACGCCGAGCCGCCGGGGGAGATCACCGCGTCCGCGTACAGCAGGCTGGACAGCCAGTGCAGGTTGAGGATCAACGCCAGCTGGCCGAACGGGGACTCGAAGGAGACGCCCTTCCAGCCGCCGCCGAGCACACTCTCGGGGACGGTGAACAGGAACGCCACCTGGAGGGCCAGGTACATGGCGACGGCCAGACCGATGCCGGTCAGGACGGCCGCCGGGATGGTCTTGCGTGGGTTGCGGGCCTCGCCGGAGAAGTCCAGCGGCGCCTGGAAGCCGTTGACCGAGTAGACGATGCCGCCGCCGGCCAGCGCGGTCAGGCAGGCGGCGTACCCGTACGGCGCGAAGCCGCCGTGGTCGGTCAGGCGCCCGTCGTGCCAGCCGGAGGCGATCAGCGCGACGACGGTGATCACCGGCACCGCGATCTTGAACACCGAGATCAGGTTGTTCAGCCGGGCGAACAGCCGCACCGCGTACCAGTTCAGCGCCGTCAGCACCACACTGAGCGCGGCGGCGACGCCCACCCCGGTCAGGGTCAGGGTGTGGCCGCTGTAGAGCCCCGGCACGTAGTGCGCGGCGTACTGCATGATCGCGCTGATCTCGGCCGCGGTGCCGCCCACCGAGAGCAGCACCGACCAGCCCACCAGGGTGCCGACCAGCCGGCCGCTGGCGAACAGCGGCCAGCGGACCGTGCCGCCGCCCTCGGGCCGCGACGCGCCCAGCTCGATCATGACCAGGGCGACCAGGCCGCACAGCAGGCCCGCGCCGATCCAGGACAGCAGGGACGCGGGGCCCGCCGTCTGGGCCGCGTACAGCGCGGCGAACAGCCAGCCGGACCCCACGATGTTCGAGAAGCCGATCGCGGTGAGCCCCCAGAACCCCAGGTCGCGGCGCAATCGGCGCTCCTGTGCCACCACGGGCGCACCGGCCTCGTCGACCTCACCCGTCACCTGCCGTTCCGACACCGAACTTCCTCCCTGACGTCCCTACCGGCGGCGCACGCCGCACGGGCGCGGGGCGTACCCGCGGTTGCGTGCCCCTGCGGATTCTGCCGTTCCGACGCGGTGCGGACGCACGTCACCACGCACGGCCGGGCCTCGGGTGTCCGAAATGCCCGGTCGGGAGGGGAGGGCTCCGGCGGCAACCTCGGTGGCACGCCTGCCGGGAGGAAGGGAGATTACGGCTGTGTGAAATCTACGTGCGGTTGTTCGAAACGCCGCCTGATCGGGGGCGTGAGACGGGGCGTGAACTGTCTTTCCGCGCCCCGCCGCCCGCCGGTCAGCTGCGCAGCGGGCCCTCACACGTGTAGGACGCGCTCCCGGCCCGGCCGTCGGACCAGACGTCCACGGCCCCGAAGAAGCAGTCCATGTCGGCGAGGTTGTCGGCCGCGGCACCGGCCCGGTCCAGCAGGAAGTAGTCGACGGTCTCCGACATGTCGGCGAACACCCGGTCGGGGTCGCGGGCGTCGGCGAGGTTGGCGGTGATCCGGCCGGTGCAGGTGAAGCGGGCCCGGCCGGCCGTCTCGCCGCTGCCCGTGCATGCCGGGGTGAGGGACGTGGCGGTGGCGAGGGCCGCCCGGACCTCGGACGCCTCGGCGAAGCGCAGCGAGGCGACCGGGTGGAAGGTGGTGCGGGGCACGTACAGGTCGTCGACCTCGGCGATCCGCGCGTCGAGGAACGCGTCGTACGCCCGCTGGAGCGCACTGTCCGCGCCCAGCCTGCTCCGCCAGGCGTCGAACCCCTTCGGGTCGTCGGCGCGCTGGTAGCCGTACATCTCCCGGATCAGCGACGGGCGCTGCTGCCACAGGAACTCGAAGAAGGTGCCGGCGTAGTGGTAGAAGCGGAAGCCGTCGCCGGCGTACGTGGCGTGCAGCAGCCGGTCGACACTCATCCGCGGGCCGCCGCCGGCCGTGTCCGCGATGACGCCCGCGACCAGCGATTTGCGTACCCGTATCCCGTCGTCGCGGGTGCCCCCGGCGAAGAACTCGGCCGTCCCCTCGTCCATGGCCGTGGTGAGGTCGCCGGTGTACCAGGGCGCGTCACCGAAGCTGCCCGGTACGGCCCAGCGGCCGTTCAGGTAGTGGGTGTACTCGTGCCGGAACAGCTCTTCGAGGGTGAGGGTGGAGTCCTGCGGCACGCGCCGCTGGTACGTGTAGAAGGTCGCCCCGTTCTCGATGTAGACACCGCCGTTGTCGGTGCCCATGCCGGTCAGCAGCGGGTGCATGATCTCGTACTCGGACCGGGACGCGTACAGGTGGACGTGCAGCGTGGCGTTGGCGTCACCGGCCAGCGGCGTGTCCGTGCCGAGCACCCGGAAGAACTGGGATCTGACCTTCTTGCTCGCGTAGTAGAGCTGGTCGACGGTGGTCCGGTCGAGTGCGGTACGGACTTCGAGGGCGCCCCGGTCGTAGGTGTACGTGTGCGGGTAGATCTCGCGCTCGATCTGCGGGAGGCAGATGGCGTACCGCGCGCAGACGCCGTAGTAGTTCAGCCAGCCCGCCACACCGGCCCAAGGCGCGCTGCGGCGGCCGAAGTTGGTTTCCGCGACGGTCAGCAGCGCGCCGAGGTCACTGACGACGGCGGGCTTGAGTTCCTCGATCTGCCCGAAGCGGCCGTACTCGCCCAGGGCGTCGCGCACCACCCAGGCGTTCACCGTCCCCTTCAGGTGCGTGTGTCCGGAGAAGGCGCGGAAGGCGGCGCGGTACCCGGCGTCGGCGGTGACGGCCGCCCGGAAGGCGGTGTCGTTGTTGCCGGGGTACACGCCGAGGTAGTTGACGGTGAGGGCGGCGAGGGCGGCGCCGCCCCACACCGGGTCCGTGGCGGTCGGCTTGCCGGGCCCCATGGTGCCGAGAACCCTGACGACCAGCGGAAGCTGGTGCTGGCGCAGCCCGGGCGCGCTCGCCGTCGTGAGGGCTTCCCGCAGCGTCTCGGCGTTGTGCCGGGTGGGCTCGAAGGTGCGGGCCGCGGTCCCGTACGCGGCGACGGCCGCCCGCATCGCCCCGACCGTGGGCGCGTCCGTCACATCGATCTCGCCGCGCGAGAAGTCGTGGTAGACGACGGCGTGCAGGTAGGTGAACAGCTCGTACAGGTGGGTGGCGTCCGTCGCGTCATGCCCCGGCGCGAGCGCGCCGACCCGGCGGGACACGGCCTGTACGTGCGCCCGCGACATCACGGGGGCGAGCCGCGCGTCCCAGGTCCAGATCAGGCCGCGCAGACAGCCCTCGACGGTGACGGCCGGATCGGTGAGGAAGCCGGCGAGGGCGTCCGGGCCGAGGCGGGTCAGCGCGTCCAGGGTGCAGGGGGTCGTGGTGCTCGGGCGGTGGGGCGCGTCGGAAGTGTCCCGCAGCAGGTCGCCGGGGGGACGGCCCCGGGGGACGCGGCCGTTGCCGGGCGGGAGGTCCCGCGCCGCCCGGTCGGGGGCGTCGGCGAATCGGGCGGCCCGGTCGGTGCCGCTGCCGTCCGGTCCGCGGGGGGAGGCCGCTACCGGGAAGGCCGCTACCGGGGAGGCCGTCGCGGCGGCCGGTGGCCGGGCGGGTGCCGCGCCTTGGGCGGCCTGGGCCGCGGGGAGGGCGAGTCCCACCGACAGAGCGGCGCTGAGCAGGCCCTTGCACACAGTGCGTAACGGAAACACCGGCTGCTCCTGTGGAGAGGCGTGTACGGCACGTACGCGCACACGCGGCCGCGCAACTGGCGTGTCACATACGGGAGTTGACGCCACATCGGGCCGCTGTGCGCCCCGTAACCTAGTAATGTGACATTGCACTGACAACCCGTCGGATACGCCTTTCGGCCCCCCGGCTGCTCAGCGCTCCGGCCCGTCGTCCCCGGACGCCCCGCCCCCTGCCGGCCCGGACCTCGCCCGCAGCCGCTCTCAGGACCCCGAAGCCGTACGGGCCCGGGCCGCGGCCGTCCTCCGACCGCCCCGCACGGCGTGTCGCCCGGCAGGCTCGTCCCCGGGCCGCGCCCACAGTGACCTCACGTGCCCCAGATGGCGCGCCATGCACGCCTCCGCCCCCGTGGCGTCGCCCGCCAGCGCCAGGTCCAGCAGCTCCAGGTGCTCCTGCGCCGAAGGCAGCAGCTCGCCGCGCTCGTCGAGACCGGTCAGCCCGTACAGGCGGGAGCGCTTGCGCAGGTCGCCGACGGTCTCCACGAGCCGCGCGTTGCCCGAGAGCGCCAGAAAGCCCAGGTGGAAGCGGCGGTCGGCTTCCAGATAGCCGATGAGGTCGTGGTCGCGCGCGGCGCGGACGATCTCCTCGGCGAGCGGACGCAGCGCGGCCAGCTGGTCACGGGCGGCCAGCCGGACCACCCGGCCCACGGTCGGCACCTCGATCAGGGCACGGATCTCCGCGAACTGGTCGAGATCGCGCTCGCTCACCTCGGTGACCCGGAACCCCTTGTTGCGCACCGGCTCGACCAGCCCCTCCCGTGCCAGGTCGAGCATCGCTTCCCGTACGGGCGTCGCCGAGATGCCGAATCCGGCGGCGAGCGCCGGGGCGGAGTGCACGGTGCCGGGGCGCAGTTCGCCGGCGATCAGCGCGGCGCGCAGGGCGTGCGCCGCACGGTCGCGCAGCCGCTCCTGGCCGGTGATCGGTCCGAGGTGCTTCACATCGCTCCCTGGGTGGGCCCCTCGCGGGGGCTCCGTACCGGCGTCGGGCAGGTGTCCAGCGTACCGGTGACGTTACGTCAAGGTGCGGACAGACGGGTCCTGTTGGGCCGATCCGTCCGCAACGCCCTCAGTGTTCCTGCGGCCCTTGCGGAGCGTCCGCCCCCGGAGGCAGCGGTGTGTCGCCGCGCTGATCGTCCCCCGCCGGAGAAGTGCTGTCCGTCGCGGGACGCCGGTCCGTGTCCGGCAGGCGGACGGTGAGTTCGGCGACGGCGCCACCGTCGGGGGCGTTGGAGAAGCGCAGGGTCGTACCGAGGACGCGGGCCTGCCCGACGGCGATCGTCAGCCCGAGGCCGTGCCCGCCGCCCTTCCGGCCCTTCCCGGGCCGGGTGCGGAAGCGCTGGGGTCCTTCGGCCAGCAGCTCGTCGGGGTAGCCGTCCCCGTGGTCGCGCACCGTGACCACCGGCCCGTCGACGGTCAGGACCACCGGCGGACGGCCGTGCTTGTGCGCGTTGGCGACGAGGTTGCCCAGGACGCGCTCCAGCCGCCGCTGGTCGGTCTCCACCCGGCAGTCCCGTACCACCCGGACCTCCGCCGTGCGTCCGGTGGCCCGTACCGCGCGCTCGGCCAGCGGCCCGAGCAGGTGCACGTCGAGATCGGCGCGCTCCACCTCCGCGTCCAGCCGGGAGATCTCCAGCAGGTCCTCGGTCAGCCGCCGCATGGCCTGGACGCGCTCCTGCACCATCTCGGTGGGCCGCCCGGCGGGCAGCAGCTCGGCGGCGGCGTGCAGACCGGTGAGCGGGGTGCGCAGCTCGTGGGCGACGTCGGCGGTGAACCGCTGCTCGCTGTGCAGCTTGCTCTGCAGGCTTGCGGCCATCGCGTCGAGTGCGGCGGCCACGGCGGCGGTCTCGTCCCGCGCGTACCCGGGGCACTGCGCGCGAGGATCGTCCACCCGCGCGTCGAGATCGCCGTCGCTGATCCGGCGCGCCACCTGCGCGGTGCGGTGCAGACGCCGGGTGACGCTCCTGGTGGCGTAGAGGCCGACGACGAGCGTCAGGGTGATGGCGACGGCCGACGACCCGATGATGGCCTGGTCGAGCCCGCTGATGACCGCCGCCCGCTGGCTGTAGTCCTGGCCGACGGCCAGAACCCTGCTGTCGGCGGGGGTCACCGCCCACATCGTGGGGCGCCCGCCGCGCTCGCCGAGCTGGGTGCCGCGCTCGCCCCGCCGTGCCATGTCGCGCAGCGCGGGCGGCAGGCCCGGCGGGTCCAGGCGCGCGTCATGGCTGAGCGGTTCCCCGGCCACGTACGTCTCGACCACCGAGTCCAGCCGGTCCAGGGCCGCGTTCCGTGCCTGCTCCTCGCTCTGCCGGCTGACCAGGACGTGGACCAGCACGCCGAGGACCGCGGCCAGGAAGCAGCACATCACCATGATGAACAGCGCGGCCTTCCACCGCAGCGTCGCCGTCCAGGAAGGCAGACGCCGCCACCGGTGCGTGCCGGCCCCCGGCTGGCCGGCGCTCACCGTGTGGCCTGTGAGGGCGCGGCGGCCACGGGCACCTCTGCGAGTACAGGTGTACGGGCCCGGGTCCGCCCGGGGAACGGCCGGGAGCGGGGGAGGTGCACAGTGTTTCCAGTCGATGGTTCGGGGCGCGGGCCAGGAGGAAAACCCTACGTCGAATGATGTTGGCTCCCCTCCGTTGCGGCAATCCGGCGAT
This sequence comes from Streptomyces monomycini, assembly GCF_022271435.1. GTDB lineage: Bacteria > Actinomycetota > Actinomycetes > Streptomycetales > Streptomycetaceae > Streptomyces > Streptomyces monomycini. Next base: position 109,649 of record NZ_JAFIQY010000013.1, on the reverse strand, counting down.
CGCGTAACGACTGCTCATAAGAGGGTGAACGGTGTCGTCACTGCCTGTGGCGACGGCGGCCGACCGCCGGAGGGGCCCGTCCCGCCTGTCCCGCCCGCCCCGCCTGTCCCGCCCGGCGGACCGCAGCGGAACGCGGCCCCGGCCTGAACCGGGGGCCGCGCCTGCTTTTCCTGCCGGTTGTCCGTTTCCGTGCCTCAGCCGAGCAGGTTGGTCCGGAGATGGGTGTGGAGCTCCGCCGGAGAGCCCTCCAGCAGCGCGTCGGCGACCTCGACCTCGACCAGCTGCTGACCCGGCCCGGCCACGAGCCCCACCTGTTCCGGGGCGGATTCGCCGGAGGCGGAGTCGGGGCCCTGCGTGGTGCCCACGATCGCGCCCGATTCGTCGAGCAGTACCTGAATCGTGGCCATGGCTACACGCTCCCGCCGCGCCATTGGAAGGTGACGGTCAGGGGCCCGGCATTACGGACCCGGGCCCGGTAGGAAAGGTGGTTGTTGCCGTCCAGCACTTCACCGATCTCCGTGGTGAACAAGAGCCCGTTGGGGTTGAGCGGGCGAGCCTGAATCAATTGCGGGCCGACGTCCCCGTTGCCGCCCCAGTCGAACGTCCATTCCTGTGTGGCACCCGGTGCGATGGTGCCACCTCCGGCGGTCCACGCCATGCCGTGCTCCTCGGTCCGTAGAACTCGTGCTCGGATTTCCCGTCCGTACGCACGGGGAGAACCCCGCAGGTGAGGGCGGGACGGCAAGCGTCACGGGTGTCCGGCGGCCGGACAAGAGGAAGGCCGAATTCATCGCGCACTTCACCGAGGAATTGGCGCAGCCGCGTGGACGCGGCGAATGCGGCGGACTGACCGGCTACGCCCGACGAAGGAATCCGCGGCTGCCGCGCGTGACGCAGTGCCGGGCGTGAGGCAGTACCGGGCGCGACGCGGTACCGGGTGTGATGCGATACCGGGTGTGATGCGGTACCGGACGTGACGGAGGCCGAAGTGCGGGGGTCGGGAAACGCGGTGTTCCGTTTCTGTTTCCGGATAAGCACGGCGTGCCGAAGCTTTCCCCAAAGCATGGTCCGAGGAGCGCGTTGTCCCCTGTCTCGGGGGCGTGACTCAGGACCTCAGGACCTCAAGGCCTCATGCGCTTGATTCCCCCCGCGGTCCCGTCGCCGCCCTCACCAGTGTCACGGCGGCATCGCGGGCGCGCAGAGCCGTGTCCGGGTCGCCGTTGATCGTGGCCGTCGTGATGGCGCCGTCGATCAGCAGCGTCAACTGCTCGGCCAGCGCGGCCGGATCGCCGGCCGGCAGCTCCCGTACGAGGCCGAAGACGTACGCGTACACGGCGTCCTTGTGGTCGCGCGCGGCGCGGGCCACCCCTTCGGAGACCGCGCCCAGCTCGCCGAAGGCGTTGATGAAGGCGCAACCCCGGAAACCCGGCGTGGTGAACCAGGCGTGCAGCCAGTCGAAGACGGCCGCCGGCGCGTCCTCGGGCGTGGCGGCGTGCTCCTTCACGTGGCCGGCCAGGGCCGCGCGCCAGCGCTCGTCGCGGTGCCGGAGGCAGGACTCCACCAGCTCGTGCTTGGAGGGGAAGGACTGGTAGAGCCGCTTGAGGGACACGCCGGACGCGGCACGGATCTCGTCCATGCCCACGGCCTGGATGCCGCGGGCGTAGAACAGTTCCTCGGCGGCGTCGAGCAGCCGTACCCGGGCTTCTTCCTGGTGCACGAGGGCCTCCCGCTTTCGCCGAGAACGATCGTTCTCTAGAGTAGCGGAGGATGCGGAGAACGACCGTTCTCCGTGTGGTTCCTCCTGCAAGGAGTCCGTCATGACGCCACGCCCCCCGCTCCCGCCGTTCGACCGGGAGAGCGCCCTGCGGAAGGTCCAGGCCGCCGAGGACGCCTGGAACACCCGCGACCCCGAACAGGTGGCCCTCGCCTACACCGAGGACACGGTCTGGCGGAACCGGGACACTTTTCTCACCGGCCGCGCCGAGATCACGGCCTTCCTCCGCGAGAAGTGGTCCCGGGAGCTCGACTACGCCCTGCGCAAGGAACTGTGGTCCTTCCAGGACGACCGGATCGCGGTGCGGTTCCAGTACGAGTGCCACGACGCCACCGGCCAGTGGTGGCGCGGCTACGGCAACGAACTGTGGGAGTTCACCGGCGAGGGCCTGATGCGGCGCCGCGAGGCGAGCATCAACGACGTACGGATCAGCGAGGCGGAGCGGCGGATCTTCGGACCGCGGCCGGCCGAGGAGGCCCGGACCCTGATCCCGGTCCGGTGAGTCCGGCGACCTGAGCCCACGCGGTCTCCGGCACCGCGACGCGCTCCGCCGGGCCGGGAGCCGGGTGTACCGGAGTCCCGGCCCGGCGGAGCGGAGCCGTGCGGTGGTCCCGGCGCGCCGCTGACGACGACGGGCGCGCCGGGACCGGTGTCACATGGCGTTCACGGGGTTCACCTGACGTTGATCGCGGTCCAGGCGGCCGCGACCGTCTTGTACTCGGTGCTGGAGGCGCCGTACAGGTCGGCGGCGGCCTTCAGCGTGCCGGTGCGGGCGCCCGCGTACTTCGTGGTCGAGGTGAAGTACGTGGTCAGCGCGCGGTACCAGATCTTCTCGGCCTTGCCGCGGCCGATGCCGGTGACCTTCGAGTTGTCGTAGGTCGGGCTGTTGTAGGTCACGCCGTTGATCGTCTTGCTGCCGCTGCCCTCGGACAGCAGGTAGAACCAGTGGTTCGCCGGGCCCGAGGAGTAGTGCACGTCGACGCCGCCCAGCGACGAGGACCAGTAGTCCTTGGACGCGCCGTCCTTGGAGGGCTTGTCCATGTAGCGCAGCGGCGTGCCGTCACCGTTGATGTCGATCTTCTCGCCGATGAGGTAGTCGCCCTTGTCGGTCGCGTTGTTGGCGTAGAACTCGGCCGCCGTGCCGAAGATGTCGGACGTGGCCTCGTTCAGACCGCCGGACTCGCCGCTGTAGTTGAGCTTGGCGGTGGCGGCGGTGACACCGTGGCTCATCTCGTGGGCGGCCACGTCCAGCGCGGTCAGCGGGTTGCTGTTGTTCTGGCCGTCGCCGTACGTCATGCAGAAGCAGGAGTCCTGCCAGAAGGCGTTGACGTAGCCGTTGCCGTAGTGGACGCGGGAGTAGGCGCCCTTGCCGTCGTTGCGGATGCCGTTGCGGCCGAGGACGTTCTTGTAGTAGTCCCAGGTCACCGCCGCACCGTAGTGCGCGTCGACGGCCGCGGTCTGGCGGCCGCCGCCCCACTTGTCGTCCGCGTCGGTGAAGAGCGTGCCGGTGCCGGACGTGCCCTGGCGCAGGTCGTACGTCTTGTGCTGGCCGCGGGCGCCGTCGGTGAGGTTGTAGGTGCTGCCGCTCTTGGTGGTGGTGAGCGGGACGGTGCCGCTGTACGAGCTGGTGCCCGTACCGGTCTCGATCGTCTCGTCCTGGAAGAGCTTGGCCCCGGTCTTCGCGTCGGTGATGACGTGCAGCTCGCTGGGCGTGCCGTCCTTCTGGACGCCGGTCACCACGGTCTCGTACGCCAGGACGGGCTTGCCGGAGGCGGCCCAGATCACCTTGCGCGGCGCGTCCTTGGCCTCGGCCTTGGTGTTCTTCTCGGCGGCGGAGGCGGACAGCGCGCTCTTCTTGGCGGTGGCGGCCGGCTGGGCGGCGTCCGTGGTGGACACGGCTATCTTGGCCTGCGTCGCCTTGTCGACCGTGCGGGTGCCGTTCTTCTTCTCGTGGACGACCAGGTCCCCGCCGAGGACCGGCAGGCCCTCGTACGTGCGCTCGTAGCGCGTGTGCACCGTGCCGTCCGCGTCCTTGATGACATCGCGGGCGACGAGCTTCTCCTGACCGCCGAGGCCGATCCGCTGCGCGGTGCCGGCGGCTTCGGCCTGCGCGCTCTTGATCGCGGTCACGCGCTGCTGCGCGGACAGCGCGACGGCCTCGGCGCCGGTCACGGCGTCGGGCTGCGCGGTCGCCGACCCGGTCTGGACGGTGACCGCGACCATCGCGGCGGAGGCGACCAGGGCTGCGGCACGGAGGGTGTACTTGCGGGGGGTGGAGGTCATGCGTCTCAACTCAGTCTCCTAGCGCGGACCGTACGGTTGCGGCCCGAATGAGGGGGAGGGCAGCCCTGTCGGGCCGCCCGGTGGTGCAGGAGTGAATCGAGAGGAGAGTGCCATCACCTGACCGTCTTTGTCAGGTCTTCAACAAGGATTTCACAGGGGGTTTGCCGAAATGCGGTTGTTTGTCGCCGATTTCTGGTCGGTTGCGGACCGCTTTTGTGAACAGTCTGTGGCGCGTGGGGTGTGGGGTGGATGACCAGGTGCGTACGGAAGGGTGTCGACGGTCCGCCGCTTCGCCACTCGGCCGTTCTGTCGGTCCGGCGTTCCGACGGTCCGCCGGTCCGACGTTCGGTCCGGCGCGGAGTACGCCGACACCGCACGCACGCCGGCCCGCACCGCGCGCCGGAAGCCCGGCGCCGCCATCGGGCGCCGGGCCTCCGTACCGCTACGTGATCCCGCCTCAGGCAGTGGGCAGCTTCGCCGACCAGGCCGTCACGGACAGCGTGCCGTTGTCCACTTCTTGGTCGAACGGGAGCACATTGTGTCCATTGCCGCCCCGCGGCGAAACCTGAAGGTACTTGGCGTGCGCGGTGTTCGCGCCGGTGTGCGTCCACACCAGGTCGGCGTAGGCGCTCTTGCCCGGCTTCAGCGTGACCGGGTGCTCGCCCGGGTCCTTGGCGAAGTACGTGTCACCGTGCCGCGCCGTGGTCTTGATCGCCGTGTGGCCCGCGCCCTCCAGTGCCAGGCCCGGGTAGCCGGATATCGTGCAGGTGCTCTTGCCGACGTTCTCCATCCGCAGGTAGGTGCCCGCGTGGTTCATGCCGGCCTGGCTCTCGCCCGCGTCCGTCGTGCTGACCTTCAGTGTCCCGGGCTGGCAGGCCTCGGCGCCGGACGCCCTCGTGCCGGCGGCGGAGGCGACGCCCGCGCTCGCTCCGGCGGCCAGGGCGGCGGCAGCGGCAACGGCGGCTGCGGTACGCAGACCACGCATGTTCGATCAACTCCCTCTTCCCCGGCATTCCGGGGAAAACGCTCGTGATGCACCCACCCGCCTGCCCCCTACACGCAATGCGACACGTGCCCCGACGGGGCGGCGGGCCGGTACGGCCTTCCTTGTTCCCGTGCACTCCACCCTGCGTGCGGGCGCTGATGAACGGCTAACACGCGGCTAACGCCGGGGGCGGGGCGGGCGCCGTCCCGGTCAGTTCATGGTCGACCCGATGGGCGCGTTCCCGGTGGTCAGGAAGGTGGTCGCCGGGAGCGAGCCGTCCGCCCGGCGGGGCCCGTACGCGGTACGGGCATCGGTGGACCGGAACGCGGGCGTCGCCACGCCGCGGTCCCAGTTGTTCCCGGCCGACACGGCGGAGGAGCCCACCTTGGCGGGCCGGTCGCCGTTGGCGGCGGCCAGATTCTTCGCCAGCCGCGCCTTGCCCGTGGCGAAGTAGAACCCCGCCTTCTTGTTGGCGTACGCGGTGTTGCGCTGGAGAGTGGTGGCGCCGGGGTTGCTGTTCTCGGTGAAGCCGTGGAGCGTGTTGTCCCAGGCCGCGTTGTTGACCACCGTGTGGGCGGCGACCGTACCGCCGCCACCCAGCTTGAAGCCGTTGCCGTTCCCCTCGAAGGCGGGGTCGTGCCAGCGGTTCTTGCCGTTGCCGTAGGCCCAGGTGTGCTCGATGGTGACCGGGCCGGCGAACTTCCAGAGGTCCAGTCCGTCGTCGGCGTTGTCGGACAGCCGCGCCCCCGTGATCCGGTTTCCGCTGCCCGAACCGAACTTCACGGCGATGCCGTCGGCGTTCTGGCCGTGCGTGGCCCGGTCGTAGTTGCCGTGACTGTCCAGGTTCCGTACGAGGTTGTCGTTGGTTCCCGCGCCGCGCAGGGTGAAGCCGGAGTTGCCGTTGTCGGCGGTCACCAGGTTCTCGAAGACGCCGCCGGTGGAGGAGGTGACGACGAAGCCATGCGCGGGCGACTTCTGGAAGGTGAGGTTCCGGACGGTCCAGTAGTCGCCGGATATCCCGGCCAGCCAGGACCCGGCGGGCAGCTGCGAACCGTCGATCCGCACCTTCTCGCTGCCGTACGCGGCGAGGGTGATCCGGGCCGTGGGCCTGCCGTCGGCCGAGCTCTTGAGGCTGCGCGTCGGGTAGTACGTACCGCCGCGCACCTGGATGGTGGTGCCGGCCGCGGCCCGCGCGACGGCGTCCTGGAGGGCCGCGGTGGTCGAGACCACGACGGCCTGGGAGGCCGCCCCGGCCGTACCGGGGGCGAGCGCGAGCCAGGCACCTCCCGCGCCGGCGGTCACGGCGACGGCGGTGGCGACGGTCAGGGTACGGGTCCTGCGGTGACGGCCGGTGCTGCTGCTCACGGCAGTTGATCCTCTCGTGGGGGACGGAAGCGGCGGCCGGCCGGGCTTGCTGCCCGGGGCCGCACATGTCCTTGTCGCCGCTGCGGAGGGAAAGGTTGCCGTGGTGGGGGAGGCGGGGCGGCGGTGGGTGCGGCGGGGTGGGGGTGGGTGTGACGGGTGTGGCGCGTGTGACGGGTCTGGGGCGCGACCGGGGCTGCGGGGCGCGTGCGAATGCGTAATGTCGTCTCACATTGAGACAGGGAGATTATGCCGGCGAATTCCCGATCCCGAGCATGCTCCGGTACGTACGAAACCCGCGTCCGCCGTGTTCGTCGCTCCGGAATTAAATAACACCGGAGCGGCGGTAAACTCGCTCTTTTGGCGACGCCCGGCTGTCTTGCCGGTGTCACCGTCGGACCAATTTAATTACTGCGGCAGGCACAGTTCACCCCCGTAGTAGGAGACTTCGAATGAAGCGCATTCCCCGCATCCTCGCCGGCCTGGGTATCGCGACGGCGGTCGCACTCGGCGCGACCACACCCGCCCTCAGTACAACGGGCTTCTTCCTGTACACCGCACCTACAGGTCAGCAGGAACAGCTCGACAATCCGCGGAGCAATACCTGCCACACGATCGAAGGGAACGGCCGGGCCTACAACGGCACCAACAAGGTGGTCGCCCTCTATGCGTCGAGGGACGACTGCGAGGGGACCGCGACCCAGTTCCTGAGGCCGCGACAGCATGGCGCGGACGTGGAGTTCCGAAGCGCCGAATTCATCCGCTAGCCACTCCCGTCGAGCCCGCCGCTCCGGCCGCCGCCGCGTCGGCCCTGCCCTTCCACCGAGTGCCGGGTGGTCGGAGCGGGCCGGCGCGGCCCGGCCGGGCGGTGCGGCCTCATAGGCAGCCCTCGCGGGCACCCTCACGGGCACGCGGAACCGTGCCCGTTCCGGAAGAAGGAGGCGGTGCAGTGGTGCACCGACGGTGGAACACCCTCGCGGTGGCGGCCGCGGCATTTCTGCTCACCATGGTGGCGGCGCCGCCTGCCGCTACGACGACCGGTTACTTCGAATACACCGAACCCGGCCCCGCCCAGACCATCAGGGATTTCTCGGGCGGTACCTGCCACACCTATTTGCAGGCCTCCGGACGCGTCTGGAACATGACCGACGTCGAGGCGGAAATCTATGCCTCGAAGAACTGCTCGGGGAACATTCTGCGCAAGTTGCAGCCCGGTCAGGAAACGCGGGCGACGTTCGGCAGTGTGAATTTCAGGACGCGACCGAGCTCGGGCTATTTCCGTTTCCGGGAAGCCGGCCGCACGCGGACGCTGCACAATCCCCGTAGTAATACGTGTTTTACGATCCGGAGTGACGGGTTCGTCTACAACGCGACGAACAAGACGGTTGAGACCTGGACCAGCGAGGAAGCGTGCCAAGGCACCGCTGACCATTTTCTCCGCAAGGAGGAGCATGCGGACGCGATGTCATTCGAGAGCGTTCAATTCATCAGGTAGCCGCACGGGCGGAATCAGCGGATTCAACTGGCTCCGCCGGCTGACGCGCGGTGCCCGCGCCCGGCACCCGGCACCCGGCTCTCGACATCTGGCGCCCGTGTCCGTACCGGACTGTCCCACGGAGGCGCTGGGCCCCGGTTCGGCAGGGATGGATACTGATCTTCATGCGTATCGACTTCGACCCCGCACAGTTCGACCGGCAGGGCTTCTACCGGCTGCTCACGGCGACCGTGGTGCCGCGGCCCATCGCCTGGGTGTCCACCATCTCCGGCGAGGGCGTGGCCAACCTGGCCCCGCACTCGTTCTTCAACATCGCCTGCGTCGCGCCGCCCGTCCTGCAGTTCTCGGCCGTCGGACGGAAGGACTCCCTCCGCAACATCGAGGAGACCGGCCAGTTCGTGGTGAACTTCGCACCGGAGGAACTCGCCGGACAGATCAACGAGACGGCGACCGACTTCCCGCACGGAGTCAGCGAGTTCGACGCGGTGGGGGTGGCTCCCGAACCGAGTCTGCGGGTCAAGGCGCCGCGGGTCGCCGCCTCGCCGGTGGCCTTCGAATGCGAACTGCACAGCACGCTGCGGTTCGGTGACTCGACCGTCGTCTTCGGCCGGGTGGTGCACGCCGCGGTGGCGGAAGAAGTCATGACCGACGGCCACCCGGAAATCCGGAAGATGCGGCCGCTGTCCCGGCTCGGCAAGGACGAGTGGGGGACGACCGGCGACGTACGGGACATCTCCCGTATCCGGTACGCCGACTGGCAGGGGCCGGCAGCGGGAGCCTGACCGGAGACGGAGACGGAGACGGAGACGGGAACGGGAACGGGGACGGAAGCGGAGGCCGGAGCCCGGTGCGAGAACAGCGCGTTTCGGCCTCCTCCCCCTTCCGTCCACTTCCGCATCACCCTGGTCTCCGAGACTCTTCAGTGACCCGGCCCGCAGCCGTAGCGGGCCACCGGCCACTGGAGATGCGATGACGAGATCGACGGGCTGCTCCGCCGCGGTGCCGGAACCCCTGACCGGCACGGCATCGGAGCCCGCGGGCGCCGCTCGCGCCTCCGTGGGGCCCTTCAGCCGCCGTACGGCACTGCGCGCCGTCGCGGCGACAGCGGTCGGTACGCCGGCACTGGCTTCCGGAGGCGGTACCGCGCACGCCGCCCGAGGCGACCGGCGGCTGCGCGTCATGACGTTCAACCTCCGGTACGCCTCGGACCAGCGACCCAACTCGTGGCCCGAACGCCGCCCGGTCATGCGGAAGTTGCTGCACCGGGCCGCACCGCACCTGATCGGTACGCAGGAGGGGCTGTACCACCAGCTGCAGGACATCGCGGAAGACCTCGGCGACGACTACGCCTGGCTGGGCACGGGCCGGGCCGGCGGTAGCCGCGACGAGTTCGCCACCCTCTTCTACGACATCCACCGACTGGCCCCGGTCGAATACGACCACTTCTGGCTCTCCGACACTCCCTACCTGATCGGTTCGGCGACGTGGGGCAACACGGTCATCCGGATGGCGACCTGGGTGCGCTTCCGGGACCTGCGTACCGGCGGGGAGTTCTACGCCCTCAACACCCACCTCGACCACCTCAACCAGTACTCGCGCGAGCGCTCCGCCACCCTGATCACCGACCGGTTGCGCGCGCTGGACCCGGCGATTCCGCGCATCGTCACCGGCGACTTCAACGTCCCCGCCCACAACAACCCCGTGTACGACACGATGCTCAGCCGGGGCGCGCTCGTGGACAGCTGGAACACGGCCGACTCGCGCAGCACCCTGTACGCCACCTACCACGGCTACCGGCCGCTCGTACGGGACGGCGAACGGATCGACTGGATCCTCACGTCACCGTCCATCCGGACCCACCGCGCCGTGATCGACACGTTCTCCGACGGCGGTCAGTTCCCCAGCGATCACCTGCCGGTGCGCGCGCTGCTGGAGTTGCCCGAGGCTCCCAAGGCCTGAGCGGCACCGCCACCGTCGCCGCTGCCGCCCCCACTGCGGCCCCGCACCTGGAGCCCGGCCAGCAGGTCGTGCGTCGCGGCCGTCACCGCGTCCACGGCCTGCTCGAACACCTCCCGGTTGTGTGCGGCGGGCGCGCGGAATCCGGAGACCTTGCGGACGTACTGGAGGGCGGCGGCCCGTATGTCGTCCTCGGTCACGTCGGGCGTGGCAGGGGGCCTGAGCGTCCTGATGCTGCGGCACATGTCTCCAGTGTGCCTCCCCGTCCCGGCCCAGGCAGGCCTTTCACTCCACTCAATCAAACATGCGCTCGAAATGATGACCCGCAGTCCCCGCCCCTTCCCCTCTCTGCTGGAATGCCGACATGAATGATCAGGATCGCGCGCGGCCCTCCGCTTCGTCCGTCGGCGCCAAGCGCTCCCAGGCCCTCGACCCGGCCGTCCGCGACCGCCTGGCCACCGAGCGGAACGTCTGGCTGTGCACGCTCCGGCCGAACGGTTCGCCGCATGTGACGCCCGTCTGGTTCGTCTTCGTCCACGGCACGTGGTGGATCGGCGCGGACCGCGCCTCGGTGAAGCTGCGCAACATCGAGAACGACCCGCGGGTCTCGCTCGCCCTGGAGGACGGCGAGGCCCCCGTCGTAGCGGAGGGGCGTGCCCGGACATGGCACGTGCCGCCACGCGCCGAGGCGGTTCCGGGCGCCGCCGTGCCGTCCGAGGTCGTCGCCGCCTTCCTCGCGAAGTACGACTGGGACGTGACCGCCACGCCACCGTCGGCGTCGGCGTCGGAACGGTCGGGCCGGGTGCTCTTCGAGGTGCCGGTCGACCGCTGGCTGCTGGCAGGCGTGGCCCAGTAGGCAGCCGCCGGCCCCAGCAGCCGCCGGCCCCAGTAACCGCCGGGCCTGGTGGCCCATCGTGCCCGGTGGCCAACGGCTGGGCCCCAGCGGCCGGCGGGCCCCGCCCCTGCCCCTATTCCAGCCCGGTGACCCGCAGCGTGATGTTGAGGCGCCCGCCCGCCAGCCCCGTCGCGGGGTCGCCGGTCCCCGGACGTACCTTCGTCACCCCGTGGTAGGCGAACCGCGACGGCCCGCCGAAGACGAACAGATCACCGGAAGCCAGCTCGACGTCGGTGTAGGGGCGGCCGCGGGACTCGGGGTTCCCGAAGCGGAAGACGCAGGTGTCGCCGATGCTGAGCGAGACGACCGGAGCGCCGGACCGCTCGTCCTTGTCCTGGTGCATCCCCATCGTGGCCCGGCCGTCGTAGAAGTTGATCAGGGCGGTGTCCGGCGTGTAGCCGTCCCCGGCGGCCGCGTCCTCGTACGCGTCGACGAGCGCCGCCCGCCCCAGCTCCACCAGCCAGTCCGGGAACGCGGCGACGCGGGCACCGTTGACGTCGTCGGCGGTGCGCCGGTACGTGTACGGCTGCCAGTGCCAGCCGAGGCACACCGTCTGTACGGACATGACGCCGCCGCGCGGCAGCCGGGTGTGCCGGAGCGGAACCGGCCCCCGCGCCCAGCCGCGGCAGGCGGCGACCAGCTCCCGCTGCCGCTCCAGGGACAGCCAGCCCGGCACGTGCACCGCGCCGGGCGCGGGCCGGGACCGTACCTGCTCCGGACCGCCGAAGCCGGGCAAGGGCATGTCCACAACAACCTCACTCCCGGACCTGGACCGGACCCAGTGTCGGTTCCGACTCCGGCCCGATTCCGGCCTCAGACCTGGCCCGTTTCCCCGGCCTGCTCCTGCACGCCCCATTTTCCCCCACCGGCGCTCCGGACTACTCCGCGGGCTCCCCACCCTCCGCAGGGTTTGCGGCATCCCCAGCCCCCGCGGCATCCCCAGCCCCCGCGGCATCCCCAGCCCCCGCGGGCTCCCCGCCCTCCGCAGGCTCCGCGATCAGCGCGGTGGCGACCCGCCGGAATCCGAGCCGCTCGTAGATCCGTGCCACCTCGTCGTCGTTCGCCGACAGGAACACCGTACGGACGCCCCGCTCACGGGCGTCGGCCACCAGCGCGGCGGTCACCGCGAGCCCCAGGCCGCGGCGGCGGGCACTGGGCAGCGTCCCCACGCCGACGATCTCGCTGACCGCGCCGACCGGCTGGTGCTGGCCGGCGCACAGCGCGACGCCGTTCTCCTCCGCCACCGCCACCGCGGTGTACCCGTCCCGTATGCGCTCCGCCACGACGTCCACCGTCCCGTCCTCGACGAGCTGCCGGACCGCCTCCGCCAGCTCGCGGGTGCCTGCCGCGCCCACCTGGGTGTCGGGCTGCCCGAAGGCGATGTACGGCACGGCGACGGCGTACGGCAGCGCCGGGTCACCGTCCTCGATCACCCGGACGCACATCGCCTCCCCGGCCCCGCCCACACCTTCCGCCCCGGCTGACGCGCCGCCACCTGCTGTCCGGCCCGCGCTCAGATCCAGGGCGAGCAGCGGGTGCTCGTGCACCACCAGCCCCGCTTCCTCCACCGCGGCGCGCAGGTGCGGCGAGTTCTCGGCCACCCATTCGAAGTTCTCCGGCACGCTCAGCTCCCGCTGCCGGTCCCGGACCCGTTCCACCTCGGCGGCGCTCACCTCGTTCCCCGTCCGCCCGAGGGCGGGCCGCGCGTAGTACGGCCAGCCCCGGCCGTCGCGTACGAAGAGGGTCAACGCCCCGAAGTCCTCGGCACGGGCGGCGCTGCGCGGAACGGCGTCGTAGTACTCCTCGATCCGGCCGAGCAACTGCTCCAGCAGCAGGTCGGCGTGGCGGTTCTCGTCCATCTCGGCAGCGTTCACGCCCGCATCCAAGCAGCGGTACGCCCCTCACCGCCATCGTTTTCCGATCACGCGCCGTCGCGAGTTTCCCTTTCGCCGTCCTCGGCCGTCGTGGCTCTCCGTTCCGCCGTCCTCGGCTCTCGCGCTCGCGGTCCGTGGTCGGCTCAGACGGCCTCGACGACAGCTCTGCGGGCCGCGAGCGTCCATATCTCCAGCAGCCGCGCATACTCCGCACGGTCCTCAGCCGTCCACGACCGGCCGCGGCGGGCACGCACGAACCGCCGGATCGCTTCGTTCGCGTCGGCCGCAGCAAGGGGCGCACCCATGCAGGGGGGAGGAGTTGGGGACATGCCGTCCATGCTAGGGGCGGCCACTGACAACGTCCCCTCGCCGAAGTGCCCCCGTCCGGCGCAGCGCTGCGCCGGCCCGGCCATGGGCACCGTACGCGCGCGGCTGACCTGCCACGACCGCTACGTGCCCGGCACGCGGGATGCTCCATATGTGTCCAGACCCACACCCTCTGACCACGCTCCGTCCACGCCCGCCATGCCCGTACGCCGATCGGGTGACCCCAACGGTCCCCGCATCAGGGCCATTGCGCCCCTTGAGCCTCCAAGGCCCCGCGACACCTGTGGCCCCTACGGCCCTGGCGGCCTCCGACGCTCTCTCCGTAGCTGCCCGCCCCGAGCCCACCCCCACCCCTCGCCCACCCGTCCTCCCACCTTTCCCTCGCTTAGGCCAACCGGGTAAATCGGGAGAAAAGGCGCGTTTCTCCTTTCATATGACCGATCGCCGAGGGTTGAATCGAAGCGTCAGTCACTCTCAGCACGCCTCAAAGGAGGATGTTGGTATGCGTTCTGTCATGCGTCCGCTCTTCGTCGGCCTCGCGGTGGTGGGCCTGTCCGCCGCCGGCGTCGTTGCGGCCCAGGCCCACGGTCACGACGACGACCTCGTCAACATCAGCAAGTACACCAACGCGCCGAGCCACGCCTCGCACAACTGGGGCAGCGGCAACTGGAACTCGGCGGCCCGATTCGGGGACCTGGAGCAGGACTGATTGTCCCAGCGCCTTGATGGCGGGCACATCCGGCTTCCCACCGGGTGTGCCTGCCGGCACGCGAACGGTCCGGGCGAGGCGCCTCTCCCGCCTCGCCCGCCGATCCGTGCCCGAGGACGCCGGCGCCATGGCGAATGACGACGAAACTTCCGAGCAGCGGATCGCCCTGCTGCAAGCCCGGTTGCAGCACTCGCAGTCCGAGCTCGCACAACTCGCCCGCAGGCGCGACGAGCTCGAATCCGCGCTGAAGTACGTGCTCGACAAGGCAGGCGGCGCGGTGACCGTCACCCGGCAGGACCGCGACCGCCTGCGCGCGGTCGCCCGCGTACACATGCGGTACGAACCCTCCGACGGCAGCTGGCACTACGAACTGCGCTGAACCGGCACCGGCCCCGGCAACGGCCCCACCGCCACCTCCGATTCCGCCACCGCCCCTGCCGCAGGCGGCAGTTCGAGAGGAATTCCCCCGCACCGCCTCCTTTCAACGGCTCCGGAACGGGTATCACACAGAAAACCCACCCACTGTGTGCCTCGGAGCCGCGGATGCAGCATGCCCTGCCCATGCCCGGAGACATAGGTCTCACCCGAATCAGCGGCAATGTGGGCCGCTTGATCCGTATCGGCCAGTGGCTGAACGGAAACGGTTTCGGGGATTACCAGCACGCCTTCCTCGTCCTGCCCGGCGACATGCTGATCGAAGCCGAACCCGGCGGTGCGACCGTCCGGTCCCTGTCGGCCTACGACGGCGTGGATGTCCTGTACGTGTGCCCGGAAGGACTCACCGACGCCCGGCGCGACGCGATATGCGCGGCCGGCCGCCGTTACGAGGGCGTCCCGTACAGCTTCCTCGACTTCCTGGCCATCGCCGTGCACCGGCTACGCCTGCCCTTCCCGGGGCTCCGGCGCTACGTCGCCGCCACGGGCCACATGATCTGCTCCCAACTCGTGGACCAGAGCCACCAGGACGCCGGAGTCCATCTCTTCGACGACGGCCGCTGGCCCGGCTATGTGACCCCCATGGCCTTGTACCAGCGCCTGGCTCATTGATCCCTCACCGCACCACCGAATACGTCGTCCGGTAACGTCACTCCGCGTCCGTCCTCCCCACCGATTCCGGTGCAGGCTCACGGGGTGGTGCTCCATCGCCTCGTCTCGACGAAAGACGTCATCGGTGATTGAAGCATCGGTCGGTGCGGTGCCCGGTCTTGTTCCGGCATTCGTCATCATCGCCCTCTTACTGGCCGTTCCGGTCGGCCTCATCGCCAAGTTACGTGGTCGTTCCGTCGTTCTGCCGACGTTGTTCACCATGGCGCTGGCCGGTGTACTCACCGTGACTCTGATGCCGAGCTCTTTAGGAAGCGAAGCGCCCGGCACATGCGATCAGGGGCTTCCCGGCGCTGCCTTCCTGGCCTCCGAATCAGCCCAGTTGAACATTCTGCTGTTCGTCCCGCTGTGCTTTCTGGCCGTTCTCCTCTTTCGGCGGCCGGTACTCGTACTCGCCGGGACGGTGATACTGACCAGTGCGATAGAACTCGCCCAGGGGCACCTGACGCTGGGCCGAACGTGCAGCTACGACGACATCAAAGCGAATGCCCTGGGCGGCATCATCGGCCTGTCCCTAGGCTGCCTCAGCCTCTGCCTCTTCCCAGGGCGCCGCCGACGCCGCTCGCCCTTCACCCGGCGGGACACGCTCTGGGGCTCCGGCGCTGTCATCGTGAGCGCCTGCGCCGTCGCGACGGCGTTTCCCGCCACCCTCACCATCGAGGACCACGAGGCGACGACCTACCGTTCGAGAGCTGAACTCGGCAGCACCGCAGCCATGCAGGAGTGGTTCGCCGGCACGGTCACCGAACTGCTGGGAGAACAAGCCAACGGCACGACAGAGATGCGCAAACCGCAGGACGGGCAGCGACGGTGGGTCCTGCGCGCCGACACCAGCCGCGGATCCGTCGTGGCCACGTGGCCGGACCGCAAGCTCGTAGAACTCAGAACAGTCAGCCACCAGCACGCAGCAGACGCCTCCTCCCGTTCCCTCCCCGACACGGAGACACGGAAGTCGGCGGAACGATTCGCCCGCACCTGGTTCCCGAAGGAAACAGCCGACGCCGAAGCCCGGTTCGAACACCCGAGAAACGATCCGCACACCCGCCTGCTCAGCTACCGGCGCTACGACCACGGCGTCATGACACCGATGCGGCTCGACATCGCCGTATCGACGACCGGACGCATAACGGGCCTGACCACCAAGGTTCTCTAGGAGCACGGCGCGCCCCGGGCTGCCCCCGCGCATGCGGGGACCAGCCGACGGCCAGCGCGACCCGCCAGCGTCCCGCCTCCACCTCTTGCCAGTGGTCGGTCACGATGCGCAAGAACGACGCCACCAAGGGGACCGACGCCGAGTCCTTCGCTGTCGGGGCGGGACCTCGTCGCACCCCGACCGACAGCCTGCGCATCGAATTGTGGCCACACCGCCGGACCTGTCGTCGAGACCGCCAGCGGCTTGACGCTGCCACGGCGAAACCGCCGCCCCGTGCATGGTCTACGCGGACCGCGTCCGCGAACTGCTCCCCGGTACCCACGGCATCATCACGCTTTTGCGCCACGCTGGGCGATTGGCACCCTTTCCCCCGACGGATACGCGACGCTAGGTTCCGAGATCGGAGGGTCACCTTCCGGTCGCATTCCGTTATTCCGTGGGCCCTGCGACGTGCCACGACAGGGGATTGATGCAGTCATGCCGCTTGCCGTCAGTGATCTTCGCAAAGCCCTGGAGATCGCCCAGGGTGAGGGCTCGTTCCAGCTCGGGCCGGCCGACCTCGGCATGCCCGACATCCTCGGCCTCTTCGGGCGCTTCCTCCCGGAGGGTGTGATCGACCTCGTCGGTGACGTGGCCGTGGAGGTGGAGCGGCTGTCCCTGGCCGGTACGATCCGGCTGGCCTCGCAGGTGACCTCCGCGGCCACCGTGTTCTTCCTGCCGGACGAGGCGTGGGCGTACGTCGCCGGGGTGCGGGTGGATGTTCGGCTGCCCGAGGGCGAGGGGCTGCCGGACGAGGTGAAGGCAATCCCGGCCGCTCTGGAGCGCGTGGGGCTCGGCGCCTTGCATGTGGTGTTCGGGGCTGAGCCGAAGGCCGGCGGCGGGGTGGAGGGCCGGCTCGGGTTCGGGACGGACCTGAATTTCCCGGATGCCGGGGCCGATCCGAAGCCCTATGTGTGGGGCTATGCGCCGCTGGGCTCCGGCCAGCAGTGGTTCGTCACCGGCAGGTTCCCGGACGTGCCGCTGGACAGTCCAGATGACCTGCTGGACTTCGCGAACCTGCGGCCCGGTGACTTCCGGCTGCCGCCGGACGTGCCCAGCGCCGTCGCGCTCGCCCTGACCGCACTGGCGATCAAGTTCGTGCCGCGGCAGGCCGAGCAGGCTCCAGGCGCGGACACCGTGGAGTACGACTGGCTGGAAGCGGGCATGGCGGTCTCGCTCGGCACCGAGTGGGAGGTGATCCCCGGCGCGCTGACGATCGAGGCGCTGGCTGCGGAGTTCCAGGTCGAAAATCCGTTGAGCAGGTCCCCGGCGTTGGTGGTCGGTGTCGGCGGGCGGGTGCGGCTGGGTGCCGACGTGCTCGTGGAGGTGCACGTCGCCTACCCGGACAAGGCTTTGAGCGGGACGCTCACCGAGCCGTTCCCCCTGGCCTCGCTGGCCGGCTCGCTGCCGTCGGGGATGGGGGTCCCCGCCGACGCGATGGTCGGTGCGCTGACCGTCGAGGGCGATCTGAACCCGCCTCCGGCCAGTGGCTACAGCTTTTCCGCCACGCTGGAGAACGCCTGGCGCCTCGGCGGCGACCGGATCGAACTGACCGGGGTGACCCTGACCGTCTCGCGCTTCGGCGACGAGGCCGCGGGTGAGGTGGGCGCACAGTGGCGGATCGGCGAGACGGGAACACTGGACGTCACCGGAGCCTGGACGAGCGCCGGCTGGTCGTTCCGGGCGCAGGGCTCCGGCATCCGGCCCGCCGACGTGTTCGCCGCAGTGGGGTTCACGCCGCCGGCGTTCGTCGCGGACCTGGCCATCGAAGAGCTGCTCGTCGAGTTCGACGACCAGGCGAACGTCACCGTGGTGCTGCACAGCACCGTCGTCCTGGGCGAGAAGAGTGCGGCACTGGAGCTGCGTCTGGCCGCGAGCGGCGGCGAGACGGCCGTCTCCGGGACGTTGGAGCTGACGCTGCCGACCCGGCCGATGAGCTTCGGCGTGCAGGCGGCGCGGGACGCGGCCGGGAAGTGGCTGGCGGCGCGGTGGGACGCGGGTAACGAGCCGGTCGAGGGCCTGGACCTGCTGCCGGCACTGGGGCTCGACGGCCCGGCCGGCACGCCGGCCGCGCTGCTGCCCCGGCTGGACTCCCTGATGCTGTGGTACGAGCCGGGCACCGGGCGGGTGGCGCTCGTAGTGGCGGCTGGATACACCTCGTGGGCCTTCGTGGCGGTGGGCCGGGCGTTCGGGGCGGCGGCCCGGCTGGAGGTGCGCGCCGCGGCCACGCAGCTGCCGATGGTCGGGGAACTGGTCCCTGCGGAGAGCGACGTGGTGGTGGAAGGTGTCGGGTTCGCGCTCACCTCGGCGGGCTGGGACGAGGCAGCCGCCGTAGCGGCGAACGCGTTGCTGGCGGAAGTGGGGGAATTGGGCACGGCAGATCACGGGCGGATCGCTCAAGGGCCGCTCCCGGCCGGCCGGGAGGCCGCAGCGTTGGCGGCCCCGGACGGCATCGCCTCCACCACCGTGCCCGCCTTCCCCGAGCAAGCCCCCGACGCAGGACTCTGCCTGACCCTCGCCTACACCTTCGGCGGGGACGGGCAGCCGCCCCTGTTCTTGGAGATCTGGAACCGCCGGGGCGGCGGCAACCTGCGGGCCCGGCGGGCCGGGCCCGCCGACGCAGGCCGCGACCTGGACCTCGCCGTCGGCCCGCTGCGCCTGAAGCGGCTCGCGGTCGGCTACACCGCTCCGCAGGTCTTCCTCGCCTTCGACGCGACCCTCCAGGTCGGCCCGGTCGAGTTCGCCTTGCTGGGCCTGGGCATCGCCGTCGACGCCGACCTCGCCACGGCCGGGGCCCGGCCGGTGCTGTCCGGCGCGACGCTGCGTATGGACCAGCCGCCGCTGAGCATCGCCGGCGCGTTCGAGAACCGCCCCGACCCTGACTTTGCCGTGCTGCTCGGCGGTTCGGTCGAGGTGGAGGCAGGGTTCTTCGCCATGACCGCGCTGGGTACCTACGCCCGCAGCATCGACGGCTGGTCCTCGGTCTTCCTGTTCGGTGAGGCCGGCGGCGCCGGGGACGTAGCCCTGTTCGGACCGCCGGCGTTCACCGTCACCGGGCTGTCCGGCGGCTTCGGCGTCAACAGTGACCTGCGACTGCCGGCGGTCGACGAGGTCGGCACATTCCCGCTCGTCCGACGCCTGACCGGCTCCGGGGCGCCGTCACCGCAGGACATCCTGGAACTGCTGATGGGACCGGAGGCGTGGCTGAAGCCGGCGCCCGGCAGCTACTGGGCGGCGGTCGGCGTCCAGTTCACCTCGTTCAGGTTCATCCAGTCCCGCGCCCTGGCCGTGGTCACGTTCGGCAAGGACCTGGCCGTGATGCTGCTCGGCCGCACCACGGTGACGTTCCCCAGGAACGCCCAGCCAGGCCGGAAGGTCCAGGCGCGCCTCAACATCGACCTCCGGCTCGCTTACGAGGACCGCAAGGGCCTGCTGTCGATGGACGTCGCCGTCGCCGACGGCTCGTTCCTCTTCCACGAGTCCGCGCGTCTGACCGGCGGCATCGCCGTCCACATCTGGACCGGAGGACCCAACCAGGGCGATTTCGCCATCACCGCCGGCGGATACCACCCCTCCTGCAACGTCCCCGCGCACTACCCGCGCCCGGCGCGCATGGGCTTCATCTGGTCACCGGACAACAACATCCGTGTCAGTGCTGAGCTGTACACCGCGCTCACCCCGAATGCGATCATGGCCGGCGGCCGCCTGGAGGCCCGCTACGAAAAGGGCCTGCTGTCCGCCTGGTTCACCGCGTACGTCCACGCTCTGGTCCAGTGGAGCCCTTTCCACCTGGAGGTGAACGTCGGCGTCCGCGTCGGCGTCGCCTTCACGATCAAGGTCTGGTTCGTCAAGGTCCGGGTCTCCATCGAGGTCGGGGTGAGCATCGACCTGTGGACCCCGCCGCTGGGCGGCCGGGTGAACGTCAAGGTCTGGTTCGTCAGCTTCAGCTTCGGCTTCGGAGCCTCCCGGCCTGCGCTGCCGCCCCAGGACTGGCGGGAGTTCCGCCAACAGCTGCCCGACCCGCTGGCCATCACCCCGCTCGCCGGACTGCTGCCCGACCTCGACCCCGCCGAGCTCGCGGCTCGCACCGCCGCGCACGCGCCGACCGCCATCACCGCCGCCGGGTTCGTCGTGGAGACCACCTCGGCGCTGCCCGCGTCGCAGACCTACGTCAACGACGACACCTTCGGTGAAGACGGCGAAGCCGTCGACATCCGCCCCATGGGAAAGCGGAATCTGACCTCCGAGCACCGGGTCACCATCAAACGCAACGACAGCGTGTTCCCCTGGAAGCAGTACGGGTGGACGATCACCCAGATCAAGCGAGGCGTGCCGAGCGCACTGTGGGGCCCGCCAGGGGAGCCGGGCCTGGGCGAGGGCCTGCTCCCCGGCCGCCTCGTCGGCCTGCGCGTCGAGGTCCCCGATCCCTCGACCGGAGACGAGGTCGGGCCGATCAGCACGGAGGCACTCGGTGTGGAGGCACTGCCGGAAGGCCGGATGCCGCTCCGCGACGCGGCCCCTGCCGGGCCGGGCCCCGCGGCCGACCCGGCCAGCCCGCGTCTGATCGCCGACACCCTGGCCGCGAGCGGGGTGACGGCCAGGCGAACGGCCGTCCACGACGCGCTGGGGCGCTGGGGGCACGCGCAGGCCGACGGGGCACTCGACAAGTACGCGGCCCGCGCGCAGACCACCCTGACCGACGCACCGCTGGTGCTTCCGACGACGATGGCGAGCTGACACCGTGGCCACCCGACCCTCCACCGCCGGCACCCGCGCCTCCCAGGAACTGCTGGACGTCACCTTCATCGACCACATGCGCCCGGCCGCGACCGCCGGCACGTACACGATCGAGGTCGAACACGTCCTCAAGGAGGGCACCACCCCGGTCGACGGCAGCGCCCCGCTGCCCTGTGCGCACGAAGAGTTCGAGATCCGCGCACCGCAGTTCATGCTCGACGGCGCCACCGTGCAGGCGGTCTACCCGGCCCGCGGCGCGAGCGGCGACTTCCGGCATGTGCTGCCGCACATCACCCTGACCCGCGCATACCTGCCGTGGGAGCGGGAGCCGAAGTGGTCGCTGGCCCAGCGGCGCGCACCGTGGCTGACGTTGATGCTGTTCCGCGCCGGGGAATTGCCCGATGACCCCGAGGCGCTGGCTCTGACAACGGAGCGGACGGTGCGGGAACTACGCGCGGACGACGAGGAGACGGTGCTCGGTCCAGAGCTGACCGGACTCGACGACCCCGCGCTGGCAGGCAACTGCCGCACCATCGACGTCCCGGCGGCGGTGTTCGAGGCCGTCCTGCCGAGAGAACAAGAGCTCTACTATCTGGCGCACGTCCGCGACGTCGACGAACCCAAGCTGCTGGCCGACGGCGAGGTCCTGACCAAGGGCACCTTCAGTGTGGTCACCGCCAACCGGTTTCCCCGCGGTGAAGGCGACCATGTGGCGCATCTGGTGTCGTTGGAGGGCTTTGACAAGCATCTGGGCGGGACCCTGCCCGGCGGCATCCGGCACGTGCGGCTGGTGACACTGTGGTCGTGGTCGTTCCGCAACGATCCGGCAGCCGCGTTCGACGGGGCCGGGATCCTGGCGAACCTGGTGGCGCCGGGCGACACCGACGCGGAAAACCTGGCCCTGCGGATGCCGCGTCCGGCGAACGCCCCCGGCACGCCGAGCGCGGAGGAAGCGTACGCACTGGAGCGGCTGCGCCTCGGGTACGTGCCGGTGCCGCACCGCCCCCTCACCGGGGAACACACCTACGCCTGGTACCGCGGCCCCTTCACGCCGCTGACCGCGCAGGACGTCCCGGACCTGGACACCTCCAACGCGCACACCACCGCCGACTTCGCTCTCGTCTACGACCAGACGTACGGCGTCTTCGACGTCTCCTACGCCGCTGCCTGGACGCTCGGCCGGACCGTGGCGCTGGCCGACCCGTCCTACGGGAAGGAGATGACGCGGGCGCGGCGGGAGCTGGCGAACACGGCGGTGCGGATGATGGCCGTGGCGAACGACCCGGTGCGCTCCGCGGCCGGCGTCTCGTCGGCCGACGGCACCCGGTTCGGTCTCGGCGCCCTGGCCCGCCTGGCCGCGCACCGCGGCGGCCGGACGCTGGCCGATGCGCTCGGCGCCCCGCAGCTCCCACAGGAGGCGGTGCCCGAACCCACCCCGTTCGCCCGGCTGAGCCGGGCCGACGCCCGCGCCTCGCTCGATGAGGACGGGCGGGCCGCGACGCTACTGTCGGTCGCTCGCCACCGGGCCGGAGCACTGGCCGACCGGCTCGACGAACTCAGGGCCCTGCGATCAGTGCCGTTCTCCTACCTGGTGCCGGACTTCCGGATGCTGCCCGAGGAGTCGCTGCGCCTGTTCCGCGTCGACCCGGTGTGGATCGACACGCTGCTGGCCGGGGCTCGGGACGTCGCCGTGCACACCTCCCTCGACCAGCGCTGTGACCGGTCGTTGCGGGCCGCGACGCTGTCCGGGGACCGCTCCGGTTACCCGGCGGCCGGACTGCTGATGCGCTCGGGCCTGGTGCCCGCGTGGCCGGACATGGCCGTCGTCGCCCGAAAGGGGACGCGGCAGCTGACGGAGATCCGGCGCGAGTTGGTGGCCTCGGACATGCTGCTGTGCTTGTTCGACGACGTTCCCGACCGTGTCCTCATCCGCGAACCGAGTGAGGGCATCCACTTCGGTGTCGACACCGACGCCGCCGGGCGCGAGGTGATCGGTCTCCGCCAGCTCCAGACAGGCCAGGACCCGCCCCTGGGCGCCACCTTGCCCGGTGAGTACTTCCCCGCCGGCTCGGACTCGGTGTTCTCCCTGTACCTGCGCCCGCCGCAGGAAGGCGGCGTCGCCGACG
Organism: Streptomyces monomycini; assembly: GCF_022271435.1. GTDB lineage: Bacteria > Actinomycetota > Actinomycetes > Streptomycetales > Streptomycetaceae > Streptomyces > Streptomyces monomycini. The sequence goes on along the minus strand of NZ_JAFIQY010000013.1, from coordinate 86,830 downwards.
TCCTGCGCCTCGAAGGAGACGACGGTCTGGTCAAACGGCTGGCGCAGGCGCACTCGCTGTCCGACCTGCATCCGGCGCAGCTCGCTGTGCAACTCGTCAACGCGCCGCTGGAGCAGCGGCTGATGCCCGGCCAGGACTCGTGAAGGAGACCCCCGAGATGAGCGAAGCCATCGAGCCCGCCCCGGGCGCGGAGCCGGGCGACGCGACCGACCTGATCGTCCCCGTCCGGCTGCACGCGCTGGTCTCCAACGACCTGGTGAACTCCGCCGGCGGGCCGTTCTCCCGCTGGCGCACGGACTACGAGCTGATGCTGGAGGAAGGCACCCCGCCGGAACCGTCGGCCGGGCAGGGCGCCGAAGAACAGGTGCCCTTCGGCGTACGCCTGCAGTGGCAGTTCCCCGAAGCACTCGCCACCGGCCACTACGACGAGAAGACCGAGGAGACCACGTTCCCGCTGGTGCCGAACCGGTGGCTGATCGTACGGTACTTCGACCCCAAGGGGCAGCCGGCGCCGGACAACCGCAACACGGTGCACGCCAAGGGCTGGCTCGTGCACAGCGACTACCTGGAGAGCGACTACCCCGACCGGGACGACTTCGCCAAGCTGAAGGTGCCGCGGCTGCGGGAGCCGGAGTCGGCGGAGACGACGTTCCTCAGCCTGGTCACCGACGTCACGGACGAGCCGTGGACCGACCCGGGACGGCGCGCGCCGTACCTGACCGCGGTCGGGCCCGGACTGCCGGCCTTCGCCGCCTACGAGCCCTACCACGACGGCGTCTTCTCCTTCCACGACGACCTCGAAGACCTCAAAGACGGCGTGATCGACACGTATCCGCCGGACAACCGGCTGTCCTACCTGGCCGTCGGCTGGTACTCCGAGCAACCCGCCGACATCCTGGCGCAGGCGCTCACCATTCCCGGCCTGCTGCCACCGGACCGCACCGACCCCGAGGCCGTGCTGGCAGCGCTCGGGTGGGCGCTGCCCGGCACCGCCCCCGGCACTCTGCGCAACACGCTGTATGTCGGCACCGCGCTGGGTGTCACCTGGCAGCAGCGGAACTACCTGCCGCCGTCGGACAAGCCCGATCCCGTCAACGACCCCCTCAAGGTCGCCGTCGGGCACAGCGTCGGCGACGCCGCGGCCGCACTGACCACGCTCCAGACCCGCTCGGCCGAGACCGGTGATCTGCTGTCAGCCCTGTACCACGGCACCATCGACTCCTTCGACGACCCCGGCGGGGACGACGAGCTGGACGAGGCGCTGCGCAGCACCTGGTTCGCCGGGCACGAAGCCGGCTACACCTGGCGGCTGGTGGAGCGGCGTGACGAGGGCTTCGACGACGACGCCCCAGGCAGCGCCGCAGCACGCCGTGCCGCGCGGACGAGTGATCCGCAGTGGCTGGTACGGCTGAACGACCAGCAGATCGCTTACGACACCGAGCTGCCCAAGCTCCGGAGCCTGCAATGGCGGACCTGGACCCTGTGGTTCCTGCGGAACCGGGCGACGCGCGAGGGCGCGCACGCGCCGGGCTTCGACGCGTCCGCCGACGCGCAGCTCGACCCGGCGGCGAGCCCGGACGGCACGGCGTCCATCGCCAGGCTCACCAAGGCGCAGTACGAGAAGGTCGCGGCGCTCGCAGAGGGACTGCCGCGCGGCAACACGCCGGAAGAACTGGAAGCGGCGATCGCGGATTTCACCGCCCGGCCGGACATCGACGTCCCGGAGGGGACAGCACTCCAGCGTGAGATGTCGGAGAACTACTACACACCGGCCGACCCGGTGGTCGTCGTCGAAGGCGCCAACATCACCGATCCGCTGGCGCACGACGAGCCGCTGCCCGTGCGGCTCGCCGGGGACCTGCTGCACTCCCTCAAGATCGACGGCTCGTTCGAGGACGTACCGGCAACCCCTCCGTCTCCACAATTGGACGGGTTCCCGCCGCCGGTCAGCTCGCTGCTCGCAGAATTCGCGCTGCTGGACAAGGCGGCGTGGACACCGGCCGCCGCCCCCGGCCCGACCGCGCTGCACAACGCGATCGCTCATCCCGACCTCAACATCACCGGAAGCCTGGCCGCGTACACGGCGTACTGGAAACAGCCCTGGCTGCCGATGTACCTCCAGTGGGACGTGCGGTATGTCCCCACACCGTTCCGGACCGAGGACACCGAACACTGGGAGTTCGACGGCAACGCGTACACCTGGAAGGGCACCGGATCGACCGCCCAGGACGCCTCGTCGTCACTGCGACGGATCTTCAAGGGCCGGTCCTTCTTGACACCGACCGTGCGCTACGCGGTGGAACGGCAGCTGGACCGGTACCTGCAGACGTATCCGGACGCCGAGGCCATGGGCGTGCGCCAACTCCGCCACGACGCATCCGACCTGGACATGCTGTCGCAGACCCTCGACGGATTCCACGACTGGCTGCTGACACGAAGCGGCGAGGCCCGGCCGCTGCGCTCCCGCAACCCGGTCCCGCCCGCCCTGCAACCGCTGCTCGGGGACGCGGCCGCCTGCCCCGCGCCGAGCGGTCACAGCGACACCGACCCCGCCGACGACACCTTCCAGCCCGTCCGCGCCGGGCAGTTCTTCTTCTACGACCTGCGGATCATCGACCGCTTCGGGCGGGTTGTGGACCTCACCAACGCAGCACAGAACAATTACGAGCGCTTTGCACCCGTCCGCTCCCTCAGCGTCCTGCCCGATGCGCGCAAGCCGCTGTATCCGGACCCGATCGGCGCGCAGCGGTTCATCCAGCTGCCGCCGCGCCTGCTGCAGCCGGCACGGGTACGGCTGACCGCCGTGCCCGCCTCGGACGGCGCCGCCTCTCCCGCCCCACCGAGGGCCCGTGACGCGGGGACGCCCGCCACGCCGATCGCCGGATGGCTGCTGGCCAACCACCTGGACGAGACGCTGATGGTCTACGCACCGGATGGCTCGCCACTGGGCGAGATGCGGGTCCTCAACACCACCCGGGCGATCGCCTGGAACCCGCTCCCGCACTCGCCCTTCCCCGACCCGGCATCGCCCGGCTTCACCGCCGCCTACCCGCGCCTGGCCGGGTTCATCGCGGGGCTGCGCGGCCAGACTTCACCACACCTGGCGTTCGCCGCACTGCTGGAGACGATCGACGGCGCGTTCGACGGCATGGTGGACCCGTCGGCCCAGGACGACGCGGTCCCGTCCCGGCTCATCGGCCGCCCGGTGGCCCTGGTCGCCGCCGACCTGGCGATCGACCTGCAAGGGCTGCCGCTGACCGACCCGGCCTGGAGCACCGCCCCGGTCCCGCCCTCGGACGGCGTGGTCGCCGGGACCGCCTCGGTGGACACCGCCTCCGGTCAGGACTATCCGGGCCGCGACGGCTACTACTGGCCAGTCCGGCTGGGCTCGGCCGTGCGGTTGACCGACGGCCTGATCGGCTACTTCGCCTCGGCCACCGGCCCGGACGGCGACATCAGTTACACCACCCTGTTCACCGAGCAGCCGACCGACGCGCACCCCTATCTGCAACCGATCAGCACCGGCCACGGCCTGGCGCTGCCGGCCACGCTCCCCGGCGAGGCAGCCGTCACCCACCACCTCAGCGTCCTGACGAACCCACACGCCGCCGTGCACGCCACCACCGACATCCTGCCGACTGCCCGCCTCGCCCTGGACGCGGACTTCGTCCACGCCTCGCTGGCACGGATGAGGGCATCGTTCCGGCTGCACCCGCTACTGGCCGTGGCCCGGCCGCCGGCCGCGGAGGACGAGGCGGCACTTGCTCGGCAGCCGGAGCAGCGCTCCGGGCTCGAAGCGGACTCGATCGTCATGCCGCACCCGGCGGCCTGGCACGGTGACTGGGCCTGGGCCGAACCCCGGGACCGGGGCGGGGACGTGCCGGAGTGGCTGGAGTTCCCGATCGCGATGGCAGACACGTACGCGAATCCGGGGGAGCCGGTCGCCGAGGCGCGCGCCGGATACCTGCAACTGAAGCCCCGGACCTGACTGAGAGGCCTCTTCTCCATGAGCATCACCGTGCTGGCCGACTCACTGCTGAGCTACGCGGTCGAACCGAACCCCGACCCTCTGACGGTGTCCACGGCCAAGGACCCGGTCATCGGCCGGCTGGACATCACGGTCGGAAGCGCAGACTCCAGCCCCGTCTACTGCAAGAAGATCACCGTCCGGATCCCGATCGGCCCAGGCGCCTCGGCCCTCACCGAGAACCGCGCGCAGCTCACCTCGGCCACCGTCAACAGTGCGGACCGCTGGGTCGCACGTGAGGGTTTCGCCGACGACACGTGGCAGGTGTTCGAGTTCGTGCCGGAGCGGCCGGTGCAGGTCACCGGCCGTGCCGTCACCCTGGCCATCTCACAGATCGAGGTGAACCAAGCGGTCGGCGAGGCAGACATCAAGATCATCGAAGAGACCTCTCCGACCAACGGATCCTTCACCCCGCTGGCAACCGACGCCCCCGTGATGAAATTCCCGGCAGAGTTCCTGTTCCGGAACTTTCACCCGACCAAGATTTTGGTCGCCAACGGCGAGAAAGCCAGCCTGAAATGGGACGGCAGCGCAGACGCCAAGTACACGATGTTCTGGGGCAGAAACACCCGGGACGTCTCGGACGTCCGCGAGTGGACCACGCCCGAACCGCTCACCGCCCCCACCGGCTTCATGCTCCAGGCGACGGTGACCGACGGCGGCCAGACACTGACCCACGCTCTGACCACCGTCGTGATGGTCGAAGGCCCCGACCTCGAAGTGCGGAACCTCGTCGTCACCGGCGACCTCAAAGCCGAGTCGGGGACTGTACGGATCAAGGATCTGCGCGGCCCGTCCGGCGTTCCTCTGAAGATCGACAGTCACACCGAGTTCCTGAAGGGCAACAATGTGACCGTCACGAACCAGCTCACGGTCGGCGGCACCCTCAACGCGAAGGGCAACCTCAACGCCGTCGCCGACGACCGGACGGTTCGCATTCGTGATCTGCGGGGCCCGTACAACGTCCCTCTGAAGATCGACAGCCACACCGAGTTCTTGAAGGGCAACAACGTCACCGTCACGAACCAGCTCACCGTCGGCGGCACCCTCAACGCGAAGGGCAACCTCAACGCCGTCGCCGACGACCAGATGGTTCGCATTCGTGATCTGCGGGGCCCGTACAACGTCCCTCTGAAGATCAACAGCCACACCGAGTTCCTGGTAGGCAACAACGTCACCATCAACGGCCGGCGGGCGCTTCGAAATGGTGACACCCTCCGCTTCGTGAGCCACAGGGGCCGGTATCTTCAAGAGGAGCCCGACCGCAGCGGAGCCGCGAAGCGGAATGCAGAAACCTCACAGTCGCTCTATAGCAACGCCCGCTGGGTGACGCATCATGTCTCCTCTGCCAGCATGTCCCCTGAGGCGGGGGACGACCGAGAATCGCTGGAACCCGCGAAAGCGGAACCCTCCGACGCCGGCACCGAAACCTGATTTCTGAGGCGGCCTACAACTCGCCTTCCTCGGCCTCGGCCACAAAGTGGCAGGCATCCGCCGTACTGGATCGACATCGGGACGGGCCCCTCTCAGCGGGAGCGCCGTTGGATCGGATCCGGCGAGGCATGGAATCTCCGGGCGCCGGTGCGGCGCAGAGCAGCCGGCGTCTGGTACCGGGTCAGCAGCGTGACAGGGGCCCTTCTTGGTGAGGTCCAGGGCGCGCTCCGGCGCGGGGAAGAACGCCAGGAGCTGGGCGTGCAGTCGGTTGATCTGCCGGGTGCTGTCGAGGACGAGGCAGGCGCCGGGAGGTGAGCAGGTGCAGGTCGACGGCGGTCTCGTCGCCCGCCGCAGCAGGCTCACGTCGCGCCAGATTCGGGCCTGGTCGGCGATGATGAAAGCATCCCGGGCATCGGTCTTGCCCTCGCTGCGGTGGGTGGCTGAGGGCCGGTGCACCGTCCGGCCGGCCAGGTAGGCGATCGGCTGGCCGTGGTGGAGCAGCAGGCCGATCAGCGGGGCGGCCAGTCCGTGGTGGGTGTCGACGGTCCGCAGCACGTCCGTCGACACCGCCTGGGCGTCGCCGACGAGTTGGAGCAATTCGGGTTCGTCGTGCAGGACGCGGCGGGTCTGGCACCGCTCGCTGTCCGCGTTGATCACCACGCAGTGGTGGTGCTTCTTGCCGATGTCTACACCGGCCCACAAGTCGGGCACGGCTCCCTCCGGCGCTGTGCGGTTCGCGATGTCGCAGACGACCTCGCCGGCGTTGTCCAACATCAGCGATCAACCCGCGGCTCCCGATTAACGGTCAGGTCGTCAGGGGCCCCGGGTGGCCAAGTTGCCAGAGCTACCCGATCGGCGACGGGAAACGAGCCGTACCCGAAGCCCCCCGGGGCTGACCGGACGCACGAGGGAGCGGCGCGGTCCCGCGCCAGAAGGTAAGCCTCGGCCGGATTCGGGCAGTGAAGTTTTCGAGAGCCATCGAACGCCCGCTGGCAACCAGCTATGCCCGATGCCCAGTACAGCCCACCGGACGTAGGAAGGCGCCCGTGCAGCGCACATAGGGCATGGAACGTGCTTGCCTCGGCGCAATGGCCAACGAGTTCGTCGTCAGAGCGCACCAGGAATCCGGGAACCTGTCGGTTTTGACGGAGCCGGCGTGTGTTAACGGTGCTCATGCTGTCCTGAGGGCGGGCGGTGTGCGGAGGAGCATGTGTTTCGTGCGGGGCGGCCGGGCCCCGTCGGGAAGTCGTGTGGGGTGCAGCGTGCTGTTGTACATGGCCTGGCGAGGCGGGCTGGGGATACGGGGCTGTGGTGGTCGCAGACCGGCAATGGGGTGCAGCACTGGGTGCCTGAGCAGCGAGTGTTCGGTGCGGCGTCGCCGGAGCGGCCGGCGCTGACAGCATGGCGCGATCTGCTGTACCTGGACCGGGCCTGAACCCGGTCGAGGGCATCTGGTCCGTGCTCCGGCGCACCGGCCAGTCCAAGACCGCCTTCACCGACCCCGACCACCTGATCCGCGTCCTGCGATGCCGTCTTCGCGAGCTGCAGTACCGCAGCGACATCATCGACGGATGCCTCACAGCCACCGGACTCACCTTGACGACATCACGCCCAGAACCTCAGTAGAGGGTGTCTGAGAAGTCCCGTTCAAGGCAGGCGAGTCGGTAGTTGCTGTGTTGGGGGAGGCCGGGATGGCCGGGCAGCGTCGTGCATACCCGACGGATCTGTCTGACGCGGAGTGGGCGGTGCTTGAGCCGCTGGTGCCGCCGCCGAAGCCGGGCGGGCGGCGCCGAAACACTCACGTCGCGAGCTCATCAACGCCCTCGCCTACTGGGTGCGGGCGGGCTGCGCCTGACGGTTGCTGCCACACGATCTCCCGCCTTACCAGACCGTCTGTCACTACTGGCGGCAGTGGCGGATCGAGGGCCGCTGGGAGGAGATCCTCGCAGCCCGGCGGGTCCGGGAACGCGTCGGCCAGGGGCGTGAGCCGACGCCCAGTGCCGGGGTGGTGGACAGCCAGAGCGTCCGGGCCACCGAGCGCGGCGGCTGGCACGGTTACGACGGCGGCAAGAAGGTGCCGGCATCAAACGCCACCTGTTGCTCGACACCCTCAGCCTGGTGCTCGCGGCCTGCGTCAGCCCAGCCAGTGTCGGTGACCAGGACGGCGCCGCCGTGCTGCTGGCCCGCTGCGCAGGCTGGTTCCCGCGGCTGCGGCACATCTGGGCTGACCAGGGCTATCGCGGCCGGGACTGCCTGGACTGGATCCGTCAGGGCACCGGGATCACCATCCAGATCGTCCAGCGCGCGGACGGCGGCTTCCGCAGCACGTGGGCCAGGGCCGATGCTCCGCCACGCGTGGTGCCGAGGTTCGCGGTTGTTCCCTGGCGTTGGGTGGTCGAGCGGAGTTTCGCCTGGCTGGGCCGCTACCGGCGGCTGTCCAAGGATTACGAGTACTTGGCCGCCAGCCAGGAGAACGCGATCTACTTGGCGACCGTACTGCTTCTGCTGCACCGCATCGGTAGATCACTGTCCTGACCAGGACTTCTCAGACACCCTCTAAGGGCAATGCCGTTGTCTTACTGCTCGGCGTAGGCTTCTGTGTACTGCTCCCGGGGTGGTGCCGGTGTCTGTGAGTGTGTCTGACTTATCCGGTCTGGGGCTGTTGACCTGGGTGTATCCGCCGGGTCTGGTGGATCGGGTGGTGGCGGCCTGCGGGCGGGTGGAGCAACGCAGACGCCTGCTGCCGGCCCGGCTGGTGGTGTACTTCGTGCTGGGCCTGGCCCTGTTCTCGCCCGCTCCCTATCTGGACGTCATGCGCCACCTGGTCGAGGGCCTGCGGGGGCTGGGACTGCTGGGCGAGTGGCGCATTCCGGCGAAGTCCTCCCTGCTCCGGGCCCGGCAGCGGCTGGGCAGCGAGCCGTTGCGGGTGCTGTTCACCACGACGGCGAAACCGCTGGGCACCGAGGACACGCCGGGAGTGTTCTGGCGGGGCCTGCGGCTGCCGGCGGCGGACGGCACCTGCTGGGACGTCGCCGACACGGTGGCCAACGAGGCCGCCTTCGGCCGCCCGGGCAACGCCCGCGGCCCGGACAAGTGCTCCTTCCCGCAGGTGCGGACGGCCTGCCTGGTGGAGACCGGCACGCACCTGATCCTCGACGCCGAGCTGGCCGGCTGCCGCACCGGGGAAGTCACCCTGGTCCGTCGCCTGCCCCGCTCCTGCGGGCCCAGCCAGCTGGTGCTGGCGGACCGCGAGTTTTTCGGCGTGCCGTTGTGGCGGGCCTTCACCGGAAGTGGCGCCGAGCTGTTGTGGCGGGTGCCCGCCAACCGCGTCCTGCCCGCCGACCGGGTGCTGCGGGACGGCTCCTGGATCTCCCGCCTCCACGCCACGACCGACCGCGCGAAGCAGGATCCGGTCCCCGTCCGGGTTGTGGCCTGCGGGCTCGAGGGCTCCGGCCGTGCGGCGGCCGACGACTGCCGGCTGGTGACCAGCCTGCTCGATGTCCGCCGCTTCCCGGCCCGGCAACTGGCCGCGCTCTACCAGGAGCGCTGGGAGGCCGAGTCGGTCTTCGCCGAGCTCAAGACCCGCCAGCGCGGTGCCCGCACCGTGCTCAGCAGCAAGACCCCGGACGGGGTGCTGCAGCAGATCTGGGCCCGCCTGCTGGTCCACCGGGCCCTGCGCGAGCTGATGTTCCGCACGGCCGCCGCCGGCGGCCTGGATCCGGACCGGATCTCTTTCACCGAGACTTTGCGCTCGGCCTGGCGCAGCGTGACCGTCACGCCGGGCCGTTTTTCCCCCTGATCTCCTGGTCGCCGCGCTGGTCCTGCTCGAGCACGACCTGCTGGAGCGGCTCCTGCCCATCAGACGTCTGCGCAGCCAGCCCCGCGGGGTCAAACGCAAGATGTCCAACTACCGGCTCAAACGGGCCGAACACCACAACTGGCCCCAGCCCACTCGCGTCGGCGTCCAAGCCGTCCGCATCCAACGAGCTCCACCCACGAATCTTTAAGGCAACGGCATTGCCTCTAAGGGTTGTCCCGTAACTGCTGGTCACGGATGAGATGATCTCGCTGTGTCTGGTGTGATCACGGCGTCGGAGCCCTCCTGGACAGCCCCGTTCACCGGGCTGGGCTCGCGCCAGTTCGGCAAGCTGATCACCGTGCTCCGGCGTGAGGGCGCGGACCCGGTGCGCAAGGGCCGGCCCTGGAGTCTGCCGCTGGAGGACCGCGTGCTCCTGGTCGCCGCCTACTGGCGCACGAACCTGACCCTGCGCCAACTGGCTCCGCTGTTCGGGGTGTCGAAGTCGGCCGCGGACCGCATCATTGACCACCTCGGGCCCGCGCTCGCGCTCCAGCAGCGCAAGCGGTTCCGCAAGGGGCACCGTGCTGATCCTGGACGGTACCCTGGTCCCCACCCGCGACCACAGCATCGCCGAGCAGTCCAAGAACTACCGGTACTCCACCAACCACCAGGTCGTCATCGACGCCGGCCCCCGGTTCGTGGTCGCCGTCGGCCGGCCGCTGCCCGGCAACCGCAACGACTGCAGGGCATGGGAGCTGTCCGGCGCCAAGGACGCCGTCGGCAACACCACCGTGACCGCGGACGGCGGCTACCGGGGCACCGGCCTGGTCATCCCACACCGCCGCGAGAGAGGCGAGGCCGAACTCCCCGCCTGGAAAGAGGAACACAGCTCTTGCCACCGCAAAGTCCGCGCCCGCGTCGAGCACGTCTTCGCCCGCATGAAGGGATGGAAGATCCTGCGCGACTGCCGCTTGAAAGGCGACGGTGTCCACCACGCCATGCTCGGCATCGCCCGGCTGCACAACCTCGTCCTTACTGGGTGACGCAGAAACCAGCAGGTCACCCAGTGCGTCGAAGGTCATTTACGGGACAGACCTTAGGAACGGCCTGCGCGGTACGGCTTTCCGAGAAAGCCTCAACGAATGAATGCCGCCAGTAGGTTTTCCTCATCCCACAGATCGTCCACGACCTTTCGAAGAAAAATCAGCGCATCCTCGACGGAGGCTTTTTGGCAATGCTGCTCCCGTAGGATTCCAGATCTGGCAGGTAGGCTGTTGCGCACACTGGCAAGGTGGTATTCGACCGCGACTCGGGCGTCGCAGAGTGAGGGACGGACACTGAGGCTCGCCGTAATCCTGATGATGTCCTGCGTCGTCCAACCCGACTCCACGTCGTACTCATACACATGTGCGAGAGAAACGATGATTGCGTCACTCTGATGACTGATGGCAACGTCGGGCTTCAGGGTGATTCCATCGCCGAGAGTGAAGAGGAGTTCGAGGGCGAGGCGCCCCAGCTGCTCATTGATGCTCTCCAGCGCCGCGAGAAGGTCGAATACTTCTCGCTGATGCTTGGATTCCAGGTGGTGAGTCATCTTTCTCGTCACCCTTCCAGTTCCTGAAGCACATACGTCATCCGGCACAGCTCGTCCACGGCGTCCTTGAGGAAGGTGACGGCCTCTTCGAGAAGTACGCCGTCGAGCTGCCTCTCGTGCAGGATTCGTTCCCCTTCCGGGATGCTGCCCATCGCGGCGTCGAGACAGACGTCGACGGCGACCCGTGCCGCACAACCGGTTCGTGTCACCGAGAGGCGTGCGTCCAAACTTATCTCATTGAAGGTGGAGAAGTCTTGACTTGTTGGAATTGTCAGCAGGTGATTGAGAAGAACGTGCAGAGTTTCGCCGTTGTCGTCCTTTTCGATGCGGATCTGATGGCTCACGCCGACCTCGCAGCCAAAATCGTGATGCTTCACGAGTTTGGTGCAGAAGCTGGTGAGCCGATCGTGACTTTCCTGTATGTCATCAAGGAAAGTGAAAATGTTTCGGTAGCGCATTTGCGTGCTGTCGTTTTCTTTCCTGGTGGTGGGCTGGCCGGCGGCGCCCCATTGGGACGCCGCCGGCATTTCAGGCTAACTAGCCTTGATTGTGTGCACGACCCATCCTCCCTTGTGGCCACTTCCCTTCTGCTCAATACGTAGCACGATCACTTCGAGCGTATAAGCGTCTTTAACCTCTCCGCTCTTGTGTGCTACACGGCCGATCGGTGCGTCGAACTTCTTTTTCCAGATCCGTTTGAGGCCGTGTGCATGATTCTTCTGTGCCCACTCGTTAGGGCTGAGTTTTCCTTCTTTCAACGTCGCATTGATCAGGTCCTGAGCCCTACTTCCATCTATGGTGGAAGCGTAACCTGAGTCCGTTAGCGGTGCCCGCCTTCTGATGTCGTCATCGGACCTGTCGAGATGCGACTTGGCGTGGGCTCCGTAAATCCCCTCGTCCTTGTCGAGGTCGCCGCAGTTGTGCACCAGCACGGGCGCTTCGCCAACGAGCGGGTAGAAGGTGTGGATACCGTTCACGGTGAGGTTGTAAACCTGCTGGAGTGCGTCCCAAGCGTGGACGTGAATGACCTTGACCCACGAGCCGTTCGCAGTCCGTAGTGTGGTGCCCGGCTTGATCTCGCCGGCCGGGGACCATGCCTTGCGGTCGCCCGTCCAGAAGGGATGGTTGTCCGTAGCGGTGATGGTGCCGGTGGCGTTGCCCCGGGTCCCGTCGGTGTCGACCACGAGTTCCACCAGATGCTTCTCACCGTACCCCACGATGACGTCGTCGACCGGTCGTGCCTCTGTTCGGCCGGTCGCCGGGTCTGTGGCGACCACCTTGTCACCGATCATGATGTTCTTGATCGGCTTGGTGGTCCTGTCGCCCATCAGCACGGGCGTACCGGGTGCGAAGCTGTTCTTCGTCGGGCAGTCGTCGGGCCGCCTCTTGCCGCGACCAAAAGACTTCTTGACGAAACCCCAGAGCTTGGACATGCCCTTGCCGGCCTTGCCCGCGTTGACGAACCCAGCACCCGTTCCCGCGGCGACGCAGGACGTCGCGGCGTCGAGGTACTCCCCGTCCTTCATGTACAGGCCGCAATTGATGCCGTTGGCGGCATTGCTGAGCCCGGGAATGGAGGTACTGCCGACAGCGTCGAGGAACAGCTTGAGGCCGTCGTTCCAGGTGAAGTCCTCTCCGTCCTCCTCTTCCGCGTCTGCTGCCTCCAGCGCGGCATCGTCGGCTTCGATCTCCTTGATGCGCGTCTGTTCCGCGTCGCGGCGCGCCGCCTCCTCCTCTGCGTGCTTCTTGGTCATATAAGCGCTGTGGGCATCGTCGTAGGCCTTGGTAGCCGCGTCAGCGTCCTTGCCTGCCGCCACAGCGTCGGCCTGAGCCCGATCCGCGGCAGCCCGCGCGTCGGCAGCGGAACCGCGCGCCTGTTCGGCCGAGTTCTCGGCGCGAATTGCGGATGCCTGGGCACGAAGTGCCGCCGTGTGTGCGCTTGCCTCGGCCTCGCGTGCCCGCTTTGCGGATTCGGCTGCCTGGCGGGCGGAGGCTTCGGCGCGTTCCGCGGACCTCTTGGCCTGGTCGGCGTACTTCTTGGCCTCGTCGGCAGACTCCTTGGCCTGCTTCTTGTACTCCTCGGCCTTGTCCGCGGCCTTGCGAGCCCGGGCGGCCTGCTCATCCGCCAGGCGGGCGTTCTGCTGCGCCGTGGCGGCCACCGAAGCGGCACCGGCTATCAGACGGTCGATCTGTGCGCTGTGGGCGGCGGCCAGGTTGTCCTTGCGGCGGGCCATGTACTGGCCGGCTTCGACGAAGGTGTGCAGCACCTGTTGCGGGCCGGCCAGTGCGATCTTGGCGGCGGCCTTGGTTTCCGGACCACCGGTGCTGATCAACTGAAGGGCGGCCACCCGCTCGTCCGCGGCGCGGGCGGTGTACTGGCCTTGGTCGAGGAAGGCCCGCAGTTTCTCGGGCGAGCCGTCGTTCAGTGCGGCCTTGGCGGCTTCCTTGACCTGGGTGCCACCGGTGCTGTTGGACCGCAACGCCCGGACCCGGTACTCGCTCTTCGCGGCTTCGTGCTGGCCGGTGCGCAGAAACGCGCTGATGGCCTCGGCACCGCCGGTCAGTGCCTTCTCGGCGGCTTGCCGCACCCCTTCCGAGATGCCTTCGTCGGCGAGCCGCTCGACCCGGGCGTACTCGTCCTGCGCGGTAGCTTCCTTCCGGTGGGTACGTATGTAGGCGACCACCATCTGGTCCGAACCGGCCAGCGCGCCTTCAGCTGCCGCCTGGCTCCACGGGCCACGGTTCTTCAGCGCGCGCAACGCGACCTTGCGGCCCTGGGCGACGATCTGGTCGACGGGTGTGCCGGGGCCCGCGGCCTCGGTGGCGAGCTTGTCGGCCTCGCTGTTCAGCGCCTGGAACTCTTTGGAGGCGGCGGCTTCCTCGGCCTTGCGGCGGTCGTCCTCCTCCTTGAGGTCCGTGGCCTTCTCGACGGCGTCCGCGGTGCGGATGGCCAGGCCCTCGGCCTCCGCCTTGGCGGCCAGTTGGTGGGTGATGCCGGCCTGCTTCACCGCATCGGTGGCGGCATCCGCGGCGATATGGGCAGCCTTCGCGTGAGCTTCGGCCTGGCCGGCTGCCTTGTCAGCCTCACCTGCATGCTTGGCCGCTTCCTCGGCGGCATCGGCCGCCCGCTCGGCGTGCTCGGCCGCCTTGTTGGCGGCGTTGCGAGCCCGCTCCGCAGCGTCTGCGGACTGCCGTGCCAGGGCTGTGGCGGCGTTGGCGGCGCGGGTGGCCTCTGCGGCGTGTCGGCGGGCCTGAGCGGCGGCCGCGCGGGACTCGGCCGAGGCGACCCCAGCCGCGTCGGCGTAGCCGCTGGCCTGACCGGCGGCGGTGGCCGCGGCGTCGGCGTTGGCACTGGCATTCAGGGACGCGGAGGCGGCCTTACCGGCCTCGGTCGCCGCCACCTTCGCCTGGTCGGCGGCCTGGGCCGCCTTCTTGGCTCCCTTGGCCGCATCGCGGGCCGTCTCAGCCGCCTTGCGGGCGGCGGACGCCTTGGAGGCATCGTTGGCCGCGTCGGCGGCGGCACTGTTGGCCCGTGCGGCGGCGTTGGCCGCGCCCGCCGCGGCGGCCGCCGCGCGGGAAGCGGCGTTGGCGGCCACCCGTGCGGCGGCGTTGGCCCGTGCCGCGGCATTGATGGCCTGCTGGGCGGCGCGGGCGGCGCCCCGGGCGGCCTCGGCGGCCTCGTTGGCAGCGGTCGCCGCCTCCAGGCTGTTCTTCTTGGCCGCGGCGGTCTCGTTGGCCGCCTTCTCCGCAGCCTTCTTGGCCAGCGCGGAGGCGGTCACCGCGCGGTCGGAGGCTTCCTTGGCAGCGTCCGTCTCCCGCTTGGCCCGGTCACCGGCTTCTTTGGCCCGCTCGGCCAACTGCTCGACGGTGGCGAGCTCCTGGTCACGGGAGGCCGCCACGTCCTGACCGACGTTGAGGAACTCCTTGATGTCGTCCGCGCTGCCGGACAGTGCGACTTTGGCAGCTTCCTTGGTCGCAGGGCCGCCGGTGCTCAGGAGTTGCAGCACCCGAATCCGGTCGTCCGCCCGTTCGGCGGTGGCGCGTCCCCCGTTGACGAATGCCCGGACATCGTCGGGCGTGCCGTTGAGCGCGACCTTGGCGGCTTCCTGAACGTTGCGCCCGCCGTTGCTGACTGCCTGGAGGGCCTGAATGCGCTGATCGGCTGCCAGCGGTTTCTCCCAGCCGTCCTTGAGGAACGCCTCCAACTCCTCACGGCTGCCGCTCAACGCCTTCTCGGCCGCAGCCTGCACATTGACGCCGCCCAAAGAGTGGATCTTCAGGCCTTCCAAGCGGTCGTCCTGGGCCTGGGCGCGTATCCGTACGTCCGTCAGGAACCGCTGGACGTCGTCGTCGGAACCGAGCAGGGCAGCTTCGGCGGCCGCCTTGACACCCGGCCCGCCGGCCTTCCAGAACTCGACGATCCGACCACGGTCGGTGATCGTCGTCGTACCTGATTCGTCGTCCGTGTCGGCCGCGAAGACAGGTGCGGTGGCCAGGGACCCCGCGACGAGCGCCAGGGGAAGGGAGCCGAGGATCACCACGCGTGAGGCGTGCGTCCACTTTCTTTTCACCTTCACGAGGAAGGCTCTTTGTCTCACCGAGTATGCCTCTCGAACTAGTTGCGCCTGCCATGGCGCAGTAGGGCGCGGTGAGCATAACGCCCCGAACGGTTCGGTCCATCGTGTTGAGGCCGCAAAAGCGGCCCGGTCCGGGGTCCTGGCTGAAAAGTGTGGCCAGATAACGCCGCCGCTGTCGATGCCGAAGTTGGCTAAGTCGTACGCGATCAATGACCGTCTCCATACTGTGACCTGACTCGCGGGCGGCGTTTCCGCCCGGAGTGTTCCGGTGGTACATTCCCGTCCTCCCTTGGATGGGCGCTTATGCGGCCTTATGCCATCGCCCCCAAGACTTCTGGAAGGAACTGCGTTGATACTTCGCGTACGCGGAAAGCGGGCTGTCGGCGTCCTCGCCGCTGCCGCCGTCGTAGCCGGGTTCGGCGGCCTTGCCGCGGCCCAGGCCATTCCACAGCCCGCCGTCGCCGTCGGTGGCGTGCTGTCGTCCGCGGTCGAGGACTTCACGTACCCGGGCGCGGAAGCGATCCTGCAGGACAAGGGCGTGAAGCTCGTCAAGGGTGATGGTCACATCCTTCTGGTCGAGTGCGCGGCCAAGGACTGGAAGATCAAGGTCGAGGCCAACAAGCAGTTCGACACGGTCGCTTACTGCTTCAAGGTGACCGGGAAAAAGGGCAACCTCTCGATGCAGGTTCCCGATGTCACCGGCATCTGGACCGAGAACCAGGTCGTACACGCCAAGGTCACCACGGACGGCAAGACCAAGATCGTAGATACTCCCGGTGGTGCTAACCAGGTAACCCCGGTGGGTATCGCGGATGTCGGTTCCGGCGGTAAGCCCGCCGTGCTGATCGAACTCAACGTTAACGGCTGAGTTGCCCGGTTAACGAACCGATTCGAAGTCACGGGGAATTGAGAAAAGAGAATATGTTTAGCACTCGTGCCCGCGCCGGATTGCTCGCGGGAATCCTCATCACCACTGTCGCGGCGGGCACGCTGACAACCGCCACCGCGTACGCCGTATCTAGTACCCCGGCCGCCGTCTCCGGTGCCTACACGTTCGCCGCCAAGCTGGACATCGGCAATGGCCAGCGTGGCTGCTCGGGCGCGTTGGTGGAGCGGCAGTGGGTGATCACCGCCGCCAGTTGCTTCTCGGACAACCCGGACGACCCGCGAGTTGCCGAAGGTGCGCCGAAGTGGAAGACGACGGTGACCGTGGGCCGTACGGACCTGCCCGCCTCGGGTGGTGCGGTCTCCGAGGTCAGTGAACTGGTGCCGTACGCCGGGCGTGACCTGGTGATGGCGAAGCTGGCCAAGCCGGTCAGCGGCGTGACTCCGGTGGCGGTTGGCTCGGCCGCGCCGGCGCAGGGCGAGGAGCTGAAGGTCCTCGGCTTCGGTCGTACCAAGACCGAGTGGGTCCCCGACAAGCTGCACGCGGGCACGTTCACAGTCGGCTCGGTCCAGGCTGGGAAGCTGGGCGTGACCGGCAAGGACGCGGCGGTCTGCAAGGGCGACACCGGTGGTCCGGCGCTGCGGGAGCAAGCTGGCCGGGTCGAGCTGGTCGGCGTGAACGGCGTCTCCGCGCAGGGCGGGTGCTTGGGTACGGACGTGGCTGAGACCCGTACGGACGCTGTGTCGGCCCGGGTGGACGACGTCAGCACCTGGGTGCAGAAGGTCGCTTACGGGCCGGTCTTCGCCTCTGCGCCGTGGGGCAAGGCCACCCACATCGCCACGGGTTACTTCACCGGCGGTTCGGCCGGTGGCACCCGGCACATGGACATGATCGTGCGCTGGGCCGACGCCGAGATGACCCTCTACCAGGGCGCGGACGACAAGGACGCCAAGCACCCCTTCGTCGCCGAGTACCAGCTCGCGGCGCCCAACACCACCGCCAAGAGGAGCACCTGGGACTACGCGCGGGGGATCACCGGAGCCAGCTTCGGCAACGGCTCGGACGGCCTGGTGGTGCGCTGGAGCGACGGTGAGCTGACCCAGTACACCCACGTCGACAAGAAGGGCTTCCACGGCGAGAAGCAGCTCGCCCCGGCCAACAACAAAGTGTGGGGCCACGCCGCGCAGATTACCGCCGGCCGCTTCACGGCCAATGCGGGGCGCGACGACCTGGCGGTCGTGTGGGATGACGGTCATGTCACGCTCCACCCCGACCTGGACACCAACGGCGTCAAGCCGGCCGCGGAGAAGACGCTGGTCAAGCCCAACACCACCTGGCCGCACGCTACTCAGGTCACCTCAGGCGAGTTCACCGGCAAGAAGACTGCGGACCTGTTGGTGCGCTGGTCCGACGGTGAGGCCACCATCTACCCGGGTGTCGACGCGGCGGGCCTGCACGGTGAGACACAGATCCGGCCGATGCAGTCCGACTGGCTCAAGGCGACCGTGATCGGTGCTGGTGCCTTCGTGGCCAATGAGCGGCCCAACGACGTCATGGTGCGCTGGGCGGACGGCTCGCTGAGCATGTACCCGGGAGTCGACGCCAAGGGCTTGCACGGCGGGGTTAAGATCGTAGGCTGAGCCGCGTCAGTGATCGGGTCCGGCCGTCTTGCCCGCAGTACGGGGTGCGGGACGGCCGGGCCTTTCGCCTTTCCAGCTCCCGCCGCCTGGCGGAGGTGTCATTCGGCACGGAACCGGGTGTCGAATCGTCGTCGTCCGTCGCGTCGTTGAAGAGGGGAGGCGGGGCGGATGCGGAAGCCGGAGGCGCGGCCCGGTCCGTTCCGGTACTCGGTGGTGAGGACGGGGACCGCGGTGTCCGGGATGAGGCCGCGTTCGTGCAGGTTGCCGCTGATGCGTTTGGTCGGCCTGGTGAAACCTCGGAGTCTGCGGTCGTCGTAGGCGCGATCTCGTAGACCGCTGCGGCTTCCACATGGCTGTCCATCTCTGCCGCGCTGGGCCACCACGGCGCCGACGATCCGGAGGTCCAGCTGCGCCTGGAGCGGGCCCGGAGCCTGTTCCGTCTCAGCTACGCCGCAGCGTAGCGCGAGACGCTGCAGGGCGTCTTTCCTGGCCGCGGATGAAGCTGTGGGCAGGTCTGGTGTCGGCTGCCCTTCGACGGCGGGGCAGAAGTGGCGGTGGACTTCCAATGATGCGGTAGCTTTTCGGTCTGACTGACCGGGGGCCGCTGATACAAAGCGCCGGGAGGCGCTCGGTGGCATCGAACGCCTCCCGGCTGCCGTTTAGTTGATGGGAATGTCGTGCTTTGCGTTCCGAGCCCCCACTGGCTTGGTGGGATCGTCCCCTGTCGCAGAGGGCCAGGGTGGCCGTCTGCGCCTTCATCATGGCTGTGCTGGCGCTGACGGGCGGGCTCCTGCTCGTCGCCCTCACTGATCAGTGGCTCGCCTAGGTTCCATGGGATTGGAGACGGCGGACATCCATACAGTCTTCGGGCTGGCCTGTGCCCTGGCTATCGCGCAATGATCAGGTCCGGTTGACTCCGAGTGCCGGACGTGGCCCGGCCCATCAGGCCTTCCTGCATGCCGCTGACCGGTCCCACCGGTTGCTGAAGGATACCCGGGAACGGGTGGCGGAGGTGACGATACCGGGCAGCACCTAGCGCACAGTGCGACCGGCCGTTGGTACAGGTCGGTGCGGTCGGCGGATAACTGGGATAAGAGCTGCGTGCCGGAGTAGAAGCTGGCCGGGCCCGGGGCGGTGCGCATCCGGGGAGGCGAGGTGTCGAGCAGGAGACGGATGAGTGCCGCGGGTGTACGGGTGGTGGCGGTGGCGTGCCAGAGGCGCTCGCCGACGGGGGAGCTGTAGGTGTCGAAGACCAGGCCGTGTCCTTGGGTGCGGCGTCGTGGGTGAATGCGGCGCGCCAGGTGAGGGATTCGTGACTTGGCGACGGTTGTGTCGTCGTTCCAGGCGCGTTCCCTGTCGAGTTGAGCGTGTCGGAGGGGTGAGGTGCGACCCGCACCTTGGGGGTGTGCGGCGGGTGGATCAGACCGTAGTGCCGTGAACCGGGCCAGTGGTCGTGGATTTCGGGAATCTCAAGGTGTGGCCGCCCGCTCGTGGTCACCCAGTGGCCTGACGTGCGCACCGCTCGGGCTGTCCACCACTGCCCTCCAGGCCCGCGACGTAGGCCGAAGGCATCTCTACTGCCACCTCCACCGTTCCCAGACCATCCGCTCTCTGGCCGCGAAGGCCAGGGGGCTGGCTTCCACGCGTTCTCCGCCCTCCCGGTGTGGGCGTAGACGAGACCAGGTGATCTGGACGTAAACCGGTGGTCCGGGTTCACGGCCGGTCCCAGCGCCGCTTCTCTATCTGCCCTGGTCTGCTACAGAGTCGGCGAATGCTCCCGAATGATTTTTCTGCCCGACCGGCACGTGGACCACAAGCGGGGCGGCCAGCGCAGCTTGACCTGGACCGATTACCACGACCTGCTGACCGCCGCCTACCACCAGCTCAACGCACCGCTCGTGCTCGTACGGGACAACTTGAACGTGCACCGGGACCACCATCCAGGGGGACTTCATCGCCGCTCGGGACTGGATCACATGCTTCCAGTTGCCGCCCCACGCACCGGATCTGAACCCGGTCGAGCCGACGGACCGGTCAGTGCAACACCGCATTCAACGACCCCGACCACCTGATCCGCACCCTGCGACATCGCCTCCGCGATCTGCAGTACCGCAGCGACGTCATCGACGGATGCCTCGCCGCAACCCGACTCACCCTGACGACATCATGCCCACAACCTCAGTAACCGTGAAACGGGGCCTGCGTCGGAAGTACCTGATACACCAGCACCCGAAAGTTCTCGAATTCCCAAAACATACGCCACCGGCACACATCCACCGTGCTCAATTCTTCAACGCGCCGATCCAGCCGGGAAGGTGCGGTATGTCCCCTAGTCCCGGTGGATGTCAAGGAAGTCGGCCAGAAGCGCTTCATGGTCGTCGGCATCGGCGGCGTAGACGGGGACGGTCCGGGGCGTCGGTTGCACCTCGTTTTCCGTCTGCGTTTCGCGAGTGAGGGTCAGGGCCTGTGCGGCTGCTTGTTCGGCATCGGTGGCGGGGGCCGGGTCAGGGCGCGCGGCGGCGCCGTGCAGGCGCTCGAGTTCGGTGATGGTTTCGGTCGGATCGGTGGTGGGCTATCGGCTCGCGCGGGTGGTCGGGGAGTGGTCCGGCGCGGGGTACGGCCGGGGCGTGGGAGGCTGTGGCGGGCTGGGTGGCGCGCTGCCAGAGGGGACGCAGGGCGGTCAGGTCGGCCAGGGCGCGGCGGCTGCCGGTGGCGAGCTGGTGCGGGGTGTTGGCCGGGTCGTCGGTGAACGCCTGGATGCCCAGGGTGGTGGCGCGGGCGTGGGTGACCAGGGTGAGCCGCAGGACTTGCTCGCCCCAGTGTTCGGGCGTGCCGACCGGGGTGGCGAGCAGGTCGATCAGATCGGCAGGAGTGAAGTCGGCGTGCAGCAGGTACCGGTGCTGGGCTTCCGGCAGCACGGTGACCGCGTCGATGGGCTCGCGGCGGTACGCCAGTGTGGTCAGGCACTCGTAGAGCTGCCCGTGCAGGTGCATGGCGAAGTCGTCGGGCTGAAGCCAGCGCATCTTCCGGAGCCTGGAGGGTTACGCCGGCGCACACGAGAGCAGTGCTCCTCCCTCCTCCAGCACTTCCTCGTGCCGCGGGTGGGTGTGGGGGCTCCAGAGCAGGGAGCCGGGGCGCGAGGCGAAGAGACCCGACAGTGAGGACGGTAGCGGCCGCGTCGGGCAGGGACACATCGGTGGCGGCCGGGGCGAGATGTTCGGCGTGCTCCCACACGGTGCGGCGAGCGTGGTCAGCCCGGATCATGTGAGCGTAAGCCACTGTGGCCCGGGCCAGGAGCAGCGTTGGACGAGAGGACGCAGGGAGGAGGTGGTCAGCCCGGTGCCCTCGTCGTGTCAGGGATGTCGGGCATCAGGCCGGCCGCGGTGACGTCGTCGAGGCGGAGGGGCGGCCCATCTCAGGGTGCGCCTGCGCCTGGCCGGTCCGGAGCAGCGGTCCGGAGACGTTTCGGACGGTCGGTGGCCAAGGTCAACTGGGAGCGGAATGGGAGTCGACCATGGAAAGCGCCCGCGCGGAGCTACGGGAATCTGACGGTTTCTGCGGGTGGGTGAGCGCAGAAACCGTCAGGTTCCGGGGCCCGGAACGGCCTCCTCAGCCTGCCGATTCGCCCGCGTGCGGGCTCAGGACGCCCGCCCCCACCAGGGCGAAGAGGGCGATGCCGAGCAGGATGCGGTAGATGACGAAGGGCATGAAGCTCTTCGTGGTGATGAACTTCATGAACCACGCGATGACGGCGTAGCCGACCACGAAGGCGATGACCGTGGCCAGGATGGTCGGGCCCCAGGAGACGTGGCTTGCGGTGGCGTCGCTGCCGAAGGCGTCCTTGAGTTCGTAGACGCCGGAGGCCAGTACGGCGGGGATGGCGAGGAGGAAGGAGTAGCGGGCCGCCGCTTCGCGGGTGTAGCCCATCAGGAGGCCGCCGCTGATGGTGGCGCCGGAGCGGGAGACGCCGGGGATCAGGGCCATGGCTTGGCAGATGCCGTAGATCAGGCCGTCCTTGACGTTCAGGTCGGTGAGGGTCTTGCGCTGTTTGACGGCGCGGTGGCGGCCGCCGGACTCGTCGCGGGCGGCCAGGCGGTCCGCGATGCCCAGGACGACGCCCATGACGATGAGGGTGGTCGCGATCAGGCGCAGATCGCGGAAGGGGCCCTCGATGGCGTCCTTCAGGGTGATGCCCAGGACGCCGATCGGGATGGATCCGACGATGACCAGCCACCCCATCTGGGCGTCGTGGTCGTGGCGCAGGTCGCGGTTGACGAGGGAGCGCGCCCAGGTCGAGACGATCCGCGCGATGTCCTTGCGGAAGTAGATCAGTACGGCGGCCTCGGTACCGATCTGTGTGATCGCGGTGAAGGCGGCGCCGGGGTCGTGCCAGCCCGCGAACGCCGCGGTCAGCCGCAGGTGTGCGCTGGAGGAGATGGGCAGGAACTCGGTCAACCCTTGGACCAGGCCGAGGATGAAGGATTCAAACCAATGCATCGAAGCTACGCTATCCAGAGGGTGATCAAGCGCTTGCCCAGCAGAGACCCGGGTCAGGCGACACGAGGGCGGAAGGGACGGGAATGCGTGCGTGCGGTCGGCGGGATCGGTGACCGGTCGAGGGCAGCGTAGCGCCCGAAAGTGTCCGAGTGCTCAAAGGGCTCTTTCCGGACGCCCGCGGGTCAACGCCCCCGGAGTGACGCGCGCTTGCGCCACGCCACGAGCACCGCGGCCAGACCGGAGACCGCGATGAAGGCCGTGGAGATCAGGAAGGCGGGCGAGGTGGGCGTCGAGGCCTGCGCGCCGGCGATGACGTACGCGGCCGTGTTCGGCACGCTGCCGACCGTGGTGGCCAGCAGGAACGCGCCCCAGCCCATGCGGGAGACCGCGGCGCAGTAATTGGTGGCGCAGAACGGCAGGCCGGGGAAGAGCCGGATCGCCAGCATGGAGCGGAATCCGTGTTCGCTGAGCTGCCGGTCGGCGGCGGCCAGCCAGCGGGCGCGCAGGAAGGGCCGCAGGGCGTCCTGCCCCAGCAGCCGGCCGAGGGCGAAGGCCAGGCCCGCGCCGAGGACCGTACCGGCCAGGGCCGACAGGAAGCCGGACAGGCTGCCGAAGATGGCACCGGCCGCGAGGTTCAGGACCGGCCGGGGGACGAAGGCGGTGGTGCACACCCCGTACGCGAGGCCGAAGATCACTACGGCGCCGCCGCCGGCCCACTCGGGCGGCCAGCCGTGCGCCAGCAGCCGCTGCGGCTGCCAGACGATCATCGCGGCCGCCGCGGCGGCGAGCAGGACGAGGAGTACGGCGAGGCGGGCCCAGGGGGAGAAGAGCACACGCGTGCAGCGCGCGGCGAGGCCGTCGGGCGTTGCGGCGGGTTCGAGCATCCCGGGAGCGTAACCGACAAGCGTGGCGAGCAGGTGTATTCGTGACCGCTGCGGGGTGAAGTGGGGTGGAGGGGGGTGGGGAGGAGGAAGGGAGGGAGGAGGGAGTGGGGGAGGCGGGCGGTTTCGGGGCGCTGATAAATCGTTCGACGTGGCGTGCCCCGCGCGAGATCCTTGGCGCATGTTCCGGCAGCCGTACTTCGCGCTCACGTCCGCAGTCGCGGACGCGCCGAAGGCTGCCGTCGACTCGCTCGCGGTTCTGATCATCGCGCTCAAGGCCGAGGTCGAGGCCCAGGCCGAGACCGGCACGGTGCCGTCTCCCGGCACCGCCGCAGCAGGCACCGCCACCGCTACGGCCACCGCCGTAGCAGGTACCGCCGCATCCGCGGCCTCGGCAGGCACTGCCGCCACCGCGACCGGCGGCGCGCGAAGCTGACCCTCTCCGGATCGACCGGCGGACCCCGCAGGGGGAGGGTCGGTGGGGCTCAGGGGTTCCCACGGCGGCACGTCATGCCGACGCCGCCGTATTCACCGCAGTGCTTCGCGAGGAAGAACAGCCATGTCCAAGACGGCATACGTGCGGACCAAGCCGCACCTGAACATCGGCACCATGGGCCACGTCGACCACGGCAAGACCACCCTGACCGCCGCGATCACCAAGGTGCTCAGCGAGCGGGGCAGCGGCACCTTCGTGCCCTTCGACCGGATCGACCGGGCCCCGGAGGAGGCCGCGCGCGGCATCACCATCAACATCTCGCACGTCGAGTACGAGACGGACACCCGGCACTACGCCCACGTCGACATGCCGGGCCACGCCGACTTCATCAAGAACATGGTCACCGGCGCGGCGCAGCTCGACGGCGCGATCCTCGTCGTCTCCGCGCTCGACGGGATCATGCCGCAGACCGCCGAGCACGTCCTGCTCGCCAAGCAGGTCGGCGTCCGGTACGTCGTCGTCGCGCTGAACAAGGCGGACGCGGGCGACCCCGAGCTGACCGACCTGGTGGAGCTGGAGGTCCGTGAGCTGCTGACGGCGCACGGGTACGACGGGGAGCACGTACCCGTCGTACGGGTCTCGGGGCTGCGCGCCCTGGAGGGCGACCCGCGCTGGAGCCAGGCCATCGAGGCGCTGCTCGACGCGGTGGACACGTACGTGCCGACGCCGGAGCGGTACCTCGACGCGCCGTTCCTGCTGCCGGTGGAGAACGTCCTGACCATCACCGGTCGCGGCACCGTCGTCACCGGCGCCGTCGAGCGCGGCACGGTACGCGTCGGCGACCGGGTGGCGGTACTGGGCGCCGACACGGAGACGACCGTGACCGGCGTGGAGACCTTCGGGAAACCGATGGAGACGGCCCAGGCCGGTGACAATGTCGCGCTGCTGTTGCGCGGCCTGCACCGGGACGAGGTGCGCAGGGGGCACGTCGTCGCGGCGCCGGGCAGCGTGACGCCGAGCCGGCGCTTCACCGCCGAGGTGTACGTGCTGTCCACGGAGGAGGGCGGCCGCCGCACACCACTGTCCACGGGCTACCGCCCGCAGTTCTACATCCGTACGGCTGACGTGGTCGGCGACATCGACCTCGGCGAACGCGGCGTCGCCCGGCCCGGCGAGACGGTGACGATGACCGTCGAGCTGGGGCGCGACACCCCGCTGGAGCCCGGGCTGGGCTTCGCCGTCCGCGAGGGCGGCAGGACGGTGGCGGCGGGGACGGTCCGTACGGTCGCCGAGGCATAGCCGTAGCCGCAGCCGCCGGCCGGGCAGGGTCGTAGTCGGGGGCGGGTGTGGTGGACGGGTGCGGTAGGAGGGCCGCGTCCGTACGGCACCCGTACGGCACCCGTACCGCGCCCGTACGGCACCCACGTCGCGCCCGTATCGCACCAGTACAGCCCCCGCGCAGGCCCACCGGTGCTGCCGGGTACCGGAACGGCGCGGCTGCCACACTGCCGTACGAGACCGCTGCACCGGGGCGGCCCGGACGCAACCGGAGAGGGGACCGCGATGACGGGTACGGCGCTGGTACTGGGCGGCGGAGGCTACACCGGTATCGGATGGGAAATCGGCATGCTCGCCGGATTCGCCCAGGCCGGCGTCGATCTCGCGACGGCCGACGCGGTCATCGGGACCTCGGCCGGTTCGATCGTGGGCGCCCAGCTCACGTCAGGCCGGCTGGCCCCGGACGAGCTCTTCGCACGGCAGCTGGCCCCGGTCACGGGCGAGACCGCGGCGCGCATGGGGACGCGGGAACTGGCGCGGTTCGCCTATCTGGCGCTGCGTTCGCGCGACGCCGTGGACTTCGGCGCGCGGATGGGACGCCTCGCGCTGGGCTCCCGCGCGGCCGCGGGCCCCAGTCGCCGCGACGCCGTCGCCCGGCGCCTGATCAGCCATGATTGGCCGGCGCGTCGGCTGATGATCACCGCGGTGGACGCGGAGACCGGGCGGCGGACGGCCTTCGACGACACGAGCGGGGCGGGCCTGGTCGACGCGGTGAGCGCGAGCTGCGCCGTGCCCGGTGTGTGGCCGCCGGTGCGGATCGGCGAGAAGTGGTGGATCGACGGCGGGGTGCACTCCAGCGCCAACGCGGACCTCGCCGCAGGATACGGCCGGGTCGTCGTCCTGGCGCCGGTGGCGGCGGGTGGCGGGCCCATCGCCACCGCACGGGCGCAGGGCGCGGCCCTGGCACGGCGGGGCGCACGGGTGTGCGTACTGGTGCCCGACCGCGCGGCCCGCGCCGCCTTCGGCCGTAACGTCCTGGATCCGGCGAAACGTGCCGACGCGGCCCACGCCGGACGCCGCCAGGCAGCGGCTCATCTGAAGGAGGTCCTGTCGGTGTGGGGGGAGTGAGGAGGGAGGGGGAAGGGCCGGGTGAGGCTGGGGGCGCGAGCGGTTTCAGGCGGCCGGTTCGAGGTGGAGCGCCGCGCGTCGCCGTACCGGCACAATGGGACGGTGGACGAAGCAGCCGAGCAGATAGCGGGAACGCCGGTCGAGGGCCGGGCGGCCGAGCCGGTCACGGATCGGGACCCCGGCCCCGAGGGCCCCGACGTCGGCTCCGGCCCCACCCCCACCCCCGTCACCCGCGTCGTCGACTGTGGCACCGCCAAGCTGATGCCGGACGTGGACCGGCCGCGCGCCTGGCTGCTGACCGTGGATGGTGCTCCGCAGTCGTACGTGGACCTCGACGCGCCGACCGACCTGGAATTCGAGTACGCGCGCCGGCTCGCGGCCGTGCTGGACGCGGCCGCCGCCCCGGCCGAGCCGCTCGACGTACTGCATCTCGGCGGCGGAGCGCTGACCCTGCCGCGCTATCTCGCCGTCACCCGCCCCGGCTCCCGCCAGGACGTCGTCGAGGCCGACCGGGGACTGCTCGCGCTGGTCGCCGAAGAACTGCCGCTGCCTCCGGACCGCGGAATCACGGTGCGGGCCGAGGACGCCCGTACGGCGCTGGAGGCGGCGCCCGAGCACAGCGCGGACGTGATCGTGGCGGACGTCTTCGGGGGCTCTCGGGTGCCCGCGCACCTGGCCTCGGTCGAGTACGCGCGTGCTGCCGCCCGCGTACTGCGTCCGGACGGGATCTACGCGGCGAACCTCGCCGACAGCGCGCCCTTCGACTTCCTGCGGGCCCAGCTGGCGAACTACGCGTCCGTCTTCGACCACCTCTGCGTGATCGCGGAACCGGCCGTGCTCCGCGGCCGCCGCTTCGGCAACATCGTGCTGGCCGCGTCCCGTGTCGAGCTGCCGCTCACGCAGGTGGCCCGGCGCGTGGCCGCCGACGTGTTCCCCGCGCGGGTCGAGCACGGCGCCGCGCTACGGCGGCTGATCGGCGACGCCGCGCCCGTGCAGGACGCGCGGGCCGTACCGTCCCCTCGCCCGCCGGACGGCGCTTTCAGCATCGGTTGAAGCCGTTTCGGTGGGACCCGTTTCGGTGGACCCGCATCGGTTGGACCCGTATCGGCGGAACCCGCATCGGCCGAGTCGGCACCGGCCGAGTCGGTGTCGACTGATCCGGCATCGACTGATCCGGCGCTCACCGACCAGCCGAAGCCGGATCAGCCGAAGCCGGATCAGCCGACGCCGGATCAGCGCACGCCCCTACCGAGCAGGCGAGCCCGCCCCGCCCCCGCCGGCCGGCGCGACCGTATCGCCGACCGGGGACGCCGTATCACCGCCCGGGGCCGCCGGCCCGTCCCCCTCCGTCCCCGTCTCCGCGCTCACGGAACCGGAGAGCCCGGAAGCAGCGGCGGGGCGGCGGCGCGTCAGCCGGCGGACATCCGGTACGCACAGCACGGCCGCCGTCAGCAGCGCGATCAGCGCGGAGCAGCCCCACAGCGCGGCGGTCCGCCCGATGAGGTCCTGTACGGGCCCGGCCAGCGCGGTGGCCACCGGAGTGATCGCCAGAGAGCCGAACCAGTCGTACGACGAGACCCGGGAGAACTTCTCCTCCGGTATCTCCTGGTGCAGCGCCACCATCCACATCACGCCGAACACTTCGAGCGCGATACCGGTGCCGAACATCACCAGGAGGAGGACGGTCACCGGCACCGGCACGGCGAGCGCGGCCGAGGGGAGGGCGAGCGGGAAGACGCACAGGATGCCGGTGAGCAGGATGCGGCGCGGCTTGAGCCGCATCATGAGCAGCGCGCCGCCGACCGTGCCCGCGCCGAAGGCGGCCAGGGCCAGGCCCCACGGGCGGGACCCGCCCAGGTGTTCCTCGGCGACCATCGGCCCGTACACCGCCTCGGCCGCCACGACGACGGCGTTGACGACGGCGAACTGTCCGACGACGGCCCACAGCCAGGGCCGGGAGATCACCTCGCGCCAGCCGTCGCGGAGGTCCTTGAGGAGGCCGGCCGTGGGGGCGCGCCCGGGGATGTGGTGCACGTCGAGGAAGGCGCGCAGCGCGCCCGCGACGGCGAAGGCGGCGGCGTCGACGGCCAGCACCCAGCCGGGTCCGACGGCGGCGACCAGGGCTCCGCCGAGCGCGGCGCCGCCGATGTTCGCGCCGTTCATGCTCATACGGAAGAAGGCGAAGGCCCGGCTCGCGTGCTCGCCGGAGACGCTGGAGAGGACCATCCCCTCGGAGGCCGGCGCGAAGAACGCCTGCCCGGTGCCGCCGAGGGCGGCCAGCACCGCCATCTGCCACAGCCGCGCCTCGCCCGTCAGGACCAGGACGGCGAAGAGGCCCTGCGAGACACAGTTGAGCGCGTTCGCGGCGACCATGACGCGGTGGCGCGGCAGCCGGTCGGCGACCGCGCCGCCGATCAGCAGGAAGACGACGAGCGGGATCGTACGGGCGGTGGCCACCAGGCCGACGTCGGTGGCCGAGCCGCCCGTGCCGAGCACCGCGAACGCCGCCGCGATCAGCGAACCGGCGCTGCCGAGGTTGGCGACCACGGCGGCACTGGTCAGCAGGGTGTAGTTGCGTCCGGCCCAGGCGGGACGGCGGAAGCGGCGGCGGGTGCCGTCGCGGTCGTCCGCGCGGGGAGTCAGCACGGCCGCTCCCGGGTCCGCCACGGGACCGCGTGCCGCGCGGGATTCGGGTTCTGCTCGCCTCCGGGCGGCTGCTGACCTGGCCACATGAGCCACCACGATAAGCGCCGGGGCGGTGGGACGGAACGCCGGGCAGGGCTTCCCCCGACAAGCTACTCGTAGGTAACATGCTGCCATGTCCTCCGAGACCAAGCCGTCGATCGGCGAAATGATGGCGGCCACCGTGCCGATGGCCCGTACGCTCAACCTGGAGTTCGGCGAGACCAGCCCCGAGCGGGCCGTGGTCCGGCTGCCCGACCAGGCGGATTACCACAACCACGTCGGCGGCCCGCACGCCGGCGCGATGTTCACGCTCGCCGAGTCGGCCAGCGGCGCGATCGTGCTCGCGGCCTTCGGTGACCAGCTCTCCCGGGCCGTGCCGCTCGCCGTACGGGCCGAGATCGGCTACAAGAAGCTCGCCATGGGCCCGGTCACCGCCACCGCCGAGCTCGGTCGGCCGATCGCCGAGATCGTCGCCCAGCTGGACGCGGGGGAGCGGCCGGAGTTCCCGGTGAACGTCGCCATCACCAGGGAGGACGGCGCGGTCACCGGTGAGATGACCATCGTGTGGACGCTGCGTCCGAACGCTCCCGCCGCGTAGGACCGCCGCGCCTTCCGGCCGTGCAGGGGGTCGGAACGTTTCCGCCGCGTGAGGATCGGACCGTTTCCGGCTTCCCGCGGCGGGGCCCGCGCAATTTCCTCCGGGCCCGAGGCAACTCCATGCCTCCGAGGCGCGTCTCGTACGGAGAGTTCTCGCTGAGCGTTCGCGGCGTTCGCGCCCGCGAGCGGCACTCGTGACAGAGCACGTGTGAAACAGAGCGCGTGTGACAGAGCACTCGTACGGAGACAAGGCCCGGTCACCGGTCCGCCGGCCGAAGCGTCACCCCGGCCCGTCGCGCACGCCGCGGCGGGCCGGGGCCGTGACGCCGGTCAGCGGGGCGGCCCGAAGAGATCGAGTAGGCTTCCCGGGCGCGCCACGGCGCGCGGACACGGGGGAATCACGATCATCGACGGCGTCGTCGGACGCCGGGCGGCGGCCCACGGGGGCCCTACACCTAGTGGAGGATGCGGCGTTGCAGATGGAGTGGCTGGAGACGGTACCGGCCGTGAGCGTGTACCTCCTGGTGGGGTTGGTCATCGGCCTGGAGAGCCTCGGCATTCCGCTGCCCGGTGAGATCGTCCTGGTGAGCTCGGCGCTCCTGGCCGCGACGACGGACCACATCGATCCGCTGGTGCTGGGCGCCTGTGCGTCCGCCGGCGCGATCATCGGGGATTCCATCGGCTATCTGATCGGCCGCAAGGGCGGACAGCCGCTGGTCAACTGGGCCGGACGGAAGTTCCCGAAGCACTTCGGGCCCGACCAGGTGGCGATGGCCGAGGAGAAGTTCGACAAGTGGGGCATGTGGGCGGTCTTCTTCGGCCGCTTCATCGCCCTGCTGCGGATCTTCGCCGGCCCGCTCTCGGGTGTGCTGAAGATGCCGTACTGGAAGTTCCTCATCGCCAATGTGCTCGGCGGCATCGTCTGGGCCGGCGGCACCACCGCGCTGATCTACTACGTCGGTGTCGTCGCCGAGTCCTGGCTCAAGCGGTTCTCCTGGGTGGGCCTGGTGGCCGCGGTGCTGTTCGGCATCGGTTCGTTCGTCGTGATGAAGCGGCGCGCGGCGAAGGCGGCGGCCCGGCGCGAGGCGGCCGCCGCCCAGCCGGCCGAAGCGATGGCGGAGTGACGGGCGGACGTTCCGTCAGGTGAGGTGGAGCCCGCGGCGGGCCCCTGGACAGGGGCTGCTGCGGGCTCTGTCGTGTGCGGCAGGCGGCGTGACGGTGCCGCGGCCCGTGGTGGTGGCGCCCGTCGCGGCAACGGGCGCCAAGGCGGGAAGGGGGAGGGGAGCGGGGGCGGAGACGGGAAGGGGAACGGGAGCGGGGAAGGCCGCCGGGTCCGGTGCGGCCAGTGTGGTGGCGAGCAGGACCTGGCTGTGGGCCGGCCCGGGCCCGTACCAGGCGTCCTGATACGTGTGCTCGGCCGCCCGGCGCAGGCAGGCGGCGGCGGTACGGGTGTCGGAGCGGCGGAGCGCGAGGATGCCACGGACGTGTGCGACGCGGGCCAGCGTGTCCGGGTCGGCGTGCCGGGCAGCTGCCCGGCCGGCCCGGTCCAGCAGCGACTCGGCGGTGCGGTGCGCGTGGTCCTGCGCGGCGAGCCAGCCCGCCAGCCACAGGGCCCGGGCCCGTACGGCGGTGTCGTCCCGGGATTGCCGCAGCAGCCGGGCCAAGTGGGTACGCCCCTCGCCCCGGCCGCCGCAGACGGCCCACCGGAACCACAGGGAGACGGCGATGTCCAGCGCGGTGAGGGCGTCCTCCGCGTCCTGCGGGGGCAGGGTCAGCGCCGCGCGCAGATGGTGCCGCTCGGTCTCGGCCAGATGGACGGCCACCCGGCGGTCGGAGCCTTGCCAGGCGATCTGCGCCTCGGCGGCGAGCGCCGCGCAGGCCGTCCGGAAGGCGCGCAGCGTCGCGGTCTCCTCACCGGCCGCCCGGAGATGCGCGCGGCCCATGGCACGGGCGGCGGCGGGCAGGCGGTAGCGGGGCGGCTGTGGTGGCCGGGCCGGGGGCGATGGCTCGGGCGGGTGTGGCGGCCGGGGCGGGGTGGTGTCCGGTGCCGGCCGTACCAGGGCGAGTACGGAAGCCCTGAGCAGGCGGCCGAGCGCGGCCTCGACCTCGTAGGCAGAAACGTCACTGCGACCGGCTACGCACCCCGCCAGCCAACCGTCGAAGTCCCCGGGGAGGACGGCCAGCCGTGCCCACACCAGACGGTCCGCGGGGGAGCAGGAACCAAGCGCGGCGGCCGGGGCGCGGACCGCCATGCCGTACGGCGCGGAGGGCGCGGCCAAGGGCCCGCCGTCCCGCGCCACGGGAAGCGGCCCACCACCCCACGTCACGGGCACCGGCCGCACAGCGAGGACACGCTCCGCACCGAGCCCCAACGGCTGTCGCGCGGTGGCCACGATCCGCAGCCCGGCCGATGCGACCACCCCACCGCCGGCCCCCGCCCCAGCGCGCAGCAACTGCCGCACCAGCCACGCACACGCGCCGGCCAGCGGATCGCAGTCGTCCAGCAGGACGGTCAGGCCGCGCCGGGCGCAGTGGGCGGCCAGGGTCTGCGGCGGTGCGTCGTACGGCAGGCCCGCCGCCCGGCTGAGGGCGGCGGCGATATCCGAAGCGTCCACGCCCTCCCGGCACCCGACCCGCACGAAGCCGCCACCGGGACGGCCGTCACCCCACGCGCCCTCTCCCAGAACGGCGCGGGCGAGTGTGCTCTTGCCCACGTTCGCGGGGCCGGTCACGGTCACCAGCGGTGTACGGGCGAGCAGGCCGCGCAGTGCCCTGCGCTCCGCCGTGCGCCCCGAGCTCCCGGGCGGCGGCGGATTTCCGGCTCCCGTGCTCATCGATCACCCCGTCCGTGGCACCGCCTCATGCCGCACCGTCGCCCGTCGCCAGTCGGAAAAACACGATGCCCAGAGCCGGTGCGCGAATCAACCACAACCCGGCATACCGATCGAGGGAACCGGAACCCGCCTGTTCGACATCCATACCCCTGGAGACGCACGACGGTGTGCGCGCCCTGCCGCCGTGCCGCGGCGGGCGGCCGGACCGGTGCCCCTGGGGAGCCGCGATACGGCCGGCCGACGGATCTTATTCTGGTGTCTTTCGCTGAAGCGGCGGAGGCGGAACCCGCTGCCCCCGCCGGACACGAGTCTGCGAGGAGTTCGTCCCGATGAAGCGCCTGCGTACCAGTACCGCGGCCGTCGCCGCGGTGAGCCTGATGGCGATGGGGCTCGCGGCCGGCTGCGGCAGCAAGGACCGGGACGAGGTCGACGCCTCCCATGTGCCGCAGCTGCGGCAGCAGGCGCGCGAGGCGAGCAGCGGGACCGCCAAGGTCGTCCGGCCCACGGGGCCGCGTTCGCACTTCGTGACGCAGCGCACCACGGGCGACGACGGGACGAAGATAGTCAAGACCCGGTGGCACGGCGCGAAATCCGGGTTCAGCGGCGACATCTGGTCCTGGGTGCCGCCGCAGTACAACCAGCCCCAGTACGCCAAGAGCGCCTTCCCGGTCCTGATAGCACTGCCCGGTTCGTACGGGTATCCGGACAACTACTGGATCGGCGGTGACTTCAGGCTGGAGGAGAAGATCGCCGAGTGGTCGCAGTCGGGCAAGACGCTGCCGTTCATCCTGGTGATGCCGGTCCTGAACCCGAAGAAGAAGTACCACGACGGCAGTGACATACCCGGGCAGCCGAAGATGGGCACCTGGCTGACCGAGGACGTCCCGGCCTTCGCCCGCGCGAACTACCGCACGTACGACAGCCGCGACGGATGGGCGTTCATGGGCTCCTCCTCGGGCGGCTTCGCGGGGCTGAAGGCCGTGCTGAAGCATCCGGCGAAGTTCAAGGCGGTCATCGCGAACGGCCCGGACACGGTGCCGGACTCGCCGATGTGGAACGGGCACCCCGCCGAGAAGCGCGCCAACGACCCGCGCCGGCTGGCCGAGCAGCTCAAGTCCCGCGGCGGCCCGGACGTCTACCTCGCCTTCGAGCTGGGCTCGAAGGAGGAGGCGGTGCCGTACGTGAAGAAGTTCATCCGGGAGCACACCGGCGGCCCGGTCCACCACACGCTGTTCGAGATCCCCGACGGCAGGCA
This sequence comes from Streptomyces monomycini, assembly GCF_022271435.1. Classification (GTDB taxonomy): domain Bacteria; phylum Actinomycetota; class Actinomycetes; order Streptomycetales; family Streptomycetaceae; genus Streptomyces; species Streptomyces monomycini. The sequence goes on along the minus strand of NZ_JAFIQY010000013.1, from coordinate 53,282 downwards.
CAGCGGCCACACGTACATCCAGCGCATGCCGGAGTCGCTGCACTGGATCAGTGAGCAGATGCTCGGTCCCGTGCCGATGGAGGCCCGGCCGAAGTCCTGAACCGGGCCGGCCCCGTCCGACGGCGGCTTGGCGTACGCGCCTCGCTTCCCCTCCCTTCTGCGCCGGGTTGATCCGGTGGTTCCGGGCGACACGGCCTGCCGGTCGATGCCGGTGATGGCCGCGCCCCGGGTGCCGGCAACCCGTGTCGGCGTACGCGGAGTCGGTGGCAGGCATACCCGTGCGACGTCGCTCGCCGACTGTGGCTACAGTGATCTCGCGCGGTCAACCATCCCTTTTCCGCAAAGTCTTGGAATGGTGATGGCATTAATTCGTATATGGGGCGCCAAGTGGTTGCAGGGCGTCCCTATACGGACAACGGGGTCACGGGAGGGCCTGATGGGTGATGGCTACGACGTCGAGAGCGCTGCTCTGCGCCGGTATGCCAATGCGGTGGACGAGGCGGCGGGCCGGGTCGAGAAGATCCGTAACCGGGCCCGCGGTCTGGAACTGTCCAGTGGGGTTTTCGGGATGCTCTCCGAGTCCGACGGCCTCAAGGCGGACTACGACAAGCAGTCCGAGGAAGCCGTCAGCGATCTCCATGACGTCAAGGAGTCCCTGGGGGTCATCGCCGACGGCATGCGGCTGGCGGCCGACGGCTACGACACCAACGAGGACGACCAGGTCCGGCTCATGGGCGGTGGTCAGGCATGAGCCAGGTACTGGAACGCATCGGGTTCGACGTCGACTGGAGCAACCCGCTGGCGGGCGCGCTCGACTCCACGATCCGCGGCGCCGTCAAGAGCCTCGGACTCGACGAGTACCTGGAGAAGGTCAGCGGTGACAACGAGAAGCTGATCGCCACCGCCCGCGAGTGGCGGACCGCCGCCTCCGAGATGCAGGGCGTCGTCGACGACCTCCAGGCCGAGCGCCGGACGCTGCAGGCGTCCTGGACGGGGCAGGCGTCCACCGCCTTCGGCACGACCATGACCGAGTTCGAGCAGGCCTTGAAGGGTGAGGCCGAGGACATGATCACGGTCGCCGAACTCCTGGAGATGGCGGCGGAGGCCTGCACCGAGGCCGAGGAGACGATGATCGAGCTGATCACCGAGATCGTCGAGGCGCTGCTGGTGGCCGCCGCGACGGCGGCGATCGTCGCGATCCTCACGGCCGGCGTCGGCGCGGCCATCGGCCCGCTGATCGGGGCCGCGGGGGCCACGCACCGGGCCTTGAAGGCCGTACGGATCACCGCCAAGCTGGCGGACAAGCTCAAGGACCTCGCCGACCGGATGCGCGCCCTGCAGAAGCTGCGGAGGGCACGCATCAAGGCCAAGGCGCTGTGGCGCAACAAGAACGCCCGCAAGAACATCAGCAGGGGAGTCAAGCAGGTCGTCAAGCGGGCCGCGGGAGCCAAGGCCGCCGGGGCCGTCATCGACGCGGCGCCGCTCGCCGACAGCGTCATCGAGCACCACACCGGCGTGGACGTCGGCGAGAAGGTCGGCCAGTGGACCGACAAGGGCGAGGCCGCGCTCCATGACGCGACCGGTCTCAAGTGGGTCCAGGTCGGCGACCACCGGTGGGACGTGGAGCACCAGGACGCGGGCAAGCCGCCGCCGCCCACGGAGCAGCAGAAGCAGTACGCCGACCGCCCCGACCCCAAGAGCTTCGACGAGCGGCTGGCCGAGGCGGCTCCGCGGGCGGCCAAGCCCGTACGCGAGGTGTTCGGATGAGTCTGCGTGTCGCGTTGGGCAGGGTCCCGTACAAGGAAGCCAGGGAGCGGGCCGGCGAAGCGCTGCCGGGTGACGAGCGGCTCGTACAGAACGAAGTGGCCTTCCCCGGGCACCGGTTGCCCAAGCCGCGCCGGTGGAACCGCCCCCGCGTCCTGGCGGGCCGCCGCCTGCCGGGCGACCGCTGGGAGGGCGCCAAGCGGGTCTTCTGGCTGGTCGACGCCATCATCCAGCCGATCCCTGACCTCTTCGGCGCCCGGCGCAAGAAGGGCAAGCCTTTGAAGGGCGGCTGGGGAAGTCTGGCGGGCCAACTGGCCACCGCCCTGTGGCCCCGCGTACCGACCACCGACGCGCTGCCCGTACTCCAGCTCACCGACCGCCACCTGCACGTCACCTATGTGCAGCGCGGCCGCCGCCGCGGCGAACTCGGCGCGGTCGAGGCAGGCTGGAGCACACCCGCGTCCCAGGTGGCATGGATCCGGCACCGTACGGACATCGACGCGGACACCTACGAAATCGGCTTCACGGACGAATCCTGGGCCCGGGTGGAGTTGCGCAGCCAGCACGCCGTGTATTTCGTGGAGTGTTTTCCGCGGGGCGGCTGAGAAGGCCGGGCGGGCGCCTGGTTCCGGTTTCGTGACGGGTTCCGGGCGCCGCGTCCGGCGGACGCCCGGTTCCGTCGCCGTACTTGTACGGAGGAAATGCGGGGCGGCGTGACGGTCAGTCGGACACGGCGACGACCGCGATGAGGAAGGCAAAGGCGAGCAGCGGAATCCCGCCCACGACGGCGGCCACGAGGAGCACGCCCTTCATCGCCTTCTCCGTCGCTTGCCGGTGGGCAGGGGCGGGGGCCGGGGAAAACTCTTTGTCGAGGGACACGCAGTCATCGTGTCGGTCACGGGGGCGCCAGGCCATCCGTATGCGTACTCATGTGGGGACACCGTCCTCAACGGCGCGCGCATCGGCGCCGGGTCGCTGGTCGCCGGTGCGCGCGCCGAGGCCAGGCGCGAGCTGACCGAGGAGGAGCGGGGCGGCATCCGGCTCAACGCCACGGTGTACGTCGAACCGGCGAAGAGCCACCGTGCGGCGGCCGAGGACCGGTAGCGGCCCCTGAGAGGTCTCCGCGTCCGGTGGCCGGGTGCGGAGGCGCCGCCGATCATCGGGGCATGGCTCCGTCCTCCGCGCTGTCCGTTCTGCGGCCCATGCTGGCCACCCCCGGGCCGCTGCCCGCTCCCGGGGAGGAGCGGGAGTGGGCGTTCGAGGCGAAGTGGGACGGGGCACGGTGCCTGGCCGACGCGCCGGGCGACGGGACGTTGCGGCTGGTCACCCGGGCGGGCAACGACGCGACCGCGACCTATCCCGAGCTGGCGCCGCTCGGTGAACGGCTGCGGGACCGGCCGGCGGTCCTCGACGGCGAGGTGGTGGTCCTGGACGCCGGAGGGCGGCCGGACTTCGGGCTGCTCCAGCGCCGGATGGGCGTCACGAGCCGGCGCCGCGCGGCCGCGCTGGCCGGGGAGCATCCGGTCCACCTCGTCCTGTTCGACGTGCTGCGTCTCGACGGGCGGCCGTTGCTGGAACTCCCGTACGTGGACCGCCGCGACGTCCTGGCCGGGCTCGGGCTCGACGACGGGCCGCACTGGTCGGTCCCCTCGTACGTGACGGGCCACGCGCGGGCGACCTGGGAGGCGACCCTGGACGCCGGCTTCGAGGGGGTCGTCGCCAAACGGCTGACGTCCCGCTACGCCCCCGGTGTCCGCTCGTCCGAATGGCGCAAGACGAAACACCTGGTCACCCTTGACGTGGTCATCGGCGGCTGGACGGAGGGCCGCGGCGGCCTCGCCGGGCTGCCCGGCGCCGTACTGGCGGGGGTGGACGAGCCCGGCGGGCTGCGGTATGTGGGCTCCGTGGGGTCGGGGCTCTCCGGCCGTGAGCGCCGGGAACTCGCCGGATACCTGGATGTCGTACGGCGGGACACCTCACCCTTCGAGAACGCGGTCGACGTGCCGGGCGCCCACTGGGCGGAACCGCGGCTCGTCGCCGAGGTCACCGCCTCCGGCTGGACCTCGGCCGACCGCCTCCGGCAGCCGACCTGGCACCGGCTGCGTCCGGATCTCACCCGGCTGGACTGACGAGGGCCGGCTGCCCGCGTACCGCCCTCGACGGCCGGTCGTACCGTCCTGGAGCGGCGTGCGTCGTGGTGCGGGGGCGTGCCACGGACCGGGCGGGCGTCAGCAGCAATCGCAGCAGCACGGCAGGGGAAGTCAGCACGAGGAGTGCGTCCGCGCAAGTCGTCGCAAGGGCTTTCGGGTTGGGGCGGAAGCGGGTCGGTGATCGGGGGCACCGCGCCGGCCTGGCGTTTTTCCGTCCGGTGGGTGCCGGGGACGGCGGGCGCGAAAAGTGCCGCGCGGGGGACCGGTGGAGTGGTGACCCCCGGCCGGTGGTTTGCCGTGTCGCCGTGGGGTGACCCGACAGACGACGTAAAGCTCCAGCCAGCGTGTACGACCGGCAAGGAAGGGAGCGGCCATGCCCTTGCTCGCCGCCCTCTGGCCTCTGGCGATGCTCGGACTCGTGATCGCCCTGGGCCGGTACGAAGACGCCCTGCTCCGACCCCGTAAGCCGCACCGGCCGCCCCCGGCCGAGTCGCCGGACGCGGCCACCCGCGGTCGGCAGCACCGCAGGCCGGGCCCGTACGGCCGGGCCGCCTCCATCGACCGTTACCGGCACTCCTCGCCCCTGGACAGGCTGCCCGCCCATCCGCTGGTCCTCCGGACCGGCGCGCCCCAGCGGCTTCCTCGGCGCCACGGGCACGGGCCGTCCTCCTGACCTCTCCTGACCGGGGAGCCGGTGGGCGGGGTCAGGAGGACGGAGGAGGCCCAGCGGGTGGCCGGGAGCGAGGAGCGGCGCCGGCGGCTGTGGTCTCAACCGGCCCGGCGCCTGCCTTCCGGCGGCCGCTTGCGGAAGGCTGGGGGACGGGTAACTCACCGGACCAGTCGGTAAACACCCCATTTGTGTGACGGCCGGGACGAGGGGGTCGTACCGTCACACGACGGAGGTGGAGGACACACCGCGGGAGAGGACACACCGCGGTAGGGCGAGGGCGGGTGTACCGCGGTAGGGCGCGGGCGGGCGCACCGCGAAAGGATTACGCCGCGGCGAGCGCGTCCGCCAGCGAGCTGTGCAGTGGGATGGTGCGGTGCACCCCGGTGAGCCGGAACGCTTTGCGGACCATGGGGCGGTCCGCGGCCACGCTCAGCGTCACGCCGCGCTCCCGCGCGGTCCGCTGGCAGCGCAGCAGGGTCCGCAGTCCGGCCACGGTGATGATGGGCGCGCGCAGGTCGATGACGACCCCGGTGGCCTCGGGTTCGCGCAGCAGACCCTGGAGGCCGGCGGCGACCTGGCCGGTGTTGGCGATGTCGATGATCTCGGGGACCTCGATCACGAGGCGGTCGGCGATGCGGTAGTTCGACAAGTACATGATGACTCCGGCACGGGGCGCGGACGCCCGGTGGGGTTCGAGAACGGATGGTACGGACGTCTGCGGTCAGCCTCCCGACGCCCGGCCGAGCGACGCCCGGCCGAGCGGCAGCCGGCGCGGCACGTGCGGCGAGGTCGCGCTGCCGGACAGCGGGCCGGACCCGGTGGCTTCGTGCCGTGGCACGGGGCTCGGCCACCAGTCCTGACCGCCCTGTTCCAGATGGCGCAGCAGTACGCCTTCGCGCAGCGCCCACGGGCAGATGGTGACCTGGTCGATCCCCATGCTCTTCATCGCCTGGTACGCGACGACGGCGCCGGCCGGTGCCTGGCGGCAGCGGGCGGCCGAGATGCCCGGCAGCTCTGCCCGCTCGGCCGCGGTCAGCTGGGACACCTGCCGCACCGCTTCCCTCAGGTCCGTACGGGACAGCGTGCGCGTGACGAACGGGCCGTCACGGCCGGGCGCGGCCCCGCACAGGCGGGCCAGCTGCTGGAACATCCGGGACGTGGCCACCACGGTGTGCGGATCCTCCCAGCGGACCCGGGCCGCCACGTCCTTGAGCGAGGCGCGCACGTAGCGGCGCAGCTCGCGCAGCGCCTCGCGGCCGGGTCTGCCTCTGCCGGGCAGGAACTCGCGGGTCAGCCGTCCCGCCCCCAGCGGCAGGGAGAAGGCGAAGTCCGGCAGGGCACCGCGGCCGAAAGCGACCTCCAGGGAACCCCCGCCGATGTCCAGCAACGCCATCGGACCGGCCTGCAGCCCGACCCAGCGCCGCGCCGCCCGGAACGTCAGCTCCGCCTCCACCTCACCGGGCAGCACGGCCAGCCGCATCCCGCTCCCGGCACGCACCGTCTCCAGCACCTCGTCGCGGTTGGCGGCGTCCCGTACCACCGCCGTGGCGTACGCGAACAGCCGGTCGCAGCGCCACCGGCCCGCCTGCTCCCGGGCCTGCGCCACCGCCTCCGCCAGCCGCCGTGCCGCCTTCGGGGGCACCGTTCCGTCCACGGCCACCTGCTCGGCCAGGTGGACCGGGCCCTTCAGGGAGTGCGCGGGCAACGGCACGCCGCCGACGACTTCGCTGATGAGCAGATGTACGGAGTTCGACCCGGCGTCGAGGACGGCTAAGCGCATGTCGGTGCGGGTACCCCTTCCGGCCTGTTTCAGCGCCCTGGTCCCAGCCAGATGACGGCGCCCCGGCGCGGGACGCGGATCCCGCGCCTCGGTGCACGCCCGCGCTCCTGCCGGGAGCTTGTACGGCCGGTTCCGGGATACCCGGGGGCATGTCCGGGGTGGCCCGTTCGCCCCACGAGCGACGGCCGCCGGAGCGGCCTGTCGAAGGGAGCGTCCGCCATGTCAGCGTCCGACCGGGAAGAAGCGCTGCTCGCCGCCTTGCTCGAACTGGCCGACCCGGCCGCGGGCCGGGACACGACCGCGCTTGTGGAGCGGCTCGCCGAGTTCTGCGTAGGGCTCCCGGGGGTGCAGGCGGGCGGTGTACTGATGGCGCGCGACCGGCAGCCCGCGCTGGCGGTGGGATTCGGGGCCGGGGCCGCACGGCTGGAGCGCGTCGAGGTCGCGCTCGACGAGGGGCCCTGCCGGGACGCCTGGCGTACGGGGCGGAGGCTCACCGACGTACCGCTGGGCCACCCGGACTACCGGGCCCGCTGGCCGCGCTTCACCACCCAGGCGCTGGACAGGGGCTTCAGCGCGGCCACCGCCCTGCCGGTGCGCTACCGGAACCGGCGGCTGGGTTCCCTCAACTTCTTCCACCAGTACCGGGCGCTGTCGCGCAGAGAGATCGCGACCGGGCAGGCGCTGGCCGACGCGGTGGCCATCGGACTGGCGTACCGCAAGGACGTGCGCGAGCTCAAGGCCCTGGCCGGGCAGCTCCAGACCGCCCTGGACAGCAGGGTACTCATCGAACAGGCCAAGGGCGCGCTCGCCGAGCGCCAGGACCGTACCCCCGACGACGCGTTCCGGGTGATGCGCAGCTACGCCCGCTCCCACCAGCGCAAGCTGACCGAGGTCGCCCGGCAGGTCATCGGCGGGCCGGCCGCATCCGGCCCGTTCGCCCGGTCCGTACCCCGCTGACCGGCACCGACGTACCCGGGCCGGTCTCCCGGGCACCTGCCCGCCCCCGTTCGCTCTCGGCTTCGGCCTGTTTCGCGAAAGGGCCAACGGGCACTCCGTACCGCATGGCACGGACGGGGTGGGACGTGCGGGGCGGGAACGGAAAGAAATCGGTGAGTCCTGGAGGCAGAAAAGCAATGGATCACGGTACGAACAAGGCCGGCCCGGCCCGGGACGACATGATGAAGAAGGAGCTCCAGGGCGAATTGAAGGCCGACCGCGCTCTGCGCGCCGAAGAGGACCACGAACTGGAGCCCTCGGGAGAGGACCAGCCCGAGGTGAGCCGGACCGCCGGTGGCCCCGCGCCGGGCAGCGTCCCGGACGGAATGACGCCGGAGGCCGTGGAAATCCGTACCGAAATGGCCCAGCACCTGCGCCGGAGTCTGTATCCGGCCGACCGCGACACCATCGTCAGCACGCTACGGGAGAACAACGCCCCGGACCGTCTGGTCGCACTGGCCCAGCGCCTTCCGGAGAACGAGCGGTACGAGAACGCACAGCGCATCGTGGAATCACTGGGGCTCGGCAGGTAACAGGACACCGCGACCACGAGAGAACCCGAACAACCGTCACCGACGGTTACCGTCGTCGCCGGAGAACGCCCGGCACGGCGGGTCGTGACGAGAGGCCCGCCGCGGGCGAGGAACCGGCACCGCGCTGGAAAGAGAGCTGTCATGTCCGATGAAGCGATGGGCGACGAGGTGTACCAGCCGTCCGCGTCCGACAACCAGGGAACGTCCGACGAACTCGACATGGAAGACGCTCTCGACGAGCCGGACTACGACGAGATGCTGGACCAGGGCTACTCGCCCCCCGAAAAGCCGCTGGCGGTGAATCACAAGGGCACCACCGCCAATGAGCAGCGCGAGGGTGAGAGCCTCGACGAACGGCTCGCAGAAGAGGTACCGGACGTCGAACCGCCGGCCGGCGACGGCATCGGCGACCAGCAGGACGCCGAGGGCGAGCCGATGGACGGCCAGGTGGGTGACGAGCGCGCCGGCCGGATGACCGGCACCGACGAGGGTGACGCGCTGCGGCTGCGCAACGACGAGATCGGTCGTGACGTGGGGATCGACGGCGGGGCGGCGTCGGCGGAGGAGGCCGCGGTGCACATCGTCGACGATCCCGACCTTTCGCGCTGAGCGGCCGCCCCGTCCCGGCGGGCAGCGGGAGCGGCGGGTCAGGAAGCCTTGGCACGCCCGCGTCCGCCGGACAGGGCCTCCAGCAGCTCGGCACGCGTCATCGAGGACCGGCCGTGGACGCCGGCCTCGGTGGCGCGTTCGTAGAGTTCGGCCTTGCCGAGCTGCGACAGATCGGCGGCGGACGTCCGGCGCGCAGCCTGCCCGCCGGATTTCGCGTCTCCCTTTCTTTCCTTTCCGGCCGCCGGTTTCTTCCCCCGCGCCCGCCCTGTTCCCTTCCGCTGTGCGGACCCCCTGGCCGAATCGACGCTCGCCTGCAAGGCGCTCATCAGATCCACGACATTCGTGGACTCCGGCGCTTCCCGGGCCTTCTCCACCGTCTCGCCCTTGCGCTTGGCCTCGATGAGCGCGCGTACTTTTTCCTGGTACGTGTCGTGGTACTCCTCGGGACGCCACTCGGTGCTCAGCGCCTCGATGAGCTGGACCGCGGTCTTCAGCTCCCGCTCCGGAATCTTCGTCCGTTCCGGCAGGTCGCCGATCTCGTCGTGTGGGTCACGGATCTCGTCCGCCCAGTGCAGGGTGTGCAGGACCAGGATGTCGCCCTCCGCCTGCACCGCGACGAGATATTCACGGTTACGCATGACGAAGGTGGCGATACCCGCCTTGCGGGATTCCTTCAGCGCCTTGTGCAGCAGGGCGTAGACCTTGCCGTGGTCCTTGCCTCGCGGGCCGAGGTAATAGGTGGTGGCGAAATGGACCGGGTCTACCTCGTCGAGGTCCACGAAACCGCTGATCTCCAGCGCCTTGGAGCGGCCGGGAGCGATGTCGTCCAGTTCGTCCGGCTCGATCAGTACGTACGCGTCACCGGCGTCGACGCCTTTGACGATCTCCTCGGCGGGCACCTCTTTCCCGGTGCGCTCATTGACCCGTCTGTTGCGGATGCGGTCGGACGTGCCGCGCTGGATCTGGTGGAAATGCACGGTGTGGCTCTCGGTCGCCGCGTACATCCGCACCGGCAGACTGACCAGCCCGAAGGACAGGGAACCGCTCCACATGGCTCGTGCCATGGCCTGCACCACCTCCGTGACCATCGCACGCCGGTTACCGGCCCGGCGCATCCCGGCAGCGGCACCTGGAGCGAAAAGCGGCCGGAACAGGGGAAAGCCGTCACGTGTTCGCGACGGCAGGGCGGGTACCGGCACAGACACATCAGCACGTGGAGGTATCGACAATGACCGGGAACGACCAGCGCAATCCCGTGGACGAGCACCCGAAGCCGGAATTCCCCCAGCAGGACCAGCCGCATCCCGGCGCGACGGAGGACATGACGCCGCGGCCCGACCACGGCGAGACGTCGTACGAGGGCTCCGGGCGGCTGCGGGACCGCCGTACGCTGATCACCGGCGGTGACTCGGGCATCGGACGTGCGGTCGCGCTCGCCTTCGCCCGTGAAGGGGCGGACGTCGCCTTCACCTATCTGGAGGAAGAGGAGAAGGACGCGAAGGAAACCGTCCGGCTCGTCGAAGAAGCGGGACAGCGGGCGCTCGCGGTCTCGTGCGACATTCGCGCGGAGGAGCAGTGCCGCGCTCTGGTGGACCGGGTGGTGAAGGAATTCGGCCGCATCGACGTCCTGGTCAACAACGCGGCTTACCAGATGGCGCAGTCCGAGGGAATCGAGGGCATTTCCACGGAGCAGTTCGACCGGGTGCTGCGCACCAATGTCTACGGCATGTTCTGGCTCTCCAAGATGTCGCTGCCGCACATTCCCGAGGGCGGCAGCATCATCAACACGACGTCCGTGCAGGCGTACCAGCCGAGCCCGCAACTGCTCGACTACGCGACCACCAAGGGCGCCATCGTCACCTTCACCCACGCGCTGGCCGGCGACCTCGCCCAGCGCGGCATCCGCGTCAACGCGGTGGCCCCGGGACCGGTGTGGACCCCGCTGATTCCCTCGACGCTGCCGGACACCACCGAGTTCGGCAAGCAGAGCCCGCTGGGGCGAGCGGCTCAGCCCGTGGAGATGGCGCCCGCGTACGTCTTCCTCGCGTCCCAGCAGGCCAGTTACATCACTTCGGAGATCGTCAACGCGACCGGCGGCACACCGCTGCCGTAGCCGTGTCCGGCCCGCATTGCCAAGGAGGTTCCCATGTCCGGCGCCGTCGGACCGCAGACCGTCGTCATCACCGGCGCCAGCGCCGGAATCGGCCGCGCGACCGCCCGGCTCTTCGCCGCGCAGGGCGCGAACGTCGCCCTGGTCGCCCGCGGCCGTACCGGACTCGACGCCGCCGCGGCCGAGGTCGAGGAGCGGGTCGGCCGGGCGCTGGTGCTGCCCACCGACGTGGCCGACGCGGACCAGGTCGAAGCGGCGGCCCAGGCCGCGGAGGACGCCTTCGGGCCGATCGACGTATGGGTCAACGACGCCTTCAGCACGGTGTTCGCGCCGTTCACCGAGGTCGACGCGGAGGAGTACCGGCGCGCCACCGAGGTGACGTACCTCGGATTTGTCAACGGCACGCGGGCCGCGCTGCGGCGGATGCTGCCGCGGGACGCGGGCGCGATCGTGCAGGTCGGCTCCGCCCTCGGCTTCCGCTCCGTACCGCTTCAGTCGGTGTACTGCGGCGCCAAGCACGCCATCAACGGCTTCACGTCCAGCGTCCGCACCGAACTGCTGCACCAGGGGAGCCGGGTCGCGGTCACCGTCGTCCAGATGCCGGCCGTCAACACGCCGCAGTTCGACTGGGTGCTGTCCCGGCTGCCGAAGACTCCCCGGCCGGTCGCTCCGGTCTACCAGCCGGAGGTCGCCGCCCGGGCCGTGCTGCACGCGGCGGCGCATCCGCGGCGCAAGCAGTACTACGTCGGTCTTTCCACGGTGGCGACCATCCTGGGCAACCGGATCGCGCCCGCCCTTCTGGACCGCTTTCTCGCCCGTACGGGGTACGCCTCCCAGCAGACGGACCAGCGGGCGCCGGCGCACCGGCCGGCGAACCTGTGGCAGCCGGCGGACGGCCCCGACGGCGTCGATCACGGCGCGCACGGTGTCTTCGACGACAGTTCCCACCCGCACTCGCCCCAGGCGGCCCTCGCGCGGCACCCCGTACTCGTGGCGGCTGCCTCGGCCGCGGCGGGAGCGGCGGTGGGCGCCGTACTGGGGCCCGTACGACGCGGCAGGCGCGGCAGGTAGGGGTACCGGCGGGGCGGCCACCGGTCCTCAGGAGGACGAGGACGGCGGGTAGGAGTACTGGCGCAGCAGCCGCACCAGGTGTACGGCGTTCACGGCGAGGGTGCGCGTCGTGGCGGCCACGTTCTCGGGCCGCTCGTCCAGGTCCTGGTAGTCGGTGCCGTGCTGCGCCTCGCCCACCCAGTACGTGACCGCGTTGGGTGCCAGGGAGACGCCGAGGTCGTTGAGGCCCTGGAAGAGGTCGGCGCTCACCTTGTGCGCGCCGTCCTCGTTGCCGACGACGGCCACGGCGCCGACCTTGCCGTACATCAGCTGCCGCCCCTGCTCGTCCGTCTCGGCGATGTCGGCGTTCATCCGCTCCAGCACCCGCTGGCACAGGCTGGACGGGTGACCGAGCCAGATCGGGGTCGCCAGCAGCACGATGTCGGCCGCCAGCAGCTTCTCGCGCAAGCCCGGCCAGGCGTCGCCGTCGCCCATGTCGGTGGCGACGCCGGGACGGATGTCGTGGTCGGCGACGCGTACCGACTCGCACTGCACCCCGAGCCCGCCCAGTTCGGCCAGCACCTGGTCCGCCAGCAGCTGGCTGCTGGAGTCGGTGGGGGACGGGTTCAGGGTGCAGACGAACGCCAGGGCGCGGATCACGGCAGCTCCTCGGAAATCGACAGGGTGTGAGCACACCGTGGTGCTCCTGTCACCTGTGGTGTGGACCGTACCCCGGGTGCCCGTGCCCCGCCGTTCGACACGGAGCGGCCGTACGGCGTGGCACGGACGGGTTCACCTGTCGCGCGCGTACCGGCGCCGGGCCCAGACGGGCAGTGCGAACCAGCACAGCAGGAACCACGCGACCAGGCCCGAGACGATCCACGGGACGGCGCTGTCGTGCAGCGCGACGCGCAGGATGAGCAGGAACGCCGAGATGATCGTGGCGAGCAGCAGCACGATGCCGACGATGGTCAGCCGGGACGCCCAGGTGACCGTCTGCGCCTTCAGGTGCAGCCCGGTCACGAGCCGGTGGAAGGCGACCGGTCCGATGAGGGCGCCGTTGGCGGCCGCGCCCAGGCACAGCGTGACCACGTAGATCGCCCTGTCGACCGGTTCGAGGGAGGCGAAGCGGGGGGTGAAGACGACGGTGAGCAGGAAGCCGAAGAGGATCTGCACGCCGGTCTGGGCCACCCGGACCTCTTGCAGCAGCTCGTTCCACCGCCGGTCGGCCCGTTCCTCGGCGGACTCGCGACGGCCGTCGACGGCCTGCGCGGCGGGTTCCATGTCCCAACGATAGGCGGGCCGCCGGGCACTGTCCCGTCGGCGCCCGGCGACGGCGGGCCGAGGCGCCGCCGCGCCGGTGGGGTGAAGATCACAGGGCGCGGCGGGGCGGCCGGCACACCGGCCTGAGTACGGTGAGCGGGTGCCGAAGAAGAACGTGTTCTCATCCGTGGCGGCGTGGCGCCGCCGGACGGTGTCCCGCGCGGTGCACCGCGGGGCGCGCTGGGTACGGGAGGCGGGCGCCGTCACCGCCGAACGCCCGGGGCCGTACCGTTTCCGCAGCCTGGGGGACGGGGCCCGGCTGGCCTTCCCGCAGGGCACCGTCTTCGGCGACCCGTGGATCGAGATCGGCGCGTACTGCATCATCGCCCAGGACGTGACGCTGACCGCCGGGATGATGCCCGACCTCGACCTCGGCGCCGACCCGATCCTCACCCTCGGCAACGGCGTGGTCCTGGGCCGCGGCAGCCATGTGATCGCCGACGTCCGGCTGGCCATCGGCGACGACTGCTTCTTCGGGCCCGGCGTGTACGTCACGACCACCAACCACAGCTACGACGACCCCGAACTGCCGGTCGGCAAGCAGTGGCCGCGCAGCGAGCCCGTCTCGATCGGCCCGGGCAGCTGGGTGGGGACCGGGGCGGTGATACTGCCGGGCGCCCGGCTGGGCCGCAACGTGGTGGTCGCGGCCGGAGCGGTCGTACGGGGCGAGGTGCCCGACCACGCGGTGGTGGCCGGGGCGCCCGCCAAGGTGGTCCGCTCCTGGGACCCGGAGGCGGGGTGGCAGCCGCCGCTGCGCACCCCGGCGCCGGTGCCGGTGCCCGAAGGGGTGACGTCCAGGGAACTGATGGCCCTGGCCGCGCTGGAGGCCGGGACGGACGGCGTGCTGCCGGAGGAGCCGGGGCACGGCGCGGCGGTGACCCGGCACGGTGCGTCGGCGCCGGGGGCGGCTGCCGACGCTTCCTGAGGGGCGTGGGGGCGGCTCGCGTTGTCCTGTCTCATCCCTGGGCGGCTGAGCCGTCCCGGGGTACAGCGGTGCCGCGAGCGGTTGCCGCTCCACCGAATTCACGCACCGCCGCGTCGACCACGGCCTCCAGGCGCGCGTGGTGCGCGCCGTGCCAGTACACGCGGTCGCAGGCGGTGCACTGGGCGAACACGTCGTACGTACGCCGCGTACCCCCCTCCAGCCGCTCCTCGACGGTGCCCTTCTCGGCCTCCTTCAGCAGGCCGTTGCAGGCGGTGCACCGGGTCCACGGCGCGAGCTCCGGCGCGAACCGGCCCAGCACGTCGCGCAGTTGTTCGTCGGGGCGGTCGCTGTAGACGTACGCCCCCGCCCAGTTCTCGCGCCGCCGCAGCAGGCCGCGGTCCCGGGAGAGCAGCACCCGCCGCTCGGCGGCCGACCGCGCGGCCAGGGCCGGGTCGCCGATGTCCTCGCTCTCGTACGCCGCGTCCACGCCCAGCAGCCGCAGCCGCCGCGCGAGGGTTCCCAGGTGCACGTCGAGCAGGAACCGCAGCGGGGCGCCCGGCACTTCCTGCGGCCGTCCGACCGCGCACACCTCGACCGACTCACCGTCCCGCGGGACGTGCGACACCGGCACCTCCTGCCCGTCCACGAGCAGGCGGCCCACCTCGGTGAGCGGGACACCGAACGATTCCACGACGTGTCCGAGGGTGGAGGACCCGTCGGTGCGCAGGGTGGAAGGGCCCTGGCGGCGGTCGGCGGGGACGAAGAGCCGCAGCTCGGGGGCGACAGTGCAGTGGATCTCGGGTCGGTTCACGCCGCCAGGATGCCATCGGGTGGCCGCGGGGTGCGTACCGGGCTGCCCGGGACGTCCGGTGCCGCACCGGGCGCCGGACGTCCGGTGCCGCACCGGGGCCCCCGGGCCGCCTGCGCCCTCTCGCCACGCGGCCGTTCCTGTGGTGTCCTCGACGGACGGGGTGGCACTGACGGGAGGACGGCGGTGCGAGCGAGGAAGCGTGTGGTGCCTGCGGGGAGACGTGCGGTGCCTGAGGGGAGACGTGCGGTGCCTGCGGGAGCGGCGTTGGTCTGCCTCCTGCTGGCGGGCGTGTCGAGCGGCTGTCAGCAGAGCGGAACGCCCGACGGGCGTTCGCCGTTCACGGGGAAGGCGGCACGGGCCGCCCCGGTGATCGCCGTGAAGATCGACAACGTACGGGCCGCGCGCCCCCAGACGGGCCTCGACGCCGCCGACATCGTCTACGTGGAACGGGTCGAGTCGGGACTGTCGCGGCTGCTGGCCGTCTACTCCTCCCGGCTGCCGCAGGCCGTCGGCCCCGTACGCAGCGCCCGCGAGTCGGACCTGGAACTGCTGCGCCAGTTCGGCCGCCCCGCCTTCGCCTACTCCGGCACGCAGGCGAAGCTGGAGCCCGTCGTCGAGGCGGCCCCGCTGTACCCGCGGCCTCCGGGGAAGACTTCCGAAGCGTATTTCCGGGGCCGCGACCGCGCGGCCCCGCACAATCTCTACCTGCGCCCCGAACGCGCCCTCGAGGCGGCTTCCGGCGCGAGCACCGCGCACGACATCGGCTTCCGCTTCGGCGCCGCGCCCTCAGGCGGACGCAACACACCCTCGTACACGGCCCGTTACCCGGCCGCCCGCTTCTCCTTCGACTGGTCGGCGCGGCGGCGGAGCTGGCTGGTGTCCATGGACGGCGCACCGGCCGAAACCGCTGCCGGGCAGCGGCTCGCGGCGCCCACCGTCGTCGTCCAGGGCGTACGGATCCGTCCCTCGCGCTACCACGACCGCTGGGGCGCCTATTCGCCGTACACCGAGACCACCGGTTCGGGGCCCGCGCGGGTGCTGCGGGACGGCAAGGCGTACGAGGCCCACTGGTCGCGGCCGTCCCCCGACAGCGGCACGGACTTCACCACGGCGTCCGGCACACCGCTCAACTTCGCGACGGGCCAGGTGTGGGTGGTGTACGTACCGGAGGAGGCGGTGAGCGGCGGAGCCGGGTAGGGCGGCAGGCCGGGTACGGGCGCCGGTCGCGGTACAGCCCCCGGTCACCGCGGCCGGTCGCCCGGAGCCCGCGGCGGCCATGGTCCGTCGGGCTCTTCGGCGAGGGCGCGGGCGAGGTCGGGCACGGGGGAGCGGTGCAGCAGGGCCTGGGCGGTCAGCACTTCGAAGGCGGCGTCCGGGGGCAGGCCGAGGCGCTGGGCGAGGATGCCCTTGGCCTGCTCGGTGACGACACGGGCGGTGAGGCTCCACTGCAGGCGCTCGGCCCGTAGCCGCCTGGCCCAGAACAGCAGCAGACCGATGGTGGCCGCGTGGGCCAGTTTCCGGGCACGTTCCTGGTGGTGCGGGGGCAGGAGCCCGGTGGTGCGCCGGTAGAGGTTGATCACACCGACGGAGTGTTCGAGGTGGCGCATCGGCTGGGCCCACATCGCCCGATAGCCCGCGGCCACCGCCCGCAGTGTGAGGTCGGGCCAGCGGGCGCCCGCGGCGGTGAAGTCCGCGACGCCGCACGAACGGCCGGTGAACAGGGCTTCGACGGACGGGCCCCGTCCGCTGCCGGCCGCGTACAGCTCCATCTCGCGAAGGGCCTCGTCCGAGCCCGCGGCCACGTCGACGCGGTGCCCGGCGGGCGGCAGGCCCGTCTCGGCGACCTGGGCGCCGGGGGCCGCGGGATCCAGCAGCATGACGCCCGCGGCGTCGACGGGCAACAGGTCGACGCAGTACCCGACCAAGCGCCGGGTGAGCGTGGCGGGTGTGGTTCCGGCGCGGATGTCGGTCAGGTCCGCGAGGGCCGCGCCGAGAACCGGTGACCTCTCGCCGGACGCCGGGTCGCCGGACGGGACGTCGCCGGGCGGAGGACCGATGGTGTCAGGCATCGAAGTACTCCTGGGAGGGGTCGGCGCGGGGGACGCGTCGGCGGCGTCCGGGCGGGAGGCCGGACGGATCGCCGGAGCCGTGACCGGCCGACGCCGCTCGCGGTTCCGTACCAAAAGGGCCGGAGGGGCGGGACGGGCCGCGTCCCGGGGCGGCCCCACAGCTCAGCAGCCGGTGGCGCCTTACGGCCGCCGCGGCGACATCGGCCAGCGCCTGGGCCAGTACGGTGGCGGTCTCCTCCGAGGGCCCGGGCTCGGTGCGGTAGACGCCGATCGTGCCGATCGTCTCGCCCCGCAGCCGCATCGCGCTGGTCTGCACGGACCGGAACCCGGCCTCCTGGGCCGCGGGTGCGAAGGACGGCCACCAGGTGCGCGCGTGCGCCAAGTTGGGGCACTGCGTGCCGTGGCCGGTGTGGAAGGAGTCCACCCAGGGGCCTTCGGAACGGCTCAGTTGCAGGTGTTGCAGGTGGCGCGCGGGTTCGGTGGAGGCCGAGACCAGGTTCAGGCTGCCGGTGTCGTCGGTCAGCAGCATCCCGCACCCGGCGGCCTCCAGCAGTTCCGCACAGACGCGGGTCAGGGTGTCGAGGAAGCCGGTGACCTCGGCCCGGGCGCGCAACGGGCCGCCGGACAGGTCCGCCAGGCGGCGTCGGAACCGGCACACGTTCGCCTCGGAGCCTTCCACGGCGCCCCCTCGTCCGGCATAAGATACTCCGACACGGAGTAGTTCAGGTCCGGCACTCAGTCAAGCAGGGTCCGTTGGCCGGGGTATCGATGCCGGATCAACGCTGCATCAACGCTGCCGACACCGTTGGACCACCGTTGCCGACATCCTCCGAACCGCCGCGGGGCGACGCCTGGGCAGGCACCGCCCCGGCCGGCGTGCGGCCGGACGCCCGGCCGGTGATCGCGCTGATCGACGACGAGAGCGACCTCGTCGCCATGTCACGGGCCTGCCTGGAGCGGGAGGGCTTCACCGTGGTGGACGCGCCCGACGCCCGCTCGGGGCGGGCCGTACTGCGCGCCGGGCCGGTCGATCTGGTCGTGCTCGACCTGGGGCTGCCGGACGGCAACGGGCTCGACCTGCTGCGCGGTGTGCGGCACACCGGCGGACCTCCGGTCATCATCCTCACCGGGCGCGGCGAGGAAACCGACCGGGTGCTCGGGCTGGAACTGGGCGCCGACGACTACCTGGTGAAACCCTTCTCGCAGCGGGAGTTGGCGGCCCGCATCCGGGCGGTGCTGCGCCGGACGACGCCCGGGAACGGCGCGGCGCGTACGGAGGCTCCCGGGCCGGTGCGCAGGCTGGGCGACCTGACCGTCGACACCGCCGCCCGGCAGGCACGGGCCCCCGGCGGGCCGATCACCTTCACCCCGCGCGAGTACGCGCTGGTGGAGTTCCTCACGACCGCCCCCGGACAGACCTTCTCCGCCGCCCAACTGCTGGACCATGTATGGGACAGGGACGGCTGGCAGACGCCGGCCACCGTCGCCGAACACGTCTACCGGGTACGCCGCAAACTCGCGGCCACCGGCGTCCGCACGCCGCGGATCACGACCGTACGCGGCTTCGGCTACCGCCTCGACAGCACGGCGCAGGACACCTGAGCGGCGCACGGGACGAGGTGGGACGCGTATGGCACCCGACACCGGTACGGGTACCGACCGGGACGGGCCCGGCGGCCCCGGCCCGTCCGGCGCCCGCCCCACCGCCGTCACCCCCGACTACCGCGCCCTGTTCGACGCCACCCCCTCGCCCTGCCTGGTCCTCGACGCCGGACTGCGCATCGTCGAGGTCAACCAGGCGTACCTGGCCGCCACCCGCACCGACCGCCGGCGGCTCATCGGCCGCCCGATGTTCGACGCCTTCCCCGACAACCCGGCCGACACCGCCGCGGACGGCGTGCGCAACCTGGGCCGTTCGCTGCGCAACGTGCTGGCCACCGGCCGGCCCGACGTCATGGCGCTCCAGCGGTACGACATCCCGGCCGGCCCCGGCGGAAGGTTCGAGGAGCGGTACTGGAGCCCGGTCAACGCTCCGGTGCTCGACGCGAACGGTACGGTCACCCACATCGTCCACCGGGTCGAGGACGTCACCGCCTTCGTCCTCATGCGCCGCCCGGGGCAGCGCCCGCAGCCGGACGCCGCGGACCGGCGGGAACGTGCCGAGCGTATGGAGAGCGACCTGTTCGCCCGCAGTCGTGAGGTCCAGGAGGCCAACCAGCGGCTGCTGCGCGCCAACGAGGCGCTGACCGCCGCCGGGCAGGCCCTGCGCGCGCATCAGCAGGCCAAGGACCGGTTCATCGCCACTCTCTCGCACGAACTGCGCAATCCCCTGGCCGCGCTCCAGGCCGTCGGCGAACTGCTCGCCCTCGACTGTCCGGCCGGCCACCCCGCCCTGTCCGTACTGCAACGGCAGCTCACCCACATGATCAGGATGACCGACGACCTGCTGGACGCGGCCAAGGCGCTCACCGGCCGTCTGCAACTGGTCAGGGAGCGCCTCGACCTGCGTGCCGTCATCGCCACCGCCGTCCACGACATCCGGCCCGAGTACGCCCGTAACGACCGCGAACTGCGGGTCTCGCTGCCGCCCCGGCCGGTCCCCGTGGACGGCGACCGCGTCCGGCTCGCCCAGATGACCGCCAATCTGCTCAGCAACGGCTGCAAGTACACCCGGCCCGGCGGGACGGTGGCCATCGTGCTGGAACC
Source organism: Streptomyces monomycini (assembly GCF_022271435.1). GTDB lineage: Bacteria > Actinomycetota > Actinomycetes > Streptomycetales > Streptomycetaceae > Streptomyces > Streptomyces monomycini. Next base: position 33,786 of record NZ_JAFIQY010000013.1, on the reverse strand, counting down.
GGCGGGCACGCCCGACGGCGTCGGCCATGCCGTGACGACGGTCAGCGACGACGGCATCGGGTTCGACCCGGCCACCGCGGACACCCTGTTCGAAGCGTTCGTGCGGGCCGCCGGGGCCGTCGGTGCCGGGGCGGGCGGGCTCGGTCTGGGGCTGCCGATCGTGCGTGGCATCGCCGAACTGCACGGCGGGACGGTACAGGCGCACAGCGACGGCCACGGCAGCGGCGCGAGCTTCTGTGTCCGGCTCCCGGTCGCGGCGTCCGCCCAGGAGCCCGGCCGTGCGGCGGACGAACCGGTTCCGGCCGTTCCGCGGCCGCCCCTGCGCATTCTGGTCATCGAGGACAACATCGACCTCGCCGCCGCCTACCGCGCCCTGCTGGAGCGGCACGGTGACGAGGTGACGGTCAGCTTCACCGGCCGCGCCGGGCTGGCCGCCGCCGACGCCGCCCCGTACGACCTGGTCCTGAGCGACCTCGCCCTGCCCGACGTGCACGGACACGAGATCGCCCGCCGGCTGCGCGCCACACTCCCGCCCGGCCGTACCCGGCTGGTCGCGGTCTCCGGCTTCACCCAGGACGCCGACCGTGCCCGGTCGGCGCGCTCGGGTTTCGACGCCCACCTGGCCAAGCCGCTGAGCCTCGCCTCCCTCGACCGGCTGCTGGTCCGCTGGGTGAACGACTCGACCCCCTGGCCACTCGGGCCCTTTCCACCCCGCCCGGACCACTGACCGGCGCGTGCCGACGCGTCCCGTCACACCTCGACCTGCAAGCCGCGCAACCCCCGGATCACGAAATCAGGCTTGTGTTCCGGTACCGCGGCCAGCCGTAGCGACGGAGCCCTGCGCAGCAACGCCGCGAGCGAGGCGGCCAGTTCGAGACGGGCCAGGGGAGCGCCGATGCAGTAGTGGACACCGGCGCTGAAGGAGATGTGCGGGTTGTCCACGCGGGCGAGGTCCAGTTCGTCCGGCCGGGCGAAGACCGCCGGATCGCGGTTGGCCGACCCGAAGAGCAGCGCCACCTCGCTGCCGCGCGGGACGACCGTGCCGTCGATCTCGATGTCGTCCAGCACCCAGCGTTCGAAGAGCTGAAGCGGTGTGTCGTAACGCAGCAGTTCCTCCACGGCCGTGGGCAGCAGACCGCCCGGGTCCGCGCGCAGGGCCGCCAGCTGCGCCGGGTGGCGGAAGAGCGCGTACCAGCCGTTGACCGTGGCGTTGACGCTCGCCTCGTGACCGGCGTTCAGCAGCAGGGCGCAGGTGGAGACCATCTCCTGCTCGCTGAGCGCGTCGCCCTCGTCGTACGCGGCGATCAGACCGGAGACCAGGTCGGCCCCCGGCGCCGCCCGCCGGGCGGCGATCAACATGCGTAGGTAGTCGGAGAACTCACGGGAAGCGGCGACCGCCCGCCGAGCCGTACCGGCGGACGGGTTCAGCTCGTACATGCCGCAGATCGCGGCCGACCACGGCCGCAGCAGATGCCGGTCCGTTTCCGGCACACCCAGCATCTCGGCGATCACCGCGACCGGCAGCGGCTCGGCGACCCGCGCCGCGAGGTCTCCGCCGCCGTCCGCGACCAGGTCCCGGACCAGCCGGTCCGCCAGGTCCTCGACGTACGGCCGCAGCCGCTCGACCGTACGGGGCGTGAACGCCTTCGTGACCAGGCGGCGGACACGGGTGTGGGCGGGCGCCTCCAGGTCGAGCATCCCGTGGTCGTTGAGGACGTGGAACGGTGCGTGTTCCGGCGGTGGCGCGGTGCGCCCGAACTCCTCGTGGGTGAAGCGGTGCCGGTAGGTACGGCCCAGCCGGCGGTCGCGGAGCAGGGCCGAGACGTCCGTATGGTGCGGGACGAGCCACTGGTCGGAGGGCGCGAAGTGCCGCACCCGGCCACGGGCCCGCAGTTCGGCGTAGGCGGGGTACGGGTCGGCGACGAAATCCGGCGACCAGGGATCGAAGACTGCCTGGGCTCCTGCCATGCGCGGACGCTAGCCGCCGGCGCCGGCCGTGGCCACCCCGGCCGTACGGTGTCTCAGGAGCGGCGGGCGGCTTCCCGCAGCCGGGTCGGCTGGCTGCCCCAGTTGCGGGTGCGGGCCAGGATGCGGCGCCGGTGGCCGAAGGCGTGCAAGCGCTCCATGAAGTGCAGACCCGCGGAGTCCATGAAGGTGACCTCCGCGATGTCCAGGGTGACACTGCTGGTCATGGACGGCAGACCGGCCAGGGCCTGGTCGAGCAGGCGTACCGAAACGCAGTCGATCTCTCCTCTCGGGCTGAGCACGGCCCGGTCGCCGTGCAGTCGGGTGCGGACCGTCAAGATGTTCAGGAAGTCCGGGCCAGACAGTTCTGTCTCAGGGGCCATGCCCTTACCGTGTCAGGGTCGGACGAGCCTGTCCACAATCATCACCACGTTGTCAGGGGGACATGATGGCTCCAGGGGACGCGACGGCCGTCGGAACGACGGTGCCGGCAGTCCGTCCGCCCGCCCAGGCGCGCGAGCGCATCCTTGAGACGGCCTACGAGCTGTTCTCCCGGCGCGGCATCCGCGCGGTCGGCGTCGACGAGGTGATCGCCCGCTCCCGTGTGGCCAAGGCCACGCTCTACCGCAACTTCCCCTCGAAGGACACCCTCGTGCTGGCGTTCCTCGAACGCCGTGAGGAGCGCTGGACCCGGGGCTACGTGGAGGCCGGGGCGCGGCGGCTGGGCACGGACCCGGAAGAGCGGCTGCTGGCCATCTTCGACGTGTTCGACGAGTGGTTCCACCGGTCCGATTTTGACGCTTGCACCTTCATCAACGTCCTGCTGGAGATGGGCTGGGAACACCCCCTGGGGAAGGCGAGCATCACGTACCTGGAGAACATCCGCGCCATCGTGCGCTCCCTGGCCGAGGAGGCCGGACTCAGGGACACCGAGAACTTCGCCCGTTCCTGGCACATCCTCATGAAGGGGTCGATCATCTCGGCGGCCGAGGGCGACACGGAGGCCGCCCGGCGGGCCCAGGACATGGCCCGCGCGCTCATCGAACGGCACCGCCCGGTCGTCGGTGAAGAGGCCCCGGTCGTCGGCGAGGACGCCCCGGCCGCTCAGTGACGACGGCGTTCCGGTCCCTCCCGGTTCCGCCCCGCTCGCCCGCTGAGACGGCACGCCGTACGGTCCGGCCGGGCTGTCGGCTTGGGCGCCGTGCCCGAGCCCATGGACGCCTTCGACGACGTACGCCCTGCCCTCGACTGCCTGGACCTGCTGCCCGGCCCGGTCGCCGCCGCGCTCCGCGACTGGCGCGGGACCGTGCCCGTCGAACAGTTCCACTCCGTGGACACCGGCCCCGCGATCGCGGACACCGCCGTCCTCGTCGGGCAGTACGGCTCCTGGCTCCCGGAGCAGTCGGCGAACTGCGTTCGTCGTGACGGGCGAGTGCGGCGGCACCGTCACGCTCGCCGCCTGCGTGGTCCTCTCGCACACCCGGGTCGACGTGAACGGAGCCGTACGGCGCGAGCTCGGCGCCCGTAAGGCGTCCTTCGCCCCCATGGACACCGCGGTCGGCGAGAGCGGCATGGAGTACGGAGGCATCACCCCGATCGGGCTCCCCGAAAGCTGGCCGCTGCTCCTGGACGCGGCTGTGGCGGACCCCCGTACGCGCTGACCGGCAGCGGCAGCCGGCGCGCGGCAAGCTCATCGTGCCGGGCAAGGCGTTGGCGGAATTGCCCGGAGTGACCGTTCTGGACGGCTGGGGACGGTGCCGGGGGAGTAGGGCGGCTGGTCGCTGTCCGAAAGATTCGCCCTGGGGGCGGTGCGGTCAGGGCGGAGCGGCCGGGGTGTCCGGGGCGGCAGGGGACGATGTCGGGTACCCGGGGCGTCCGGGGCGTCCGGGGCGTCCGGGGTTCCGGCGGCGATGTCGGGTGTCCGGGCTGGTCGGCGGGCTGTCCGGAAGATTCCGGGTGCGTCCGGTTCGTGTCCGGTCATTGTCCGGTTTCTGCCCGGTCGTCGTCCGGAAGCGCGCAGTCTTGGCGGAATCTCCTATAGCCGTACGGGCGGCAGCACCCCGATCATTCGCGCCATGGACACCAGGGGGAACACGGACCCGGCCGAGGCCCGTGATGTGGCCGCATTCCTCGCGATGCTGCGGGAACTCAAGGAATGCCAGGGCTTGACGTACCGGCAGCTCGAACAGCGCGCCGCCGAACAGGGCGAAGTGCTGGCCCGCAGCACCCTCGCGGACGTCCTGAGCGGCAGACGCCTGCCCCGCCCGGAAGTCCTGTCCGTCTTCGTCCGCGCCTGCGGGGAAAGCAGCGACCGGGCCACGGCCTGGCTCGATGCCCGTGCGGAGGTCGCCGCCAGGGCCCGCGCGGCGAAAGCGGAACCGGCTCCGGCGGGCCCGGCCACGACGGAACAGACGGCGCCCCGAGGCACTGTGGCGCGAGAGGACGCCGGAGCGCCCGCGACCGGAACCGCGCCCCGGCCCTTGCCGCCGCGTAACGCCCTCGGCAGCTCCAGCGCCCGGCGCACGGCGATCCTGATCGCTGCGGCGGTCGTTCTCGCCCTGGCCGTGACCACCGCCTGGATGGCGACCGCCGGCGACCCGCCCGCCGATCCGGCTCCGAAGCCCGAAGCCCGGTCCCGGGACGCCGCGGTCCCCGCCGGCTGGATCCGGATCCGCCCGGCCGCGGCGCCCGGCCTGTGCGTGACCGACGGGCGCGTCCAGGACGGCCGCTACACCTCACTGGTGGCGGTCCAGCGGCCGTGCGGGGGCGTCGCACCGCAGCGCACCGAACTCGAACCGGTGGGTACGGACACCTACCGCATCGCGTGGGTACACCCGGAGCACGGGAAGGGCTGCCTGAAGGCCCTGTCGGGCGGAGCGGCGGACGGTCTGCTCGAACCGTGGGAGTCCTGCGGCCAGGCCAGCAGTTTCCGTGTCGAACCCGACCCTGACCCGGGCCCCGGCTCCGAACCCTCCGGACCGACCCGGCAGGTGAACGGCGGGAAGCCCGCCCGCTACGTCTTCCGCGCCGACGGCGAGCAGTGCCTCGGCGTGCGCGGCGACGGTACGGCCACCGGGGCCGAGGTCACCCTGCAACGGTGCACCGGACGCGAGAACCAGACCTTCCTCATCGGCCCCGCACCCTGACCCGGTCCCTGACTCGGAACCCACCGGAACTCACCCGCGCCCGTCGTCCCGCCCACCCCGGGCACGCACATCCAGGGACAGCGGCGTGGAGTGCTCCGCGAACCCGAGGCTCCGGTACAGCCGTTCAGCGTCGGGCGTGGCGTGCAGGTCCACCCGCGAGACGCCCCGCTTCGCGAAACACTCCAGCAGTGCCTCGGTCGTGGCCCTCGCGTACCCGCGCCCCTAGTACGCCGGGTCGGTGCAGACGGTGAACACGAACCCGAACAGTCCCGAAGGATGCCCCGGAGCCGGCAGCCGCTCCTCGACCCGCCCCACCGCACACGCCGCCAACCCGGCGCCGTCCTTGGCCTCCACGACGAACCCGACGAGACACGGCACCTCTTCGGAGAGCTGCCGCCGCGCACTCTCGACCGCGTTCCGCTCCCATGCCCCGCCCTCGTCCCGCCCGTTCATGGCCCGGAACATCAACCGGCGCAGCCGGACGATCTCTTCGGCGTCCCGGGGCCCTGCAGCACGTATTGCGATCATGCCCGGACGCTAACCCATGCGCGGCGCGCCGGGAGCCGGGCCCCTGTCGGCCTCGACGCCGAGCTCACTGAGCAGGGCGCGCACGTGCTGCTCGATGATGTCGCGGAGGGGTCGGACGGCGGCGATGCCTTGTCCGGCCGGGTCGTCGAGCTGCCAGTCGCGGTACTGCTTGCCGGGGAAGTACGGGCAGGCGTCGCCGCAGCCCATGGTGATCACGATGTCGGAGCGGTTCACGGCCTCGGTGGTGAGCGGCTTCGGCGTCTCGGCGGAGAGGTCGATGCCGACCTCGTGCATGGCTTCGACGACGGCGGGATGCACGGCGTCGGCGGGGGCGGAGCCCGCGGAGCGGACCTCGACACGGTCGGCACCGAGGTGGGCGAGGAAGGCGGCGGCCATCTGGGAGCGCCCGGCGTTGTGGACGCAGACGAACAGGACGGACGGCCTGTTCGCCGGGCTGTGGGTGTCAGGCACCGGTCGATCCTTCCGTGACGGTGGCTGATTCGGCTTTCGGGAGAGGGGCGGGCGCGGCCGCGGGGAAGTACCGGCGGGCGGCGAGGGCGACGTGGACCAGGGCGATCAGGACGGGGACTTCGATGAGGGGGCCGACGACGCCGGCGAGGGCCTGGCCACTGGTGGCGCCGAAGGTGGCGATGGCGACCGCGATGGCCAGTTCGAAGTTGTTGCCCGCCGCGGTGAAGGCCAGGGTGGTGGCGCGCGGGTGGTCCAGTCCGACCGCGCGGCCCAGAGCCATGGACCCGGCCCACATGAGGGCGAAGTACACCAGCAGCGGCAGGGCGATGCGGGCGACGTCCAGGGGCTGGGAGGTGATGGCGTCACCCTGGAGGGCGAAGAGCACCACGATGGTGAACAGCAGCCCGTACAGGGCGAACGGTCCGATCCGGGGAACCAGCTTCGTCTCGTACCAGGCGCGGCCCTTGACCCGTTCGCCCAGGCGGCGGGTGAGGAATCCGGCGGCGAGCGGGATGCCGAGGAATATCAGCACGGAGCGGGCGATCTCCCACACCGACACGTCCAGCGCGGTCTGCTCCAGGCCGAGCCAGCCGGGCAGGACGGACAGATAGAACCAGCCCAGCAGGCTGAACGCCACAACCTGGAAGACGGAGTTGAGGGCGACCAGGACGGCGGCGGCCTCGCGGTCGCCGCAGGCCAGGTCGTTCCAGATGATGACCATGGCGATGCAGCGGGCCAGCCCGACGATGATCAGACCGGTGCGGTACGCGGGCAGGTCCGGCAGGAAGAGCCAGGCCAGGGCGAACATCAGGGCCGGGCCGACCAGCCAGTTCAGCACCAGGGAGGGGACGAGCAGGCGGCGGTCGCGGGTGACCGTACCCAGGCGGTCGTAGCGGACCTTGGCCAGCACCGGGTACATCATCACCAGCAGCCCCAGCGCGATGGGCAGCGAGACCCCGGTGACGGTGATCTTCGCCAGTACGTCCCCCAGGCCCGGTACCAGGCGGCCCAGACCGAGGCCGGCGGCCATCGCGGCGATGATCCACACCGCCAGCCAGCGGTCGGTGAACGACAGCCTGGCCGCCACGGGTGCCGTTTCGGCGGCGGGGGTGGTGGGGCCGCTCATGCGTCGGTCCGGCAGGCGGAGGCGGGCAGCGGGGCGCCGGCGGGGCGGGTGAGGATGCCAGCGAGGCGGTCGGTCATCTCCGGTACGAGCCGGTAGTGGACCCAGGTGCCCCGGCGTTCGCAGTCGATCAGCCCGGCTTGCCGCAGCAGCTTCAGGTGGTGGGAGATCGTCGGCTGGGACAGGTCGAAGGCCGGGGTCAGGTCGCAGACGCACACCTCGCCACCGGCGCGGGAGGCGATCAGCGACAGCAGTCGCAGCCGCACCGGGTCCCCCAGCGCCTTGAACACCTTCGCCAGCTCCACCGCCTGGTCCTCGTCCAGTGGCGTGGTCAGCAGGTCCGGACAGCACACCGTGAGGCCGTCCTCCCCGAGAAGCCCGAGCTCTTGATTCGACATGCTTCTATATTGACGAACTTCGATCCGGAGTGCAACCGTGTATCGACATGCATCGATCCAACCTGTTGGGAGTGTCCGTGATGTCACGTGTCCAACTCGCCCTGCGCGTCCCCGACCTGGAGGCGTCCATCGCCTTCTACACCAACCTCTTCGGCACCGAACCGGCCAAGCGCCGCCCCGGCTACGCCAACTTCGCCATCGCCGAGCCGCCGCTGAAGCTCGTACTCCTCGAAGGCCGGGAAGTCACCGAGACCCGGCTCGACCACCTCGGCGTCGAAGTCGGGAGCACCGGCCAGGTCACCGCCGCCACCACCCGCCTCAAGGGCGCCGGCCTGGCCACCTTCGAGGAGAACGACACCACCTGCTGCTACGCCCTCCAGGACAAGGTCTGGGTGACCGGCCCCGGCAAGGAGCCCTGGGAGGTCTACGTGGTCAAGGCGGACGCCGGCCCGTGACCGCCCGGGCTCAGCCCAGCCTGGGTATCTCGATGGCGGGGCAGCGGTCCATCACCATGTCCAGGCCGGCGGACGTGACCTTGTCGTAGGCCGCTTCGTCGATCACGCCGAGCTGGAACCAGACCGCCTTGGCTCCGATCCCGACCGCTTCCTCGGCGATGCCGCCCGCGGCGTCGCTGTTGACGAAGACGTCCACGACGTCCACGGGGAACGGGACGGCGGCCAGGGACGGATAGCCCTGCTCGCCGTGGACCGCTTCGGCTTTCGGATGGACCGGGACGACGCGCTTGCCGAAGCGCTGGAGGACCTCGGCGACGCCGTACGCGGCGCGGTTCCGGTTGGTGGACAGGCCCACGACGGCCCAGGTGTCGCCGGAGTCCCGAAGGATCCTGCGGATCGTCGCCGGATCGCCGTACACAGCTGCCTCCCGTGGGTCGGGCCGGGGCCCGTCGGATGTGACCGCGCGGCGGCGGCCGTCTGGTCGGAAGAACGTGTGCGGGGGAGCGAAGATTCCCGCGCTGCCCTCGGGCGGGCTGCGCGGGGCGCTTCCGGTGGCGCATAGGGTGGCCTGATGCAGGAGCAGTACCGGACTCTCGCGCGCGAGGGTGTTCACGAGATCGAGATCAACAAGTCCCGCTTCATCTGCGCGCTCGCCCCCGTCGCGACCGAGACCGAGGCCCAGGACTTCATCGCGCGTATCCGCAAGGAGCACCCCACGGCGCGGCACAACTGCTTCGCGTACGTCCTGGGGGCCGACGGCGGGGTGCAGAAGGCCAGCGACGACGGCGAGCCCGGCGGGACCGCGGGGGTGCCGATGCTGCAGATGCTGGTGCGCCGCGAGGTCAGGTACGTCGTCGCCGTCGTCACCCGTTACTTCGGCGGCATCAAGCTCGGTGCCGGCGGTCTGATCCGCGCCTACGGGGGCGTCGTGGGGGAGGCCCTGGACGCCCTCGGTACGGTCACCCGGCAGCGCTTCCGTCTGGTCACGGTCACCGTCGACCACCAGCGCGCGGGACGGGTGGAGAACGATCTGCGGACCACGGGCCGGGCGGTGCGTGAGGTGACCTACGGGTCCGACGTACGGATCGAGGTCGGGCTGCCGGAGTCGGATCTGGACGCCTTCCGCGCCTGGCTGGCGGATGCGACGGCGGGCACGGCGGTGCTGGAGCTGGGCGGCGAGGCGTACGGGTAGAACTCGGGGGCGGGGCGGGTTGGAGCCAGACCGGGATCAGGCCGGGATCAGGCCGGGGTCACTCCGGGGCACGGAGCAGGTCCGACACGGTGTCGTACGCCTGCTGGACGAACGGGGCGCGGAGCCCCGGCGCGCTGTTGGCCAGGGCGACCAGCGCGGTCTCGTGCCGCGGACTGAAGGCGACGAAGGCCGTACAGCCGCGGGTGCCGCCCGAGTGGTGGTAGAGGCCGGAGCCGTCGGACCGGGGGCGGATGTTCCAGATCAGGGCGAGCTGGGACGTGCTGCGGGGCAGGACGAGACGCGGGCGTGTGACGTCCTCCAGGGCGGTACGCAAGGGCGCCGACGGCGCGCCGGTGACGGTCGCGTCTCCCGGGCTGATCAGCGCCTCGGCGAGCGTCAGCAGGTCGCGCGCGCTGGAGCGGACGGCTCCGGCGCCGGGCAGGCCCGGAATGCCGAACGGCGGTCGGGCGCGGCCGTGCCAGTAGCCGGTGACCTGGGTGCCGCCGAGAGGCGGGTCGGCGGTGGCGCTCGTGTCGTGCAGGCCGAGGGGCCGCAGGACGCGGGATGCGAGCAGGTCCTCGTACGGGAGTCCGCCGGCCGCCCCGCACAGGGCGTGCCCCAGGAGGCCGACACCGAAGTTGGAGTACCGCACCCGGGTGCCCGGCCGGGAGCGCAGTCGGGTACGGGCCAGGGCGCGCAGCACGTCCGCGCGCGTGAATGCCGCATAGGGGTCGGTCGGTAGACGGAGTATGTCGGAGCGCAGCAGCCCCGGAGGCAGGCGGGGCAGCCCCGAGGTGTGGGTGGCCAGGTGGGTGAGGGTGATGTCCGTACCGCGTACGGGGACGCACGTACCCGCCGGCAGGTGGCGGGCGGCCGGATCGTGGTGATCCACCTCGCCCCGGGCGGCCTGCTCGGCGAAGAGCAGCGCGGTGAACGTCTTGCTGAGCGAACCGGCTTCGAAGCGGGTGCCCGGCTCCACCGGCACCCCGCCCTCCCGTGTGGTGCTGCCCCGGACGAGGAAGGACCGCCGTCCGCGCCGGTACAGGCCGACGGCGACGGCACTCGCGCCCGGGGCGGCCGACAGCAGCGCATCCGGCAGCTCCCGCGGCAGCGCCTCGGGGAGGCCGGATGCCGCCGCGTACGGCGCCCCCGGCGGGGTCATGGGCCGGGCTGCCCCGCGCCGCCCAGCGCCCGGGTGAGGGCGACGGTGCCCGCGACGACGGCCACGACGGTGGGGTGCTGGTGGGCGTCGAAGAGTTCGGCCGGATCGCCTTCGACGGGCTGGTCGTCGCGGGGGACGAGCCCGTCCTCGCGCTGGAGGCCGGCCAGCCGCTGCCAGTCGCCGGTCTCCGCCCAGGGCTCCGGCAGACAGGCGCCGACGATCATCAGCTCGGCCATCAGGTCCCACTGGCCGGACTCCGCCCAGATTTCGGTCCACACCGGGAGCCACCGGGTGAGGTACGCCGCGAGCTCGGCGGGGAGCCGGTCGGGCAGCCGTCCCCAGTCGGTGAGGTGGAAGACGACGTGGGTGACGCTGTAACCGGTCAGCCAGTCGATGTGCCAGGGCTCCGGTGTGGCGCCCAGCCAGGTCGCGCGGGTCAGCGTGGCCCAGTCGTAGGCGGCCGGGCCGGGGTCGAAGCCGATGACGCGGGCGGAGTTGGCGACCGCGAGCCGCCGGTTCGGTACGTGTTCCACGGCGTGCGTCGAACGCAGTGTGACCGTGTGGGCGGCCAGCCGCTCGAACTGTGGGTGGCGGTAACCGCCCCGGACGAAGTGGGCGTAGGTTTCCATCGGGTCGGTCTTGAGCGGGTGCCGCAGCAGCCGTTCGTACAGCAGCGCGCCGTTGTCCACCTGCTGCCAGCAGAATTCCAGCAGCTCGCGGGCCAGGGCGAGTTCCGCCGTTCCGGCGACGCCGCCGCGCAGGACCAGGGAGGCGGCGAGTGCCGATTCGCCCAGGCCCTTGTAGGTGTCGGCGTCGTCGACGAGGTCCGCGCGGGGGCAGTCGGAGAGCTTGCCGTGCTCGCGGTTGGCGTGCAGCCAGGCCAGGGCGCGGGAGCCGATGGCGTGTGCGGTCTGCGCCGGGGCCGGGCTCATACGTCCTCACTCATGCGGCTCATGCGGCTCATACGTCCTCCAAGCCGAGCAGACGGCGGGCGACCGCGGTGTCCAGCGCGGGGCGGTCGCCGCCGCCGAGCAGCCCGATGTTCTCGGTCAGGGGGGCGGGGTCCAGCGGCAGCTGTACCCCGTCGGCGTGGAGCCAGGCCAGCCAGCGGGTGATCCGGGCGGCGGTGGGGTGGTCCCGCCGCAGAGTGGCACGGGTGGCACCGCGGGCCAGCCCGAGGGCTCCGGCCCGGGCGGCGTCGTGCACCGGTCCGTCCAGTCCCGGCAGGGCGAGGGAGGCCAGCTTTCCCATGCGTACGGACCAGGAGACCCAGCCCTCCTCGGCGGGGGCGCCGGGCTCGTCCAAGCGGTCGCCGTCGTGCGCGGCGGTGGTCGGCGGCAGATCGCGGGGCGTCGCGTCGTCGCACCGCGGCGGGTCCTGCGGGAGGGGGGCCGCGCGTACCGGCGAGTTGGCGGGGTCGAGGCGCGCCAGCACGGTGGCGAGACCCCAGTCGATCCAGGCCATCGTCCACGCCTCCTCGGTGCCCGCGGGCGGGGCGGGAGGCGGCGTCTCGTCGGGTGGGAGGGCACTGAGTGCCAGGCCGACGGCGGCCGTGTCCCCCGCGGGAGGGGCCTGGCCGGTCAGTACGTACGGTGCGAGGACGTCCGCCCCCAGGATGCGGACGGCGCCCAGCGCCACCCCCGGGTCGCCCCCGGACTCCGCCGCCGCGGCCTCCACGTGGACCGCGGCCACGGCGGCGCCCCCGGTGCCCCGGAGGGCATCGAGGGCGCGACGGGCCAACTGGTCGGCCGATTCGCTGTGGGCGGTCCGTGCACGCTCGGAGATCACCGGCGCTTCGTTTCCTTCGGCTCCTTGGGCGAGATCAGGAGGCCCAGGAGCAGAACACCCCAGGCGGCGCCGTGCGGGGCGGGGACCGGAGCGTCGCTGAGCGGGGCTTCGGGCTGGGTCGCCACCCACCCCAGTGCTTCCTTGTCGAGTGTGAGGCCAGTGGGCTGGAGGGTCTGGGCAAGCATCATTCGCTCCCTCGAAGAGATGTCACCACCAAGATCGGTGGTGCCCCCGATGCCATCTCCCAAAGTACTCCTAAATCGACATATCGACCATTGGAGGGAGAAGCGGCGAACGGGGCGGCGGGAGCGGTCATGTGCGGGACAATCCACGCCGTACCGGGGGCGGCGGGTGGGGCGTCCGCCCGTTGCCGTGCGCGCCGGCCCGGTGGCACCCACGCCGACCCGCCCGAGAGAGGGGCCCACCGCATGCCCGAACTCCCCGCCGAGACCGCCGGATTCACTCGCCGCATCGGCCCGTTCCAGGCCACCGCCCTCAACATGAGCCAGATGTGCGGCATCGGGCCCTTCGTGACCATCCCGCTCATGGTGGCCGCGTTCGGCGGACCGCAGGCCGTGACGGGCTTTCTCGCGGGAGCGGTGCTGGCCCTCGCCGACGGGCTGGTCTGGGCGGAGTTGGGCGCCGCGCTGCCGGGGGCGGGCGGCAGTTACCTGTATCTGCGGCGGGCGTTCGGGCCCCGTACCGGCAAGCTGATGCCCTTCCTGTTCGTATGGACGGCGATGCTCTTCGTCCCGCTCGCCATGTCGACCGGCGTCATCGGGTTTGTGCAGTATCTCGGCTATCTGTGGCCGGACATGACTCCCGGTCAGGGCGACTTCGTCGGTCTCGCCCTGACCGGGCTCGTGGTCGTGGTGCTGTGGCGGCGGGTGGAGAGCGTGGCCCGGCTCTCCGTCGTGCTGTGGGCGGTGATGGTCACGGCCGTGCTGCTCGTGCTCGTGGCCGCGTTCACCCACTTCGACGCGGAGCAGGCCTTCTCCTACCCGGCGCACGCGTTCGACCTGACGGCGGGTCACTTCTGGGCGGGCTTCGGCGCGGGCCTGACCATCGGCATCTACGACTACCTCGGCTACAACACCGCCGCCTACCTCGGTGCCGAACTCAAGGACCCCGGCCGCACCCTCCCGCGGTCCGTCATCCGCTCCGTCCTCGGCATCATGGCGGTCTACCTGCTGCTCCAGATAGGCACCCTCGGCGTCATCGACTGGCGCGACATGCTCGATCCGCGGAACCCCGCCGCCACTTCCGTCGCCTCCGCCGTCCTGGAGACGGCGTGGGGGCGTGGCCCCGCCGTCGCCGTCACGGTGCTCATCCTGGTCACCGCCGTCGCCTCGGTCCTGGTCGGGTTGCTCGGGGGCTCCCGCATACCGTACGACGCCGCCCGGGACCGGGTCTTCTTCCGCCCGTACGGCAGGCTGCACCCGCGCCACCGCTTTCCCGCGCTGAGCCTGCTCACCCTGGGCGGCATCACGGCGGCCGGGTTCCTCGTCGGGCGGCACACGGACCTGGCCACCCTGATCCAGCTGCTGACCTCCGTGATGGTGCTCGTGCAGGCGCTGGCGCAGATCGTGGCCTTGACGGTGCTGCGCCGCCGGGAACCGGAGCTGCGGCGCCCGTACCGGATGTGGTGCTACCCGCTGCCCAGCGTCGTCGCGTTCGCCGGCTGGCTGGTGGTCTACGGCAGCGCGGACCGCAACGCGCCCGGACGGCACCCTGTCGCGTGGTCGTCGGCCTGGGTCGCGTCGGGCGTGGTGGCGTATCTGCTGTGGGCGCGGGCGGAGAGGGAGTGGCCGTTCGGGCCGAAGGGGGGACGGCCGGGGCCGAAGCGGTCCGCCGGCGGGGGCTGACAGCCGCTGTACGGAGCTTCCGGGTACCCGGGATCATCCGCCGTGATCACCCGAACAGTTCTTCCGCCGTCGAGTCGGTCACGTTCGCGTTCATGTTCCGTTCCATCATGCGCAGGGCGGCGTCGGCGAGGTCGGCGTGGATGTGGGCCACCGCGTCACGCGGGACCGTGACCTCCAGGTGGCGGATGTGCGCGTCGAGGGCCGAGTACAGCACGCACTGTTCGGTGACCTGGCCGCACAGCACTATGCGGCCGATGCCGTGCTGGCTGAGGAGGTACTCCAGCGGCGTCTCGTAGAAGATCGAGTGCCGGGCCTTGACCACGAACAGCGAGGAGTCGTCGGGGCGCAGGGGCTCCACCAGGTCGGAGTGGGGTCCGTCCAGCGCCGTACGGAGGATCTCGTCGTGGTGCGAGCGCCACCGGCCGAAGTTGTCGTTGACGTAGATGACTTCGACGTCCGACTCCTTCGCCCGGGCCCGCTCCAGGACGCGCAGCATGCCGGGCAGGGCGTCGCGCACCGACGGCAGCAGCTGCTCGGCGTCCGCGTGCTCGTACGTGTTGATCATGTCGATGACGATGAGCGCCGTCCGCATGTCAGTCAGTCCCTTCGACGAGCACCCGGACCGTCTTCAGCTCGGGATCGGCCGCGTCGGGTACGTTCATCCCGGCCCGTACCCCGCTCGTCAGATAGCGGACCACCGGGCCGTCGAGGCGTTCCCCGGGGAGGGCGGCCGGGATGCCCGGCGGGTAGGGCGTCAGCATCTCGGCCACGACGCGGCCTGCGGCCGCGTGCACCGGTACGTCCTCGACCTCGCCGAAGTAGGCGTCGCGCGGCAGGCACACCTGCTCCAGGCGCAGCTCGCCCGGCGTCGGCACCTCGACCTCCGGGGCTGGGCGCAGGTCCGCGGCGTGCCGCGACAGGTCGCGCAGGGCGTCGAGCAGTATCCCGGTGGTCGCCTCGTCGTCGGCGTGGGTGAGCTGGGCGCTGATCCGCCGGTGGTCGGCGAGGTGGGCGTCGACGGAGCGGTGTTCGCGCAGCCAGTCGGCCGCGCGGTAGCCGGACGTGCCGAGCCCGCTCACGTCGATCACCACGGGCAGCGGGTCGAAGTCGTCGGCCAGCCCCGGACCGCAGAAGTCGGCCCGGTCGTTGACGTGCAGCCCGTCGATCTCCTCGATGGCGCCCCGGACCCGCGCGGCCAGGTCCAGGGCCCGGCCGAGGAGGTCCCGGCCCCGCAGGGCCATCTGCCGCCGCCAGCCGTCCAGGCCCGCGTACAGCAGCACCGAAGGGCTGGTCGTGCCGAAGAGGTCCGCCCGTGACTTCAGTACGGTCGGCTCTACCAGGTCGCCCCGCAGGTGGAACACCGAGCCCTGTTCCAGGCCGCTGCCCATCTTGTGGATGCTCGTCACACAGACGTCGGCGCCGGCGTCCATCGCCCAGGACGGCAGGTCCGGATGGAAGGGCAGATGCGCGCCCCACGCCTCGTCCACGACCAGCGGGCGGCCGCGCCGGTGGCACACGCGCGCCAGCGCGTCGAGGTTCGCGCAGGCGCCGTACGGTGTCGGGCTGGTCACCAGTGCGCCGCGGGCGTCGGGGTGCTCGTCGAATGCCTGCTCGAACGCTTCGACCGACGGCGGGTGGGCGATCCGGCGCTCCTCGTCCCACTGCGGGTCCACCCAGATCGGCCGCACGCCGGACAGGATCAGGCCCGACACCACCGACTTGTGCGCGTCCCGCCCGACGATCAGCTTCTCGTGCGGGCCGGCGACGGACAGCATCGCCGCCTTGACGGACAGGGAGCTGCCGCAGGTGGAGAAGAACGTGTGCGAGGCGTGCACCGCGTCCGCCATGAGCGCTTCGGCCCGGTCCAGCACTTGGGCGGTGCCGAGGCGGTCGTCCAGACCGCCGGAGGCCAGGAGGTCGCCGTGGAAGACGGCGTCGCCCAGGACCTCCCTCACCAGGGGGTCGGCGCCGCGGGCCTGTTTGTGGCCCGGTGGGGTGAAGGAGAGCTCGCCGGCCTGTCGGTAGCGGGCCAGCGCGTCCAGAACCGGTGCCTGTGTGTGATCGACAGCCATGCGGCAGGGGTTCCCCGGGGGTGGGTGGGTCAATCACGGGGCGCGCTTTGCGCTGGCGCGCGGCTCGCATGGGGTGCGTGGTTGTCGGGGCGCGCTTTGCGCGCGGGGGTTTGCGCTGGCGCGCGGCTCGCATTGTGTTCGTTGTGGGGGAGGGGGCGCGCAGGGGGCCAACTCTCCCCACCTGGTGACCGTCCCCCTGGTGGAGAGGTGGGCCGTTCTCACCCGTACGAGGACAGAACGAGGTCCCTGGAGGGGCCGCGACGGGTTCGGCTCGGCCTCTCCTGGGTCGCGCGGATCTTTGCCCCGTACGGGTTTTCCCTGGCCAGAGTGGGGAACCCGCCCTCGCGCCGGTGGTCGGGCGCTGGTGGCGTCTGCCTGCCGCTGTTGGGGGCCGCTTGCCGTCCCGGCTCGCCGCTGGGGTCCCGGCGGGTGAGCCTTTGAGCAGGCGGCCGCCGTGGCAGACCGCAGACCCGCTGGAGGAGAAGCGATGGGCGTGCGCAAACGGGTTCGCGACTGGCCCGTGTACCGGCAGCTGACCGGAGGCGACCCGCTGGGCCGGGGGCGCGCCGCCATGTCGCCGTACACGGAGCGGCTGCGTCCGCGTACGGACTCCGCCGACCGGATGGTGCGCTCGGTCTGCCCGTACTGCGCGGTCGGCTGCGGTCAGCAGGTGTACGTCAAGGACGAGAAGGTCGTCCAGATCGAGGGGGACCCGGACTCGCCGGTCAGTCGTGGCCGGCTCTGTCCCAAGGGCTCGGCGACGCTCCAGCTCACCACCGGGTCGTCCCGTCGCCATCAGGTGCTCTACCGGCGTCCGTACGGGACGGACTGGGAGCCGCTGGACCTGGAGACGGCCATGGACATGGTCGCCGACCGGGTGGTCGAGACCCGCCGCCGTACCTGGGAGTGGGAGTCCGACGAGGGGCTCTACACGGCTCGCACCCTGGGGATCGCCAGTCTGGGCGGCGCCACCCTCGACAACGAGGAGAACTACCTCATCAAGAAGCTGCTGACCGGCCTCGGCGTGGTCCAGGTGGAGAACCAGGCCCGGGTCTGCCACAGCTCCACCGTCGCCGGCCTCGGCACCTCCTTCGGGCGCGGCGGCGCGACCACCTTCATGCAGGACCTCCAGCACGCCGACTGCATCGTCATCCAGGGTTCCAACTTCGCCGAGGCGCACCCGGTCGGCTTCCAGTGGGTGATGGAGGCCAAGGCCCGCGGCGCCCGCGTCATCCACGTCGACCCGCGCTACACGCGTACCAGCGCCCTGGCCGACTTGCACGTACCCCTGCGGGCGGGCAGCGACATCGCCTTCCTGGGCGGGATCATTCACCACGTTCTGACGGAGGAGAAGGATTTCCGCGAGTACGTCCTGAACTACACCAACGCCGCCACCCTGGTCGGCGAGGACTTCCGGGACACCGAGGACCTGGCCGGCGTCTTCTCCGGCCTGGGCGAGGACGGCACCCACTACGACACCCTGACCTGGCAATACGAGGGTGTCGACGTCCAAGCGCCGTCGGGTGAGGTGGACGAGCTGTACGAGGCCCGGGTGCAGGAGGCCGGCGGGCCGGAGCACCACGGGTCGGGCGGAGCGCGTACCGGAGGGGAGCCGCCGCGCGACGAGACGCTCCAGCACCCGCGCTGCGTCTATCAGATCCTCAAGCGGCACTACGCCCGCTACACCCCGGAGATGGTCGAGCGGATCTGCGGAGTGCCGCAGGAAACGTTCCTGCGGGTGTGCGAGGACCTGACCGCCAACTCGGGCCGCGAGCGCACCAGCGCCTTCTGCTACGCGGTCGGCTGGACCCAGCACTCGGTCGGCGCCCAGTACATCCGGGCCGCGAGCGTCCTGCAACTGCTCCTCGGCAACATCGGCCGCCCCGGCGGCGGCATCCAGGCCCTGCGCGGCCACGCCTCCATCCAGGGCTCCAGCGACATCCCCACCCTCTTCAACCTGCTGCCCGGCTACCTGCCGATGCCGCACGCCCACGCGCACGAGGACCTGGACACCTTCGTCCGGTCGAGCCGCACCGAAAAGGGCTTCTGGGGCGACATGCGGTCCTACTTCGTCAGCCTGCTCAAGGCCTACTAC
Source organism: Streptomyces monomycini (assembly GCF_022271435.1). Taxonomy (GTDB): domain Bacteria; phylum Actinomycetota; class Actinomycetes; order Streptomycetales; family Streptomycetaceae; genus Streptomyces; species Streptomyces monomycini. The sequence goes on along the minus strand of NZ_JAFIQY010000013.1, from coordinate 15,526 downwards.
GGCGACGCGGCCACCGCCGACAACGACTACTGCTTCGGCCACCTGCCGCGCCTGACCGGCGCGCACGCCACCTACGAGACCGTCCTGGCGCAGCTCGACGGCACCTGCAAGGGCTACTTCCTGATGGGGGAGAACCCGGCCGTCGGCTCCGCCAACACCCGGCTGCAACGCCTGGGCATGGCCAACCTGGAGTGGCTGGTCGTCCGGGACTTCTCGCTCATCGAGTCGGCGACCTGGTGGCAGGACGGCCCGGAGACCGAGACCGGCGAGCTGCGCACCGAGGACATCGGCACCGAGGTGTTCTTCTTCCCGGCCGCCGCGCACACCGAGAAGTCCGGTTCCTTCACCAACACCAACCGCTGGGTGCAGTGGCACCACACGGCCGTCGAACCCGAGGGCGACGCCCGCAGCGACCTGTGGTTCATGTACCACCTCGGCCGGCGCATCAAGGCGAAACTGGCCGCCTCCACCGATCCCATGGACCGGCCCGTACAGGATCTGACCTGGGACTATCCGGTGCAGGGGCCGTTGGAGGAGCCGGTTGCCGCCGCCGTCCTGGCGGAGATCAACGGGCAGGGCCCGGACGGCGCGCCGCTGAGCGCGTACACGGAGCTGAAGGACGACGGTTCGACGAAGTGCGGCTGCTGGATCTACTGCGGCGTCTACGCGGACGGCGTCAACCAGGCGGCCCGCAAGAAGCCGCACACCGAACAGGACTGGGTGGCCGAGGAATGGGCCTGGGCCTGGCCCGCCAACCGCCGCATCCTCTACAACCGCGCCTCGGCCGCCCCGGACGGCACCCCCTGGAGCGAGCGCAAGGCGTACGTGTGGTGGGACGCGGAGGAGGGGAAGTGGACCGGACACGACGTGCCGGACTTCATTCCCGACCGTGCTCCTGACTACGAGCCGCCGGACGGCGCGACCGGACCCGACGCCCTGCGCGGCGACGACCCGTTCATCATGCAGGCGGACGGCAAGGGCTGGCTGTACGTGCCGGCCGGCCTCGTGGACGGGCCGCTGCCCACCCACTACGAGCCGCAGGACTCCCCGTTCGGCAACGCCCTGTACCCGTCCACGCCGCGCTCACCGGTCCGCCGCCTGCACCCCCACGAGGGCAACCGCTACCACCCCAGCGGCGACGAGCCGGGCGCCGACGTCTACCCGTACATCGTCACCACCCACCGGCTGACCGAGCACTTCACCGCGGGCGGTATGAGCCGCTGGTCGCCCTACCTCGCCGAACTCCAGCCGGAACTCTTCTGCGAGATCTCCCCGCGGCTCGCCGCCGAGCGCGGCCTGGAGCACATGGGCTGGGCCACCATCATCACCGCGCGCAACGCCATCGAGGCGCGTGTCATGGTCACCCGGCGAATCTCCTCCCTGACCGTCGAGGGCCGTACCGTCCACCAGATCGGGCTGCCCTTCCACTGGGGGCCCAACGGTGTGGTCACCGGTGACGCCGCCAACGAGCTGGTGGCCATCGCCCTCGACCCCAACGCCCACATCCAGGAGGACAAGGCGCTCACCGCCGACATCCGGCCGGGCCGTCGGCCGCGCGGACCCGCCCTGCCGGAACTGGTCGCGGCCTACCGCGAGCGCGCCGGCATCGACGCGACCACCGGAACGGAGCCCCGCCCGTGACCGACCACCTGCTCGGCGACCACCTGCTCAGCGGCATCGAACCGGGCCCGGCCAGGGACGCCGGCCACTCCGGCGCGCCACCGCGCACGGGCTTCTTCACCGACACCTCCGTGTGCATCGGCTGCAAGGCCTGCGAGGTGGCCTGCAAGGAGTGGAACGCCCTGCCCGAGGACGGACTGTCCCTGTCCGGGATGAGCTACGACAACACGCAGGGGCTCGGGGCCTCGACGTGGCGGCATGTGGCCTTCATCGAACAGGAGGTGCCGGCGCGTGGCGGACCGGGAGCACCGGCGCGGGGCGGGCCGCTCACCGCTGAAGGGCGTACGCAACTGCCGTTGGCCGAGACGAGCGACGGCACCGGCGGCGGTCTCGACGAGGGGACCGGCGGCGGTACCGGTGGTGACCTGCGCTGGCTGATGGCCTCCGACGTCTGTAAACACTGCACGCACGCCGCGTGCCTGGACGTCTGCCCCACCGGCTCGCTCTTCCGCACCGAGTTCGGCACGGTCGTCGTCCAGGAGGACATCTGCAACGGTTGCGGCTACTGCGTACCCGCCTGCCCGTACGGCGTCATCGAGCAACGACCGTCGGACGGGCGCGCCTTCAAGTGCACGATGTGCTACGACCGGCTCGGCGCCGGACAGGAACCGGCCTGCGCCAAGGCGTGCCCGACCGAGTCCATCCAGTACGGGCCCCTGGACGAACTCCGCGAACGGGCGGCGCTCCGCGTCGACCAGCTGCACGCGGCAGGCGTCACCGACGCGCGTCTGTACGGGCACGAGCCGGACGACGGCGTCGGCGGGGACGGCGCCTTCTTCCTCCTCCTCGACGAGCCCGAGGTCTACGGACTGCCACCGGACCCGGTCGTCACCACCCGCGATCTGCCTGCCATGTGGAAACACGCGGGCACCGCGGCGCTCACGCTGGCCGGCGGCATCGCGCTGGCGTTCGCCGGGCCCGCGCTGAGGCAGCTCGGCGCTGCCACCGTAAGGAGGGGAAGGCGATGAACGGTTCCGATGTCACCCGTGAGGGCTCCGAGGGCGGGCGGCCGGGCCGCGCCGCCGCACCGGAGATGCTGCGGGGCGGACCGGGCGCCGACGGGCGAGGGCGGCGCAAGGGCGGCAAGCGCGGCCGCGGTGAACAGCTCATGGCGCCCCCGGCCGAGTTCGAGTCGTACTACGGCCGGCCGGTCGTCAAAGCCCCCGCCTGGCGTGCCCGGGACATCGCCGGGTACTTCTTCCTCGGCGGCCTGGCCGGCGCCGGATCGGTGCTGGCCGCCGGGGCCCACGCGACGGGCCGCACCACCACCGCGACCGCGATGAAGGTCTCCTCCGTCGTGGCGGTCTCCCTGTCCACCGCGGCACTCGTCAACGACCTCGGCAGACCCGGCCGGTTCGCGAACATGCTCCGGGTCGTCAAGCCGACCTCGCCGATGAGCGTCGGCTCCTGGCTGCTGGCCGCCTACGGGCCTGCCGCGGGCGCGGCGGCCGCCTCCGCGGTCACCGGGAGACTGCCCAGGGCAGGCGCCGTGGCGACCGGCACCGCGGCGCTCCTCGGACCGGCCGTCGCCACCTACACCGCGGTTCTCGCGGCGGACACCGCCGTCCCCGCGTGGCACGGCGCGCACCGCGAACTCCCGTACCTGTTCGCGGCCTCGGCAACGGCCGCCGCCTCCGGTATGGCCCTCGTCGTCGCTCCCGTACGGGAGACCGCGCCCGCCCGGTGCGCCGCGGTACTGGCCGCGGCCGCCGACGAAGCGGTCACCAAGGCCGTCGAACGGCGCCTCGGCATGGTCGCGGAGACCTGGCACCAGGGGCGGGCCGGCACCCTGCTCCGCACGGCGCGGACACTCACCGCGGCCGGAGCCGCCGTCGGCGCCGTCTTCGCAGGCCGTTCCCGCACGCTGGCCGCCGCGAGCGGGCTGGCCCTGCTCGCCGGTTCCGCGTGCACCCGCTTCGGGGTCTTCGCGGCGGGCATCGCCTCCGCCGAGGACCCGAAGTACACCGTCGTACCCCAACGGGCGGCCAAGGAAGCCCGCCGCACCACACCGACGCACAGCGCGGAGAGGACACAGCCCACATGACCCGCACACCCCACACCGACGAGCCGGCCCAGGTCGTGCTCAGTGCCCAGTCCCCGGCCGACGCCGAGGCCGTCTTCAGCACGCTGCGCAGCTGCTTCGCCTCCGACCGCGCCGACGGCGACACCGCACACGACCAGCCGCATCAGCCCGGACACCCGACCGTCTGGACCGAGACCTTCGAGACCTCGGAGGTCCGCGGCGACGTCCGGCCGAACGCGGACCTGTCCGCCGCCGTCACCGCCGACCTCCAGGGCAGTCACCTGGCGGTGGACCGGTTGCGGGACGTGCTGACGCGCGCGTTCTCCGTCCGTACGGAGGGAACGGTGTCGGGCGACCAGGAGGTCGAGCTCCAGATCGTGCTGGAGAGCACGGGGCAGAGCTGACCCCTTCCGGGAAGCAACGTGTGCCGCGGGCGGGGGGGGGGGGGCCCCAGGGATGGGGCCGGCCCCCCCCCCGGGCGGCCGGGGGGGGCGCCCCCCCCCCCCTCGGCCCCCCCCCCCCCCCCCCCGGCGGTCGACCGGGGCCCTCACCCCGGCGTCTGCGTGCCCCGTACCAGGTACTGCGCATACGCGTCGACGGTGTGCCGGCCACGGGGGCGGGCGACGATCGTCGCGAGCTGTCCGCCGGGCCGGTGTTCCCCGCCCCCGGGGCCGGCGGAAACGTCATGTCTTCGATGGCGTCCCGCAGGTTCAGCTGCCCGCCGATGATGTTGTCTCAGGTGGGCGAGGCGCCGCCGCTCGGTCAGCATCTCGCGGTGCCGGGCGGTGAACGCGGTGGCGAGGTGCCCGACGACGTCCAGGGCGGCGGGCGTGAGGGTCTCGTCGAAGCGGTGGCCCGGTATGCCGAGCACCCGGACACGGCTGGTCAGCGCGGTGGTGGACATAGGGGTCTCCCGGATCGCGTGCGGGGCGTCGTACTGGCGAAGGGTGCGAACGGCATGGCACGTGGTGCCGTACCGTCCGGACGCGGCCGCCGCCCCTCCCAGGACTGTACGGGGACCGTCGGCGGCCGTACGGAGACTCTGGCAGTGGCGCTGAGTGCCATCAAGCGTGGAGCGATGCCAACTTCTGCGCATCTTCCCCCGCCGATGTGCCAAGGGTGCCAAGCCGCCTACGCCGCGGCCTGCTCCCTCCGCCACGCCACCACGTCGGCCGGCAACGGCGCCTGGATGTTGTAGACGTCGCCGACCCGCAGGTTGCTCGGTGTGCTGTATTCACCGTGGCAGTTGATGACGGAGACGGCGACCTCGGAATCCGGCTGCCAGAACGTCCGGTAGTACGGCGCGTTCGCCGCATCCGGGATATCCAGCAGCGGAACGCCGCGCCGCTCCAGCAGACGCCGCAGCTTCTCGAAGCGCAGCCGGGGAGCGAAGCGCCCGTACCGGGCCCGCAGCACCTCGTCGACGACCTTGTTCTTCCGGTAGGCCAGTCTGTGCACCTGCAAGGTGAAGTGGTGCCCCGACCACGGGGCTTGCGCGGAATCGCGGTCCCAGAAGAACTCAGGCAGGGCGTAGGAATAGCCCAGGCTGCTGTGACCGGATCTGTTCTCGCCGAAGTCCGGCCCCAGGACTTCGGCGACGCGCTCGGGAGAATCGGTGTGACGAAGGCCGAGCACGGTGCCGGTGGTCACGGCGTCCATGTAGAACGCCAGGGAGTGCGGCGTCAATTGCGTTTCCTTGATCAGTCGCGGGAAGAGCAGTTTACGGCCCGCCCGCCGGTCTCCCTCGGCCGATGGGCGGCCCCGCCCTCGCCGACTCGTACAGCTCACCGGAGTAATAGCTGTGGACGGCTTTGTCCCGCAGGATCAGGCGGATCTTCTCGTCCGCGATCACCTGCTTGGGCACCGCGCCGCCCTGATCACTGCCGTAGGCCGGCACGATCAGTACGTACGAGCCCGTGATCCGCGGCATCCCGTCCCGGTGGGGACGCAGGGGGATGCGCTGTGCCGGCAGCCCGAGCCGGCCCACGAAGCGCCTGGTGTTCTCCGAGACGCTGGAGAAGTACACAAGACCGCTCATGTTCCGCCGCCTCCTCTCGCTCGTACCCATGTCCGTTCCGAGGACCGGGGAGGAGGAGCGGCGGCGCGTACGAAGCGATCGGCGAGCGGTCACCGGTCGGTCAGCGGGCAGTCGTCAACGGCAAGAACAACGGCCGGGAAGGCGCGCGGACGCACCCTCCCGGCCGTCACCGGACACACCGGATCACCGGATCACGCCGTGGGCAGCTCCGCCCGGACCGTCCGCGCGGCCGTGACGAGGTTCTCCAGCGAAGCGCGGGTCTCGGGCCAGCCCCGGGTCTTCAGACCGCAGTCGGGGTTGACCCACAGCCGCTCGGCCGGGATGGCGCCGAGCCCCTTGCGCAGCAGGCTCGCCGCTTCCTCGGCGCTCGGCACGCGGGGCGAGTGGATGTCGTACACGCCCGGACCTGCCTCCCGCGGATAGCCGTGCTCGGCCAGTTCACGGGCCACCTGCATGTGCGAGCGCGCGGCCTCCAGGCTGATCACGTCGGCGTCGAGATCGTCGATGGCCTGCACGATGTCACCGAACTCGGCGTAGCACATGTGCGTATGGATCTGCGTCCGGTCCCGCACCCCGCTGGTGGTGAGGCGGAACGCCTCGGTGGCCCAGGCGAGGTAGGCGGGACGGCCGGCGGCGCGCAGCGGCAGCGTCTCGCGCAGCGCCGGCTCGTCGACCTGGATGACCGAGGTGCCGGCTGCCTCCAGGTCGCCGACCTCGTCGCGCAGGGCCAGCGCCACCTGCCGGGCGGTGTCGCCGAGCGGCTGGTCGTCGCGGACGAACGACCAGGCGAGCATGGTGACCGGACCGGTCAGCATGCCCTTGACCGGACGGTCGGTGAGCGACTGCGCGTACCGTGTCCACCGCACCGTCATCGGCTCGGGCCGCGAGATGTCACCCGCGAGGACCGGCGGACGGACGTACCGCGTGCCGTACGACTGGACCCAGCCGTGCTGCGTGGCGAGATACCCCGTCAGCTGCTCGGCGAAGTACTGCACCATGTCGTTGCGTTCGGGCTCGCCGTGCACGAGGACGTCGATGCCCGCCTCCTCCTGGAAGGAGAGCACCGCGCGGATCTCGCTCTCGATGCGCTCCTCGTACCCGGCCGTGTCGATCCGGCCCGCCCGCAGGTCGGCACGGGCGGTGCGCAGTTCGGCGGTCTGCGGGAAGGAGCCGATGGTGGTCGTCGGCAGCAGCGGCAGGCCGAGGTGGGCCCGCTGGGCGGCGGTCCGCTCCCCGTACGGTGCGGAGCGGCGGCCGTCGGCGTCGGTGACGGCGGCGGCACGGGCCCGTACGGCGGGGTCGTGGGTGATCGCGGAACCGGCGCGGGACGCCAGGTCGGCGCGGTTGGCGGCCAGTTCGGCGGCGATGGCGTGGGTGCCCTGCGTGAGGCCGCGGGCGAGCGTGGCGATCTCGGCGGTCTTCTGCCGGGCGAACGCGAGCCAGCGCAGGACCTGCGGGTCGATGTCCCGTTCGGCCGTGGCGTCCAGCGGGACGTGCAGCAGGGAGCAGGAGGCGGCCACGTCGACCCGGTCGGCCAGGCCCAACAGCGTACCCAGGGTGGCCAGGGACTTCTCGTAGTCGTTGATCCAGATGTTGCGGCCGTTGACGACACCGGCGACCAGCCGCTTGCCCGGCAGGCCGCCCGCGGCGGCGAGCGCGTCCAGGTTGCCCGCCGCGGCCTCGGTGAAGTCCAGCGCGAGACCGTCGACAGGGGCCTTGGCGAGCACCGGCAGAGCCTCACCGAGCTGGTCGAAGTACGAGGCGACCAGCAGCTTCGGGCGGTCGGTGAGGGCGCCGAGGACGCGGTAGGCGCGCTCGGCGGCGTTGAGGTCGGCCGGGGTGCGGTCCTGGACCAGGGCGGGCTCGTCCAGCTGCGCCCACTCGGCACCGGCCGCACGCAGGTCCGCCAGCACCTCCGCGTAGACGGGCAGAAGCCGGTCGAGCAGCGTCAGCGGGTCGAAGTCGGCGGCGACACCGGGGGCCGGCTTGGACAGCAGGAGGTAGGTGACCGGGCCGACGAGGACCGGGCGCGGCGTGTGGCCGAGCGCGAGCGCCTCCCGCACCTCGCCGACCTGCTGGGCGGAGTCGGTGGCGAAGACCGTGTCGGGCCCCAACTCGGGCACGAGGTAGTGGTAGTTCGTGTCGAACCACTTGGTCATCTCCAGCGGCGCCACGTCCTGCGTGCCGCGTGCCATCGCGAAGTAGCCGTCCAGCGCGTCGGCCTCGACGGCGGCGCGGTGCCGTTCCGGGACAGCTCCGACCATGACGCTGGTGTCCAGTACGTGGTCGTAGTACGAGAAGTCACCGGTCGGCACCTCGTGGAGGCCGGCGTCGGCCAGCTGCTGCCAGTTCGACCGGCGCAGGTCCCTCGCGGTCTCCTGGAGGGCGTCCGCGGTGACGCGGCCCTTCCAGTACCCCTCGACGGCCTTCTTCAGTTCCCGGTGCTGTCCCTGGCGGGGGTAGCCGTACACGGTGGCCCGTGCTGCCGCGGCTGCGGGCTTCGCTGTCACGGAACTCTCCTTCGCGAGCGTGATCTTCTCCGAGCCCGGTGACGGGACGAGAACGCGAAGGAATGACGCACCCGACGGGCCAAGCGGCGCCGAACGGCACCCATGCCCGTCTGCTGTGGTCGCCGACCCGCCCTCGAGGTCACCGGAAGGCCGCGCACGTATGGACGCACGCGGGCAACGGGCAGGTCTTCGGACTCGCGGGCACGCCTGCCGGAACGTCGTCCGGCGGACACCTACTGGCCGTCGCTTCCCGGATCCGCGGCCCGGATCCAGTGCGTATGACGGCGGTCGTTCCCGCTCACCGCTGCGGGGCAGTCCCGGATTTTCACCGGGTTCCCTCTTACGACGCGTCTGCCTGGCGGGCAGGGCGAACCAGCTGCACGCGACAGCGTAGATCGGTCACGCCCGGTACGGACACCCCTGTTCACATGGTGGTACGTGAGATGAGACACGGGTGGGGGAGAGGGGGTGGGGGCGGGAGAGCCCCGGCCTCCGTACGGCACCCTCGACGTGTCCCCGCGACGTGTCCCCGCGACGTGCTCCCGTGATGTGCCCCTGCGACGTGCCCTTTCGACGTGCCCTCGTGATGTGTCCGGATCGGCGCTCACCGGGCACGCCGGGGCTCTGAACAATGGAAACCCCCGGTCGTACCGCGCGCCGCCGGCCCGTCCGCCCGCCGAGGTCCGCCGCCGTACACCGGGGCGGCACCGCGTTCCAGGGCGGCACTGTTCACCGGGGCGGCAGCGGTGCCGCTACCGGCACCCCAGAGGGAGGACCCGCCATGCCCGGCACCCACGAGCAGCCCCACTCGGAGGCATGGAAGACCGCGCTCACCGTGCTGCAAGAGGTCGCCCCGCCCGCCATCCCGGAGGGCGCGCACGTGTCGACCGTCCAGATCGAGTACCCGCCCGGCGACCAGGGCGCCCCGCCGCACCGCCACCCCGGTCCGGCCTTCGGGTACGTGCTGGAGGGCGAGATGCGCTTCGAACTGGAAGGCGAGCCGGAGCGGATCGTCCGCGCCGGGGAAGCGTTCTGGGAGCCCGGCGGCGACGTCATCCACTACCAGGACGGCAACGCTCTCGCCGATACCCGCCTGCGCTTCGTCGTCACCATGCTCTGCGTACCGGGGCAGCCTATGTTCGTCCTGGTCGACGACGACGAACTCAAGCAGCGCGCCCACCTGCGCGCGCCCAGGCAGTCCTGACGCCTGTGCGCCCCAGCGGGCGCCACCAGCGCGAGGAGCGTACGAAGTGAAGATCGTGGTCATCGGAGGCACCGGCCTCATCGGCGGCAAAGTGGTCGGCAAACTCACCGAACGCGGGCACGAGGCAGTGCCTGCCGCGCCCAGCACGGGCGTCAACACCCTCACCGGCGAGGGCCTCGACGCTGTACTGGCCGGAGCCCAGGTGGCCGTGGACGTGGCCAACTCGCCCTCCTTCGAGGAGTCGGCGGTCCTGGAGTTCTTCACCACCTCCACCCGCAACCTGCTGGCCGCCGAGGCGACGGCGGGCGTCACGCACCACCTGGCGCTGTCGATCGTCGGCATCGACGACCTGCCCGACAACGGCTACTTCCGGGCGAAGGCGGCCCAGGAGCGGCTGATCAAACAGGGCCCGATCCCCTACTCGATCCTCCGGGCGACGCAGTTCTACGAGTTCGTCAAGGGCATCGCCGACACCGCGACCGACGGCGACACCGTGCGCGTACCACCCGTGCTCTTCCAGCCCATGGCGGCCGAGGACGTCGCCGAGGCGGTGACCAAGGCCGCCGTGGGAACCCCGCAGAAAGCCACCACCGAAGTGGCCGGCCCCGAAGTCTCCCGCTTCGACGAACTCGTCGCCCGAGCCCTGCACGCCTGGCACGATCCGCGCACGGTCGTCCCCGACCCGCACGCCCGCTACTTCGGCTCCGAACTCACCGAACGCAGCCTCGTCCCCGACGAGGGCAGTGCCCGGCTGGCCACCATCCGCTTCGAGGACTGGCTGCGTACTTCTTCCTGAAGACGGCGGGGGGAGGGGCAGGCCCTCGTCTCCCGCCCGCATGTTCAAGGTCGGCGCTGGGCGCGCGGCGGTGCCGAGATTATCGTGGCCACCTACAACAGCAGCACCATGGACGCCAGTTAGCGCGAGTAGCCGAGCGACCCCATGCCGACCACACACCACTCCCTGGCCGATAGGCAGGACATGCAAGACGTACGCCGGGCCCGCACGGCCGACCACACCACGCTCGTGGAGTGCGTCCAGCGGTGGTGGGGCGACTCGCACACCCCGGAACAATCGCGGGACCTCTCCCTGCTGCTGCCCCGGCTGTTCCTCCAGCACTTCGCGGACACCAGCCTGATACTGGAGGACGAACAGGGCATCCGGGCGTTCCTCGTCGGCTTCCACTCCGCCGACCACGCGAACGAGGCATACATCCACTTCGTCGGCGTGGACCCCGAACTGCGCAAGCAGGGCGTGGCCCGCCACCTCTACACCGCCTTCTTCGCACGCGCGGCAGCAGCCGGCCGCACCGAGGTACGCGCCGTCACCTCGCCGCACAACACCGGATCCATCGCCTTCCACCAGGCCATGGGCTTCGAGCCGGAACCCGGCGACCGAGAGGTGGACGGCATCCCGGTCCACGTCGACTACGACGGGCCGACGCTGGACCGGGTGACTTTCCGACGCGTGCTGTGAAGGGGTGGGGTGTTGGGTGGGTGGGTGCGGACTGCATGGGGTGCCCGTCTGGCGCGAGGTGACGCCTGGTCGGCGGCGGGGGGACCCCCGCGCGCGCGGGGACCACGGTCCGCCGGTGACGGTCAGGGTCTGGACCTCGGGACCACCCCCGCACGCGCGGGGACCACAGGCCTCGACCAGCGGTTTCGCTAGCTGGCGTGGCGGTTTTTCCTTACTTCTGGGAGTTCCGGCATATGCCGCCAAAGCGTCGCGATTCTAGTCATCTAGCTGCTCCGTCCGCAGGAGTCGCTGTGTCGAAGGTGAGTTGTTTCGTCGCTTTGTCTTGGTGGCTGCCCCTTGGGGGAGAGGGCTGAGAAAGGGGCGGGCGGAGCAGCAGGATAGTCCGTCGTGGCTGACGGGGTGTGGCCGCCGCTGGGCCGGAGCGTCAGGAGATATTCATGAGCTTCCACGGGTAGCCAGGGGGCCTGGCTCGTCACCCGCGCTGCTCGCGTGGCGGGGCTGTTCGGGTGATGTTGGGTCTGCGCTGCAACCGCGCTCTGACCTGCTGGGTTGCCGCCTCGGCCAGGTGGTTGAGGACCTCGTTCGGAGCAGTGGTACCCGCGGGTACGGGGCGGTGTCCGGCGGGGCAGGGTGTCCTTGAGGTGTGGGTACGAACTCCAGGACCTGGGTGGACGCCCCCGTGACTTCGACAGCCGGCTGCGCAACCTTTCGGCAGTTCCGTGATCATCGCCGGTGGCCCGTGGGAAGTCGGCGCACTGCCGCACGCCGCACTGGCCCAGAACCCCAGCTGACGTCAGGGACATCGGGAAGAGCCGCGGTTGTCCACCGGATCCGGTGCTACGTCATGGCCGGCTCGGCTGCCGGCTTGCCTTGCGTGAGTTCGCCGGCGCAAGTGGCTCCGAGCCGAGGCGCCGGGTGACGACATGACCGGCCACTCCTGCATCTGGCAGGAACTCGACCCCGCTCACCCCCGCTACTCGGACATCCTGCACGCGTACCGTGCCTACTCCGACGAGGCAGAACACCTGAAGAGCTACCTGACCGGCATCGTCGATCACCTGTCCCGGCGGGACGTCTTCATCGACGCGGGCGCGGGAACGGGGGAGTACACCGCCCTCCTCGCCGACAGGTTCGCGACCACCCTCGCCATCGAACCCGACGCGGCGCTCCACGCCGAGCTGCGTACCACCTGCCCAGGCGCCGAAACCCTGCCCGCACCCATCCTGTCCGCCGCACCACGCGAGCCCGCCGACTTCGTGCTGTGCTCGCACGTCCTCTACTACGTCCCCGAAGCCCAATGGCCCGGCCACCTGTCCGCCATGCTGTCCTGGCTGCGTGCGGGCGGAGAACTCGCCATCGTGCTCCAGCACCCCGAATCCGGCTGCATGCGCATCGCCCGCCACTTCGGAGCCCCCATCCGCACCCTGGCCTCGCTCCTTCCTCACGTGAAGAGCGCGACGGGCCGGCCGTGCCGCGGGGAGGTCGTCCGTCGACCGGCATCTCTGCGCATGCCGGATCTTGCCACCGCGTTGGACATCTGCCAGTTGGTGCTGGGTCCGCTGGACACTTCGTCTGCCCGTGCGCAGGTTGCCGCGTACTTGCATGCGCATGCCGCGCGTCCGGGTGGAGGTTTCGTCCTCAGCTGTGACCAGGAGATCCTCAGGGTTCGATCGTCATCTTGAGCCGACCGGCTGTCAGCGGCTACGCGGTCTGTCCGTGTGTACCTCGGCCGATGCGCGAATTACCGGAAAGCCCTGGGGCGTTGTCATCGCCGGTTGAACTGCCTGGCCCTTCCGCAGGCCGGACAGCTTGCTGGTGCGCTCGCACCGCGGTGGACCCCACCGACACGTCCCAGCCGATCCGGCCCGCTGTATCCCCGGCTGCCAGCGCCCACAACCCCATCGGCGCTTACTGAGTGTTGTCCCGTAACTGCTGGTCAGGAGTGCGATGATCTTGCCGTGTCTGGTGTGATCACGGCCTCGGAGCCCTCCTGGATAGCCCCGTTCACTGGGCTGAGCCCGCGGCAGTTCGGCAAACTGGTCACCGCGCTGCGGCGCGAGGGCGCCGACCCGGTCCGCAAGGGCCGGCCCTGGAGCCTGCCGCTGGAGGACCGGGTCCTGCTGGTGGCCGCGTACTGGCGGACCAACCTCACTCTGCGCCAACTCACCCCGCTGTTCGGGGTGACCAAGTCCGCGGCCGACCGCATGGTTGACCACCTCGGGCCCGCGCTTGCCCTCCAGCAGCGCAAGCGATTCCGCAAGGACACTGTCCTGATCGTGGACGGCACCCTGGTTCCCACCCGCGACCACCAGGTGGCCGAGCAGTCGAAGAACTACCGGTACTCCACCAACCACCAGGTCGTCATCGACGCCGATACCCGGCTGGTCGTCGCCGTCGGCCGGCCGCTGCCCGGCAACCGTAACGACTGCAGGGCCTGGGAGCTGTCCGGCGCCAAGGCCGCCGTCGGCCGGGCTATGGTCATCGCCGACGGCGGCTATCGCGGCACCGGCCTGGTCGTTCCGCACCGCCGTGCACACGGCCAGACCGATCTCCCGGACTGGAAAGAGGACCACAATCGCTCGCACCGTAAGGTCCGCGCCCGCGTCGAGCACGCCTTCGCCCGCATGAAGGCCTGGAAGATCCTCCGTGACTGCCGCCTCAAGGGCGACGGCGTTCACCACGCCATGCCCGGCATCGCCCGCCTCCACAACCTCACCCTGGCCGGGTGACCGGGAAATAGTGCTGGTCAACCAACATGCCATAGTTGATTTACGGGACAGCACTTAGACGCCATTTCGTTTGGTGTGATCTTGCGCCAGCCTGGCACGGTGACTGCCTCGTTTGTTGAGCGGATGGCGCCGGTTGGCCCGTGGGAGTTGCGCCAGCGGGTGGCCCCACCGGCCCTGGAACGCCCGCAGGGCGGCGGCCAGCCGCGGCAGGGGACCGCGAGGTGCTGGCCGCGACCATCTTCGTGGCCACCTCGGGCCACACCTGGAACCAACTGACACCCGCGGGACCACCTGGGCAGGGAGAGGGAGCGGACGTACGAGCGTGTGGTGATCAACGCCGCCCCCGGCGTCACAGGCTGCCCCGGGATGCCGAGGAGGTCCCCAGCGACTGCCCGCGCGTCAGCCCGTGAGTACCGCGTGTGGGAAGGCCGAGGTGAGGACGCGACTGGCGAACTTCCACTCGCCTTCGGCCCGGATGTAGCGATCGTTGTACGTGACGTGGGCGCGGGCGTGACTGCCGTCGGTCTTCACAATCTCCACGAGGCAGTTGACCCGGCCTTCACCGTGGTCGCCCTCGATGCTGGTGATCAGGTGGTTGAACATCATGTGGACGACGTGCGTGGAGTTCGCCATGAGCGTGTCGCGGAAGAAGGCACGGATCGCCTCGCGGCCTTCGAACAGTCCGAAGCCGGTTTCGGTCTCGTCCAAAACGCCGTCCTCGACCCAGCAGCCGACGGACTCATCGAGCTGCCCGGAGTCGAAGGCGATCGCGTAGCGGCTGTTGAGGTCCTGGATCTCTGCACGGGCATCACTCATCCAGGAATCGTACGTCAGCGAACACGAGCAGGGTCAGGAGGTGCGGCCCGCCGCACCTCTCTGGACGCTATTTCAACTCGTGATGCGGCGGTGGCATATGAGGGTGGCTGCGATGGCGGTGAAGGCGAGGAAGTGCTCAGGTTTGCGTTCGTAGCGGCGGTGGAGACGTCGGCACCCCGACAGCCAAGACACCGTTCGTTCCACGACCCAACGGTGTCGGCCCAGGCGTTGGGAGGACTCGGTGCCTTTGCGTGCGATGCGGTGGGGGATCTGGCGCAGGGAGAGCCAACGTCGCAGGTGGGGGTAGTCGTAGCCCTTGTCGCCGTGCAGTTTCGCGGGCCGCCGGCGCCGGGGGCCGCGGCGGGAGCGGATGGGTGGGGTGCCGCGCACCAGCGGGATGAGGGCCTGGCTGTCGTGGAGGTTGGCAGCGGAGACGCCGAGCGACATCGGGAGGCCGTTGCGGTCGACGAGCAGGTGGATTTTCGATCCGTTCTTGCCGCGGTCGGTCGGATTCGGTCCCGTCAGCTGCCCCCTTTGAGGGCGCGGACGCTGACCGAGTCGATCGCACACCGCGACCAGTCCAGCTCGCCCCGGGCGCCGAGCTCGTCGAGGACCAGGCGGTGGAGCTTGGCCCACACGCGGGCTTCGGACCACTCGGTGAACCGGCGGAAGGCGGTCACTCCCGAAGGGCCGAAGCCGGGCGGCAGCTGGTTCCATGTACACCCCGAGGTCGCCACGAAGATGATCGCGGCCAGCACCTCCCGGTCACCGTGCCGCCGCCGGCCGCCGCCCTGCGGGCGCTCCGGAGCCGGCGGAACCACCCGCTCGAACAACTCCCACAGGTCATCCGGCGCCATCCGCTCAACAAGCGAAGCAGTCACCGTTCCAGGCTGCCGCAAGATCACACCAAACGAAATGGCGTCTTAGAGCTCCTAACGCAACGTAAGTAGCCGTGTCCTTCGGATGGCTGCGTCAGTTGCTGGGGTGTGAGTAAGCGAAGTGCTCGACCGTGGCTGGTGGACGATGAGTTGTGGTCCAGAATCGAGCCGCTG